>WRJZ01000041.1 GCA_009778325.1 Candidatus Endomicrobium neocapritermitis | reverse complement strand
GGAAACGACATATATGCAAGCAGTTCAATAATAAACTTTAATGCGGTAAATAATCAGATAAGAATAGAAGACGGAATGTATATAGGAAGTATGAGCAATGAGATGTATAAAACGGGAACGGGAACGCTCTACATAAGCGGTGAGAATTATGTACAGGGATTATTCAGCCAGAGTTCAGGAACAACGAGAATAGAGCGGGCAAGCGATTTTACATATGGACAAGGAACATGGCAGGTGTATACAAGCAG
Organism: Candidatus Endomicrobium neocapritermitis; assembly: GCA_009778325.1. Taxonomy (GTDB): domain Bacteria; phylum Elusimicrobiota; class Endomicrobiia; order Endomicrobiales; family Endomicrobiaceae; genus Endomicrobium_B; species Endomicrobium_B neocapritermitis. Next base: position 59,488 of record WRJZ01000041.1, on the reverse strand, counting down.
CGGAGTGAGCGTGAGCAGTTCGAATCTAACTGTAAATACGGGAGTAAGCGGAGAGTTTGCGGAAAATTACAATATAAACGGCGGAGCATTATATATAGAGTACAGCACGGCTAATCTAATGGGAAGCATGACGTTTAGTTCGAATACGGCGGCAAATTCGGGCGGAGCGGGGTACATAACAAACAGCAGCGTGACAATAGCGAACGCGCTGTTTGAGAATAACATATCAAGCATAAGCGGAGGCGGGCTGTATGTAGAAAACAGCAGCATAACATTCGCGGATGTAACGTTTACGAGCAATACGGCGAATACAGGCGGAGGCTTATACATAAGCAATAGCGAATATTATTTTACGGCAGGCAAAACGCTGGCATTTAGTTCGAACACGGCGATAAGTTCGGGCGGAGCGGTGTATATAACGGGAGCAAATGACGCAGCGGATTTCAGCAGCGTGATAGTAAACGCAACAGGCAACAAAGCGGGAGAAGCGGGCGGATTTTTATTTACGGACGCGAAGAAAGTAGTGTTCGGGGAAGTAAATTTTGAAAGCAACACGGCAAAATACGGAGGAGTATTATACGGTGACGGAACGGAATTTGAGTTTAATGCCGCGACAGCGTCATTCTATTACAGCAGCGCGACAAAATCCGGCGGAGCAATGTATTTGACAGACGGTTCAAGCGTGGATTTCAGCGGAAATTATTTGAAAGCAATAGGAAATAAAGCCGGAGAATCCGGCGGATTTATATATTCGTCAAATTCAATGGTAACAATAAAGGACGCGTTAATAAGCAATAATGACCCGCAGGACGGAGGAGCAATATACGCGGGATACGATTCGCAGTTGATATTTAACGGAGGAGCGGTAACATTTACGACAAACACGGCGACATACGGCGGAGCAATATATATAGATAGTTCAACGATGTACGCGACGGCATACAGCACATTGACGTTTACGGCAAACAAAGCGACAAACGACGCGTCGGGATCCGGCGGAGCAATATATCTGACAAATAACGGGACAGCTGATTTCAGCAATATGTATATAATAGGTACAGGAAACATAGCGTCAAGTTCGGGCGGATTTATGTATGCCGACAGCGGAACAGTGACATTCGGGAGCGTGAATTTTACGAGCAATACGGCACAGTACGGCGGAACACTGTACGGACAGACCATGGAATACGTGTTCACTGAAAATACAAATTTTGTACGCAGCAGCGCGTCTGCTGCGGGTGGAGCAATATACGCAGGCGCAGGTTCAACGCTGACATTTACTTCGAATAACATTCAATTTTCAACAAACAGCGCGAATGTAGGCGGAGCTTTGTATTTGGACAGTTCATATCTTAATTTTGCGCCTGCAAGCGCATTGACATTTACAGGAAATATAGCGGAAAGTTCCGGCGGAGCCATATATATAACGGGCATTGAAACGCTGGATTTCAGCAGCGCGTCCGTAAACGGAGTAAATAATACGGCGGGTTCCGGCGGATTTATGTTTGCAGCCGGCGGCGCCAATGGCGCTAATGTGACATTTAAAGAAGCGAGCTTTGACAATAACAAAGCGCAATTCGGCGGAGTATTGTACGGGCAGTCTGCCGTTTTCGATTTCATTGCCTCAACAGCCGAATTTAAAAACAGCAGCGCGACGGCAGCCGGCGGCGCGTTATATTTAACGGATAGCTCTACCGCGGATTTCAGACAAACTTATTTGAGCGCCGACAGTAATATCACTACAGGCTCAGGCGGGTTTGCCTATCTTGACAATTCATGGTTATTAATAAGCAGCGCGAGCGTCAGCAACAGCAGCGCGACAGCATCCGGCGGAGCGATATATGCGACCGGCGGTTCCACGGTAACAATAACCGAATTTGAAACCGCGTTTACTTCCAACACCGCTTTAAACGGCGGAGCAATATACAATAATTCAAGTATTATAAATGTAGCCGGCAATACCAAATTTACAGGAAATAAATCCGGCAATAACGGCGGCGCGATATACAACGCGGGCATTTTGAATTTGACCTCCGACGCGGGCGATATTTTGTTTGCGTCAAATACCGCGGGAAATCTCGGAAACGATATTTATAATACGGCGACGGTAAACATAGACGGAAACGCAAACAGCGTGATTTTAAACGGCGGAATCGCAGGAACGTCAAGCAGTTTAATTACAAAATCGAATGACGGCACATTGGTAATTGCCGGAAACAGTTCGGGCTTTACAGGCCTGTTTGAACAAAGCGGTGGCACGACTATAGTTACAAGCAATTATTTTACGGGAATAAGCAGCATAAGCGCCGGCGTGCTTGAATTTAATAACGGAGCGCAGTTAAGCACGGGAACAATAGGAGTGTACGGCAGCGCTATTGCAGATATTAACAGCAACGGAACGCTTTCTTATGCGGGTATTTTTACGGGCAACGGCGAAATCAATAAAAATATCGGCAGCACGGGAACATTGACATTGACGGGCAATAATATGGGTTTCACCGGAGAATATAACCAATACGACGGAACCGTTATAGTGGACGGCAGAGCCGGCGGAAAAATGTTTAACGGGACAAACACCGTTTCAAACTCTCTGCTTGAAGTTTACGATGACAGCATTTATTATACGGTGAATTTAAGCACAAACGGAGTGCTTAATCATTTTGCAACGTCTTCAACAACCTGGCTGACAGTCAGCAGCGCCAATATAACGTTTACCGCATACGGAGCGCAAGCGGTGTTCGGCAAAGACCCGGCATTTACGTCAACGTCAACTTACGCAAATTACGTTTTGGCAAACGCCATAGATAACGGGCAAAGCAATACCGTGACGTTTAATAATTCTTATGTGGACATTGCCGCCGACAATTTTACGGGCGCAACGCTTTATAAGTTCAATGATTCCATTATTGATTTGGCGGTAGGCGTTTCAACGCTTGTTCCGACAAGCGTGAGAACTGTGGCGTTTTCAAACCTTTCGTCTTCCAATACATCCTTAAATTTCGGAGTCGTGTTTGACGGCGGCAATGTGTATAACGATATGCTCACAACGCAATATTCTTCCGGCGATCTGTCTTTGGGCCTTGTAAAAATAAGGGACGACCAAGATGCGGGGCTTAACAGAGAGTATGTGCTGACTGTTCTTGACGGAATAGAATTTGTACCGGGCGGTACAGCCAAAAATATAGCTACTAACGCTTACGAATATACGGCAGCCGTTTCTTCGTGGACCACAGGCAGCTATTATTATGTGGTTTTAACGGCTACCGGCGCGGCGGACGAATATTCTCTTGACAGAATGAATATGCTTACAGGCGACAGAGCTTTCTATTTTTCATCGCTTGACGCCGACGGAATTTCGCGTTACGCCGAAGGCAACAATCTTCACGAAATGGCGCACGGAACTTTTACCGTAGACGGTTATAATACAATCGCCAGCAGCAGCATTTTGTCGGGCGTTTTGTACAACAGCACAGACAGAGGAACGTTCTTTAATATTACTACGGCTGCGGTAGATTTTACTCTGTCGAACTTAACAGTTTCAAGCGCGCAGGCTAACGGCAACGGACAGAGCGGCAGAGTTGATACCAACGGCTCGGTATTAAGAATGCTGAGCTCACTGTCAACAACGACGGTTACCAACGTAATATTTAACGATAACGAATCGTTCGGAAACGGCGGAGTAATATATAAAGAAGCCGGAATACTTAACATAGACAATGCGGTATTCAGAAATAATACCGCCGGCGGTTTCGGCGGAGCCGTATATGTGACGGCAAGCGGCGCGTCGTTTACGGATAATATTTTGTTTGACAATAACAAATCTACGGGAAGCTTGGCTTCCGGCGGCGGAGCGATTTACGGCGGGAACAGCGCCTTGATAAATTTCTTAAATTCATCGGCAATCTTTACAAACAACAGCGCCCTCAACAATAACGGCGGCGCGATATATAGCGATTCGTCGGAATTTGATTTTGCGTCCAGCTCGGTTAACTTTACGGGCAACAGCGCGTCTTTAGGCGGATCAATTTACGCCGTAAATTCTTCAACCGCGGAATTCGCGGCTTCTACCGTAACCTTTAACGGAAATACAGCAGCATCCGGCGCGGCAGTATATGCCGGCAGTTTTGCTTTGGTAAATTCCGGAAATTCCGTTATAAACTTTATCAACAACAATGCCGCAAATCATGGCGGGGCGATATATGTTGACGGTTCGGCTGCGGCTGCTTTTACAAATTCCATAGTGAACTTTACAAGCAATACGGCTGCGTCGGGCGGCTCAATTTATAATTCCTGCGCAATGACAAGCTTTAATTCAAGCAGTTCGTCATTTACCGGAAACAGAGCCCAAAACGGCGGGGCCGTATATTTAGACAGCTCTGCGGTTTTGAGTTTTATTGACAGCGTTACAAAATTTACAAACAACGCGTCAACCGCAGCATCAGGCAGCGGAGGCGCGATATATGCAAATAGTTCAAGCGCAGAGTTTACCGGCGGTTCCGTAAGTTTTGCAAGCAATACCGCGGCAAATTCCGGCGGAGCGGTTTATGCCGATTCTTCCGATATAACATTTGACGGCGCTGTTGTAAATTTTACGACAAATTCCGCAATACTCGGCGGCGCGATATATGCCTCCGGCAATTCAAACTTTAATTTTACCGGCGGTTCAATAAAATTTACAAGCAATACGGCGTCAAGTTTCGGCGGAGCGGTTTATGCCGATTCTTCCGATGTAACATTTGACGGCGCTGCGGTAAATTTTACGACAAACTCAGCGGTATCCGGCGGAGCGATATATGCCGGCAATAATTCTCATGCACAGTTTAACAACGGTTCAACGGTAAATTTTTCAAGTAACCAAGCAACATCAAACGGCGGCGCGATATATGCGGCAGATTCTGTTGTCGGTTTTGCAAACAGTAATATACTGTTTGCAAATAACAGAGGCGTAAACGGAGCGGCGGTATATAATGCCGGCAGTTCAATGTTTAGCGTTAACGGCGGCAGCATGACGTTTAACGGAAATATAGCGACAAGTTCGGGCGGAGCGTTTGTAAATTCCGCTTCCACTGCAAGTTTTGTTAATGCCCAAACTCTTTTTACAAATAACAGAGGCGTCACCGGCGCCGCGGTATATAATTCCGGTTCGATGTTTAGCGTTAACGGCGGAAGCATGACGTTTACCGGCAACATAGCCTCAAGTTCGGGCGGAGCGTTTGTAAACTCAGCTTCTACTGCAATGTTTGTTAATGCCCAAACTCTGTTTTTAAATAATGAAGGCACAATCGCGGGAGCGGTATATAATGCCGGCAGTTCTTTATTTAGCGTTAGCGGCGGAACAATGACATTTACGGGAAATATAGCGACAAGTTCCGGCGGAGCATTTGTAAATTCCGCTTCAACCGCGGCATTTGCCAACAGTTATGTATATTTTGGAAACAATAAAGCCGCGAATAATACGTCCGGCGGAGCGGTGTATAATGTCAACGCGGGAAGCGCTGCGTTAAGTTTTGTAAATTCAACCGTGACATTTAATAATAACGGAGCAAACGGAACCGGGAACTTGGCTTCGGGCGGCGCGATATTTAACCAAAACGCGGGAATAAATTTTGCGAATTCTTCGGTTACGTTTACTTCTAATACAGCTTCTCAGGGCGGCGCGATATATTCCGGAACAGGTTCAACTTTGACGTTTAATAACAGCGCTGCATGGTTTACGTCAAGTTCAGCAACTGTCGGCGGTGCGATTTATGCGACCGGCGCGCAGTTTAATATTTCCGGCGGCACGCTGACATTTACGGGTAATACCGCGACAAGTTCGGGCGGAGCAGTGTACATAACAAACAGCCAAATCACGAATTTCAGCGGCTCGTTTGTAAACGGATCTAAAAATATCTCCGGACAGTCAGGCGGTTTCTTATATACCGACTCAAGGCAGGTTATATTCGGCGGAGTGAATTTTATAAGCAATACCGCAAGAAACGGCGGCGTATTGTACGGCAGCGGAACGGAATTTACATTTGCCTCTGGCACGGCGACATTTAATTACAGCAGCGCTACAATAAACGGCGGAGCCATAGCCTTGGTAAACGGAGCGAAAGCTGATTTTAGCGGCGCTTATCTGAGTGCGCAAAACAATACCGCGCAATACGGCGGAGTAATATATTCTTCGAATTCGCAGACAATAATAGGAGACGCGTTTATAAGCAATAATGATCCGGATGAAGGCGGCGCGATATATTTGACCGGCAGGTCGACTCTGACGTTTACCGGAACCGCGGAACTTGCAAACAATAATGCGAATGCCGGCGGAGCAATTTATACCGACAGATCTTCAATAACTTTTACTGCCGCAAGCTCCGTGACATTTAACGCAAATACTGCGGTAAGTTCCGGCGGAGCGATATACGTTGGCAATGGTTCGACTTTAACATTTGCCGGCGTAAATACGAAATTCGCGGCTAACAAAGCGAATGCGGGCGGAGCTCTTTATATTAATAATTCGCAATTAAGTTTTGCTCCCGCAAGCGCGCTGACATTTAACGCAAACACGGCAATAAGCTCGGGCGGAGCAATATACATAACAAACAGCGCGGATTTTTCAAGCGCGGCAATTAACGCTGCCGACAATTCGGCGTTTGCCGGTGGATTTATGTTCGCGCAAAACGGAACTATTAGATTCGGCGCGGTAAATTTCGCAAGCAATACGGCGCACTACGGCGGCATATTATACGGACAGGCAAGCAGGTTTGATTTTGCAGCGGCGGCCACGGCATTTAATAACAGTACTTCAAGCATAGCGGGCGGAGCTATATATTTAAACAGATCGACCGCTGATTTTAGCGCGACAAATTTAACTGCCGGCGGAAACGAATCGCAATCCGGCGGATTTCTATACGCGGATAACTCGCAGGTAATAATATCCACCGCGTATATAAACAACAATATAGCGACAAGCTCGGGCGGAGCGATATACGCGGCAAACAACAGCGTTATAAATATAGGCAGCGCAACATTTAGCGATAATTCGGCGTCTTATAACGGCGGCGCAGCGTATATTTCCAACTCGACAATATCGTTTAGCCGCAGCGCTGTTTTTGCAAATAACGTTTCGCAAAACGGTTCGGGCGGCGCTGTTTTCTCAAGCGCGTCTTATAATAATTTCAGAAATATCAGCAGCGCGTCATTTATTAACAATGAGGCGAATGCCTCCGGCGGAGGAATCGCGCTTGTAAATAATTCTACGGCGGATTTCAGAGGCAGCGCGCTTACGGCAACGGAAAATGAGGCGGCAAACGGCGGTTTCGCAAGCGTGGAGTCCGGCAGTTTGCTGATAATAGACAGCGCGACCATAAATCTTAACACGGCAAATTCTGCGGGCGGCGCGATATATTCGAACAGCGGCAATATACAATTTGTAAGCGGCGTCAATTTTACTTCCAACAGCGCCGTAGGAAGCAGCGGTTCGGGCGGAGCTCTTTACGTTAATAACTCCACGTTAAGTTTTGTCGCCGGAAGCACGCTGACGTTTAATGAAAATACGGCGGTAAGTTCCGGCGGAGCTGTATATATAACAAACAGCGCGGATTTTTCAAGCGCGACAATTAACGCTTACGGAAATGACGCTTATGCGGGCGGATTTATGTTCGCGCAGAACGGAACAATTAAATTCGGCAAAGTAAATTTCTCAAGCAATACGGCGGATTACGGCGGCGTACTATACGGACAGTCAAGCAAGTTTGAGTTTGCCTCCGCAACCACGGCGTTTAATAACAGCGCTGCAAACATAGCCGGCGGGGCAATATATTTAAATAAATCAACCGCTGATTTCAGCGCGACATATTTAACCGCGGCCGGAAACGAATCGCAGGACGGCGGATTTATATACGCGTATAATTCTCAGGTAATAATATCAAGCGCGTCCATAAGCAGCAATACTGCGGCGGGAGGCAATGCCGCCGGCGGCGCGATATACGCGGCTGACGGTTCTACAATAACCATAAACGCAAGTCAAACAACGTTTGCGTTCAACAATGCGTTAAACGGCGGCGCCATATACAATGACGCAAGCGTTATAAATATAGCAGGCAACACCGAGTTTTCAGGAAACACAGCCGGCGCCGGCGGCGCGATTTATAATGCCGGAGTTTTAAACCTTACCGCCGCTCTTGGCAGCAGCATAACATTTACGAGCAATACGGCTTCAAGTTTCGGAAACGACATATATAATGAAGCAGGAGCGCTCATAAACATAAACGGCGCAGGCGACATTGTATTTAACGGCGGCATCGGCGGCGACGGAACAATATTGAAAACCAACGGAAAACTTTACATTAACGGCGACAGTTCGGAATTTGCCGGAGTATTTGAGCAAAGCAGCGGCACGACTATAGTTACAAGCGACTATTTTACGGGAATAAGCAGCATAAGCGCAAGCAGGCTGGAATTTAATTCCGGCGCGCGGTTGAGTTCAACGACAGCTACCGCGGAAATAGGCGTGTATACAGGCGGCATCGCGGATATTAATACCGGTGGAGATCTTTATTATTCAGGCATCTTTACCGGAAACGGCGCGATAAATAAAAATCTTTCAAGTACGGGTTCTTTGGTTTTGTCGGGAGATAACGGCGGCTTTACGGGGCGGTTTACGCAGTACGCGGGAACTACCACCGTGCTGTCTTCAGGGATAATGTTCGGCGGGACCAATACCGTAATTAACAGTCTGCTTGAAATCTACAGCGATTTGGGAGTGTATTATACTGTAAATTTAAGCACCGGCGGCATTCTAAACCATTACGCTATGGATACTGCCTGGGCTGATGTTGACAGCGCGGATATCCGTTTTACAGGCGAAAATGCCAAAGCGGTGTTCGGCGCAGATAGCGCGCTGGGCGGCAGTCTTGCAAACTATTATCTGAACAATAAATTAGAAAACGGCAAAAACAATGCCGTAACGTTTAACGATTCTTACGTTGTGCTTATGTCAACGGATTATATCGGAAATACGATTTACGGTTTTAATAATTCGTCAATAGATTTGGTAACTCCGGCTACGGAAGCGTTAATGTCTACAAGAACCGTGGAATTCAGCAATTTGCATGTGTCCGGCACTTCTCTCGGGTTTGGCGTAACTTTTACGGATACCGCGGACATGATAAGCGATTCGCTGGTAGTCAACACATCGTCATCCGGAGTTTTTGATTTGGGATGGGTAAGAATAAGAGACGACTTTGACGTAGGGCTTAATCAGGAAAGAAAAACCCAGGTGTTATACGGAATAGAGTTTAACCCGGATCAGGAACAATCTATAGCCACTACCGCTTACGAGTATGTTATTTGGGTTGCCACCGATACGTCAACCGGAGATAAATGGCAGTGGATAGTTTTAGTCGCTTCGGCAGCGTCGGATATGTATTCGCTTGACAGAATGAATATGAAAACGGACTCAAGGGCATTTTTATTCTCTAAATTATCATCCGATACCGTCGTTTACGCCATAGGCGACAGCCTGCATAATATGAGCAGCGGCACTTTTCTGGTCGAAGGTTACAGCTCTGACGCAAGCGAAAGCGTGCTGCTTGGAGTTTTAGCCGATACGAATACTTTTATTCCTACGGAGAGAGGAACGTTTTTCAATATAGAAGAGGGAACGGCAGTTGCGTTTACACTCAAGGATTTAACGGTGTCAAGCGCGCAGGCTCACGGGAATTATACGCCCGCGCCGTTTCTGCCGCCGAATTTCACAAGAACCGACACGGACGGTTCGGTGTTAAGGATGGTAAGCGGCAGCGCGACCGTGCAAATTCAAAACGTTATATTCAACGATAACGAAGCATTCGGTTCCGGCGGTGCTATATATCAGGGCGCGGGAGAGCTTTCCGTAAGCAGCGCGATGTTTTTAAATAACGTTGCGGGAAGTTCCGGCGGCGCGGTAAATATAAGCGGAGGAGTTGCGATTTTTGACAACGCGGTATTTAATAATAACAGTTCTACTATGTCGGTTGGCGGCGCTTTTTATGCAGGCGCAGGTTCGACCGTGTCATTCCTTGCCGGCTTAAATTCGTTTGAATATAACAATGCCGTAAGCTCGGGCGGAGCTTTGTATATTGACGGCGCAGCGTTTAGTTCGCTTTTCGGAAGTTCAATATTGTTTACGGGAAATGAGGCTTTGTCCGACGGCGGCGCGATGTTTGTCAATTCGGCTTCAAGCGTAACGTTAACAGGCTTCGCGTCGTTTAATAACAATATATCGGAAGGTTCCGGCGGAGCAGTGTATAATTTGAGTCAAATTTCAATTGATTCAGGCTCGTTTATACAAAATAACGCGGCAGGAAACGGCGGCGCGGTGTTCAGTTCGGGAACGCTTGCATCCGTGAATTTCAACAGCGTTTCGTTTACGCTGAACGAATCTTATAACGGCGGAGCTATGTATAATACATCCGGTTCGAGCGTTAACTTTACTAACGGCAGCGGCGTAAATTTCACAAGCAACAGCGCAGTTATGTTCGGCGGCGCTTTGTATAATGAAAATTCTGCGTTTGCCGGTTTTAATAATGGAACCAGACCTATTAATTTCACAAGCAACTCTGCAGTTTCCGGCGGAGCGGTATTTAACCAAAATGCGGAAATAAATTTTAACGGCAGTTCCGCGGTATTCGAATATAATAAAGCATCATCAAGCGGAGCCGCAATATTTAACGCGGCAAACTCTTCGATAATCGCAAACGGAGATTTGCTGTCGTTTATTTCTAATACGGCTGAAGGAAGCAATGCTTCCGGCGGAGCGATATTTAATTTGGGACAAATACAAATATCAACGGCAATTTTCAGCGGCAACAAAGCATCTGGAACCGGGAATTCTTACGGCGGCGCAATATTTAGCAGCGGCGCGGCCTCGTCAATAAGTTTCGGCAGCGCGACATTTATTTCAAACAAAGCCGACACCTCCGGCGGAGCCATAGCATTGACAAACAATGCAGTTATCGACTTTACAAATACAATTCTTGACGCCGCCGGAAATACGGCTGGAACAAGCGGAGGATTTGTTTATTTGGATAATTCGGAAATTATACTAGGCAGCGCGACAATATCCGGGAGCAGTTCCGCATATGGCGGAGCAATATATGCGGGCAACAATTCAACAGTGACGTTCACTGTAAATGATACGGCGTTCTCATTAAATACTGCAAATGCTTCCGGCGGAGCAATATATTCTGACAATTCGTATCTGAATTTTGCAACCGGCAGCGCTTTGACTTTTAATGCTAACGTAGCGAGAAGCTCCGGCGGAGCTATGTATATAACAAACAACAATGCAGGCGTAGATTTGTCAGGCGCGTATATTAACGCTTATAACAATTCTGCTTATGCCGGCGGATTTATGTTTGCCGACAGCGGAATAGTGACGTTCGGCAGCGTGAATTTTACAAGCAATACGGCGCAGTCCGGCGGAACATTGTACGGACAGTCTGTGGAATATGTGTTTACCGACAATACGAATTTTGTCCGCAGCAGCGCGTCGGTTTCCGGCGGAGCAATAGCATTGACAAGCGGCTCCATAGCAGATTTTACAACCGCGAATGTTACGGCAACCGGAAATACTGCAGGAACAAGCGGAGGTTTTGCTTATTTAAATAATTCGGAAATTATATTAGGCAGCGCGACAATATCCGCCGGCAGTTCCACGTATGGCGGAGCAATATATGCCGGCAACAATTCGACTTTGACATTCACTGATAATGCGGTATTTTCATTAAATACGGCAACAGGAAGCTTAGCTTCCGGCGGCGCAATATATTTGAACAATTCGTATATGAATTTTGTAAACGGCAGCACGTTGACGTTTAACGCTAACATCGCGAGAAGTTCCGGCGGAGCGATGTATATAACGAACAGCGGAGAAGTAGATTTCAGCAACGCTTTTATAAGCGCGGTAGGAAATAACGCGGGCGGGGCAGGCGGTTTCTTATATACGGATACGTCCAAAGTGATATTCGGCGAAGTGAATTTTACGAATAACGCTGCGGGTAACGGAGGCGTATTATACGGCGCTGGAACAGCGTTTGAGTTTACTGCGGCAACAACATCGTTCAATTCCAACAGCGCGGCTTCAAATGGCGGAGCCATAGCGTTGACAAACGGAGCAAAGGCGGATTTCAGCCGGACATACTTGACTGCCACAGGCAATAATGCGCAATACGGCGGAGTAATCTATTCGTCAAATTCGGAAATAATAATAGGCAACGCTTTTATAAGCAATAATGACCCGACGTCCGGCGGAGCAATATACGCGGTAAGCGGTTCAACGCTGACAATCAGCGGAAAAGCGGTATTTTCAACTAATACTGCGGCTGGAAGCTTAGCTTCCGGCGGCGCGCTTTATATTGACGGTTCATTGTTAAATGTTGCCGGCAGCACGCTGACATTTAACGGGAATACTGCAACAAGTTCCGGCGGAGCGATTTACATTGCAAATGTTCAAAACGCGGATTTCAGAAATACGTATATAGAAGCTGTAGGAAATAAAGCGAATGCGGGCGGATTTATGTACGCGGATAACGCGGGCATTGTAACGTTTAACAATGCAGTTTTCACAAGCAACACGGCAAATTACGGCGCGATACTTTACGGCAATAAAACCGATTTCGTATTTACTGCGGCAACCACAACGATAACAAACAGCAGCGCGGCTGTAGCCGGCGGAGCAATATATTTGACAAATAACTCGGCAGCGGATTTTAGCGGAACTTATTTAGCTGCAAACAATAATATAGCGGCAAGTTCCGGAGGATTTGTATATATGTCCGGTTCGCAGCTGTTAATTGATAACGCAAGCATAAGCAATGGAAGGTCTGCAAAAGGCGGAGCAATATACGCGGTAAGCGGTTCAACGCTGACAATCAGCGGAAACGCGGTATTTTCAACTAATACTGCGACAGGAAGTTTAGCTTCCGGCGGAGCGCTTTATGTTGACGGTTCATTGTTAAATGTTGCCGGCAGCACACTGACGTTTAACGGAAATACGGCAACAAGTTCGGGCGGAGCGGTTTACATTGCCAATGTTCAAAAAGCGGATTTCAGAAATACGTATATAGAAGCTGTCGTAAATAAAGCGAATGCGGGCGGATTTATGTATGCAGATAACGCGGGCATTGTAACGTTTAATAATGTGGTTTTCACAAGCAATACGGCAAATTACGGCGGGATACTTTACGGCAATAAAACCGATTTCGTATTTACCGCGGCAACCACAACAATAACAAACAGCAGCGCGGCTGTAGCTGGCGGAGCGATATATTTAACAAATAACTCGGTAGCGGATTTCAGCCAGACATATTTGACTGCCACAGGCAATGATTCGCAATACGGCGGAGTAATATATTCGTCAAATTCGGAAATAATAATAGGCGATGCTTTTATAAGCAATAATGACCCGACGGCAGGCGGAGCAATATACGCGGTAAGCGGTTCAACGCTGACAATCAGCGGAAATGTTGTATTTTCAACTAATACCGCGGATTACGGCGGCGCTCTTTATATTGACAATTCATTGTTAAATGTTGCCGGCAGCACGCTGACGTTTGACGGAAATACTGCAGTAAGTTCCGGCGGAGCGATTTACATTGCCAATGTTCAAAAAGCGGATTTCAGCAATACGTATATAGAAGCTGTAGGAAATACGGCAAATGCGGGCGGATTTATGTACGCGGATAACGCGGGCATTATAACGTTTAACAATGTGGTTTTCACAAGCAACACGGCAAATTACGGCGGGATACTTTACGGCAATAAAACCGATTTCGTATTTACCGCGTCAACCACAACGATAACAAACAGCAGCGCAACTGTAGCGGGTGGGGCAATATATTTGACAAATAATTCGGCTGCGGATTTCAGCGGAACTTATTTAGTCGCAGACAATAATATTGCTGCAAGTTCAGGCGGATTTGTGTATATGTCCGGTTCGCAGCTGTTAATAGACGGCGCAAGTATCTCCGGCAACAGTTCAACGTCGGGCGGCGCGATATATGCTGCAAGCGATTCAACCATAAACATAACCAATGCCGTATTTTCATCTAATACCGCAAGCATGAACGGCGGCGCGATTTACGCCAACAGTTCATTGCTGACAATCAGCAATGCCGAGTTCTTATTTAATAATACAGCCAACGGCGGCGCATTGTCGGTATCGGGTAATTTCGGCAGCCCTGCTGTCGGCGCTGTTTCAAACTCAACTTTCGCAAATAACTCGGCGACAGGTCTGGGAGGAGCGGCGTACGTTTCCGGAAGAAGTTCAGTGACATTTACAGATGTTATTTTCACAAGCAATACGGCATCAAACGGCGGAGCTATAGCTGTAGGCGCAAACGCTTATGTAGGAATTAACGCATTATATAACGATATGGTTTTTGCCGGCAATACGGATTCTTCCGGCAACAACGACGTTTATTTGACCGGCTATAACAGCAGGCTTGAATTGAACGCGGCATCAAATATAACGCTTAACGGCGGAATATCCGGCGATGACTATCGCAGCGTTATAGATAAAACCGGAACCGGCGCTTTGAATTTTGAAAGCAGCGGGGTATATAATTATGCCGGGACGCTTAATATTCTCAACGGAGCAGTCAATGTTATAGACAATGTCAACGTTACCATAGGCAATATGCATATAGGCGCAAACGGAATTTACTCCGTTCAAAGCGGAACCGCGGCGCAGGTAAGCAATTTCGGAAGCTTAACCATAGACGGAAAACTCGCGCTCGACGTGAATTTGGAATACAGGGATCTGAGCGATCCGGATAATCGGCTTATAGGAATAGCAGACCTTATTCGCGTAAGCTCGGCAACCGGTTTTAACGGAAAAGTCGTAATAAACGATACAAGCGAACTTATTTTAAATATTTACAGCAGAATAGTAGCAAGCACCGAGACAAGCATACTTCTTATAGAAAGTGACGGCGGAAGCACGGGTATATTTGCCAATCAGCCTATAGAGCCTCCTTCGGAATATTTGCCGGTAGGTTATCAGTGGGGATTAAATTATACGGGCTATGAAAGCGGTTTCTGGAAAGATTTGTATTTGATGGTTACCAGAGACACTCATTTTAGCCGTATAAGCGGATTATCGCATAATCAGAGCGAAGTCGCAAAAGCTTTGGACGCCATAGCGTACGAAGCGATTTTTATAAACGATATGTGGGATATGATAGATATGCTCGATATTTCAACTCCGCCGCAAGTCAGAGAAGCGTTTAACCAGCTTCACGGTTCTTTCTACGCCAATGCCGTTACCGTGCCTTTGTCGTATAATGCGGCCGACAAACTTTTCGCCAGAATTAAAAAACGCGGTTTTGACGACGACGGCAAAATAGGCAAATCTATCTGGACCCAGGTGTATGTGAATAATTATAGTTTTCCAGGTGACGAAAATTCAGTCGGGGAATTTATTTCGAGCGGTTTCGGAATGCAGTTAGGCGCGGACTTGTATACGAAAGAAAATCTTGTTGCCGGCGCGTATTTCGGATACGCTTCAAACTCTCTTGAACAGCGTTATGATTCGGGAAGCATGTCCGACATAAGCTTCGGCGTTTACGGCGGAAAGTGGTTTGATAACAATATAAGCGTTCAGGCGGATTTAAGCGGCGGCATACAGAGTTACGACGCTGAAAGGGACATTAAATTTTACGGAACGAAAACGCAGTCGAATTTTAATTCAATGAGCTTTAAAGCGGACGTTCAGGGCGAATACGCGATTACGCTGACCGATAAAATTAATTTGAAACCTTTTACGGGCTTGCAGATGGGCATGGTAAACAGCGGCGAGATTGAAGAAACCGGCGGAGGAGCGGCAGATCTTAAAATAAAAGCCGCTTCTTATATGAAGGCTGCATGGCTGTTCGGAGCAGGCGTAGCGGATGAAGTAAGCAGACTAAACTGGTATGCCAAAGCGAATTTCGGATACAATATTATAGGCAATAAAAACACGCTTGAAGCCTCGTTCGTAAATTCATTGGATGAAGTAACAATGGAGATCTGGAGCGCTGAAATGCCTGCGTTCATAGCGGGAATAAGCGCGGGTGCCGAGTACGCTATAACCGAACAATTCTCAACTTCGCTTAATACGAATTTTAATAACACCGGATACTTTGTCGGTTTAGGGTTAAATTACAGTTTCGGTAAATCCGGTAAAGCGGCGCAAAAAGAAAGCTTTGTAGCCGTGCCGACGAAATCCCCGATAGCCGAGATAAAGGTGGAAGACAGCGAAAGACTTGAAAAAGAAAGAAACGCTCAAGCATTGCAAGAGAAAATGGAAATGGAAAGAAAACTTCAAGCCGAAATGATTGAGATGGAAAAAAAGAGAGCTGCCGAACAAGAGGAAAAAGAAAGGCTTGAAGCGGAGAAAAGAAGTTTAGAGATGAAACATAAGCTGGAAAAAGAAAAAGCCGAGATAGCAAGGCTTGAGCGGGAAAAAGAGGAACTTCAAAAAGAGCTTGAGGAAGCCGAAGCAAGAAGAAAACAGCCTGCGGTTCAGTCGTTCAGCTTAAACGCGGCGACTTTTAAACTTGGTTCGTCCGAACTGACCGACGAGTCAAAAGCGAATATAAGACAGCTTGCGGAAAAGATAAGCGGATATACGTTCACAAAAATAACGATAGAGGGCCATACGGATTCAACCGGCAGCGCGCAGTTGAATAAAAGGCTGTCAAAAGAAAGAGCCAGGGTGGTGTTTGACGAGCTTGCAAAACACGGAATAAATCCGGAGAAGATGCAATACGTAGGATTTGGGCACACAATGCCGATAGACACAAACAAAACGCCGGCAGGAAGAGCAAACAACAGAAGAGTAGAAATATTTGTGGAATAATAGAACGGCAATTACGAATTACGAATGACGAATTACGAATAAAAAGACCAAAAAGCCTTTCGTTGTTGATTCGTAATTCGTAATTGCCTTTTTAACTTCTCCATCTGAAAAGTTTTTTAAGATTTATTTTATCCGAATTTTCCGGATCTTTAGGCGTTTCTATTATGCCGGCGTCGGCTATTTCTTTTACGGATTGAACAAAATGTCTGAGCCCTTTCTCTCCTATCATGCCTTTCCCGAGGTGTTCATGCCTGTCCCTTTTTGACGCCAAAGCCATCTTTGAATCGTTGAAATGTATAACTTTCATCTTATTAAGCCCTATTATTTTGTCAAAATCTTTAAGCATTAAATCTGTTTTTTTAGGGTTGGATAAATCATATCCTGCTCCAAAAGCGTGAGCGGTGTCAAAACATACGGCTATTTTTGATTTACTTTTGGCTTGTGATATTATTTTCGAGAGTTCTTCAAAAGTCGAACCGATTTTTCTGCCTTCTCCCGCAAGATTTTCCAGCAGCAAAACGGTTTTTATA
The DNA here is from genome assembly GCA_009778325.1 of Candidatus Endomicrobium neocapritermitis. Lineage (GTDB taxonomy): Bacteria > Elusimicrobiota > Endomicrobiia > Endomicrobiales > Endomicrobiaceae > Endomicrobium_B > Endomicrobium_B neocapritermitis. The sequence continues at coordinate 42,094 of WRJZ01000041.1, read as the reverse complement.
TTATTTTTTGAATAAATTTTATTTATTGAATCCGTGATTCTTTTGATTCCTTCATCAATGTTTGATGATTCGGAATATGATCCGGGATGTATTACATAGTATTTCGCGCCTATTTTATCTGCAAGAAGCAGGTCTTTTTCAAAAGCGTCGAAAGATTTTTTATAAAGTTCTTCATTGGACGTCGCCAAATTCTGCAAATAAAAAGTGTGAACTATCAGCGGCGAGAGTTTTGACGCTTTGAGCGCATAATGAAAAGACAAAATATCTTTTTGCGAATATACTGCGCTGTTCCATATTCTCGGGCTTTTTGTAAAAATCTGCATAGCCTCGCAGCCGGCATCCAAAGCCTGCTCTATGGCGCTGTTAAATCCGTTTCTTAAAGACGCATGAATTCCGAATCTTATCATGGCAGTTATTGTATCAACTGCAATTGTACGTGTCAAACGCCGAGAACGGCAGAAGCTCGGAAGTTCGGAAGCTCAGCAGCTCAGCAAAGACAAAAGATTTGTTGTTGCCGTTACCGAGCTGCCGAACTTCCGAGCTTCTGAACTTCTGCAGTTACAAAATTTGACTAAAAACCGCATTTATTATAGAATACAATTCCGTTTTTAAAGCTCTTTAAAGCCGAGGTGGTGGAATTGGCAGACACGTGAGACTCAAAATCTCAAGTTGCTCAGGCGGCGTGCGGGTTCAAGTCCCGCCCTCGGCACCAAGTATAATTTTAATTGACGTCGGAAAAGTGTATAAAAGCTATCTTTCCGGCGTTGTTTTTATTATAAAAGGCTTGACATGTTGTTCCCTATATGCGACAATATAATTGGAGATAAGTTAATGATAGATAAGAAAACTAAAACTTTCATGAAGTGGTTTGAGAGGTTGCCTTTTAATGTGCAGTTAATCGTAAATGATTATATCAACAGGGTTTTAGAGGGAAATACTTCAAATTGCAGGAATCTAAGACAAGGCATAAGCGAATTAAGAATTGATTATCAAAAGGGCTATAGAGTATATTATACTGTTTTGAGGAATAACGAGATTTTACTTTTGCTTGTCGGCGGAACAAAAGGCGGAAATCAAAAACAGCAACAACAAGATATTGCAAAGGCAATAGAAATTAGAGATACTTTAAAATCAGGAGGCGTAATATGAAAAACAAAAAAAATATCAATGAAGATTATTTAATCGAGAAAGAAACATTTAGTGAATCTTTTGCTAAAATGTTAAGTGAAAACCCAAAAAAACTTAAATTGTTTAAAAAACATATCGCAAAAGAATTTAACAAAACAAAAGATACCGCAATTCTTTTACGTAATTTAAAAACGCTTGTAATGGCAGAAGGTAAAGCCGCAAAACTTGCTAAACATGCAAAAATAAGCAGGACAACCGTTTACAAGATGTTATCCGACGGAGCAAATCCATCGTTCAAGGCAATTCTTTCTTTTGTTTCTGATTTAGGCATTCATTTAAGATTTGCTGCTTGATATACTAATTAATTCAAGTAAGTTTAAGTCTAATTTTATTTTACTGCTATCAGACGCCTAAAGGCGTACATCATGCCTTTAATTTTTTGTTTCTCAGTACTGCCTAATTTACATCATAAATACTTGACAATAATATTGACAATAACATTGACAATAATATAAAATAACTTCATGTTTAAACCTAAATACAGCCTGGCTCCAAAACTGCTTGAAAATATATCTTCCGTAGAAAGATTATACGGACAAATAGAGCAGCTTCGCCTTCCTAAAAGTTTATGGTTAAATTTAGAAAGGAATAATCTTGTTCAATCCACATATGTCTCAAACAGCATAGAAGGAAATTCCTTATCTTTACCCGAAGTAACTAATCTTTTGCTTGGCGGGCGCGTTCCTGCTACCAGAGATGAAAAAGAAGTTGCTAATTATTTTTCCGTGCTTAAAAAGCTTTCATCATTAAAAGAGCTTAATTTAAAAAATTTGCTTTCTATTCACAAAGAACTTCTAACGGGAGTAAATGATAAAATAGCAGGTAAAATAAGAAACAACGTTGTAGTTGTAGGAAACCGCATAAAAACGCCGAAAGGCGTTGAAGTTATTGTGAAACACAATCCGCCTTATCATAAAAAAGAGCAGATAGAAAAACATTTGAAAGAACTCTTTGATTGGTCTGAAAATTATGGTCAAACTTTACCTATTATAAAGGCAGGAATATTTCATCATCAATATGTGCATATACATCCGTTTGCTGACGGAAACGGCAGAACGTGCAGATTGTTAACCGCTTTATTTTTAATTAAGAACGGATATCAAATAAATAAATATTTTGTTCTTGATGATTTTTATGATACCGACAGAAAACTATATTCTGATAAACTTTCAACGGCGGATAAAGGCGACCTGACCCAATGGCTTGAATACTTTACGGATGGACTAAAATATTCTCTGCAAAGCGCGATAGACAGAGCTGAAAATTCATTGTCAGAAGTATCGGTTTCCATGAGATTAACTCCCAGAGAGAGCCAAGTTTTAGAAAAATTTTCAAATATAGGAGAATTCACATCCGGAGATGTTATTAAATTCTTAAATGTTTCAAGACAACAGGTTAATGTAATAGTGAAAGGATTAATAGAAAAGGGAAGGATAGCAAAGCAAGGCGGAAACACAAAAGGCGTTTTCTATAAGATTTTATAAAAATATGTTTATAATTAAAAGCAAGTCTGCCATTGCAAACATAACTAACAAAAAAACGACCGACTTTTTCAAGCCGGCCGTTTTTTGTTCTAAATTATTATTTATTAATTTTATTAATTGTTACTTGCCGTTATTTCGCTTTTCCTTGGTTTGCAACGGCTTCCATGGCTTTTTTTACTTCTTCGGGGTCGCCTATATAGTAGTTTTTTATCGGTTTAAGATTTTCGTCAAGTTCATAAACCAAAGGCATTGCCGTGGGAATGTTTAAATTTACTATGTCGGCGTCGCTTATTTTGTCAAGATATTTTACCAAAGCCCTTAAACTGTTGCCGTGCGCCGCTATTATTATCTTTTTACCTGCTTTAATCTGCGGCGCAATTTCTTTTTCCCAGTACGGCACAACTCTTGCGACCGTATCTTTCAGGCATTCCGTCAAAGGGAGTTCCGATTTTGAAAGACCCGCGTATCTCGGATCTTTTCCCGGATATCTTTCGTCGCTTTCTTCAAGCGCCATAGGCGGGATATCATAACTTCTTCTCCATATTTTTACCTGGTCTTCGCCGTATTTAGCGGCAGTTTCAGCTTTGTTTAAGCCCTGAAGCGCGCCATAATGTCTTTCATTAAGTTTCCAACTGTTTATTACGGGTATCCAGTTCAAATCCATGTTATCCATTACCGACCAAAGAGTTTTTATCGCTCTTTTAAGTACGGAAGTATAAGCTATATCAAAAGTAAATCCGTCTTTTTTAAGCTGTTGTCCCGCTTTAACGGCTTCTTCTTTTCCTTTTTCCGACAAATCAACGTCCGCCCATCCCGTAAATCTGTTTTCTTTGTTCCACACGCTTTCGCCGTGTCTTATAAGCACAAGTTTGTACATTTGAAACCTCCGTTGTATTTTAAAATTTTATATTAAAATACAATATTTTGATATATTTTGCAAAAAAAAATGAGGCAGAGATGCAGGGATGCAGAGATGCGGAGTAAAGACCACGACAAATGTGAAAAAGATACAAATAGGTACAAAGAAAATTTATTTTTTCGCTGTTACCCTACATCTCCGCCTCTCTGCATCCCTGCATCTGAAGTAAAAGCTGTTACCCTGCCTCCCCGCATCTCTGCATCCCTGCATCCGAAGTAAAAGCTGTTACCCTGCCTCCCCGCATCTCCGCATCCCTGCATCTGAAGTAAAAAGTTGTTGCCGTGCCTTTCCGCATCTGCATGCGGTGAAATAATTGTGAAATAAATTTGACTTAAAAATAAAAAAATGGTTTATTATCAATGGTTAGTTGCTTACTTGTAAATTTAACATAGGGGGGGTGAGCTAAAAGGAAGTTTGCGCAAGTCTTTTTAGTTTTTACAAACGAAGTTAAATAAAACAAAGGGGTTTATATTAAAATGAAAAAATTTTTAGCATTGGCTTTTGCCGCATTATTTTCAACTTCAGCATTGGCAGCAGAGTTCGGATTGAAAAACTTTGAATTTTACGGAGAAGGTTTAGTAACCGGTTTTTCTGTATCTAACAGCTATGACACAACTCCTCCCACTAATATGGGTTTTGTAAACACAATGAATATTCTCGGAGTAAAATTTGACGTTTCCGATAATATTTATGCGAATATTGCAGCAGGATATGTGGCAAATTGGGGGGATTACTCCATGTTTTACGGCGTGCCGACTTACGGAAAAACTGTCCAGGATTATTGGTATGAGATAAGAATTGTTGAAGCAAACTTACTTTTTAAAGATTTGTTTGACTGCAATAAGCTGTCGGCAAAAGTCGGCCGTCAGTTTTACGGAGATGGCGACAGTATGGTAATGTACTTCGGTCCTGCGACAAACAGATTTGCTTTTGGCGCCGATGTGTATTCATTAGACGCATTAACGCTTTACTATGATAATGAAAATATTAAAGCAAATGCTGTTTATGCAAATATTTACGATCAATCAGGCAACTCTTATTCTTCAGGAAATGAAACGATAATGGGTTTTGATATTAAATACGCGGCGCATGAGATGTTTGATGTTCAGGCATATTTGTATGATACCGAAAATTATTATTCTACCACCAGACATAATACTTTAGTCGGTATTAAGCCTGCTGTTAAAATAGACGGATTTAAAGCTTCCGTAGAATTGGCGAAACAGTTTGCCGGCGAGCAGGTTTTCAGCGATGATGAGACAGCGTATAATACAAACTTCATAAAAGTTGACGCTTCATTTGAAATAGAAAAATTCACACCGAGAGCAATGTTCTTTGTCGGCGGCGGCGAAGGTAAAACTTTCAGGGATTTCGGCACTTTTGCTCCAGGATTAATTTATTCCAATACAATCCTCAATAGTGACGAGCAAATTATTAATGCTGGAGTCGACTATAAACACAATGATAAACTCACCCTTTTCTTTGACTTTTTTAATTTTGCCCAGAGAGACGGCGACGGTAAGTTTGGAAACGAACTTAATTTAAAAGCAAGATATCAGTATACCGAGAATGTCGGCATTAATGCCGGATACGGATATTTCATAGCCGATGACAAATTTATTAAAGATTATGATTCATCTATGTGGGTGCTCGGCGTAGACTATAAATTCTAAATTTAACGGAATTTAAATAAGAAGCGGGTGGGGGTTAAAACCTTGCCCGCTTTTTTATTATATATAAAACCACTGGTAGTACTAGTGGCGCTGTGGTACCAAAAAACTTTAGCTGTGAGGGTGCCGTTAATCCAAGTGAAGCGATGAGAGCTGTTTTTGGTGTCATTGCGAGGCACGAAGCAATCCAAAAGGTTAAAGGAAACGGCAATTTTATTATCTAGATTGCTTCGTGCCTCGCAATGACGGCAAAGATATTCTGAAAGTCAGAAATAGTTGTTACTGCTTTATTCCGCCAAATGGCCGCTGCTGCGTAATCTTGAAAGCGCTATTTTTGCTTTTTGATGATTCGGGTTTAACCTCAATGTAAGTTCCCATGTGCGTTCAGCTTCAAGATATTTTCCCTGCGCGTATTGGGTTAACCCTTCATTATATTTTTGGTCTGATGCAGCTTCATCGATTTCCGGTTTCTTTTCAACATCCTGGGGGTCCGGTTTTTTATCTTCTTTCTTTTCCGCTTTCTTTATTGTCTTAGCCAGTTCGTTTACCGACAAATCTATATACTCTTTTGCTCTGATATAGTATTCGTCCGTTCCGGAAAATTTGTTTTCAGTTACGAATTTCTGCAATGTTTCCATATCTCTAATGCAAAGCATCCATCTTGCAGCTTTATATTTTTTAATTCCTTCATTAAGCATTTCATTTGCTTTTGCGTCAAGTTCTGCTTCGCGGTTTACAAAATCTTTAAAGTTCAGCAGGTTTTTCACCTTATCAATATATTCAAGCAATTCTTTGTTTTTGCCGGCAAAAAGAATATATTTATCCCATTCCGTCAAAGCATTATTATATTCCTCTTTATAGTAAGAGCAATACCCTTTGGCATAAGTAATTTTAGAAAAGTCCGGTTCTTCTCTTGAGTCAGCCGTATTGTTCATATCATCTTGTATTTTTGCATAAAGCTGTACGGGCAGTTTAAAATCCGGATAAGAAGCAATTATTTCAGAAAGCATATCCGTAGCGCGCAAGTATTCGCCTTTGTTGTAAAGCCTTTTGGCTTTATTAAATTCTTTTCTTGCAGATTTGTCTTTATTATTTGTTTTTTTTGAAAAACTTTCTTTTTCATTATCGGACGAAACAAAATTTTGTTGCGGTAATACAGAGTCATTTTTTACTAAGCGATTTTTTTCAACAGACTCTTTTGTCAATTTTTCTTTATTTGCCGGTTTCTCTTTACTTAACGTTTCTTTCGGACTTTCTAAAGTTTTTCCAAACATATATCGCATGCCTATATTGCCGTACAAGTTTTCGTATCTTTCGCCGGTATAATATTTACCGTTCGCAAATATTTTCCAATCGGAAGCCACCCTAACTTCTGCTCCGATTCCTATTCCTGCTTCTACTCTTCCTTCCTCGCTTCCTCTGCTGTTAAAACTTACTCCCGTATTTTCAAACGCGCTCTCTATCTCCGGCTTTGTTCCTTCTATCTTATATTTGCCCTCAACATTCGCATACCATATCCATATTTCTTTTTCATAATTCAACCCTGCTCCGACTCTTGCGGCGCTTCTTAAATAACTCCCTCCGTTTACATCCAAATTGTATATGCCTGCTCCTTTTTCCTTAAATCCGCCGTACATCGTATTTGCTAACTCTATCCCAAAGTACGGCTTAAACTTTATGACTTCGTTTAACTCTATTTTCAATGCAGCTTCTGCATCCGCGCTAATGGTAACTGCATTTATATCAGCTTCCGCTGTTTCTCCCATTACCGCTCTTTCCGTGCTGAATCTGTCAAAACTTCCAAGCAGCATACCTTTCAATTCCCATTCTTCTTTTATATATCCGCCGTATACTCCCAAACCGTTTTTATTTCCGTAGGCTTTATGGCTTCCCTGTTCGATAGTATTCTTATTTATTCTTCCGTATACGCCCCACATTACATCGCCCAAAGCTAAACTTTCTTCTGCAAACCAGTCAAGCCCGAACATCACTCCTATCGATGTATCCCTGTAATCTTCAGGCGAATTTTCGTCGCTTTTAAAACTTTCTATTCCGCCTTTTATCTGTACCCATAATCCGGAATTAATTCCATACTCTTCATTATAATTTCTTATTTTATCGTACAGCTCATTGTTCGGGCTGTCTGCTGCCATATTCCTTATCACATTCGCTAAAAAATATCCGGATGTCTGCGACAGAAAATTTTTCACTTCCTCTGTTTCTCCGGCGTTTTGCTTGTCTCTCATCGAAGACAATAATATTTCCCATGCCAAAAAATTCTTGGCGCTTATTTTGACGAATGTTTTTTCCGTTTCTTTCTGGTTATATGTTAACGAGCTTAATGTTTGGAAATTCACTCCGCCTATTCCGTTCACTATAAGCTTTACTATTTCGCCGTCATATTTAAGTTGATAACTTAAACCGTTGTCGCTTATCCAACTGGTTGAAAACTCGCCGGTTAAATTTCCCGGCCCGCTTGTTATTATTAATTCAAACTCTTTATTATTGTATGTTCCTACTCCTACAAATATGTCTATGTTTCCGTCTATATTTGCGATCCCGGCTTTTATCTCATCATTACCGCTTGCAAATATATCCATTCTCAAATTGTTATTGCTTTCAAAATTTCCGCTCAGCTCCACTTTGTTTATTGTTCCGTTATGCATATCTAATACGCTCATATTTCCGGGCGTATTTCCAAGCTTCAAATCTATTCCTTTATACGTGGCGTCTGCCAGCAATATTATGTCGCCGCCGCCTGTTATGTTAAATGCTCCGTATATCTCATTAACGCCGCCCAAATACATTGCTCCGCTTCCGCTTTTGTTTATCGCTATTCCCGTTCCGTTTGCATGGCTTAATATTCCGCCTTCAAATCTTATGGAATTGCTTCCGCTTATATTTAATATTGCGCCCGTGCTCATATAAACGTCGTTAGGATTATTGTTTGCTTTATTTTCAGTAAATAGCACAGTTCCGCCGTCCGTATTAAATGTTACTGTGCTATTTTGCATATACAGTGCTCCGCCTTGTAGGAAGGCTTCGTTTCCTTTAAAAATTACTGTTCCGCTACTAAAATTCATTGCAGAATTGTACGCAAGTATTGCGCCGCCTAAACCCAATGCTGTTAAGCCTGATGTTCCGGGAAGCCCTTCTTGTCCTTGAGCACCTGTCAAACCGCTGCTGCCGTTTTGGCCGTTAGCGCCGCCTCTTCCTCCGGAACCGCCATTACCGCCGTTACCGCCGCCACCCCAGCTATTTGCCCCATCTGAAGTACCGACCGTTAAATTACCTTCAAAAACACTGTTTCCCGAAAAATAAAAATCAGTATTTACAGCGGCAATAGCTCCGCCGGAAGCCGTTCCCAGATTATCTTTAAATGATGTATCGTTTGACGCAAACTCTATTTTGCCGCCGCTTACAGAAATAGCTCCGCCATAACCTGCCGTATTGCTTAAAAACTCTGTTCTGTTTCCGTAAAAATTTAAATCTGAATTATATGACGAAATAGCTCCTCCTGTGCTGCCGCCTTTTGTACCTGAAGTTCCAGGCAAACCAGGTGAGCCATATTGACTAACTGGGACGCCGCTGCCGCCGCCACCGCTGCCACCGCTGCCGCCATAGCTGCCATCTGCGCCTAATACTGTATTTCCGGTAAATATTGCATCTCTCATAAAATTTGCCGTAGAGTTTGAAAACATATACACACCGCCAAGCCCGCCCGCCCCACCGCCGCCGCCTTGTCCTCCGCCACCGCCACCTCTAAGAGTTGCTGCTCCAGCTCCTCCAGAACCGCCATTACCGCCATTCCCACCATTGCCGCCACTCCCGAAACCAGCAGGATTTGTTCCGCCATTTGCCCCACTACCACCTGACCCGTCGTTGAGACTGCCAGGCCCGCCGCCATCTCTACCATTGCTACCATTTGAAGCCATTGTTGCTGAGCCGCCGATAGTTGTAATGCTTGACATTATAACTGTAGTAAAAGTATCACTTCCGTTTTCATAGAGCGTATTTGCTCCGTATGCCGAAGCGGCTGCTATAGATAGTACAAATGCCAAAACAAAAAACTTATATTTCATTGTTTTACCCCATGCTAATTATTTTGTATTTTTATATTTGCATATTTTAACTTGTTTATTGTTTTATTTCAACAGCTGTACGGCAGAAGTTTAGAAGTTTGGCAGCTTAGAAGCTTAGCAAAGACAAGAACGGCGGAAGCTGGGAAGTTGGGCAACTGAGAAGCTGAGCAAAGACAAAGGCTTTGTTGTTGCCGGGCATTCTTTCATAAATCAAACTCCCGGCTAAAACCGTGAGTTTTTCGTTTTTACCTACGTCAAAAAGTATTGCCTAAAACAGCGATTTGAAAGGGTTTTAACAATTGTACAATGCCCAAAGTATGCCCAAATTATATGGATATTTTAACCATCTTTTGCTCATAAATTCTGTGGCTTTTCAGGCGGCGTTTGAACTGGGTCAAAGAAGTGCTAAATGGCATGGAAATAGGCTTTAAATGGGCTTTTAATGGTACTAAGACAGTAAACTTAACCGCTTTACAGAGTCCATCGCCATTGCCCAAGTGATGTCTGCCGCATAAGCGTATTTTTTCTGATATCTTTTCCATAAATCAGCCATGAGAAGATTCGTTTCAATGATTTCTATTATTCTGCCTGCTTCTGATACCTGCGGCGTTGTGTTGCGGTTTTGGGAAGTCTTTTCTAATGCGCTCTTAAAAATCTTTTTATCAAAGCTGTGGGTTTTAGTTAAGACATAGATGTCGTAGAAGTCTCTCATTCTGGTATTAGTGATGTCTCGTGAGAGAATGGTCTCAAGTTTTTCTGCAAGAACCGTCTCCGCGTTATACGCCATAATGGGTATGCTTCTGTTTTCAAACATTAACTGAAAGTCATACTTGATTTCTTTAGGCGTTACAAAATCTCCGGTACTGATGTCTATTTTTATCGTTTGCTTCGTCTTATCCAAAACCGCCTCAATAGAAACGCGGTAGCCGGGGTAATCCGCTTCTTCGTGTATCTCTTCTATCTTTTTAAAGGCCAGCTTAACATTGTCATCAACAGGAATGGATAAGATTTCTTTAATCATCGCCTCAATGTCTGCTTCCGAAAAATTTCTTTTCTTGAGAACAGTGTCTATATCCATAGTGGCGCGCGTATTTATACCGACCATTGCCGATATCAGCATACCGCCTTTGAGTATTAAATTGTTTTTATACTTTGAAAGCGAAATACGTTCAAGCAAGCGTTCTAACATGAAGTTGCGCAAAATGATTTCATGGCTGGTGTTTTTCTTCTCGGCCAAGTTTCTTATCAGAGCTTTTAACTGAGTAGATGTTTTCACAACAAGACCTCCATGTACCCTCGCAAAATCTTCGTTATCTCAAACTCTCCGGCTATCCTCATAAGCAGGCTAATATTCTTATCCTTGCGTTTTGAATACTGTTTAAGCGCCTGTGTAACAACGGCTATGTCCATTTGATTGCGGCTTCTTATACAGTCGCAAATCGTCCTTTCAAGCCCATAGACGTACACCTTATGCCCGAAGACTGTTTCCATTGTTACGATATTCTTTTTATACAAATCCGATTTCAAGGAAAAAACAGTTAACCCGTCTTTTATAAGGCTTTTATTGTTATAGCCTCTTGGAACCGTAACGCTGTAATTTATTGGATCTCTGTCGGTAAGGTTATGAAGGAATAATGCTGTTTCGTGGGAGTAGATTAACTTAGGTCTTCGTTTTTGAAAAATGTACATCTTGTCGAGCAAAACATCGCGCGAAGCGTAAACGCCATGAGCAACGCGTTCAAGCGAGCCGTCCTTAACAAGCAGTCGCAAACGTTCGTTGGATATACCGACGGCATTTGCCTCTGATGCGGTTAGAATGCCGTCATTTTTTTTAAGTAAAGATTTAAGTTTGTCCATAAGCAACCCTTGATTTTGATACGACTATTGTAACTTAAAGTAGTATGAAAATCAAGTCATATGCGTTCAGTTTAACTTAACCGAGCTGCTGAGCTTCTGTCGTTTACGCTTTCAAACCAAAGAATACCCAAACTGAGTTTGGCTAATCAGTCTGGGTATTTACCGTTTTTTATGCTTCAAAAAATTCAAGAATAGCTAGCTAAGAGCTTTTTTAATTTTTTTCAGGTTTTCTTCAAATTTCTCGCTGCTAATTTTCTCTAAATTCTTGATTTTCCATTGAACCGCAGGTAATTTCTGAAGATTTGGAATATCAATCAAATCCCATTTTGGCTTTAGAGAGAAAAAGCTTATTATGAACTCTTTGTCGGCTTTGGTAAAAGATTTATGCAGCGTTTTTATAAGCTTCCGTAAAGCTTTCTCGTGGTCTTGGTATGTAAACTCCATATCTGTCATTCCGCTGAATTCCGAATATAATAATTCTTTCCTATCGTGAATATTAGGATTTAACAGCTCGTATGGAGCGCCGTTATCGGATAACATAAAAACAATAAACCCGTTTTTTATCTCGTCCGTAATCCCTTCGTTTTCAAACAATGTCTTAATATCAAATAAATCCCTCGGGTGCTGCCTGTCAAGAGCCGCGCAGATTTTACCGCCGTAAAGTTCAGCGGCAGATATGACTTGCATTTCGGCAAAACCATAAAGATCGCCGGCTTTTTGGCATATCTGTAATTCCCGTATCGGATAAACAAAACCTCTGGCTATGTAATTTACTTCTATAACAATTTCGGCATTTTGTTTAAAGCATTGGATTTTCCACATATCAGACTTGCCCTTATCGATATTAACTCCGAATTTGTCTGATTTTAACTTCTTTACTATTCTGCTCAACGCATTATTTATGTTTACAAAAGCTTTTTCTCTGCCTTCCAAGCCGGTATAAGTTAAGTCTATGTCAACAGACACTCTTGGAAAATCTCTGACAAAGAAGTTTATGGCGGTTCCGCCCTTTAACGCAAAAATTTTCTCTTCGGCAATATAAGGCAGAACTGAAATCAATAATTGTGCTTGGCGCCGATAGTTTTCTTTACTCATTAGTACCTAAATCCTCAATAACAATATTATATTTACCGTCAAATTTTCCGTTTTTCGTGATTTTCCGCGCTCCGCTGCCTAAGTCTATCTTTGATAAATCCAACCGCTTGAACCAAGCAAGCTGCTTCTTATCCGCGAAAAATAAAAATAATCTTTTAACTCTTATGGATTTACACTGTTCTAAAAGATTTTGCAATATGTTTGGCCTTAAAGTTCTCAACTGTCCGAAAATCTCAGACATTTCCTGCAAGCCTACTTCTTTGGGCGCTAAATATAAAGCTTCAAAAACTGCGCGTTCTACTCGTGAGATTGTTATCGTAAAATTTCCGGTATCGTATTCTTGTAATGCCAAATTGCCAGGCAAAAAATCAGTATTAAACAATTTCCAGCGGTCATTACTGCCAAAATTATATTCCTTAAACCACTTTGGCAATACTACGCCTCTGTTTGCAAATAACTGCCAATTGTTTTTAAATCTGCCGTAATGCGTATTACCGTGCAATACCAATGCCGCCATGCCGCCTACATGAACATTTAATTCTGCTTGCTTTTGTAAAGCGTATACTGCGCCGGGAAAAGTTGCTTGTTTAGAGCTGAATTTAAGAAACGCTCCTTTGCCTATGGCCGTCAACCATCCATTTTGCCTATATACATATTGTAAATTTCGCGATATTCCAAGCTTTTGCAGCCAAGAGGAAACAACAACCGTATTCGGCGGTATGAGGTCAAGTTTCTTTAATAATGTTCTTGATTGTTTATTCACGATAGACAAATACTAACATTTTTAAAATAGCAAGTCAATTTAGCGCCGGCTGTAACTACAGAAGTTCAGCAGCTCGGCAGCTGCTCAGCAAAGACAAAGACTTTGTCGTTGCCGTTACCGAGCTTCCGAACTTCCGAGCTGCTGAGCTTCTGCCGTTTACATCTTTTTTTATTTTCCCAAAAAAGCTAATATAAATGTCTATGAAAAAAATAGAAATTCTTGCTCCCGCAGGTTCAAAAGAATCTTTTATTGCCGCAGTTGAAGCGGGCGCGGACGCAGTATATTGCGGTCTTGGAAGTTTCAGCGCGCGCGCAAAAGCCGAAAATTTTACGCCTGCAGAGTTTAATAATTATACCGGTTACGCGCATTCGAAAAACGTTAAAGTTTACGCGGCTTTCAATACTCTTATTAAACAAACGGAGCTGAAAGAAGCAATAAAATATCTTGGCGTTATTTATGCCGCTAAAGCGGATGCTGTTATTGTTCAGGATTTCGCAATTGCGGATATTATAAAAAAGCACTTTCCCCAGCTGAAACTGTACGCAAGCACTCAAATGGCAATTCATAACAGCTTCGGAGCTTTGGAAGCCGACAAAGCAGGATTTAAAAGAGCAGTTCTTGCAAGGGAGCTGTCGCTGCGCGAAATAGAAACAATAGCGGCAAAATCAAATATTGAAATTGAGGTTTTTGTTCACGGCGCTTTGTGTTTCTGCGTTTCCGGAATATGTCTGATGTCAAGTTTTATAGGCGGTTACAGCGGAAACCGCGGAATGTGCGCTCAGCCGTGCAGGCGCAAATGGAAATTTAAAGATAAAGACGGATTTTATCTGTCTCCGAAAGATTTTGAACTTGCTTCATTTATGCCGCAGCTGCGCAAATCAGGCGTAACTTCTTTGAAAATAGAAGGCAGAATGAAAAATCCGCAGTATGTTTATAAAACCGTTAAAGCATATAAAATGCTCGCTTGCGCCGATGATAATAATTTCAGCAAAGTTTTAGAAGAAGCGTCGGAGATGCTGTCGCAGGACTTTGCCCGCAGAAAAACGACTTTTAACTTTAGTAAAAAGTCGGAAGATATTTTTGAGCCTGATATGCTGAAACATCTCGGAGTAAGCCTTGGAAAAATATTGTCTGCTCAAAACGGAAAGATAACGCTAAAAACCGGTTTAAAAATAAATGACAAAGATACTTTAAAAGCCGCTGACGCTTCAAAGGACGCGTATTTTAAATTTAATATCCTGAACGTGAAAAAAACAGACGGAGTTTATGAAATTGAAACGGACTGCGGCTTTCTTAAATCAGGAATGGAAATATTTAAAACGTCCGACGGCAGCTTCGCCGTTTTTTTAAACGGCATGACGGATAAAGTAAAAATAGAAAAATTAAATTTTACCGTAAACCGCAAAGAAATAAAAAATCCGGTTTTTAAGCAGGCTGCCTCCGGCAGCGAAGAATTGTTTGTAAGAATTAACAATGCCGGATGGCTGAGAGAAATCCCGAAAAATCTCAATATTATTTTTTCTTTGGATAAAAATAATTTAAACGCTATTGAAACTTTAAAAAATATAAATTTTTTTGAACTGCCGCCGTATATAGAAGAAGAGGATTTGCCTTTATTTCAAAAGGCCGTAAATAAGCTTTCCGAAAAAGGAAACATAACTTTTATCGTAAATAATATTTCCCACTTCCGTTTTTTTAGCGGGAAAACAAAGCTTTTAGCCGGACAGTTTCTTTACTGCATGAATTCTTTTTCCGCGGAATTTTTATTTAAAAAAGGATGTTTGGGCTTTGCGTTTTCATGGGAAGACGATTTTAAAAATATCGCCGAACTTTCAAAAGAAGGGCTTGGCGGATACGGCATTTTTTACCTTTGCGGATTTCCGGTTCTTGCGGTTTCTAAAATGACAGCGCATAAAGATTTATTACGCGGTGAAGTCATCTCTTCCGCGAAAGATTGTTTCCAGTCGGTTAACGTAAACGGCGCATCTTTTATTTTGCCTCAGTATCCTGTAATGCTTTTCAATAAAAAACAACAGTTGAAAAAGTTAAAGATAAGCAAATTCGCCATTGACCTTTCTTTCGTAAAGCCGAATAAGAGTTATTTTTCTACTCTTCTTGACGCATACAGCGGCAAACGCCCGCTTCATAATGAGCACGAGTTTAATTTTGAAAGAGGCTTAAAATAAAGAGTGAAGAGTTAAGAGTGGAGAGTGAAGATAAGGTGTTTTCGCTATGCGAAAACCTGTAATAGGTTTCGGTTTCGCCGAAACTCAATATCTCCACTCCTCACTTTTCACTCTTCACTCTGTCGTTCTTGATATATAGTTAATAAAAGTGTAAAATCTTTTTGTTATTTAATAATTTTTTATTGGAGAGTTATATGGCAAGAAGAGTCGGTCTTATAACATCGGGCGGCGATGCTCCGGGAATGAATGCCGCGGTAAGAGCGGTAACAAGATACGGAATTTCTTTAGGCTATGAAATTATAGGCATAAGAAGAGGTTTCCGCGGACTTCTTGACGACGACTTCGTAACTCTTTCCCTTCGTTCGGTAAGCGGCATTATAAATGACGGCGGGACGATTCTTCATACCGGCAGATGTCCCGAAACTAAAACTAAAACTGGAATGAACAGGGCTGTAAATACCATAAAACAGTTAGGTTTGGAAGGCGTTGTTGTTATCGGCGGGGACGGTTCGCTTGCGGCCGCGAACGCTATTTCCAAGCACGGAATAAAAGTTATGGCCATTCCGGCCTCAATAGACAACGACGTCTTCGGCACGGATGAAACTATAGGATACGACACCGCCATGAATACCGCGGTTGAAGCGATAGACAAAATAAGAGATACCGCTACCAGCCACGACAGAATTTTTGTAGTCGAGATTATGGGAAGAGAACACGGTTTTTTAACTCTTGACGTAGGCGTTGCCGCGGGCTGCGAATTTGTTATCATTCCTGAAGTAAAGTACGATATAAATAAAATTACCGGCGAGCTGAAAAAAGGAAAAGAAAGAGGCAAGACTTCCGAAATAATAGCTTTTGCCGAAGGAAGCGGCTCTTCGGCCGATTTTGCCAGGAAAATAGAAAAACTTACAGGCCTTGAAGTAAGGGTGAGCAATCTCGGATACATACAGCGCGGAGGTAGGCCCACCGCAAGAACGAGAATACTCGGATCAAAGTTCGGATACGCGGCGATGCATCTTTTCCACAATAAAAAATACAATCATTTTGTAGGAATTACCGCCGGCAAGATATCTGCGATGCCGATTAGCAAAATAATAGGTAAAAATAAGAAAATTAATGACGTTGAGTTAAGATTGTTGAGAAAGTTATCTATATAGTTAAGGGCAATTTATTTTGTCATCCCGTTGAAAAACGGGATCCACGTTTTTGTTGTTAAAGTCGATATCCAAGTTATAAAATGAGCAAACAATACTATGTGTATATTATTACGAATAAACCCAGAGGGACATTATATATAGGCGTTACAGACGATATTGTAAGACGGATGCAAGAACATAAAAATAAGATGATAGACGGTTTCTCAAAAAAATATTCGTTAGATAAACTTGTGTATTATGAAAGTTATAGTGAAGTAAATGAGGCTATCCATAGAGAAAAAATGCTTAAGGAATGGAAGCGTATTTGGAAAATAGAGTTAATAGAACGAAGTAATCCGAATTGGGATGATTTTACGGAGAAAGACGTTTTTATAATTTAAAATGGATCCCGTTTTTCAACGGGATGACAAAATGGCGGTTTGGAAAAATGATGAAAGAAGCGATTGATAAAATTAAACGCGGCACTAATGAAATTATAGCTTTGGAAGAGCTTGAAAAAAGGCTGGCTTCCGGAAAAAAACTCAGGGTTAAACTCGGAGTTGACCCTACGGCTCCGGATTTGCATTTGGGACATACTGTCGTCATTAACAAATTGAAAACTTTTCAGGATTTGGGACATCAGGTAGTTTTTTTAATAGGCGATTTTACGGCGAAAATCGGAGATCCTTCGGGACGTTCGGAAACACGCCCGATGATGAGCGACGAGCAGATAGCCGCAAATATTAAAACATATACCGAGCAGGTATTTAGAATTTTAGACGAAAGCAAAACCGAAATCGTATATAACAGCAAATGGCTCAATGAGCTCGGCATAGCAGGGCTGCTCGGTCTTGCCGCAAAAAATACCGTTGCGCAGATGCTTGTAAGGGACGATTTTGAAAAAAGATATAAAGAAGATAAGCCCATCAGCATAGTTGAATTTATGTATCCGCTGCTTCAGGCTTATGATTCCGTAGCTTTAAAAGCCGATATAGAGCTTGGCGGAAATGACCAGAAATTTAATCTTCTTCTCGGAAGAGACATGCAGCGCGATTACGGACAGGAAGCGCAGATTGTCATAACAATGCCTTTGCTTGAAGGCACTGACGGCGTTAAAAAAATGTCTAAATCGTATAACAATTATATAGCTTTAAATGACGCGCCTGCGGATATGTTCGGAAAGATAATGTCAATATCAGATGAGCTTATGTTTAAATATTTTGAGCTTCTGACGCAGAGAGATTTAAAAGAAGTTAAAGCGATGCACCCTAAAGAAGCAAAAATATCTCTTGCTCAGGAAATTACCGAAAGATATCACGGAAGAGAAGCTGCTGTAGCGGCTAAAGAAGGTTTTGATAAAGTTTTCGCTAAAAAAGATATTCCGGATGATATTGAAGAATATGTCCTAAAGGCTTCTTCCGTAAAACTTTCAGATTTATTATTTGAAAGCGGAATGGTTGAAAGCAAAAATGAAGCAAGAAGGCTTATTGAACAGGGCGGGGTAAAAATAGATTCCGTCAAAGCAGACGCGGACACTGAGCTGAAGCCGGAAGCGTCTTTTGTTCTTCAGGCGGGAAAGAGAAAATTTAAAAGAATAGTTGGCGCTAAAAAATAGGGGGAAAAGAAAATGAAGAAATTTGCTGTTTATTTTATTGCCGGAGTTTTTGTATTTGGACTTTTTGCGTGTTCTGGTAAGAAGGTTACAAGAGTCGGCATGGAGCCGGAAATCGATTTGAGCGGACAGTGGAACGATACTGATTCGCGTATGGTGTCTGCGGAAATGATACAGGACTCTTTAAGCAGACCCTGGATTGACGATTTTGTGCAAAAACACGGCAGAAGGCCGGTAATTATAGCAGGAGACGTTTTGAACAGAACTGACGAGCATATAAATACCCAGACTTTTGTAAGAGATGTGGAAGTGGCCTTTACAAATTCCGGAAGGGTAACCATGGTTGCCTCAAGCGCTCAAAGAGAGGCGATAAGAGCGGAAAGAGATGATCAGGCAAGAAACGCTGCCGCTGAAACCGTGAATCGGCAGGGGCGGGAAAGCGGCGCTGATTTTATGATTCAGGGACAGATAAACAGCATACGCGATCAAGCCAGAGGAACTCAGGTGATATTTTACCAGGTAGAATTGGAGCTGATAAGCATTGCAAATAATCAAAGGGTCTGGATAGGCCAGAAACAGATAAGAAAAGTTATTGCCAACAGAAGATTCAGAACATAAATAAAATCAGAGTATAAATAAAAAATGTTAAGAATACCGAAAGCGCATTCGTTTAGAGTTTTGCCGATATTGCTTTTATCGGCATTGCTGGGCGGGTGCGCTTCCGGCATGAACGGTTATTATGCCAAGCTACAGGAGAAATTGGACGCCGGAGAGTTTGAGGCTGCGGCAAAATTTGTTGACGGCTCAAGAAGAAAGTACGGCAGAAAAAACGTTCTGCTGTTTTATTATGATTCGGGATTTGTAAACCATCTTGCCGAAAACTACGAAAGAAGCACAAGAAGTTTTGAGAGCGCTAAAGTCAGGTTCGATGAGCTTAATCAAAGGAGCATAACTGCCGGAGTCGCGTCGATGTTTTTTAACGATTCGACAATCCCTTACCAAGGAGAGGATTTTGAAAGAGCGCATGTGAACGTTTTCGGGGCGTTAAATTTTATCGGGAGACTTGACCCTCAAGGAGCCCTTATCGAGGCTCGGCAGATAAATGCGCTGTTCAGGATGTTTGCCGCGGAAGGCAGATTCAGAAATTTATACAATGACGACGGATTCATAAGATATTTGATGGGATTGGTTTATGAAAACGGCGGCGAGATTAATGACGCACATATCTCTTATATGCTCGCGCTAAGGGCTTATAGAAACGGAATTGTCTCGCTAAGTCCGCCGCAAGATTTGATAAACGACGCTTATACAACGGCATTAATGCTTGGTATGCGCGATCGCGCCGAAGAGATAAAAAGAGATTTCCCGTCCGCCAGAAGAGCGGTTATTCCGAGCGGCCATGGAGAACTTATAATCATAAATTATAACGGTATGATACCGAGAAAAGTAGAAAATGTTCTGGAGTTCGCGCTGTTTGACATATGGCCTTATGTAAATCAGGTTCAAGTCAGCACCGATGAGCAGAGAGATTTTGAAAGGGCAAGGAGCGTAGCGATTTCAGCTTTTGCCGACACTTATATAAGAGTTTCTTTTCCGAGGCTCGAAAGAATTCCAAACAGAGTAAAATCATTTTCCGTAACCGGAGGGCAATCTTTAAGAGTACATTCTTATGAGGCGCAGGATCTTGCTGAAATTGCCGAAAAAATTTTAAAGGACAATATTGTGCAGATATACGCTAAAACGCTTGCGAGAGCCGCGGTAAAACATGTTCTCGGAAGAAATGTTTCAAAAGCCGTCGGAAAACAAACAAACGAAACCTGGGGAGTTTTAACGCAAATATTTTTTAATATTTTTAATTCTTGGACATCCGTTGCAGATACGCGCAGCTGGCGCACTCTTCCGGAAAATATTCTGATGGCAAGGATATACCTTCCTGCCGGAGAAAATGTTGTGACGGTTGAATATTCGGATTCTAACGGTCAAAGGCTCAAATCCGAAACTTTTACCGTAAATATAGAGAACGGCAGAAAGACTTTTAAAGTTTTAAGGAGCGCGATGTGATTAAGAAAATTTTTACGGCTTTTATATTTGTCTGCATCCCCGCTTTTGTTTTTGCGGCTGACGCTCCTTCATGGATAAAAAGCGGAAAAAGCGCAAAATTTCCGCAGGATGAATACTTAACCGCGGTAGGACAAGGCTCAACCGAACAGGAAGCGGCTGCCGACGCGAGCAGGAATATAGTACAAAATGTTACCGATATGCTTGCCTCCTACGGCATAGAAAAAGCCAAAATAAACATATCGCCGGCAACGCTGCTTAGGGCGTTTGAGGTAGGCCATTCTTATAACGATAAAGGAAATAACGTTTTTTATGTTTTTGGCGTTGTTGACAGAAACATGGCGCGTATAAATATAGAAGATGACCTTTTTGCCGCCGAGCAGGCTCTGCGATACAGATCCGCTATTTTTGAAACTACAAATTTTTCGATTGTACCTAAAATAAAAGCAATTAACGAACTTTTGGAACTTTATGACAGAAGGGATTCGGTTGTCGCGCTGAAAAAAGCTTTGACAGGCGACGTAACAAATGTTGAAGTCGGAGAGTTTGAAAGAGAAAAACTCGCAATAGAACGAAAAAAACTTTTTGAAAATATAGTATATTACATCAATGCTGAAAATTTTGATGCCGGCAAACTCAAAAAATTTCTTGATGCAAACGGGCACAGCGTTCTTCCGGAACTTCTTTCAAAACCGGCGGGCAGCGATAAAGGAGTAGTTGTAGTAAATTGCAGAATACAGATAAATAAAATTCCGGATGAAAGTAAAATTTCTTATGACTGGATAGCCGATCTTGTTTTGAATGACGCGTTTAATGAAAAGACCGTTTTGTATTCAAAAACTTCAGCCGGAGATGAAAGCGGCAAAGACGACAATGAAGCCGCCTCCAAAGCTGCGGCGTCCGCAGAAGCCGAAATGAATAATATGGCAAAAGATTTTTTTATGTCAATTAACAACTAAAATTATTAACTGTTAATTTTTTAATTGTCACTTGCCATATTAAAATGTTATAATTATCCAATTTATTTAAATCAAAAGGAAGATGACCGTAAAATGTTTAAAATAGTTTTAAAAGAAATTCTTGGGCAAAACGTGAAAAGTTTTTGGCTCGAAGCTCCTGAAGTAGCGAAAAACGCTAAGGCCGGACAGTTTGTCATGCTCAGAATTGATGAGGAAGGAGAAAGAATTCCTTTGACGGTCGCGGGCACGGACTGTGAAAAAGGTTTGGTGCGCGTAATTTTTCAGGAAGCGGGAAAAACGACTTTTAAGCTCGGAATGTTAAATGCCGGCGATTCTATAAAAGATTTTGTCGGCCCGCTCGGACACCCTACCGAAATAAAAAAATACGGAACTGTCGTCGCTGTTGCCGGCGGAGTCGGCACGGCAGAGGTTTTGCCTGTTATTGCGGCTTTGAAAAAAGCCGGGAACAGAGTTGTCGCGGTTGTCGGGGCTAGAAATAAAGATTTGGTTATTCTTGAAAAAGAGCTGAAAGAGGTTTGCGACGAACTTCTTTTCGCTACCGACGATGGTTCTTACGGAACAAAAGGGCTTGTGACGGATGTTTTAAAAAATGTTATGAGCAAAGAGAACGTAAATATAGTTTATGCCATAGGTCCTGTCCCGATGATGAGAGCGGTTTCCAATCTTACAAAAGAAAAAAATATTAAAACGCTTGTTTCTCTAAACCCGATCATGGTTGACGGAACGGGAATGTGCGGCGCATGCAGAGTGACTGTTGACGGAAAAACAAGATTTGCTTGCGTTGAGGGGCCTGAGTTTGACGCTCATAAAGTCAATTGGGAAGAGCTTATTTCAAGACTCGCGCTTTTCAGGGACTTGGAAAAAGTTTCATTAAATAATTTTGAACATAGTCCGGAGTGCAAATGCCGCAAAGAGTGAAAATGCCGGAAAGGCGCGCCAACGAAAGAAATAAAGATTTTAAAGAGGTAAACTCGGGATACACCCGCGAACAAATGCTTGAGGAATCCAAAAGATGCATTCAGTGCAAAAAACCGTTTTGCGTAGAAGGATGTCCCGTTGAAATTGATATTCCGGGATTTATTAAAGAACTTGCCGCGGATAATCCGTCGGCTGCCATAAAAGTTTTAAAACATAAAAATAGTCTTCCTGCGGTATGCGGCCGCGTATGCCCTCAGGAAAACCAGTGTGAAAAATACTGCATTTTAGGTAAAAAAGGCGAAAGCGTCGCAATCGGAAATCTTGAAAGATATTCGGCTGATTGGGCGGCTAAAAACGATAATTACGAATTACGAATGACGAATTACGAATCAACTACAAAGACAAAAACAAATAATATAAAAGTTGCTGTTATAGGGTCCGGACCTGCAGGGCTTACGGCGGCCGGAGATTTGGCGCACATGGGGTATGATGTGACGGTTTTTGAGTCGCTGCATGATATCGGCGGTGTTTTGCGTTACGGTATCCCTGAATTCAGACTTCCTATAGATGTTTTGGATATAGAAATAAATAATTTGAAAGATTTGGGGATAAAGTTTGTTTTAAATACGCTTGTCGGCAGAACAAAAACAATAAAAGAATTGTTTGAAGAAGGCTTTAAAGCGATTTTTGTAGGCACGGGCGCAGGACTTCCCGTATTTTTAGGAATAGAAGGCGAAAATTTAAATCATATATATTCGGCTAATGAGTTTCTTGTGCGCGTAAATCTTATGCGCGCTTTTGATTTTCCAAACTATGATACGCCTGTTTATAAAGGCAAAAATATTGTCGTTGTAGGCGGTGGAAACACGGCAATGGATTCTGCAAGAACCGCGTTAAGGCTTGGAGCCGCAAGCGTTAAGCTTGTTTACAGAAGAACGGAAAATGAAATGCCTGCCAGAAAAGAAGAACGGCTTCACGCCAAAGAAGAAGGCATTGAGTTTGTAACCCTTGTAAATCCGGTTAAATTTATCGGAGATGAAAAAGGGTTTGTTAAGGCTGTCGAGTGCATAAGGATGGAGCTCGGCGAGCCGGACGAATCAGGCAGAAGGCGTCCAAAAAAAGTTGAAGGTTCAAATTTTACAATAGAAACCGATATGGTGGTTTTGGCTTTAGGATTAAACCCCAATCCCGTTCTTCCTTCTCTTACTGAAGGACTTAAAACCGATGACCACGGATACCTTATAATAGATGACAATTATATGACCTCAATCCCCGGCATCTTTGCCGGCGGCGATATAGTAGGCGGAGATACGGTAATCCAGGCTATGGGCATGGGTAAGCAGGCCGCAAAAAGAATGAATGAATATCTTAAAGGCAGAGAATAGAGAAGAGATAATAGAGAATAATTACTTTGATGAAAATGCTATTTTTAATATAATTATATATGATAAGCAGCATAAAATTTATCCTAGATAAAAGATAACGAGGAACATTTGTAGTATATGTAAGCTAAACAGCTTATCAAAAACTCAATAAATCGGGTCGCGCGAAAGCGCGAAGCGTTCTAAAAGGGTTTTCCTTTTAGAGGTCCTACTAGACCAAACAAATAATTTCTTCTTTGTGCCCTTAGTGGCACAAGGCGGCGGTTATTGTGAGGCTCTAGTAGGACTCATGATAATGCGCCGCTTTTTTTATTATAAGAATCCGGCGTATGTAGAGGAGGAAATTAAAAGTAATACGGCGGCACATATTTCATAAAAGGAGAAGAAAAGTGAGCGTAGAAGAAACAAAAGATAATGAAAATGCAGAATCGTTAAAAAAAGAAATAGAAGTTCTGAGATTAAAAGTGCAGCGGTTGAGTCATGAAATTGAAGGCAAGCCGATTGATCAAGGCTTATCCATAAGAAGAGTTTTAGCGCTGGCGCTGACATTATTTTGGCCGGGATTAGGGTATATCATCATCGGAGATATCGCAAAAGGTATTGCCGCGTCAATAGTAACCGCCGTCTTGGTTATTAGAATATTTGGTCCCGAGAGGGCGCCCATGGAACTATTTTTGATTTTTTGGATAATATATTTATTAGTTAAAGTGAACAAAAGAGCTAAGCAACTCGGTTACTAAATGGGTGTCTCTAAAAACCCCTTTATGTGTCATCAACCCTGAACTCGTTTCAGGGTCTAGTCTTTTGTCTTTAACGACGAGATGCTGAAACAAGTTACGGAAGTAAACTTCCGAGATGCTGAAACAAGTTCAGCACCCTTTGATCAAGCTTGTATTTTAGGGTTTTTCGATAAACCCAAATATAAAAAGGAAAAAAAATGAATACAGAAGAAATAAAAGATAATAATGAAAATCTAGAATCGTTAAAAAAAGAAAGAGAAGCTCTGAGATTGGCAGTGCGGAGGCTGAGCGATGAAGCTGAAGGCAAGTTTGATCAAGGCTTATCCGTATCTGTAAGAAGAGTTTTAGCGCTGTGGTTTACATTATTTTGGCCGGGATTAGGGTATATCATCATCGGAGATATCGGAAAAGGTATTGGCGCGTCAATAGTAACCTTCTTCTTGTTTAGGTTTTATTATGCAGTGAGAATTTTTGCATCTGCTAGTTCTAGTGTTGAAGCCAGGATGTTAACGACACTCACACCATTTGTGATTTTTTGGATAATATATTCATTAGTTAAAGTGTACACGAGAGCTAAGCAGCTCGGTTACTAAATATGTCTCTCTAAAAACCCTGTTGCGGCTGTGTCATTCCGTTGAAGAACAGAATCCATTAAACCGCCGAGGTACCACGGGCGTGAGCCCGTGGAGTTTCATTTTTATCGTTATCGTCGAGCATGTTTAAAAGCAACATTGGAGAGGTTATGAAAATAAAAATTTCATTCATTTTAGTTTTTACGTCAGTTTTATTCTTGTCAGGTTGTTATAAGAAAACAGAAACGGATAATCGTTTAAATCCTGCTGTTATAGTTTTTACGTCGGTTTTATTATTGTCAGGTTGTTGTAAGAATCGTATCAATCCTGATGTTATATACAAACTTAAGACTCCTCAGCAACCGTCGATGATGGAATTTGATGATGTCAAAAATCCGGTACTACATTGGATATTAACAAGGGGTAGAGATTATTTTAAATGTAGGATACCAAAGCCAAGGGGACGGTGGGCACAGTTGATCGCGGATGCTGAAAAATAAAAAAAGTACCGCAGACGGGTTAAATGATAAGTTTTTCAGCATGGGTTTCGCTTCGCACTACCCATCTCTGCTCGTGCTGCAAAGAATACGGAGAAAGAAATGAGCACTTCAAAGAATTCTTCAGAAATTGTTGCAGCTATTCGTGCGAATGCTGACAAAGTCATTTCCATCGCTCGGGAGCAACTTGGACAGGAGCTGAATTTCGACGAACAGGCCGTCCGCTGGCTTGATGGCTTCATCCAACGTCAGTATAAGGACGCCGACCCGGCGATTCGCAATGGTCTCATAAACATGTTAGGCTCGTTCTTAGGAGAATGCATCATCCGCAACTTCGGAGGCGAATGGGTCTGTGTCGATGGGTCGTGGGGCATACGCTTTGATGATAAGAGTGCTGTATTCCCTTTCGCGAAGGTGGGCAAGATGCTTGAAAACGGTTCGGATGATTCCGTTCTTGGCCTCTATACGTTGATTCCGATACTGTTTCCATCTGTAAGCAATCGGAACTAACCTTTCGCTTTCCCCGATTATTTCTGATATTTAACTTAAGTATCAGCCTTTTGGCCTTTAATTTCTTAGCCGTTTTGCCTGGTATGATATACGTATGATTTGGTATGATGTTGAAAAATAAAAAAAGTTTTGTATAATAGTAAGCCTGAAACTTTGCTCTGTATAAGATACAGGGCTAAACCCTATAAGCAAAACTTTAAAAGCTAAGCTTTAGGGAAATCCAGAAAGGAGGTGTAAACCACATGAATTATGAAAGCACATTTATCTGTTCCCCCGAATTGCCCGTAGAAAAAGTAGAAGAACTTACCGGCAAAGTATCAAAAATCGTAGAAACTTCAAAAGGTACGGTTAAAACCGTACAGCAGCTTGGCAAAAAGAGACTTGCTTATCCCATTAACAAGTTCCGTGAAGGAAGCTATGTTTATATGGAGTTGAGCGGTGAAGGCGACATGATTTCCGCGATAGAAAATTTTATGAAACTTAACGACGGAATCATCAGATTTCTTACGGTAAAAGTCGAAAAGAAAAAAGTCGTAGCGAAACCGGCGCCCAAAGCCGCAGCGCCATCGGCTCCCTCGGAGGTAAAACAAGATGAACCAGCAACAGAACAGCCTTCGCTTGCCTGAGCAGAACAATGTTATGCTTGTGGGCAGGCTCACGAGAGATCCTGAGCTCCGCCGTACTTCTACGGGGAAGGCAGTATGCTCTTTTGACATAGCCATAAGCAGAAGGATGAAAGATCAGGCTACAGGCGAATGGAAAGACGCTGATCCTACGTTTGTGCCCGTAATTGTTTGGGGAGACCAGGCCGAAAGATGCGGAGAACGTTTGAAAAAAGGCGTTCCGGTGCATGTGGAAGGCAGGCTTCAGACAAATAAGTGGGAAGGAACCGACGGACAGAAAAGAAGCCGTCTTGAAGTTATAGCTTCAAGAGTGCAGTTTTTGTCAATCGTAAAACAGGAGTCGGCAATAGGCGCTAAGCCGCTTGACGATTCCAACTACGCGCCTTCGGCAAATATTTCGGGCGATGAAGACGAAGATATACCGTTTTAAGTGTTGAGCGAAGGTGCCTAAGGCACCGTAGCCGAAACATCTGCCTTATAACGGCAGACCCTTCAGCGGATTTTGTCTGTTCAGGGTGACATTAAAAAAAATAAGGATACAAATTATGGCATTTATAAAGAAACCCGCAGGGCATGGAAAACCGGGAGCAGACGGCGCTCCTCGTCCGGGCGGAAAGTTCAAAAAAGGCGGTCCGATAAGAAAGAAAGTCTGCCGTTTTTGCGCTGATAAAATTGAAATAGATTATAAAAATTTAAGTTTGCTGCGCGCTTTTATAACCGAAAGAGGCAAAATTCTTTCAGGAAGAGTAACAGGCACATGTGCAAAGCACCAGAGAGAACTCGACACGGCAATCAAAAGAGCAAGAATGCTTGCGCTGATACCGTTTACGGTCAATTGACAAAAGCAGGCCGTTCTCCTCTCTTTTGTCATTGCGAGGAAAGACGAAGTCTTGACGCGGCAATCCAGAAAGCTAACGGAAACGACATATTATTGCCTAGGTTGCTTCGGGACTAAAGTCCCTCGCAATGACGCCACGACACTTTCAGTGTCTCGCAATGACAAAGTCGTAACGCAGCGAAGACGGATGACGCGGCAATCCGCGTTTATAGGACAGTATTTGGAGGAAACAATGAAAGTTATATTAAGGTCTGACATTACCAATGTCGGCCGTCAGGGAGAGATAAAAGACGTTTCGGCAGGTTTTGCCAGAAACTATCTTGTGCCTCAGAACCTTGCGATGGAAGCTACTCCCCAAAATATGAAAATTTGGGAAAGGGAGAGAGTGAAACTTGAAAAGCAGAGAGAAGAAATAATCGATAAAGCGAAAGAAGTCGCGTCTAAAATGGAAGCCGCGGAATTCGGCATAAAAGTTAAAGTCGGCGACAACGGCAAAGTTTTCGGTTCGGTAACCAACTCTAACATTTCAAAACTTTTCGAAGAACAGGGTTTTGAAGTAAGCAAACGCGATATTCTTCTTTCGGACAGCTTAAAAGAACTCGGAAATTATGAAATAAGCGTAAGACTTCATCCTGAAGTCGTTGCTAAAATAAAACTTTCCGTGACAAGCGAGAAAGAATAAAACGGCAGAGGTTGGGAAGCTGGGAAGATGAGAAGTTGAGCAAAGGCAAAGACTTTAACGGCCAAAGCTCCTCTCAGCTTCTCAGCCTCTCAACTTCTCATTTTCTCTTGGTAAAAATATGGCAAATCCAATCATAGAAAAAGTTCCACCACAGGCTATAGACGCGGAAATGGCTGTAATAGGCGCGATGCTTATTGAAAAAGAAGCCATAACCAAAGCTATAGACATAATCACTGAAAATGATTTCTACAAAGAAATCCACAGACAGATTTTTGTAACCGCGCGGGACTTGTATCTTGAAAACCAGCCCGTAGACATAATCACGCTTTCCGACAGACTCAAAAAAAACGGAATGTTTGCCGAAGCCGGCGGAGCGTCTTATCTGACTTCTCTGATAGACTCCGTGCAGACAGCGGCTAATGTGGAGCATTACGCGTCCATTATCCGTGATAAATCCATTCTCAGGCAGCTTGTTAATGCCGGTTCGAACATGGTCAGCGAAGCTTTTAATGAAAAGTATCCTCCTTACGAAGTATTAGATAAATCGCAGGCGGCTTTATTTAATATTTCGCAGCAGAATAATAATAAAGGCTTTTCAAAGGTTTCGGAACTTGTTAGGCCTACGCTCAAAAATCTTGAAAAACTTCATTCCGATAAAAAGGATATTCCGGGACTTCGCACGGGTTTTACGGATTTAGACGGCATGACAGCCGGGCTTCAGCCTTCGGAACTTATCATTTTAGCAGCGCGTCCTTCAATGGGAAAAACGTCTTTTGCGTTAAATATCGCCGAGCATGTTGCTTTGGAAGAAAAAAAGCCGGTTGCGATATTTTCGCTTGAAATGTCAAAAGAACTTTTAATGATGAGATTTCTGGCTTCCCTTTCGCGCGTAAACGCGCACAATCTCAGAAAAGGCAGGTTTCAGCCGGCAGACTGGAGCAGGCTGACTACCGCGGCGCAAAAAATATCGGAATCGCCTATTTATATTGACGACAGTTCGGACATAAGCGTTGTGGAACTGCGCGCGAGGGCAAGAAGGCTTGCCACTGAGCTTGAAGCAAAAAAGACGCCGCTGTCTTTAATTTTGATAGACTATATACAAATTATGCGCGGGGCAAGCAGAAACGCCGAATCCCGCCAGCAGGAAATTGCCGAGATTTCCCGTTCTCTCAAAGGTTTGGCAAGGGATTTAAAAGTGCCTGTTATTGCTCTTTCGCAGCTTTCAAGAAAAACCGAAGACCGCGGAAGAAAAGACAATAAACCTCAGCTTTCGGATTTAAGAGAATCCGGCGCGATAGAGCAGGACGCGGACGTAGTTGCGTTTATTTACAGAGAAGGGTATTACAATAAAACCGATCCTGATGTTAAAAACTCCGCAACCGTTATAATCGGAAAGCAAAGAAACGGTCCTGTCGGAGAAGTTGAACTTGTGTTTGAAAGCGAATTTACAAAATTTTCAGATAAAACGATAATACAGGATAATTATCAATGAAAACAAAACCGCCCTCAGCAATTCCCGTCGTAAGAAGGCAGCCGGTATTTTTCCGCCAAAACTGGGTTGAAGTAGACAAAAGCGACTTTCACTTTAACCTTAAAAAAATCAAAGCATATTTAGCAAAAGACACAAAAATTATGCCGGTTATTAAAGCGAACGCTTACGGGCACGGCGGCGTTGCGCTTGCAAGAGAGGCGCAGAACGCAGGAGTGCATTGCGTGGGCGTCTCTTCGCTTGAAGAAGGGATACAGTTCAGGCAAGCGGGAATCAAAACCGATATTTTAGTGCTTGGCAGCATATTTCCTTTGAGCAATCTTGACGTTGCGGTGGCGCATTCTTTGATACCTACGGTTTCAACTATGTCCGGCGTTATGGCTTTGGAAGATTTGGCGATAAAACTGGATAAGAAGCTCAGCTTCCATCTTGAAGTGGATACGGGAATGGGCAGAACCGGCGTTCTTGAGGAAGCGGCGATTACGTTAATGCAGAAAATAGCAATGTCTCCGGAAATTTCAATGACCGGAATGTATACGCATTTTGCGGTTGCGGATACTGATCCGGTTTTTACTCAAAAGCAGCTGGACGCTTTTCTTAAAGTCGTTAAACATGCCAGAACAAGTTATAACTTAAAATTTTTGGCGCATGCCGCGAATTCAGCAGCGCTGTTTAGGAATAAAAAAACACACCTCGATATGGTGCGTCCGGGGATAAGTCTTTACGGTTTAAGCCCGTTTAGAAACACGGAGCGGTTTGTGACTCTTAAGCCTGTTCTTTCATGGAAAACAAAAATTATTCTTATGAAAAGAGTGCCCGCAGGGTACTGCGTGAGTTACGGAAGAACTTATGTTACAAACAAAGCTTCTGTAATAGCCACAATGCCTGTAGGTTATGCCGACGGATACAACAGACTTTTATCTAATAAAGGGCATGTTCTTGTGCGCGGAAAACGCTGTCCCATAGCCGGAAGAGTTACAATGGATATGACAATGATAGACGTTACCGGAGTCAAAGGCGTTTCGCTGGGAGACGAAGTTGTTTTGATAGGCGCGCAGGGCAAAGAGCAGATTAAAGCGGAAGAACTTGCGAAAATACAGGATACTATAAATTATGAGATTACGTGCGCGATATCGCCGCGGGTGCCGAGGATTGTTGTATAAAACAGTGAGTAGTTAGTAGTGAGTAGTTTTGGTGTTTTCGCATAGCGAAAACCTGTTAACAGATTTCGGCTTCGCCGAAATTCAACTACTACTAACTATTCACTAATAACTACTCACTGTCTTTAAAAAACTATGGTTAAAGAAAATACAATAAAAATTCTAAAAGCAAGAAGATTTGCGAAAAAAGCCGTTGCGGATATGCTTTATTCCACGCTTGAAAGCATAGGGCAGGCAGCGTCTATGTTTTTTGAGATTCTAAAATGGATATTTAGAGGCGGCATTTCGGTAAAGAATACGGTTTCTCAGATGGTTGAAGTCGGCTGGAGATCCTTTCCTATAATTACGCTCACATCATTTTTTACGGGCATGGTTTTAGCCCTTCAGGTAGGTTCTTCGACAAGCAATCTTTTCAATGAGCCTGTTTACGTCGGCACTATAACCGGTTTTTCTTTGGTCATAGAACTGGGGCCGGTCCTTACGGCGATAGTCGTAACGGGAAGAGTAGGCGCCGCGATTACGGCGGAGCTTGGAACCATGAAAGTTACGGAACAACTGGATGCTTTATATACATTGGGGACAAATCCCGTAAAATATCTTGCGGTGCCTCGTTTTTTGGCGCTTTTTTTTATGCTGCCTCTTCTGACTGCGCTTGCGAACATAATAGGAATATACGGCGGTTTGGTCTTAACGGTAAACACATGGGATGTTTCTACTACGACTTATTGGAGCGACGTTCTTGATTTTATGGAGATAAGCACATTTTTGCACGGTTTTATAAAATCTTTCTTTTTTGCTCTTATAATAGCGGTTATAGCCTGCCATAAAGGTTTTACTACCAAAGGCGGAGCCGAAGGAGTAGGAAGGGCGACAACGAGCTGCGTTATGCTTTCGATGATATTTATATTGGTTTCGGATTACTTTCTGACTGAACTTCTTGTTTCGCTGGGAATAAAATAGCAGAGGCTTTTAGAAACGGAAAACAGGTTTGTTTATTAATTGCGTACGTGGCAAAAAGAATTAAAAAAATATAGAATATACGGGAAGTCGCGGTAAATGATTAAAGTCAGAGACCTTAATAAATCTTTCGGAAGAAAACGCGTGCTGCGCGGCATCAATATAGATGTCAATGACGGCGAGACGCTTGTTATTATCGGGTCTTCCGGCACGGGAAAAAGCGTTTTACTTAAAAATATAGTAGGACTTGTTACGCCGGATTCCGGTTCTATAATGATTGACGGCGCCGAAATAACGTCAAGTTCTGCGGACGAGCTTCAGGAAATCCGCAAAAAACTCGGATACGTTTTTCAGGAAGCGGCTCTTTTTGACTCTCTTACAGTAGAAGAGAATGTCGCGTTCGGACTGAGAATGCTTACAAAACTTAATGAAGAAGAAATAGCAAAAAGGGTCACGCAGTGTCTTAACATGGTCGGGCTTGAAAATGTCGAATTGCTCAAACCCTCCGAGCTTTCGGGCGGCATGAAAAAAAGAGCGGGACTCGCAAGGGCAATAGCGTATCAGCCGAAATACATTTTCTACGATGAGCCGACTACCGGACTTGACCCTATAATGTCCGACGTTATAAGCGATTTGATAATACGCCTGAGGGAGCGTTTGCAGGTAACTTCGATAGTAGTTACTCATGATATGAAGTCAGCGTATAAGATCGCGGACAGAATAATAATGCTTTATAAAGGCGAAGTGATTTTTACCGGCACGCCGAAAGAAACAAGAAATACGGATAACCCGATAGTGAAACAATTTATTGAGGGTTCGGGCGTCGGGCCGATAGAGATTGACAGAACATTCGGACTGGAATAATTATGAACAATAAAGTTAAACTTGGAATTTTCGTATTAGCGGGACTTTTCGCGGTTTTAGCTTCAATAGTCGCGGTAGGTAATTTTTCGCTTGCAAGAACATATACCGTGTATGTTTATTTCGACAATGCTTCCGGCCTTGTGAAAAAAGCAAAAGTTAAAATAGCGGGCGTTGACATAGGCGTTTTAAAAGACGTTGAGCTCGCGGGGTCAAAAGCGCGTCTGAGACTTGCGATAAACGAAAATGTCGCTTTGTATCAGGATGCCAAAGCCGCTATTGTTTCCATGGGAATAATAGGAACAAGGTATATAGATATCAATCCCGGAGACCCTTCGCTGCCGAGAGTCAGAGACGGCGATACCATAGCGTCCACCGATGAGGGATCGCTTGAGCAGACGCTTACAAGAATCGCGGATAAGATAAGTTCGGCTCTTGACGACATAAACGGCGGTAAAAACGGAAATATGTTCGGCAATCTTGCCGACGCCGTGCGGGACTTAAAATCGATACTTCACAATATCGCCGGCCAGAACGAGAAAATAACTTCTTCAATAAATAATATAAATAACTTTTCTTACAATCTTGCCCAGATAACCGCGCAGAATAAGCAGGATATAAGAGACGCGATTTCCAACATGAGAGATATAGCGGAAAAAGTGGATAAGATGGTCGCAAAAATTTATCAGGGAGACGGTCCGCTGGGCGCGCTTATAAACGACGAAGATATGAGTCAGGAGCTTAGAGAGACCGTTACAAACGCGAAAGAAGCTTTGGCTTCGGCTAAGGTTACGCTTGACGGTTTGAAAGATACAATAGGCAGGGCTAACAAGCTGCAGTTCAGCTGGAACTATCTCGGCAGATATAATATGAGAGATGAAAAATTCAGAAATGACCTCGGAATCAAAATTGCGCCGAGCGAGGAAAAATTCTATTACGTAGGTATTTCCAATGTTGCCGACTCGAAAGACGCGAAAACTCAAGACGAAAAAGACTCAATGAATACTCTTGACGCTTTGCTGGGCTTCAGATTTGATAAGTTTGAAGTTTACGGCGGAATTATGCGCGGTACAGCCGGCGGCGGAATAGGATATTCTTTCTTTGAACCTATTTACGCGCCTTACAGGAAATTGCAGGCGTTTGTAAATGTTTATAATATCAGCAGAACCGGTGCTACCAGCAAGCCGGAAGTTGATTTAGGCGTGCGTTTCGGTTTTACAAAATGGCTGTATGCCGGCGTAATGGTTGAAGACACGCTTTACAGGTCGGCTTTAACTCCTTATATAAAGATAGAGATAAATGACAGAGACCTTGCGGCGCTTCTGGGAATTATAAGCATAGCCGCGGTATCCACAAAATAAGGCAATTACGAATTACAAATTACGAATTACGAATCAACGGCAAAAGACTTAATGAAATCAAAAATCAAATCTAAATTTTTGTGTCAGCAGTGCGGATATGAATCTTCGCAGTGGCTTGGCAAATGCCCTTCTTGCGGCGCATGGAACAGTTTTGCCGAAGAAAAATTTACGGCTGTTTCAAAAAACGGCGCGGCTTCAAGGCAGCTTACCGGTTTTTCTTCCGATGTTTTAAAATTACAGGATATTTCCGTCAAAGATTTTAAACGCTATGCTACCGGCATTAAAGAGTTTGACAATATGATAGGCGGCGGCGTTGTGCCGGGTTCGCTCATATTGTTGGGCGGTGCGCCTGGCATAGGAAAATCTACTTTGATGCTTCACGTTTCCGGCGCTTTGAGCGATACGGGAACAGCGCTTTATATATCGGGCGAAGAATCGCTTTCGCAGGTTAAGTCCAGGGCGGAGCGGCTTAAAGTAAAAAAAGACAATATATTTCTGGCTTCGGAAACAAATCTTCAAAATATTATTGACGCGATCAATAAAATAGAGCCTAAATTTTTAATTATAGATTCCATACAAACAACATATCATCCGGAGCTTACGGGAGCTCCCGGCACTGTCGGGCAGGTAAGGGAGTGCGCGGCTGAGCTTTTAAGAATAGCAAAATCAAAAAATATTACGGTTTTTCTTTTGGGTCACGTAACAAAAGAAGGAGATTTGGCAGGCCCCCGCGTTTTGGAACATATTGTAGATACGGTTTTATATTTTGAAAATGAAAGACAGCATATTTACAGAATTTTAAGGGCTTATAAAAACCGCTTTGGCCCTACAAGCGAAATAGGGATTTTTGAAATGAACGCTTCCGGGCTTACCGAGGTTTCAAATCCTTCGCTGATTTTTCTGGGCGAACGTACGGTTAATGCTCCGGGAAATATCGTTACCGTTTCAATGGAAGGAACAAGACCTTTGCTTTTGGAAGTTCAGGCGCTTGCCGCAAGAACGAATTTCGGAATACCCCGCAGAATGGTTTCCGGATATGACGCTAACAGAGTGACAATTCTAATCGCCGTTTTAGAAAAAAGGCTTGATTTGCCGTTAGAAATGCAGGATGTGTTTGTCAATATTGCAGGCGGGGTAAAAATAAAAGAAACCTCGGCGGATTTGGCGGCGGCATGCGCGATAGTTTCGGCAAACTCGGGATTTGTTTGTCCGAAAGATATGATAGTGTTCGGCGAAGTCGGGCTTGCCGGAGAAATACGCTCCGTCGCTCTTCCTTCGGAAAGGCTTGCGGAAGCTGAAAAACTCGGTTTTAAAAAAGCGATAATCCCGAAAGGAAACCTGAAAAATTTATCATATAAAGGCAAAATCGAAATTTTCGGCGCGGAAACCCTGGATAATGCCGTAAAATTTTTGAGAGGCAGTTAATAATTAATAAATAACAAGTAATAATTTTGGTATTTTCGCTTTGCGAAAATCTATTAGTAGATTTCGGTGAAGCCGAAATACTTTATTTGAACTTTTCACTTTGTTTCTAGAGGCGTCAGCCAACACGCTCTTTGGAGCAAATAGGGGTATATCCTATAATAAACGGATAATCGAATGAGGACAATAATCATCTTTTTCGGACTTTTGGCATTGATTGCGTTTAGCGGATGTTACGCAAAACGATATTTTTTCAACCCAAAACTTCGACTTAAAACTGCAAAATCGGAAATTAAGAAACTTGCCGACGGCAACGAAATCAGAGACGGCGATCTTATTTTTCAAACTTCTCTTTCAGAGCAAAGCAAAGCCATTCAGCTTGCCACAAAATCACGATACTCTCATTGCGGAATTATTTACGGAGAAAACGGGCGGTATTATGTTTTCGAAGCGGTCCAGCCGGTAAAGCCAACGCCGCTTGACGAGTGGATTGTTCGCGGGAAAGACGGTCATTTTGTAATCAAACGCCTCAAAAATGCGGACGAAATTTTAACCGTCGAGACGCTTGAAAAAATGAAACGCGAAGGCGAAAAATTTATCGGCAAAGACTACGATTTGACGTTTGAATGGAGCGATGAAAAAATTTACTGTTCGGAATTGATTTGGAAAATATATCAAAGAGCGGCAGGAATAGAGATCGGTAAACTTGAAAAATTGAGCGATTTTGATTTGACGAGCGAAGTTGTCAGGCAAAAAATGAAAGAACGATACGGCGACAAAATTCCAATGTCAGAGACGGTGATTTCACCGGCTGCAATTTTTGACAGCGAATTGTTAATGACCGTAAAATCAAATGCGGCTCCCGAAACCGAATGCTCCGCTGAAAAAGCAGCCGGTTTGCAGTCCGGCCGCGCGGTCGTTTCGGCTGACGATAGGGATACGGACATCGTATCGCTTGTGGAAGAAGTAAATAATCTGTTTCATCAAAATAAGCATGATGAAGCGATTGCCCTTGCTGATGATATTGACCGGCGTTTTGGCGGGTCTGAGGACGCTGAAACCCGCGAGCGCCTTGCCACAGCTTTAGGTTTTAAGGGGTTAGCGCTGGATGCAAAGGGTTATCGCGGCAAGGCGATAGAAACATGGGAAGAAGCCGACCTGCGCTATGCCAAAGACAGCGCATCCGCTATGCGCGCCACCCTTTCCGTATTGCTGCATAATAAACTCGATGTACTTACAAGGCTGAGCATCAATGGTCCCTATCAGCAGCAGGAAGCTGAATTTGCCGCCGCCATGGAGGCTTTTGACGAATTTGAGCGGCGTTACGGAAACGACAAAAATCCTTTAATAAGGGAAATGGGCGCAAAGGCGTTTTATTACAAGGCCGTGGCGCTGGGGCACCGCATGAGAAAAGATCGCCCGCAGGACATGACAGACCCTTTCTTTTTCGCCGCGTACAGAAACAGGGAGTCGGTAGCCGCGATTGACGAACTGATTGGACGCTACGGAGATGACGGCGAACCTTCCGTTCGCGCCGTTGCGGCAAGAGCGCTTCTCGCGAAAGGGGAAACCTTTTATCAAATCGGCAGAAGAAAGGAAGAAATTGACGCCTACGACGAGCTTGACCGCCGTTATGGTCGGGACGAAACGCCGGACGTGCGCGCGGCGGTAATTGAAGGGCTTTTCAATAAGGCGAGGAGATTTGCTCAGGAAGCAAATACGTCCGACCGCATGGAAGACGATTACGCTCCCGCCATTTCCATTATGAATGAAATCATTGAGCGTTACGGCAATGACGCAACCCCGAAAGTAAAGGAACAGGTCATTAATGTACATTTCGGGAAGGCGGACGCTTTGCTCTATGTGAAGGAGCCGCCCGTTGAAAAAATCGCCGCCATCTATGACAAAATAGCTCAACTCTGCGCCGAAGGCGAAACGCCCGCCATACGCGCAAAAGTCGTACAAGCATTAATCGGCAAAGGAAATCTTTTGGCGGACGTACAGCCTCGCGAAGCGCTGGCTATCTTTGATGAAATAGACAGGCTTTATGCCGATGATCAAGAGCTTGTTGTGCGGGAACAGGCAGCCAATGCGCTGATAGAAAAAGGCAAATTACTCATCCAACTGGGAAAATACAGTCAGGCGCGCACGGTTTTCGAACAGGCGATACAGAGATATAAAGGAAAAGAAGGCGTTGAAATGAGCCGGGTGGCCAGCCTTGCCGAATTTTATCTTACGGGAGAAGATTAAGACCATGATGTATTGCTTTTCAGGCGACGGG
This sequence comes from Candidatus Endomicrobium neocapritermitis, assembly GCA_009778325.1. GTDB lineage: Bacteria > Elusimicrobiota > Endomicrobiia > Endomicrobiales > Endomicrobiaceae > Endomicrobium_B > Endomicrobium_B neocapritermitis. Next base: position 4,771 of record WRJZ01000041.1, on the reverse strand, counting down.
ACATAGTATGAGATTATGAGATATTATATTTTTATGGGACACAGACTTGCACGGCGCGCCGCCCCTTTCAAGTGCGAATGGTTTGTTAACGGCGAGTGGAAAGAAGACCATCAGATGACAAAAGCATTAGAAGATGCTCTGATGGATTATGGCGATTATAGTATCATGGACCAAGACCGCATAACGCCCGAAATGGCGCAAGAACTTATTCAAAACGGAACAATACTCCTACAAGGAAACATCGGTTACGGGACATTTTATCACGCGCCGAAAACAATTCAATTAAGCAATTGGAAAAAACCGGCCGGACAGATTTAAAAAAGGAGAACGCATCATAAAATGTCAACATTATTACGAGCCATAGAAATAGCGTTTTTTGCTCATAAAAATCAAAAAGACAAGTCCGGCGCAGCGTATATTTTACACCCTCTTCGCGTAATGGAACGAGGTGAAACCGAAGCAGAAAAAATTTGCGGCGTGTTGCACGATGTTGTCGAAGACGGCGATTGGACTTTTGAAACGCTTGAAAAAGAAGGATTTTCGCCTGAAGTGATTTCCGCGCTGCGTTGTGTCACTAAAAAATCGGAAGACGAAGACTATGACAAGTTTATAGGAAGAATAACTCAAAATCCTATTGCCATACGGGTTAAAATCAACGACTTGCTTGATAATATGGATATCACTCGGTTTCAAGAACTCACCAAACGGGACTTTGAACGCTTGAATAAATATTTGAAAGCATATTGGAAATTGAAAAAAACTCCTGAAAATGCTGAATTTTAATGAAACTTTTTCGTGTTTTTGCGGGCTGTTTTTTTGATTTTAGATATAAAAATTACATATAATATATGTTAAAAATATTATTTGGAGAATAAGATGATTCGTTTTACAACGGCAGGCGAGTCGCACGGCAGGGGGCTTTTGGTAATTTTGGAAGGAATACCTGCGGGATTAAATATTAATTCTGAAGACATAGACGTCGAGCTTGCCAGAAGGCAAAAAGGTTTTGGCAGAGGCCTGAGAATGAAAATTGAAACCGACAGCGTTAAAATTTTGTCGGGATTAAGACATGCCAGATCTTTGGGATCGCCGATTGCTTTATATGTTGAAAATAAAGACTGGGATAACTGGAAAGGCATAATGTCTCCTGTTTCGGTCGATTTGGACGGCAAGATACTTTTAAAGCCACGTCCCGGCCACGCGGATTTGGCAGGGCTTATGAAATACGGCGTGGATGATTTTCGCGACATTTTAGAAAGAGCCTCCGCAAGAGAAACAGCCGTAAGGGTCGCTGCCGGAGCGGTTTGTAAAGAGCTTTTAAAAGAGTTTGGAATCAATATTATATCTTACACATTGCAGATAGGAAATGTTGCGGCAAATATGAATTCTGTTCCGCGCGACAAGATATGGCATGATACTGAAATGTCTTATGTGAGATGTCCTGATGCCGCGGCAAGCAAAAAAATGATACAGGCTATAAAATCCGCAGGCTCAAAAGGCGATACGCTGGGCGGAAAACTTGTTGTTGTCGCGCAGAATGTTCCAGTAGGTTTGGGCAGCCATACGCAGTGGGATTTGAAGCTTGACGGCAGAATTTCGCAGAGTTTAATGTCAATTCAGGCGATAAAAGCCGTAGAATTCGGAAACGGAACAAAACTCGCTTCAACGCCCGGTTCGCTGTCTCATGACGAAATTTTTTATAATAATAAAAAAGGTTTTTACAGAAATACGAACAGAGCCGGCGGAATTGAAGGCGGCATGAGTAACGGAGAGCCGATAGAAATAACATGCACAATGAAAGCCATACCGTCTTTGGCAAAGCCTTTGCGTTCCGTTAATATTAACACCAAAAAAGCCGAAAAAGCGGAAAGCGTCAGAAGCGACGTTTGCGCGGTGCCGGCTGCCGGAGTTGTAGCCGAAGCCGCGGTAGCTTTTGAGCTTGCAAGAGCGTTAAAAGAGAAGTTCGGCGGCGATTCAATAGAAGATATGAAAGAAAACTTTAGAACTTACATTTCGCGTATACAAGTAATATAAGAAGATAAGAAGGCAGGATGATAAGAGGATAAGAAAAAGAAGGTTTGTTTTTGCAGTTGCTTATCTTCATAACTTCTTATCTCTTACCTTCTGCCGTTCTTCTATTTGGGATAAACAATGAATATTGTCTTTACAGGTTTTATGGGCACGGGAAAAACTACTGTCGGCAGAATCGTTGCGGAAAAGCTCGGGCGCATGTTTTTTGACACGGACTCGATGATTGAAGACAGTACGGGGCAGAGTATAAGCGAGATATTTCAAAATTGCGGCGAAGCGGCTTTCAGAAAACTTGAGTCCGAAACAATAGCGCTTGTCGCAGGCATGGATAATATTGTAATTTCATGCGGCGGCGGCTCGGTAATAAACTCCAAAAACATGGATATTTTGAGAAAAAACGGCATTATCATAAACCTTTTTGCCTCGCCCGAACATCTTCTTGAAAGAGTAAGCCTGAATGATAACCGGCCTTTGATTGTCCGCGCTTTGAACCCGCTCGGAGAGATAAAAAAACTTCTTGAGCAGCGGAAAGAAGCATACAAAAACTGCGATTTTGCTTTTAATACGGAAGGGCTCAGCCCAGAGCAGTGCGCTCAGGAAATTTTGGAAAACAAAGAGCTTCAAAAGGCGATGCAGGGATGCAGGGATGCGGAGATGCAGAGCAACGGCAAATGATAAAAACAACAAACGGCAGTTACCCTGCCTCCCCGCATCCCTGCATCTCTGCATCGCCTTTTCTGTATAAAGTCTGCCGTTAAAATTGACTTGAAAATACAAAAATTATACAATTATTAAGATTGTTACGTATGTTTTGGAGGGGAATTTTTAATGTATAAAAAAATAATATGTTCCTGTATGGGGCTTTTGGGCTTTGTTTCCGTAACTTTTGCAAGCGGTCTTTATATTATGGATACCCCTACTACGGGTATTTTAAATTACGGCAGTTATGATGTGAACTTCAGATTCTTTAGCGGCGGAAGTGTTCAGACAAGGCTTGATTTCGGAGTTTTTAAGTTTATGTATGTCGGCGTTGCCTTGGAGCTTGTTAATTTTATCGGAAACGAACAGGCAAAAGTAGCGATTCCGGCATTATCGGTAAAAGTAAAAGCCTATGAAGGCAATATGACCTGGCCCAGCGTGGCGCTCGGTTATGACGGCCAGGGATATTTCTTTAATCAGGACTATGACGGCAATTATGTACAGAAAGAAAGAGGTCTCTATGTTGTTGCCGGGAGAGAAGTTTTCTTTGAAGGCTGGAATTTTTACCTTGGCATGAATATGAACGACTTTAAAGACCCGGGATTGCACGGTTTTGTCAGCACTATAATGCCCATGCCTTTTGCTAAAGATTCTTTGTCTTTTATGGCGGAGTATGATAATATCGGATATTTTCCGGACGCGAGATTGAATTTTGGTTTGAAGCTTAATCTTACCGATTATATTGATATAGACTTTATGATGAGAGACTGCTGGGGAAGAGACGAGGCGGACAGATTTCCTAATGAAAGAGTATTTAGGATTGGATATACAGGAAAGTTTTAGAGGAGATTCATGAATAATTCTTTTGATTTTGAACAGCCTATAGTTGAAATTGATAAAAAGATAGAAAGTCTTAAATCTTCTCCGGGTCAGGAAAATGTGGATTTTTCCGAACAAATTGAGGATTTGCAAAAGAAAAGACATGAGCTCATGCAGAAAATTTACGGCGCTCTCGCGCCGTGGCAGAGAATACAAATCGCAAGACATCCGCAAAGACCTTATTCCACGGATTACATAAAAATGATATTTGAAGATTTTGTCGAACTTCACGGAGACAGAGTTTTCGGCGATGACAGCGCTTTGCTGTGCGGAATGGCTTCAATTGACGGCAAACCCGTAATGGTCATCGGACATCAAAAGGGAAGGACTCTTCAGGAAAATATGGACAGAAATTTCGGAATGGCGCATCCCGAAGGTTACCGCAAAGCCCTCAGAGTTATGAATCTTGCCCAAAAATTTAACAGACCCATAATAACATTTATAGACACGTCCGGAGCATATCCCGGAATCGCGGCCGAAGAAAGAGGCCAGGCTGAGGCTATTGCAAGAAATTTGAGAGATATGTCGGATTTAAAAGTTCCGGTTTTTAGTATTGTTATAGGAGAAGGCGGTTCTGGCGGAGCTTTGGGTATCGGCGTTGCCAATAAAGTCCTTATGCTTGAAAATTCATATTATTCTGTTATTTCGCCTGAAGGCTGTGCGGCTATTCTATTCAGGGACGGTTCAAAAGCAAAGGAAGCCGCGGAAGCGATGAAAATAACGGCTGCCGATTTGTTAAATCTTAAAGTTGTCGATGAAATCATAAAAGAGCCTCTTGGCGGAGCTCATGTTGACTCGGCAAAGACAGCCGCGAATATTAAAAGCGCGATTAATAAATGCTTAAAGCAGTATGAAGATATGTCTCCTCAGGAAATTGCCGATGACAGATATGATAAATTTAGAAATTTGGGAGTTTTTTCGGAACCGGAATCTGGAAAAAAATCCGCAAAAGAGTCAAAAGCCAAAGCTAAGAATTCCGAAACAAAAAATAAAATAAAATCTAAGGCAAAAAAAGTTAAAGAAAAAATGATAAAAAAGGCATGATGTACGCCTTTGGCGAATGATGTCGCTTCGCTAATGATGTATTGCCGCTTTGCGGCAACATGATGTAATGTGTCCTTGTCGTTAATGTATCCGAAGGATATACATCATTTCCGCAGGA
>WRJZ01000040.1 GCA_009778325.1 Candidatus Endomicrobium neocapritermitis | reverse complement strand
AAATTGGATTAAAGTATTTTATATAGTCCAGTCCACTTTTAATTTTTAAATCTTTTTAAATTCAGTCCAGTTTTAATTTTTAAATGACAGTTTTCGCAAAACAGATTGAAAATCCATTCCGAATCTGATAAAATTTTACCTTAATAATACATATCCAATAAATAAAAGGAGAAAGTTGTCATGAGAAAACCGTTGATGGCAGGAAATTGGAAGATGAACAAAACCATTGATGAAGCGATATCGATGGTAAAAGCCTTGAAAGCAGCAGTTGCAGACGTTAAAGATGTTGAAATACTTGTTTGCCCTACATATACGGCGCTGTATGCGGTATTTAAAGAAATTAAAGGCTCAAATATAAATTTAGGATCCCAAAATCTTTTCTGGGAAGCAAAAGGCGCGTTTACCGGCGAGATTTCTCCTTCTATGGTAAAAGATGCAGGCTGCTCTTACGCTATAATCGGACACTCCGAAAGAAGGCAGTATTTCGGGGAAACGGATGAAACCGTAAATAAAAGAACAAAAGCCGCTTTCGGCGCAGGGCTTATTCCTGTTGTGTGCGTCGGCGAAACGCTTGAAGAAAGAGAAAATAACGTAACTTTTAAAGTGATTGAAACGCAGATTAGAGGCGGTTTGGCAAATCTTACCGCTGAAGAAGCTGCAACAGTTGTAATAGCTTATGAACCTGTCTGGGCGATAGGCACCGGAAAAACCGCGACACCCGAGCAGGCGCAGGAAGTTCATTCTTTTATAAGACAACTTTACAAAAAAGTATATAATGACGCTGCCGATAAAGTGAGAATTCTTTACGGCGGTTCCGTAAACCCGAAAAATGTATCCGACCTTATGAAACAGCCGGATATTGACGGAGGTTTGGTCGGCGGAGCAAGTCTTGAAGCTGATTCTTTCACGCAGCTTGTAAAATATTCAAAATGATTTTTTTAATTTTTTAAATTAAAAAAATCATCCCCGAGCGTTTTAATCGGGGATCTCTAAAAAATTTATGGAAAAGAAATTTGTAACCGTAAACGTGTCTAACAGACACATTCATTTGTCAAGAGAGCATGTGGAAATGCTTTTCGGGGCAGGTTATAAATTAACGTCTAAAAAAGTCTTAATGCAGCCGATACAGTTTGCGGCAAATGAAACCGTTGACGTTTCCGGCCCGAAAGGAACTTTGGAAAATGTAAGAATTGTAGGTCCGGAAAGGATTCAGACGCAGGTTGAAATTACCGTTGCCGAAGCCAGAAAAATAGGTGTTGAAGCTTTTGTCAGGCTTTCGGGGAATTTAAAAGGTTCTGCCGGAGCGACTTTAAAAGGACCGAAGGGGTCGGTTAAACTTAATGAAGGCTGTATCGTAGCGAAAAGGCACGTGCATTTCACCGAGAAAGATGCATCGGAAATGAACCTTAAGACGGGAGACGCTGTTTCCGTAAAAGTTTCAGGCGAAAGAGCTCTTGTTTTTGAAAATGCAGTAATCAGAGTAGATAAAAATAACGCCGAACTTGAATGCCATTTGGATATAGAAGAAGCCAATGCGGCATTAATAAAAAACGGCGATAGAGCGGAAATAATAAAATGAAAAAAATTAAAAAAGTGGCGTTTGGAAATGATCATGCGGCAGCGGAAGTAAGAAATACGGTTAAAGAGTATTTGACCAGCATCGGGTACGAAGTTGAAGATCTTGGTTTTCGGGAAGAAGGAAGCTGCGATTATCCGGATTATGCCGTTAAAGTCGCACAGGCGGTTTTACAGGGTAAAGCCGAAAAAGGGGTTCTTATCTGCGGTACCGGAATAGGCATGTGCATAGCGGCTAACAAAGTGCACGGAATAATTGCCGCTCCGTGCTGGGATGAAGATACCGCGGTTCTTGCAGCGCAGCATAACAACGCTGATATTTTGTGTCTGGGTTCGAGAAAAGCGACCGTGAGCGAGCTTTGCCACAGGATAAAAATATGGCTTGAAACTCCGTTTGAATCCCGTCATGAACAAAGAATATTGAAGATAAAAGAAATTGAAAAGAACCAATGTAGGACGGCAATTAACAATTAATAATTAACAATGAACAATGACGGAGTTTCGCATAAGCGAAACATGTTAATAGGTTTTTGCTTCGCAAAAACACAAAAATTGTTAATTGTTATTTGTTAATTATTAACTGTCTTTCAGGGGTAACCATGAAAAAGATTTTTTTTGGAGTTGTTTTATCCGTTTTTGTTTTCTGTCAGGCGTGGGGCGCTGCGTACCAATTGGAAAAAGCATTAATGCTTTTAAATGACGGTCAAACCGACGAAGCCATGGCTATAGTTAAAATTGAACTTGAAAACAATCCGCGTTCTTCAGATAATCACATGGCAATGGGGCTTATATGGCTTGAGCGCGGTAATTATGAAGAAGCCAAAAACAGTTTGCAGGAAGCCTTGAAAATAGACAGGAAAATTGTCGCGGCGCATTATATGCTTGCGATGATTTACGAAAAAGAAGGCGATTCGCAGAAAGCCATTGATAAATGGCAGAGAATTATTAAGCATTCTAAAGACGCGGCTTTGCGTTCTTTGGCCGAAAAACATATAAGACAGCTCAAGGATGAAAATAATGATTAAAATTATCTCTTTAGCGGCCGCCTTTTTTATTTTTTTAACGGGATGCGCGTCTAACAGGGCGTTTATAAAGCAGGATTTTCATTTTGCTTCTATACAAACCGTCAGAGTAGGGAATTTTACTCCGGCCTCGGGACAGCCCAATTCTGGAAGCGTTGTAAGGAGCGCTTTCATAAGGCAGCTGCTGGAGAGAGGATACACTATCGTAACCGGGGATTCCGAAGCGGATGCGGTTATTGAAGGCAGCGTAATTTCTTTTATGCCTGAAAGAAGGTTTTTAATTACAACTCCGGACCATAGAAGCAGCGGACACAATCATATCTTTATTCACGGCAACGATATGGTAGAGATAGGCGGGTCAAACGTATATGATTTGGGGCCTGCTTTCGGATTAGGCGGCGGAAACAGCAGGATTATGGCAAGCAATGCAACAGTCGGTATTGCAGCGCATATGATTGATACAGCTACCGGAAAAATAGTTTGGTCAAACTCTCAAACATTCGAAGGGTTGGATTTAATTTCGGCTTTAAACGGCGCAGTCAGATTGCTGCTGCGTTCTCTGCCGAGACAATAGGATAAAAAAGACAGTTAATAGTTAATAACTAATAAGTAATAGTTTCGGTGTTTTTGCATAGGCAAAAACTAATTAACAGATTTCGGCTTCGCCGAAATACAACAACTATTATCTATTAACTATTAATTATTAACTGTAGTTAATAAGGTGGATAAAATGAAAAAAAGTTTTGTTGCTGTTGCGGCGTTTGTTTTTTTATTGTCGCAAACCGCTTTTTCTGAAGTGTCGGTTACGATTTATAATAATAACAGGGCTTTGGTGAGAGAGATAAGAGAAGTAACTCTTAAAAAAGGCATTCAGACTCTTGAATTTGATAATGTGGCCTCGCAGATAGACCCGACAACTGTTTTGCCTAAGTTTTTGGGCGATTCCTCCTCAATAAGAGTTTTGGAACAGAATTTTGATTTTGATTTGGTAAGCACGGATAAACTTCTTACAAAATACATAGGCAAAGACATAGAGATAGAAAGAACAGGGGAAGACAAAAGAGCAAAGCTCAAAGGAAAACTTTTATCCGTTTACGGCGGGATGGTTGTTCAAGCCGACAATAAAATAGTGCTAAATCCCCGCGGAGAAGTTTCTCTTCCGCAACTGCCCGAAGAATTGAGATTAAAGCCGACTTTGGTATGGCTTGTCGAAAGCGAAGTTTCCGGGAATAAAAAAATGGAAGTTTCTTACCAGACCGGAGGAATAAGCTGGAACGCCGATTATGTCCTTGTTACAAATGAAAAAGATACTATGGCGGATATTACCGGATGGGTAACGATAAATAATATGTCCGGAGCAACGTTTAAAGACGCAAGACTTAAGCTTATTGCCGGCGACGTGAACATGGTCGCTCCGCCAAAACCGGCAGGCAGGCGAAACTTTGAATCAGACAGCATGATGGCGAAAGCCGCAGCTCCTTCTTTTCAGGAAAAATCTTTTTTTGAATACCACATATATGAGCTTCAGAGAAGGGCTACAATAAAGAACAATGAGATTAAACAGATAGAGTTTGTTACGGCGTCCGGCATTCCTATAAAAAAAGTTTTCACTTATAACGGCGCTCAGAACGGAACGAAAGTGACAATCAATCTTGAATTTAAAAATTCAAAAGAAAATAATCTCGGAATGCCTTTGCCAAGAGGGAGAGTCAGAGTCAGCAAGTATGACGGCGACTCCATGGAGTTTATCGGCGAAGATTATATTGACCATACGCCTAAAGACGCAAAACTTTCGATTTTCACCGGGAACGCTTTTGACATAACGGGCGAAAGGCAGCAGACAAATTACAGCTCGGCATCCAAAAGCGCCGAAGAGAGTTATAAAATAACCATAAAAAACAGCAAAGATACTGCCGTTGACGTAAATATTGTAGAGCCGATGAACAGATGGAGCGGATGGAAAATCATTGAAAGTTCGGTTAAATTCAACAAGAAAGATTCCCGTACCGCGGAAGTTTTGATAAATGTGCCGGCAAACTCGGAAAAGACGGTAACATATACGGTAAAATATACATGGTAAAAGACAATATATCAAAATATATTGACTATACGCTTTTAAAGGCAGACGCGACTGATGTAATGTTTAAGAAACTGTGTGATGAAGCGAAAGAATACGGGTTTTATTCTGTTTGCGTTCCGCCTTACATGGTGAAAGAATGCAGGCGGTTTCTTAAGGGTTCCGACGTGAAAATTACGACCGTTGCGGGTTTTCCTCTGGGATATAATTCTACGGCTTCAAAAGTTTTTGAAACAAAAAACGCGATTGAAGACAGTGCTGATGAGATAGATTCCGTCATCAATGTGTCGGCTCTTAAATCCGGGAATTTTGACTATATTTCGGCAGAGCTGGCGGAACTTAGAAGAGCTGCGCAAAAACAAGTCCTTAAAATTATTATAGAAACATGCTGTTTAAGCGCCGGAGAAATTGTTGGAGCGTCAAAGCTTGTTTGCGAAAGCGGTGCGGATTTTGTAAAAACGTCCACCGGATTCGGTTCAGGCGGAGCGAAAGCTGAAGATATCGCGCTTATAAAAAAATCAATATCAGGCAGCGTACGGATAAAAGCTTCCGGCGGCATAAAAACATATGAGCAGGCAAAACTGTTTTTGAATGCCGGCGCGTCAAGAATAGGAACTTCTTCGGTTTTGGTTTAGGGTATGCCGACACACCCTAAGGAACTTATAAATGAAAAAGTTTATCACAAAATATTTATTTATCTCCATGCTGATGCTGACGGCTGCAGTGATGGCATGGGGTTTTGTTATCTATTATTGGTTTCAGGGCACGCTTCAGAAATCGCTTAATCCCGTCGTTGCGAAAGCCCAAAGCGAACTTGCGGCGGCTAACGCGGCTCCCTCAAGAGATTCTAAAGACCAGATGAGACTGTATTTTACCGATTTGGAACAGAGTAAAAAAGTCGTCACTTACGCGTTTTTAAATGAAGACAAAAGCGTCAGCCATGCGGAAGGGCTAAGAAAGAGAGACGATGTTTTGTGGGCTTTACATGCCATTTATCCGGTTACTGTCGGTGATAAAATAGTAGGATGGATAAAAGTCTGGCCTTCGCCGGAACTTGTTGCCAGCGCTTTTTTCACGGAAAAAAACATATTAATAGTTTTAGGTTCATTGATATTGTCAGTTATTCTGGTTTTTTGTTTAGCTATTGTTTATATCGCAAAGAGGTTTATACTTCCGCTTTCTGATTTTAAGCAGGCGATAAAAAATATTTCAAACGGAACCTCGGCTGAAATAAAATTTAAGCACAAAAGCGGCATCTGGAAAGAAATGGGCGATACGCTGAAGAAGCTGAATTCAAAAGTGCTGGATATTAATACCACCGTGCAGATGCTTTTTTCAGTTTCAAAAGCTCTTACGTCGCAGGTTGACATGAGCCAGATATTTAACGTAATTATGAGCATAATACAGAAAAAATTTCCGGACGCGATGTGCGCGGTTATTCTTCCAGGAGAAGACGGAACTCTGAAAATAACCGCTAAACGCGGTTATTCGCAGGGTTTTTCAAAAAGCATAAAGATTGAAGACGGAAATCCTATTGCGGACGCATTTATAATGGGTAAGATGGTTGCCGTTAAAAATTTGAAATCGTTTGATGAAAAATTCGTAAGAGATTTTGTTTGCGAAGGCGCGGTAACTCAGGTTAATATTCCTCTCATGGATGAAAATAATTTGTGTCTAGGAGTTCTTAGCGTGAGCGGCAAAAGCGCGGAAATATTTGATACCGATATCGCGGATACCATTTCTACCGTCGGGAAGTATTTGTCCATAGCTTTAAGGAACGTCAAACATTACGACAAAGTTCATGAGATGAACCGCCGTCTTGAAAGTGAAGTCAATACGACGTCAAACGAACTTGTGCAGACAAACGCTAGGCTTATAAGAAAAGTAAGAGACATCAAAGCTTTATACGATATTTCCGTTTTTGCTTCCGCGAAATTCAACTTAAATGACATCACAAAAACCATTATCGATAAAATCATGGAACTTACGGGCATGGAGACGACTGCCGTGCTTGTGAAAAATGAAAAGAGCGGCGACTTTATGTTTCTTGAAGGCTCTTTCGGCATAAAAAACGAAAAACTTGCCAAATGTTCTTTCAACTCCGAAAATTTGGAATTGATAAAAAACCTTGAAGAAAAAAAACTGCCGGTAACTTTTAACAGTCTTATGGATTTAAAACAAGGCTGCCCTGAGCTTCTTAAAGTTATACCGATGTCTTCGGCTGCTTTTGTGCCGATTGAGCATGGCGGCAATGTCATCGGCATAATAGTTCCCGTGAATAAATTCGGTTCCGAGATTTCGTATAATGACATTAAAATAGTAGAGCATATAGCCGTGCTTTTATCCGGAGTTATTGAGAAGGTGAAATTATATTCCGAGCTTGAAAAGAAAGTTAAAAATCTTACATTCCTGCAGCGGATATCGTCGGCTATAGAAAGCGCTCCGGACGTTGAAAAGACGCTGGCAAAGATAATCGAAGTCACAAAAGACGCTTTTGACGCCGATTTATGCGCCGTGCTTCTTTATGACAAACACAGCGGCCAGCTTGTAACTCAGGAAGGCGCGTATTTTACCGACGGTCAGGATAAAGTCATGCTGAGAATAAATAAAGACGACCGAAATTCTTTGTCGGCAAAGACTTTCAGGGACGGCGTTCCTTATTTGAGTGCCGATGCCACCGCTGATCCCGAGATAAAAAGCCAAAGCGCGCAGCAGTGGGGAATAAAATCAATAATAATAGTTCCTCTTATATCGGATAACAGCGTTATAGGAGTTTTAAGAGTAGGCCGGCACGAGCCTGACGCTTACAGCGAAGAAGACAAAAATTTAATTATGATGATAGCCAATCAGGCCGCGATTATCATAGAAAACGCTAATTTATACGATGAACTTTCAACATGCAAGATTAAGTAAATTAAAAAGGCAGTGAATAGATAATAAAGAATAGTTGTTGTGTTTCGGCTTTTCCGAAACTTGTTTATATATAAGTTTTCGCTTCGCGAAAACACTTTATTTAAACTCTATTCTCTATACTCTATTATCTGTCGTTAAAAGGGAGCAGTAAATGCAGACATCAGATTTAAAAATAGTATCTGCCGCAGTGCGGAAAGATATTGTTAAAATGTTGAACCTTGCCGGTTCGGGACATCCCGGAGGAAGTTTGTCTTCGGTTGAACTTTTGGTAAGTTTGTATTTTAACCATATGAAATTTAATCCGAAAAATCCCAGCGATCCGGACAGAGATTATTTTGTTTTGTCAAAAGGCCACGGATGCCCGGTTTTATACGCAGTTCTCGCACAGCTTGAATGCATAACCGGAGATGAGCTTTGCACTTTAAGGCAGGCGGGCAGCAGGCTTCAGGGTCACCCGGCAAAAGACAAAGGCCTTCCTGGAATTGAAATTTCTACGGGTTCGCTCGGATACGGTCTTTCAATCGGAGCAGGAATAGCCGCAGGGCTTAAACAAACAAAAAGCCCTAACAGAGTATATGTTCTTATGGGCGACGGCGAACAGCAGGAAGGAAGTATTTGGGAAGCCGTTATGGCGGCGCCTCATCTTAAGCTGAGCAATTTATGCGCCATAGTTGATGATAACGGCTTGCAGATTGACGGTGCAACGAAAGATATTATGAATATACAGCCGTTAGCCGAAAAATACAGAGCTTTCGGATGGAACGTTATAGAAATTGACGGACATAATCTTGACGAAGTCGATAAAGCTTATGCCGCCGCTAAAGCCGAAACAAATAAGCCTACCGCCATAATCGCGAAAACCGTAAAAGGCAAAGGCGTATCTTTTATGGAAAATCTTGCCGAATGGCACGGTAAGGCGCCTTCAAAAGAGTTATTGGAAAAAGCGATTGCCGAGATAGATACGGCTCTCGATAAAGAAATTTAATATATTTAAATGAATTCAGGAGAAAATATATGGTAGAAGTATTCGGGAAAAAAGCTACAAGATTCGGTTTCGGAGAAGCTTTGGTAGAACTTGGCGAAAAAGATAAGAAAATTTTTGTTTTGGGAGCTGACACGGCTTCTTCCGTGGCTATAAACGGGTTTCAGGAAAAGTTTCCGGACAGATTCATAAATGTCGGCATAGCGGAAACAAATATGATAGGAATGGCCGCTGGTCTTGCGTCGGCCGGTTTTATTCCTTTTGCCGCGACATACGGGGTTTTTGCTTCCGGAAGACCGTGGGAGCAGATAAGGACGACCGTATGTTATTCGAATTTAAACGTTAAAATCGGAGGTTCGCATTCCGGGCTGATGGTCGGCCCTGACGGCGCCACGCATCAGGCTTTGGAAGAAATCGCGATAATGAGATGCCTTCCGAAAATGACCGTTATAGCTCCATGCGATTTGATTGAAACAAAGAAAGCTGCAATGGCTTCGGCTTATTACAACGGACCTGTTTATATAAGGTACGGAAGAGAAAATGTGCCGATTATAACAAAACAGGAAACTCCTTTTGAAATAGGCAAAGCAAATATTTTAAGAGACGGTAAAGACGTTGCCGTTTTTGCGTGCGGAACAATGGTTTATGAAAGCCTTATGGCTGCTGAAATTCTTGAAAGCAAAGGAATTAAAGCCAGAGTAATAAATATGCATACAATAAAACCTATTGACGAGAAAGCTATTATTGACGCCGCAAAAGACTGCGGCGCGATTGTTACCGCGGAAGAACATCAGATTTTTGCGGGTTTTGGTTCGGCTGTTGCAGAAGTTGTTGTCAGAAACTGTCCTGTCCCGATGGAATTCATCGCTGTTAACGATACTTTCGGCGAATCAGGAGAGCCGATGGATTTAGTTAAAAAGTTCGGTTTGAAAGATATTAATATAGTCGCAGCAGTTGAAAAAGTTTTGAAAAGAAAAAAGTAGAGTTTGAATTATTAAGTACATAACTTTGCTAAAGGATTTTCATGACAAAAAGAATAATCTTGATTGTGCTGGACAGTGCCGGAGTAGGCGCATTGCCTGATGCCGATAAATACGGCGATGAAGGTTCTAATACAATCGGTCATATTCTTGACGCAATGGGAAATGATTTTACGCTTCCTAATCTTGAAAAGTTGGGATTGTATAAAATTCTTGACAGAAAAACTGCTTTACCTGATTCCGCTATTATAGGCTGCTATGGCAAAATGGCGACAAAATCTCCTGCGAAAGATACCACTGCCGGGCACTGGGAAATGGCAGGAATAGTTTTGGATAAACCTCTTCCGACTTATCCTGAAGGATTTCCGAAAGATATCATTGAAAGATTTGAAAAACTTACCGGCGCAAAAGTTTTAGGCAACTGTGCCGCTTCCGGAACAGAGATAATAAAGAGATTCGGCGGCGAACATAGCAATACCGGTTATCCGATAGTTTATACTTCCGCGGATTCTGTTTTCCAGATTGCGGCTCACGAGAAGGCTTACGGATTGGAGAAGCTTTATAATGTTTGTGAAATCGCGAGAGATATGCTTAAAGGCGAACATGCGGTAGGAAGAGTTATCGCGAGGCCTTTTGCCGGCGAAAACGGAAATTATGTAAGGACGGATAACAGAAAAGATTATTCTCTTGCGCCGTTTGAGCCTACTGTGCTTGATGAAATTAAAAATTCCAACGGCGAAGTTGTCGCAATAGGAAAAATAGAAGATATTTTTAACGGAAAAGGAATTACCAAAGCCGTACACACTCAAGACAATACAAGCGGCATGGAAGTAACAGCTGAAGAAATTAAGCTTACTGCCTATGCTGCCGGCGCTGCCGGAGGTACGGACAAAAAAACTTTAATTTTTACGAACCTCGTTGATTTTGACATGCTTTGGGGACACCGCAGAGATGTAAAGTCTTATGCCAGAGCGTTAAAGGATTTTGACAATTTTTTGCCCCGGCTTACAGGAATGATGGAAAATGATGACATCCTGATAATCACGGCAGACCACGGGTGTGACCCTTCTTTTACAAAGCACACTGACCATACCAGAGAGTATGTCCCTCTTCTTATTTACGGAAACAGAATAAAAAAGAATGTTAACTTGGGAATAAGAGACAGTTTGGCGGACATTGCGCAGACGATTGCCGATATGTTCGAACTTCCTGAAATGAAAAACGGAAAAAGCTTTAAAACGGCAATTGTGAATTACGAATAAATGGCGGAAATAATGAATACTATGTCAAAAATATCAAAAACAAAAGCATATTTAAATAAAATTTTATACGGACATAATTTTCGCGCGGAAGCCGCCGTTATTGCAGGTTCAGGGCTCGGTCAGATAAAAGAAGAGCTTGAAATTATCAAAACGGTTAAATATTCAAAAATTCCGTATTTTGCGAAAACTACGGTGCCGGGTCATGCGGGCGAATTAAATTTTTGCAAATCTAAAGGAGGAACAAACTTCCTTATTTTTAACGGACGGTTTCATTATTATGAAGGGCACGGCGCGCAGGATGTAATTTATCCTGTAAGAGTGATGAATGCGCTTGGAATTAAAACCGTCATAATCACTGCAGCTGTCGGAGGCATGAATAAAAAATATAATGTCGGGGACATTGTTTTTTTGAAAGACCATATAAATTTTACCGGGAACAACCCTTTGATGGGAGCAAATATCGATGAAATAGGAGAACGTTTTCCCGCCGTGACGGATGTTTATGATTTGAATTTCAGAAATAAAGCTTTGAAAATCGCAAAAAAATTAAAAATAAAAGTCCGCGAGGGAATTTATTTCAGCGTCAGCGGCCCTTCTTACGAAACTGCGGCTGAAGTTGAAGCGTATGTAAAACTCGGCGGCGACGTTGTAGGCATGTCTGTCGTTTATGAAGCAATCGCTGCGGCTCATATGAAAATGAAGGTGCTTGGCATTGCTTATGTTTCCAACATGGCTGCCGGAATAAGCAAAACCGCGATAAATCATGAAGAAGTTTTAGAAGCCGGAAAAAAAGCCGGCAACAGCATCAGAAAGATAATAAAAGAATTTTTGGAGGGTTTCAAGTGAGAGCATACGATATCATATACAAAAAGAGAAGCCTTCAGACTCTTTCAAAAAATGAAATAGATTTTATGGTTTTTAATTATAACAACGGAGAAATTGCCGACTATCAGATGTCGGCTTTTTTAATGTCTGTTTTTTTTGCCGGCATGACCGATGAAGAAACGTTTTATCTGACTGACGCCATGACAAACTCCGGAGATATAATGGATTTGTCTTTTTTAGATATGCCGACGGCCGACAAGCATTCCACCGGAGGCGTCGGCGACGGAACTTCTCTTATTTTGGCTCCCGTAGTCGCAAGCGCCGGAATTTGCGTTCCCATGATGTCCGGAAGAGGTTTGGGGCATACCGGCGGAACTTTGGATAAACTTGAATCCATACCGGGATTTCGGGTAAATGTCGATAAAAGAGAATTTTTAGAATTTTTGGAATACGCAAATATCGCGCTTATCGGGCAAACTCATGAAATCGCTCCTGTAGATAAAAAAATGTACGCTCTTCGCGACGCTACGGCGACTGTTGAATCAATACCTTTGATATGCGCCAGCATCATGTCAAAAAAAATCGCCGAAGGCGCGAAAACTCTTGTTTTAGACGTTAAAACCGGAAACGGCGCTTTTATGAAACTCCAAAAAGACGCCAAAGAGCTTGCGCGAAAAATGATAAGCATAGGAAAATCATTTAAAAGAAATATTTCCGCCGTTATTACCGACATGGACACTCCTTTGGGCGATTGCGCCGGAAACGCGCTTGAAATGAAGCAGGCAATAGAAATATTGAAAGGCGGTTTAAAAAACGATTTGTCAGAACTGTCTTTGGAGCTTGCGGCAATGATGATATTTAATGCAGGCAAAGCTGCTGACATTAAATCCGCAAAAGAGACGGCGCAAAAACAAATTTCAAGCGGAGCCGCGCTTGAAAAAATGCGGCAGGTTATAAAAATGCAGGGCGGCAATCCCGCTGTTATAGATAATCCCGACCATGTATTGCCGAAAGCAAAAAATTCTTTGAAAATTAAATCCGCTAAAACAGGATATATATCTTATATGAAGACAAGAGAGATAGGCATTGCCGCCGTTATGGCCGGAGCCGGCAGAAACAAAAAAGAAGACGCCGTCGATCATTCCGCGGGCATTTTTATTTATAAGAAAACAGGCGATTATGTGAAAGAAGGCGAGACGCTTGCCGAATTGGTTTATAATTCCGCATCCGGCATAGAAGAAGCGCAAGCCCTTATGAAAGAATGCTATTTTATTTCCGAAGAAAAATCAGTACGTCCCGCGGTAATAAAGGAAATATTAACTTAATGAATATTGAAAAAGAAAAAAACTGGAAAATTTTTGCCAATGATTCCCGGAAGATAACCGAAATTTCCGAGGCGCTTTCCGTTAATCCTAAAATAGCGGCGATTATGCTTAACAGAGGAATAGACAGCGTTGAAAAGGGAGCGGTTTTTTTGCACGGCGGGATAGAGCATACTTATAATCCTTTTTTGTTTCGCGATATGAAGAAAGCCGCAGACAGAATAAAAAAAGCAATCGATAACGGCGAAAATATTTTAGTGTATGGAGACAGGGACGTTGACGGGATAACAGCCGTAAACGTAATAGTAAATACCGTAAAAGAGCTTGGCGGGAAGGCGCAGTGGTATGTTCCGGCCGATGAAGGTTACGGCATACATAAAGACATTCTTACGAAATATGCCGCCGACGGGGTAAAGCTTTTAATTACGGTTGACTGCGGAATATCCGCTTTTGAAGAAATAAAATATGCAAACAGTCTCGGCATAGACGTTATTGTGACGGATCATCACGAACCTCCTTATGAAGGCGTTCCCGAAGCTTATGCGGTTATCAATCCGAAAAACACTGATTCTTCTTATCCTTTTAAAGACATAGCGGGATGCGCCGTAGCTTTGAAAACAGCGCAGGCTTTAATGGCGGCTTTCGCCAAAGAATACGATAAAGAAATAATAGTTTGTTATGCGGAACATAATGATTCTGATTTCTCGGGTTTTTATATAAAAGTTAAAAATGATATTAACGGCGAAAAAATTCCGTTTTCCGGAGCTGCCGAAATAAAAAGCGTTTTTAAACAGGCTTTTAAAGCCTATGCCAACAACAAAGAGTTAAAAGACGCCTTAATAAAAAATGACGCTCTTTTAAAAGATAAAATCGAAATTTTCGTTCTTCATGATTTTGCAGGCATGGAAAATGACGAAAAGAAAATTTTGCGCAGCTACAGGATTAAGAAAAATAATGAAGATTTGAGAATGAAAAGCTTTTTTATTAATAATCTCGATTTGTGCGCTTTAGGCACAATAGCAGATTCGATGCCTTTAATCGACGAAAACCGCATAATAGTCAGGGAAGGTTTGAATATTATCGCTGCAAATCCTAATGCAAGGCCAGGGCTCGGGCTTTTAATTGAAGATACTTTGATTTCCAGAAATATACAATATATAAATTCCAGGTCAATTTCATGGAATGTTACTCCTATGCTGAACTCTTCCGGAAGAATGGGCAGAGGCATGCTTTCGGCGCAGCTTCTTATGACAAAAGATGTTTTTCAGGCAAAAAACCTTTATGCTGACATTGTAAAACTTAATGAAGGCAGAAGATGGCTTCAGTCGGAAAATATTGAGCAGTTTAAGCATCTTTTAATGCAGCAGTGCGATTTAAACCGCGATAAAGTATTTATTATAAACGCGGCAAACCTTGAGCACGGGGTAACGGGCATTGTCGCGTCGCAGATGGTAAAAAGTTATTTAAAGCCCGCGTTTTTGCTGATATCAGATGGAAACGAGGCAATAGGAGCCGCAAGGTCAGTTGAAGGTTTTGATTTGATAGCCGCGCTGGAAAGCGTTAAGGATATTCTCGTTAAATACGGAGGGCACAGCCAGGCGGCCGGATTTACCGTGTCGCACGCGAACATAGAAAATTTTAAAAAAAGAATTAAAGGGTATGCCGAGAAACACATTGTTGAATTTGACCCGTGCGAAAATATAGAGATTGACTGCGAACTGAAAATTTCAGACATAAGCATGGATTTTTATAAACAGCTGGAGATATTGGAGCCTTTCGGAATGCAGAACCAAAGACCTATTTTCTGTCTGAAAGGCGTTTCCGCAACCGAGGTTTCAGTTTTCGGCGGAAACTATGAGCATGTTAAATTTAAAGTTTCGCAGAAAGGCAGCAGAAACGTGCAGGCTGTTTTCTGGAATCAAGGCGAGTATGCCGAGATGTTAAGAAAAGAAAGTTTGATTGACGTGGCGTTTCACATGGATGTAATCGGCAGAAATGATAAGCAGATCGCCCAGCTGTGCGTAGTAGATATAAAAGACAATTACGAATGACGAATTACGAATCAACGGCAAAGACAAATAAACGGCAAAAGGCTTTCAGGTATTTTATTTGTAATTGTCGTTAAAAAGGAGATAACAATGTCTGAAAAAGAAAATTTGGCGAAGATTGCGTTTATCGGCGGAAGCGGTTTGTACGAAATTGACGGTATTGAAGATATCATTGAAAAAGATATCGACACGCCTTTCGGCAAGCCGTCCGACAAAGTTGTGATAGGCGCGATAAACGGAGTTAAGTGCGCGTTTCTGCCGAGGCACGGAAAAGGTCATGCTCTTCTGCCTTCGGAAATAAACCAGAGAGCAAATATGTACGCTTTAAAGTCGATTGGAGTGGAGCAGATAGTGGCTTTTACCGCGTGCGGCTCGCTTAAAGAAAAAATGAAACCGAAAGATTTTGTTATTCCGGACCAGATTTTTGACAGGACAAAAAACAGGCCGAACACTTTTTTCGGTGAAGGAATAGTCGCGCATGTCGGAATGGCAAGGCCTTTCTGCGATGAAATAAGAGAGATTATACATAACTCTGTTTATGAGCTTGGAATAGAGCACCATTTCGGCGGAACATATGTCTGTATTGACGGTCCGCAGTTTTCTACAAAGGCGGAATCTGAAATAAACCGCCAGCATGGTTTTTCTATAGTAGGGATGACTGCCGTGCCCGAGGCTAAGCTTGCCAGGGAAGCGGAAATGTGTTATGCGAATATATCGCTTGTAACGGATTTTGACGTATGGAAAGAAGGTGAAGAAGTTACAAATGACGCCGTCATTGCTACCGTTGCCGCTAATATTTCAAACAGCAGAAGAGTTATAAGAGATTTGGCTGCGAAGCTTTCTCAAAGGCATGCAAAATGCTCTTGCGGCAGCTCTTTACGGAGCTCGGTAATGACCGCTCCCGAAAAACTTTTGATAAGCCCTACATATAAAAAATTAGCATTGCTTTTGGATAAATACTATAGCAAATGATGCAGAGATGCAGTGATGCGTAGATGCATGGCAAAGACAAAGATGTTAATTTTCAGTTGGTGAGGCCGGATCTATATGAAAGAAAAAAAATATATCAAACTTATTAAAGAAGCTGAAGCTGCGGCTAAAAACAGCCGCAGTAAATATTCAAAATTTCCAGTAGGCAGCGCCGTATTGTGCGCGAGCGGAAAAATATACAGAGGCGCAAATATTGAAAATGCTTCTTACGGGCTTACAAACTGTGCGGAACGCGGTGCCTTGTTTAATGCCGTGTCGGCCGGAGAAAAAAATATTGAAGCTGTCGCGGTATGGACAAAAAGCGGCAATGTTTTTCCGTGCGGAGCGTGCCGTCAGGTCATTTTAGAGCTTGCGCCTGACGCGGATGTTGTGATTAATAAGAACAATAAAGATATTGTCGTTATAAATATAAAAGATTTATTGCCGTATTCTTTCAGTAAGAAAAATTTAGGGAGATAGCAGTGTCATGCCGAACTTGTTTCAGTATCATAGTGGCACAATTACATGTTCAAAAATAATTAAATAAAAACTTACAAATGAACAAAATAAAATTTATTATCATAACATTCTTTTTATTTATTTTCTGCGCGGCGTTTGCCGCGGAAAATAACATACTTCTTGTTTCCGGAAACGGGCAAACCGGCATACGCGGATATCCGCTTAAAGATGAATTTGTAGTCAGAGTCGTCAACCAAAATAATGAGCCTGTCGGCAACATTAAAGTTGATTTCTCGATTATCAGGGGGAAAAATGAGATTAACAGAATCGGCTTAAGCCATTTTGATAGACCAAGCGTTTATACCGACGCCGACGGATATGCCGGAGGAAAGCTTGTTTTGGGCAAGGATGCCCATGATGAAGTAATTGTTGTTGCGTCGTCGGATGACGCGTCCGGAAATGTTGTTTTTAAAGCAATATCTTTTAATAAAAACTGGGTTGCGATGATGGCTGTAAATATTGCGGGCGGGCTTGCTCTTCTGCTTTTCGGAATGGCATTTATAAATAACGCGCTTCAGAAAGTCGCCGGTTACAGGTTTCGTTCCGTTCTGACTTCTCTCACGTCTTCAAAATTAAAAGGCGTTGCCTCGGGTTTTTTTATGACTGCTTTAAACCAGTCAAGTTCGGCAACCATGCTGCTCGCCGTCAGTCTTGTCAGCGCCGGACTTTTATCGTTTTTTCAGGCAATGTCAGTGTCTCTCGGGGCATCAATAGGTTCCACTATTACCGCTCAGCTTGTAGCTTTCAGGCTTATTAATTTCGCGCTTCCGATAATAGCGTTCGGATACCTGATATCTTTCGTGTCCGGGGGGAAGAGAATTTCCGAAGTCGGCGACGCGATATTCGGGTTCGGTATTTTATTTTTCGGAATGAAATTGATGTCGGACGCTATGGTTCCGGTAACGCTCAACCCTGTGTTTTTGGATTTTATTATGCAGGGACAGTCTCCTGTTTTCGGAATACTTGTGGGTATTGCCATAACGATTTTAATTCAGTCCAGCGGTGCGGTTGTGGGTATAGTGATAGCTCTTGCGGCGTCAAACGTACTGACTCTGAGTCAGGCGGTTTGTCTGGCTTTGGGTTCGCAGATAGGAACCTGCATAACAGTGGTGCTGGCTACGATGAAACTTCCGAGAAACGCGAAAAGGACTATGATATGGCAGATTGTGCAGCAGACGCTTGCAGTAATAATGGTCTTTCCTTTTTTACAGTATATAGCGGTTCAGGGGGAAGGCATTTGGTTTGTTTTTATTAAATGGTTTACGAAAACTTTCTTTTTTACCGAAGATATAGGAAGGCAGATAGCCATGTCGCACACTCTGGTTGCCGTGCTCAACGCCGCTATACTGCTTCCGTTTTTAAAGTATTTGCAGAAAATGATTTTTTTCTTTTATCCGTTTAAAAATTCCGAAATTGCCTTCGGAACCATTTACATAGACATAAAAAGCATAGAAAAAAACACTGACAAAGCGCTTGAACTTTCAAAGAAAGAAATTGAACGGCTTGCCGAATTCGTGCTTGAGATGCTCAACAGTTCGATTAAAGCCCTTAAAACCAGAAATATAGAGATTCCGGAAAGCATATCTTACAAAGGAATGAAAATAGATTTGCTCAATAAAGAGATAGTGCCGTATTTGACTAAAATAGGGCAAAGGAAGTTAAGCGCAAAGCAGTCTAAAGCCGAAATCGACCTTTTGTATATAGCTTCGGATCTTGATGAAATTGCCGATATTATAGACAGAAATCTCATGCATATAGCTAAAAAGAAGATAAGAAGTTATTCAAGATTTTCAGACGAAGGATTGGCAGACATAAAAAAAATTCACGCCGTTGTTTATGATAATCTTTCCAAAGCAATTAACGCTTTCGGCACCAATGACACCGGTCTGGCGCAAGAGGTTGCGGATTCCAAACCGGCAATAAGGCTTTTGGAAACGGAACTCCGGCAAAAGCATATAGCCAGACTTCACGCCAATTTACAGGAATCAATAGAAACTTCAGGGCTTCATATAGATATTCTTGCCCAGTACACCAAGATTAATTCGCTTGTCAGCGATGTAGGAAGAATAATCTCACAGAAAGACAGTTAGGGAGATGTTATAATAAAAAAGAGTGAAGAGTGGAGAGTGAAAAGTGAAGATACTGAGTTTTCGCGAAGCGAAAACCTGTAAATCGGTTTCGGCTTTGCCGAAACACAATATCTCCACTCTCCACTTTTAACTCTTCACTCTGCAGTTAAAAAAGGAGCTGTTATGCAATATTTACCGGGAAAAATTTGCTTTATGTTTTTTGGGCTGGTTATATTTATGGTAATAGCGCTTTCCGGCTGCCGCAGTGAAACTCACGCAAACCAGAAGAGCGGCATTGCCGCGGCTAAAATCGAAAATTCACAGTTGACTTATACTTTACCTTCCCCTAAAACCAAAGGTAATGTAAGCGTGGAAGACGCATTGGCGAATCGCCGTTCACGCAGGGAATTTCAAAACAGAGAGCTGTCGGCGGAGCAGCTGTCGCAAATTTTATGGGCAGCTTACGGAATTACATTGCCTATAAATAATCCGTTGTTAAGAGGCGGGCTGCGTACGGCTCCTTCCGCAGGCGCATTGTACCCTTTGGAAATTTATGCAGTAGTCGGAAATGTGGAGGGAATAGAAGCCGGTGTATATAAATATATTTCTCAGGAACATAAAATAATAAGAACGATAGACAGAGACGTCAGGGAAGAGCTCAGCGCCGCCGCACTAAATCAGGTTATGATAAGAGACGCGTCCGTAACGGTTGTTTACGCTGCCGTATTCAGCAGAGTTGTAGAAAGATACGGCCAGCGCGGAGTTGAAAGATATGTGTTTATGGAAATAGGACATTCCGCACAGAATATTTATCTGCAGGCAGAGGCGCTTGGCTTAAGCACATGCGCCATAGCAGCGTTTACAGACGGCAGAGTAAGCGAACTGCTTCGTCTTCCGGAAGAAGAATCTCCTTTATATCTAATGCCGACAGGATATTTTAATTAAGTAAGGCAACGTCTAAAACTATTTCCTTTCGTAAAGTCCGGTAAGCGTTACCTGGCTAAGAGCGTGCGCCTTAACTGCCGCTTCTACCTCATACGGTTTCATCTTCGGAGTCAATTTTATTTTTTCAGTATTCAGAGCATACAGAGTAAAATGATAATGATGCATTCCGTGTCCTACCGGCGGGCATGGCCCGTCATATCCTGGAACGCCGTAACTCGTGACAATTTCACGGGCAGGCTTTGCGAACTTTGCGCCCTTTGCCACGCCAGTAACAGTTATGGGTATATCAACCACAATCCAGTGATACCATCCGTGTTCCACCGGCGCGTCCGGATCATGGACTATTAACGCCAAGCTTTTTGCTCCTTCAGGGACTTCGCTCCATTCTAAATCCGGGGAAATATTTGTTCCGCCGCATTTATCGCTCGCCTGTTCAATAGACATAAGCGAATTGTCAACTATAGTTTTACTATAAATATCAAAGGCCATTGCCTCGGTATTTGCCAGAATAAACATTCCCGTAAATATTACCGCAAAAATCTTTTTCATAATTAACGGCACCTCCTAAATTATTTTGCTATATTTTTACCGCTTTTTCTTTTTATTCCGTCATTATAACGCGCGCTTACATGCCTTGCGTCGCAGAAAGGTTTTAACCCGGAATGTCCGCATCTGCACAGCGCCTGTCGGTTTCTTGCTTCATATGTCTTGCCGTCAGCGTCTTCAATTATAATATTGCCCGTAACAAATACTCCCGCGCTTACTTTTTTAGGCGTGTCTTCAACTATGCTTATGCTGTCTTCCAGTTCAGGTTCAAAAAGTTTTTGGTTAAGCACGGCTGTAAGCCTGCCTGTAGGGCATTGCGAAGCGGCTTCGACAGCTTGTTTTTTTGCTTCCGGATTGTCGGAGTTTTCGGTTAATGTCCATACGTCTCCGAGATGTTTATGGCAAAATCTTGCAAAAGCGCATCTGCCGTCGTCAAGCAGCTCCATGCCTTCGCCGCGGTAAACTTCTGCTCTGTCCGCATATTTGCCGTGTCCCGAAACTTCGGTTCCGTCAAAATCAACGCTTTGGTGCGTAGCGTCGCAAAAAGGAGGGTTATTGCTTTTTCCGCACCTGCACAAAGCATAGCCTTCTTTTGGAGTATCAAATTTTTTCACGGTTTTTAAAACATTAACTCCGTTTTCTTCAACGATTTGTTTTAAGTATAAAGGAACTTCGCCTGAAACAAAATACGGCCCGTTTTTTGTAACTTTAATCTTTTTCATATGCGCTCCTTTGTTAACAATTTTAACGCCGATACTGATAATTTTTTACACTATAATATAAAGCAAAATATTTGTCAAATAAATAAGAATATAGTATTTTAAAGCATAAATGGAGGTCTAAAATTATGGCCAAAAAAACTTTTCAAAAAGGCGTAAGCATGTTTCTTCCTGATATGATAGAGTATTCCGCCGGCGGAGTTATAAGCAAACAGATATTAAAAAACAAAGCGGGCAATATAACTTTATTTTCTTTTGATAAAGGGCAGGGCCTGAGCGAACACGAAGCGCCGTTTGACGCCGTTGTGCAAATACTTGACGGAAAGGCGGATATCACAATAGACGGACAGACGGTATCTTTGCAAGCGGGAGAAACCGTCATTATGCCTGCTGACATTCCTCACGCGCTTCATGCCCCTAAAAAATTTAAAATGCTTTTAACTATGATAAAGGGTTAAAAAATGGTTTATAAAATTAAGAGGTTTTTAACGGTTTTATTTTTGTTCGCGTTTATTACGCCGGCAGCGCTCTGCGCCGATACCGAAGGAACGCATGACGACGCGGAGGCATTAAAAGATAAAAGTATAGAAAGCGCGTCCGTAAGTCCTTTCGGCCGTACGCTTTTTTACGTGCACGGCAACATAGGAAGCGCAGACGCGGAAAAGCGAGCTGAAAATATTTCGCAAAACATAAGAAAATTGAAAAATGATATATTATTCAGACCTTCTCTTTTAAGAATATCTGCTGAAGACGGAACGCTTGATATTTTCTATATGGGAAATGTTATAGCGGGCACAACCGAAAAGGAAGCTAAAATTGAAGGCACGACAAAAGAAGATTTGGCAAGAAGCCGTTTAAATATTATCGCTTCGGCGGTTGAAAAGGAGCGTTCCGGAAATATCCGGGCTATAGTCGCAAAGCAGGCGGCGCTTTTCCTTCTTATTTTTGCGTTGGCTTATTTTGCTATAAAATATTTGAACGTTTTATACCGTTATGTCATAAGGCTTACATCCCGTGAAAAAAATGACGCCGGCAAAGCAATATCTTCAATAGTGAGCGTCAGCAAACAAGTAAAATTTTTTACCGTCGTTTTAAATGTTTTGCGCGTTTCAATATTAGTATTTGTGCTTTACGTCTTCTTTTTACTGCTGCTTTCGGTTTTTCCGGCGACAAAATGGGCAGCCGACACGCTTTTAAGTTATATAGCAATTCCTTTGAAGAATGCTTTAATTGCGATATGGAATTATCTTCCCAACCTTTTCGCTATAGCCGTTATTTTATTTTTAGCGCGGATAGTCGATAAATTTTTAAAACTGATTGCGGAAAGAGTCGAAAAAGGCTCTATAAAAATAAATAATTTTCACGAAGAATGGGCGCTTCCGACCTACCACTTAATCCGCATAGTTTTAGTAATATTCGTGTTTATATTTGTTTTTCCGCTTTTGCCGAATTCTAATTCGGCGGTGTTTAAAGGTATTTCAGTTTTTATCGGCGTTCTGTTGTCGTTAGGCTCTACTTCGATAATAAATAATATTGTTTCGGGTTTTGTTATAACTTATATGCGTCCGTTTAGCGTCGGCGACCGCATAAAAATGGGCGAGCATTTCGGAGACGTTATTGAAAAATCATCTCTTGTAACGCGCATAAAAACAATAAAAAATGAAATTATTACCATACCAAATTCTAACATTATGACGGCATCTACCATTAACTACACGCATTCCGCAAAAGACTATGGTCTTATATTAACGGGTGACATTACAATAGGCTATGATATACCGTGGCGAAAAGTTCACGCGCTTTTAGCGGAAGCCGCAAAAAATACTCCGTACGTAATGAAAGACAGGGAGCCGACAGTGTTTCAAACGGCGTTAGACGATACCAGCGTAAGATATCAGCTGCAGGTTTATACCGACGATGCGACAAAAATGCTGCAAATAGAATCCGGGCTTAAGCAAAATATGCTGGACGTTTTTTTCCGCGAAGGCATAGAAATAATGTCGCCTGTGGTTAACGCCCATCGCAACGGAACGGAAAAAGCCATACCAAAAGAATATTTAAAACCGGAAGATTATAATGCAAAACCCGTCGTTGTGGAAGTTAAAGAGAATAAATAAATATTAATATGTATGCCGCGTTAATAAGTTTATTGATTTCCGGTTTTTTATCGGCGACTTTGCTTCCGGGGACTTCAGAAGCAGGGTTGGTTTTGTTCTTATATTACTTTCCAGATTCATGGTTTATTGTATTGATACTTCTTACAATCGCAAATACATTGGGAAGCATGACTTCTTTTTTCATGACCTATTTTATACCGAAAAAGTCATTTTCGGACAAGGTCGAAAAGTTGGTAAAAAAATACGGAACGCCTCTGCTGTTTTTTTCTTTTTTGCCGATTGTCGGCGACGCGCTGCCGCTTGCCGCCGGCTGGCTGAAACTGTCAAAACTTAAAGTATCTATATTTATTGCGGCGGGAAAGTTTTTTAGATATGCCGTTATAATAATTGTATTTTTTAAAGTAAATATTACAAAAGTTTAAGGAGGTTATAATCTATGTACAAGTCAATTACGCCGAACTTAATGACGGAAAGCGTTGAAGAAACCATAAGGTTTTACACTGAGAATTTGGGTTTTGCCGAAATCGCGTCGGTTCCTGATGAAAAGACTGGCAAATTACAATTTGTTATTTTGGGAAAAGATAATTTAACGATTATGTTTCAGCAAAGAGAGAGCCTGGCCGGCGAATATCCCGAATTAGCAGCGGATAAAGTAAGTCCGGGCTGTACTATTTATATTAAAGTTGACGATGTGAAAAAATTTGCCGGCGATATAGGAGCTAAAGTCAAACTCATCAGAGATTTACATAAGACCTTTTACGGAGCAAATGAATTCGCGATTTTAGACAATAACGGATATGTTTTAACTTTTGCGGATTAAAAACTTATAAGCGAAGGTAAAAAGATGAAAAAACAAATTTTTTTGACTGTTTCGGCAATATTTTTGGTTTTTGCCGCGTCGTTTTTCGGGTGCTCCGCTAAATCTAAAAATAACGATATGTTTTTTAATGAGATGAAAGAGCTGTTAAAGAGCCATGCGTTAGTTGTCGCTTATGATGACGGCACTGTTAAAACTTACGATGATAAAGGCATACAGCCTCTTTTTAAGCATTTGGAAAGCGGTAATTTTAAAGGCGCTTATGTTTTTGATAAAGTCACGGGAAAGGCTTCCGCGCTAATATTGGTTTACGGAGAAGCAGCCAGACTCCATACGGGAATTCTTTCCAAAGAAGCTATACCTGTTTTGGAAAAATACAATGTAAAATATTCCGCGGACAAAATTGTGGATTATATAATTAACAGATCCGGAGATGATAAATGCCCTATGGAAAAAACAGTTTCTGATATTGACGATCCGCAAGAAGCGTATATAACTTTAAAAGAAAGGTTTGGACAGTGAAAAAGGAGGATAGGAGGTTAAGATGATAAGAGGGTAAGCTACGGCAACAACATGTTTTACTTATCTTCCTGCCTTCCTATCTTCTTATCTTCTGCCGTTTTAGGGCGCGCAAACCAAAGTCCGATTTCAAAAAGCAGATAAGTAGGCAGAAACAATGTAATCTGGCTTATAACGTCCGGCGGCGTAACAATCGTTGCTAAGATCAAAACGCCTACTATAATGTAAGCGCGTTTTGATTTTACGCTTTCATAAGAAATAATGCCTGATTTGACAAGAGCGTAGGTTATTAGAGGAAACTGAAACATAAGTCCGAAAACTATAGACAGCTGCAAAGAAAGCGTAATTATGTTTGATACTCCGAAAACCGGCTGCATGCTCGGCGAAGCGAAACTCATGCCGAATTTGATTATAAGAGGCAGGATTAAGAAAAAACAAAAAGCCGCTCCGAAGCAAAACAGAAAAGTTGAGACAAATATTGTCGATTTAATAAATTTTTTCTCTTTGCTGTACAATGCGGGCATAATAAAATCCCAGATATTTTTCGCAATGTACGGGAAAGAAACGATAAAATCGATAAAAAGAGCGATTTTCATCTGCAGTATGAACACTTCCATAGGCGAAAAATAATGCAGCGTTACGCCGCTGTCGCCTATAAGCACTTTTATTGAAAAATCCAAAACTTTAGGCGCCGCAAAAAACGCAAAAGGCAGAAGTATTGCCATGCAGGCAAAACTTCGTATAAGCGCTTTTCTTAATGCTCCGAGATGCTGCGTTAAACTTTCTTCTTTATCAGTCATGTTATTAGTCTATGTCCCAAAAGTGTGTCATGCTGAACTTGTTTCAGCATCTTGTCGTTAAAGACAAAAGACTAGACCCTGAAACGAGTTCAGGGTGACACAGATAGAGGGTTTTTATAGAAACCCTATTGATAAATTGAGGAAACCTTGACAAAAATGGATCCCCAATTGAGAATTTCGGGGATGACAAAAGAGAGGAATTAAGACTTGCTTTTGTCATCTTCTTTTTTTGCCTGTGAGGCTTCGGGGTTTACGGCTTTTTCAATTTTTTTAGCTTCATTTTCAGCCGCGTGCATTTCGTTTTCTATGGTTTCTCTGGCTTTTTTAAATTCATAAGCGGCTCTTCCCAATGCTTTTGCAAGTTCGGGTATTTTTTTTCCGCCGAATAAAATTACTACTACCAAAAGAATTACAACCAGCTGCCATATTCCTATGGACATAATATCTCCTTTTAGAAGCTTAGAAGTTTGGCAGCTCAGCGGCTCGGAGGAGCTCTGGTCGTTAAAATTATTTACCATGCTCAACTTCTTATTATCCTAATATCCCATCTTCTCCCGTTTTTGTCTTTGCAGTTGCCGAACTTCCGAACTGCTGAGCTGCCGAACTTCGCTCTTACTATATCATTCTCTGATTTCTAACTCCGAAAATTTCAATGTTTGTTTCCGGGATTTTTATCTTGCATGCAGCGCATCCTATGCATCTTGTAGCGCTAAACAGCGGCCTTCCGCCTTCAGGGTTGTGAAGCAGCGCTTCCGTCGGGCATGCTTCCACTGCTTTAGGCGCTTCGGTTTCCGGGGGAGCAATCATCGCAATTCTTATTCTTTGTTTTTCCGGCAAAGAAAATTTTTGAAGCGCTCCAGCAGGGCAGGCTCTGATGCATTCGATACAATCGAATTTGCAAAACCCTTTGCTGAAGTCAATGCTTACGGCTCCGTATTTTCCGTCGGCTTTTTTAATGATATTTGTCGGGCACGCTTTAACGCAAAGGTTGCAGTTTAAACATTTATTTAAAAATCTCGATTCATTCAAGGCTCCGGGAGGAAGAATTACGTCTGAAAATCTTTCCGACAAAATATTTTTTATCACCGCGCCCGCTTTTACCGCAACTGCAAAAACGGCAACGGTTGAGGCTATCACAACAAATTGGCGCCTTTTAGGGCTGAATTTTATTTCTTCTTTATGAAGCATTCCGTATTTTGCGGAATTTACGGGACATACGGTAAGGCATTTTAAACATTTTATGCAGATTTCATTGTCTACTGTTTTTTCTTTTGTGTTTATGCAGCCTGAAGGGCAGATATTTCCGCAGATTCCGCAAGACGTACAGGTGTCTTTTTGCAAATATATTCTATTGACGGAAAATTTTGATATTAATCCGAGAACCGCGCCTACCGGGCAAATATTTGTGCAGAAAAACCGGTCTTTTATAAATACAATTACAATAATCGCGGTTACCGCGATTATTCCTAAGGCGGCAAAAGTAAAAGCCGAGCCGAAATAAGTGTAAGGTTCCGCCAAACGCAATATATAGGCTGTTCCGCCGGCTAAAGTCCCGAATGCTATGGCGGCAATTATATACTTAAAAAAAAGATTTTTCTGCATACCGGAATTTTTTTTCTTGAATATGCCGAAGAATTCCTGCAAAATGCCGAGCGGGCACAAAGCGGAGCAGTATAATCTCCCGAAAAGAAGGGTCATTATAAGAATAAACGCGAGTAAAACCAAAGCGATTATTGAGAAATCCACAAAAACTCTCTGAATCAGCGCTCCAAGCTGCAAATCAAAAATTTTTACGTTGTAAAAAAGTCCCGCAAAAGCCGCCACGGATAAAATTCCTACGCAGGCAGCGATAATTAATCTGATAAGGTAAAAAATATTTTTTTTCATATTATGCACCTGCCTGTTTTGATCTTAGATTCTTTATAGTTTCTTCGACCATTGCCAAAAGCGGAGGAATATCAAGCAACTGAGGACAATTTTCATTGCAGAGATTGCATTTTATGCATCTGTCCGCTTTTTCTCTGTCCTTTAGGGAATCGTACCTTTTTAGGAAAGCTTCGGCATTTCCTGTTGCTCTGTAAGAATTATAGGCGTCAAAAATAATCGCTATTTGTATGCCTCTGGGGCAGTCTATACAGTAATTGCAGGTAGTACAGTTTATTTCGCCTTTTTTTTGAAGTATCGCGGATACTTTAGCTATAATTTCTTCTTCTTTTTCCGTAAAAGGCCTGTAATTGCTGAAAGTTTCGACATTTTCTTCCATCTGCGCCATACTGCTCATTCCGCTTAAAACCGTAAAATTATTTTCTCTTCCCGCTACCCAGCGAAGAGCAAAAGAAGCTTGCGTGTCGTTCGGAGCTTCGTCTCTAAGCACCGCCGCCGCAGAACCGGTAAGCCTGGTCAAAGCGCCTCCTCTTAAAGGCGACATCGGCAGTACAGGGATGCCGGCTTCCATCAAGACTTCATAGTTCTTTCTGATATTCATTGCGGTCCAATCAAGAAAATTAAGCTGTATCTGGCAGAATTCCCAGGGATATTCGTTGGCAACTTCCTCAAGAAGTTCGTAGGAGCCGTGATAAGAAAATCCGATGTGCCTTATCAAACCTTCTTCTTTGAATTTCATAAGTTCTTCATATACGTCAAAATTACGGAAGTTGTCTACGGTTAATACGGAAATATTGTGGGCAAGATAAAAATCAAAATAATCAACGCGGCATTTTCTTAACTGCTCTTCAAAAATTCTTCTGACATCATCTTTATTAATCAGCGCGCGCAGCGGGCTTTTGGTTGCCAGAAAAAAACTGTCTCTTTTATAATTGCTCAGCACTCTCCCTAAGGCATTCTCGGATTCGCCTCCGTGATACATATAAGCGGTATCAAAATAATTTACGCCGTGGCGCATCGCGTAATCCGTCATCTTTTCAAAATGAGGCATGTCGATTTGTCCGTTTACAGTAGGCAGGCGCATGCAGCCGAATGAAAGTAATGGTATATCCAGATTTTGAAATTTTCTTGTTTCTACGTTACCGTTGCTTTTTGCGCCGGTCTTTGTTTTATTTCCGCTGTCGCAGCCGCCAAGCAAAGCGGCGCCTCCTATGGTTAACAAAGAGTTGACTATAAATTCCCGTCTTTTCATTGCGCACCTCCATTGGATATCAAAGCTTCTTTATTGTATAAAAATACTTTGATGTTTGGCAAAAAAACGGCAGCAGCTCGGAAGTTCGGAAGCTCAGCAGCTCAGCAAAGACAAAAGATTTGTTGTTGCCGTTACCGAACTTCTGAACTGCTGAGCTTCTGCCGTTAAAGCTTGACTATGAGGCCGCTTTAAATTGTATAATTATATCAAACAGATTTATAATAAAAAGAATATGATGCATAGACGCATGGAGGCATAGATGCACGGCAACGGCAAAGACAAAACGACCATAGCTGCTCTACGCATCCGCGCATCCATTCTTCTGAGCTTCTGATAAAGGAGAAATAACATGGAAAAAGCTTTTCTAAGATTTTTTAGCGCGGTAATTTTATGCGCCGCATTAGCGGTATCTATACAGACTGCGGCTGCGCAGGCGAAAACGGAGAATAAAGCGGATAAGAAAGTTCTTATTGTATATTATTCATGGTCCGGAAATACTGCCGAATTGGCAAAGATAATTCAAAAAGAAACGGGCGGCGATATTTTTGAAATTCAAACGGAAAAACCTTATCCGAAAGAGTATAAGGCTGTGACAGAGCAGGCAAAAAAAGAAATAAATGACGGATATAAACCTGCGATTAAAGGAAAAATCAATAACATCGCGGAATATGATGTTATTTTTGTCGGTTCTCCGAATTGGTGGGGCACGATAGCGCCTGCCGTAACGACATTTTTGTCCGAGTATGATTTATCCGGAAAAATTGTAGCTCCCTTTTTTACGCACGGAGGCGGCGGAATGCAAAACTGCGCGGCCGATACGGCAAAACTTTTGCCTAAATCAGCAGTCGTGCAAGCGGTAACATTTTCCGGTTACAGAGTAAAAGACTCTCAGGAAGACATTAAAGCTTGGGTAAAAGAAGTTCTAAAATAATATCTGAATTTTAAACTTCAAAAGCGTGTTTTTGTGCTGCCGGCATATTAGAGTGTGTTCACACATATTACGCGCATGTGTTTGGTCAAAACAAGCCCAACTGCGTTGTTGCGGCTCCTATCAATAGGTTCCGCTATTGCTTCGTCGCCGCGCCTAGCAGTTGGGCTTGTTTTGACCAAACCCGAAGGGCTGCGGCAGCTTTTTGGTAAATTTTCCTTTTTTTGCTTCGCAGATACGTCCGTGTATCTTTGGCGCAAAAAAAGCAAAATTTCCTCAAAAATCCTAGCAGCGCATGCGCGTAATATGTGTGAGCACACTCTAAATCATAAAAAACCGTTGGAATATGAAAAATCCCTTGAAAGAAATTCACAAAAATTTCACATTATCTTTATCTAAATTTCTTTTTTTATTAATAATATAATACTATAAGAAACTGCTTGTAATTTGTTATATCATTTGGGCTGTAAAACCGATTGAAAAATAAAAGGATTGGTATTAAACTATTACCATGATAAAAACAAAAGCAAACTACCATGTTTCATTAAAAAAATCACCGGCCGTGAAGATTGCGGCAGTGTTGGTTTTTGCCATGTTTTTAAACATATTAAACATCGGCGCTTTTGCAAGTATGAGCGATTCCGTAAGACTGAGCAGTTCCGTATTGAAACTTGAAAACGAGCTGGGAAGAATTTACAGCGCGGTTAATCTTCCGATTAAAATCGTAAACGATATGTTCAAAAAAAACAGAGAGTTGTCGGAAAACAGCAAAGATAAAAATAGTAACGCCAACAGACTTTTTGCTTTGCTGATTCCGGTTAAACAGACAAAAAAATCAGCAAGCATCTTGCGGCTGGACGCAAACATTTCTTTTAGTAAGGGGAAAGTTTTATTTAAACCCGAAAGTTCCGTTTTGACGGCCGGTCCGCCAAAATACCGGAGTATGTTTAATTATTCGGCAGGCACGGATGCGGCTAAGCTTATGCTATTGCTGTTGCTAATGCTTTTATTGCCCAGGGGAATTCCTGTAAAAACTCAAAATTTTATAATCAATAAATATAAGCTTTGCATTTCCCGTCTTTATTTAAATTTAAATGAAGATGGGAATTTCCGTTTTATAACGGAATGCAAAGGGAGATATTAAAATGAAAATAATTAATAATTTTATCACGGGGGTCTTACACAGGCTGAAAAAGCCTGCGGTACTGACTCTTGATTGGGTAAAAGATTTCAACGCGGTAAAAATAATCGCGTTGGTTGTTATTAATTGTTTTCTTTTAACGTCAGTTTACGGGCAGGCCGTAGCCGCAATTATCGATAATACCAGAGCTACACAGCAATTCAAACAGGTGTTTGACGATTTTAGCCTTCCATACTCTTACGGGAAGATTACTTCTGCCGATTTCACGGGCAGCGATACCGTAATCATTAATATTCAGGACCTGCATTCTCATCCGGAAGTACAGAAAAACATAAGCAAAATTATAGATATGTTTGACAAGAAGTACGGCGTAAAAACCGTTTATCTTGAAGGCGCTTACGGGCAAATTGATACTTCATGGCTTTCATCAATAGACGATAAAACTGCCCGCGACAATATAATGGAAGCCTTGATAAATGACGGAAGACTTACCGGAGCTGAATATTACTCGGCAATAAGCGGCAGAACGCAAGTGATAAAAGGGCTTGAAAATAAAGATGAGTATTTGGATAATTTGAAGCGTTTTGGCAAAATAATCAATTTTCAGCCTGAACTAACGATGCTTCTTGACAGTATAGAATCTGATTTGAATGTCATTAAAAAAAGATATTTCAATAAAAGGCAGCAAAAAATAGAAGAGTTGTCCAAATCATATGCTTCCGGCGAAATAGAGGCAAAAAAATATTTTTCTCTTATGTATAAACATTCCGACAGGCTTGGAATAGATATGGGCGGATATGAAAACATAAGAATGTATCACGAACTTCTTGAATCAGGAAGAAAAATAAATAACGAAAGAGCCGCGCGCGAGTTGCAAATGCTCATACTCAGGCTGAAAGAAATTCTCCCTTACGCCGCTTACAAAAAAATAGTCGATTCAACTAATAATTTTAGCGATATGGACAGGCTCTATGCCGCCCTTATAATGCTTTCAAAAGAAGGAAATGTAGATTTAAAGTTAAATTTTCCGGAAGTCGCGGTATTGCTGGATTATTATGAACTCGGCAAAAAAATTAATCCTTTGGAGCTTATAGCAGAGGAACAGAAATTTAAGGATGAAATCAATTTATCTTTCGCCTCCAATGATATGGAAAGCGAAATAATACTGCTTACCTCATTTTTTAAATATCTCAAGGACTACCTTTCAAGCAAAATAACAGCCGCCGACCGCAAGTACTATGAAGACAATATTGCGCAGTTCAACAGATTGTGGATGAAGTATATAGATAATGCCAAGCTTGCTCTTTTAAAAGATTATCAGGATGTCGCGGATACTTTTTACAATATCAACGTAGACAGAAACGTATATTTTGTTAACAATATTGATTCTATAGCTTCTTTCGGCAAGATAGATATTTCAAAATATTACGGATACGAAGATGAAGCGGACAAAGTCATAAAGTCTATGGGCGAGGCAAAAAATGTAAGCATTGTTGTAACCGGAGGTTTTCACACACAGGGAGTAACGGAACTTCTCGCGCAGAAGGGAGTATCGCATATAGTAATTACTCCTAATGTCAGCGGAGGGGTAAAGTTTGCCGAAGAGAAATATTATGACATAGCCAGAAAGCAAAGCGAAATGCTGTTTAACGCTTTGGCGACATTGGCGCTATCGGGATTGATAGCGGAAGGAAAGACAAACGAAGCTTATAGCGTACTGGCAAACAGTTTGATAAATGAATATGAAAGTAAACATGGTAAAGTAAATTCGCTTGAGCAAATAACAAAAATACTGTCCGATTACGTTAAATTAAAAACTGAAGCAGTCGAAGCAATAAATATTTCGCAAGTAAACGAAGATATAAAACTTACCATACAAGATAAGGCCGGCAAAACAACCGTATATACTTACAATGGTTCGTCATTTGTTGCAGCCGGCACTTCACAGGGACAACCTAAATCCGCTAGAAGCGCATTTATTTCATCATCATTTGGCGTAATAACAGCAATTGCCGTGACAGCGGTTATAGCGTTTTTTGCAGTTCCTTTTTTGAGCCTTCCGGGGTTATTTTTATACGCGCTTCAGGCTTATTTGGGGCTTAACTCAGTTTTTGGTTTTGCGCAGTCCGCCTACATAGCAATGGCAGGTGCAGTTAAAAGCGACAGCGTTACCTGGAATTACGATATTTTAAATGCGATTATAAAGGATATGCCTGCAAATATAAACGCTATTCTTGTTGAAAAGCTTTTTGGAAATAAATATTCGGTTGAAGATATTTTAAAAGCGGACAGCAACTATGCAAAAAGAGTAGAAATTGATGAATATATAAAAAATAATGGATTAATAATAGTAAATAATGATGGTAAAGTGATGGAAATTACAGAAAGTGGTCTTAAGATCAATTTCGGTAAACTGGGAGTATTTTTAAATGACGACGGAGAAATAAAAAACAGTGTATTTAGAATATTTTTAGAAGTTATTTTAAGGCACGAGTTCAGACACAATGAGAACAAAAGTGCAAGCAGCATTGTTGTAAGAGTTTTTGAAGAGTTTAGAACATCTTTGCCGGAATTTGCAAATCTGGTTTCTATAGTAAGCAGAAATATTTTTGATTCAATAAGAAAATGGCTGAATCAGAGGGCAGAGTCAGAAGCAATAAAGATAGAAAATAAAGAGTTTACGAGAAAGTTTATTGTCGCTCCCTGGCTGTTAATAGAAGGATTGACTGCCAAACAGACTGCCGAACATCAGGAAAAGATGCAAGAAGCGGATTTAAACGACGCGCAGAGAGCGCAACTTGAAAGAGCCGTTGCGATTTTAGGAGAAGATTTTGTTACATTCTTTGCAAAAAAACAGATGGCCAACCACGGCCACTCGGCTTTTAACAGCCTGCAGACAATCAATCAAATTATTGCCGCAGCGGAAATGGTTGAAGGCGGCATCATAGAACTTGGCACCGGAGCCGGAAAAACGGATGCGTTCCAGCTTGCGACTGAAAAGCTTTTAAGCATGGGCAAAAACATTTTATTCCTCACCAATACCGAAGACCTTGCAAGAAGGGACATACAGGGAATATTGAAAGACATATATGACAACGAGAAGGAAATGAAAAAGCTTGGCGTTCTTAAAGACGGCGAGCCTTTAATCTTCGGTTTTGTTCATGAATCCGACGAATCAAAAACTGTTTTATACAGCAAGGATAATTTGGAAGGAAAAGTTTCTGATAAGAGAACTGTTTACGGAACGGCCAGAGCGATTGCAGGTTCTTCGGCTGCGTCTTTTGTTTGGGATGTTGAAAGAGACGCATTTGCAAAAGACAAAGATAAAACAATAACTCAGGACGGCAAGAAATGGGTTCTCCTTATGGACGAAGCCCATAGGCTTCTTCTTCAGGAAGCAAATAATTCTTTTTCAACTTCTATGGGGGAAAGAAGGGATGCCAAAGTAAACGCCAAACAGCAGGAAATAGCTCATGATGTAGTGACAACGATGCCTTCTAATAAAAAAGATTCTGAAGAAAAAGGACTTAAAGAAGGACAACATTATAAAGTTGAAGGATTGAAAATAACCATATTTGACCATGCTAAAAAAGACATAATTCGGGAATATAAAAGTAAAGGCGGAACCGGAGAGGATACCGACATACTTGCGAGAATCAATAACTCTCTTACCGCGCGTCATTATAAGCTGGGTTCGGATTTCAAAATAATTGAAGACCATATGCCGAAACCGAAAGGCAGTATTCTCAGGGTTGTGCTTTTGGATAAGACGACCAAAGAAACAAAAAGCAGCGTAAAATTAAGCAATAATCTTCACTATGCTTTGGAACTTGTCATAAAAGACAGGGTAGATGCAGAAGAAGAGGGATATAAATTCAGTACAAAAGAGTTAGAGTATTCCAGTGATACAATGCAAAGCACATCAATGACATTGAACGCGTTCCTTAACGACAGAGATGTTATTGAAAGTTGGGCAGGCGCTACAGGAACGGTTGACGCTCATGCCATCGAAACTTATTACGGAAAAAGAGTTCTTTCATTAGACACCGAAGGCGGGGCGAGGCCTATACAGGCTGCAATGATTTTGACAGCCGGTGAAGATAAGCAAACAGATAAAATTAAGGAAACCGTCGACAGAATAAACAATATGGACGGCAAAGATGGTTCCAAATCTGTAACGCTTATAAGGGTTGCAAGTACGGTAAAAGCCGGAGCTTTATCACTGGAGCTTAAAAAGAAATTCGAGGGAGAGAAAAAAGGGAATAAAGTATATACGATAACCGATGCCGACGATTTACCGGCAATTGACGTAGAACTCATAAACCGGTACGCGCAAATGCTCGAAACTGAAGCCGAAAAAAATGAATTTCTCAAAAAAATGGCCGCTAACGGGTATAGACCCTCGACGATTGACGAAGCGGTAAAAATTTTTGCAGCCACGGCTCCCGGAATGTTTATCGTTGGAACAAATCTTATTGCCACAGGCATAAACGCGAAACCTAAGGGCGAAGTAAAGAGAATGATCAGCATAAATACGGTTTTTGACAAAGACCATTTTGTCGAGAAGCAGTTTAAAGACAGAGCCGGAAGAAGCAACACCAAAGGTTTTTATATCAACATTCTTAATCTTTCGGACATCGATAAAGAAGATATGACGCAAGACGATTTGGCGGTATTGCAGTCAAGATTAAATCAGACTCATGAAACGTTTAAAGGCGAAGCTGCAAATGAGAGAGCTGATGACATGACGGCAGGAGTTGCCGGCATAGATGACAACGAAAGAAATTTTCTTAAAAGTTTTATTGAAGATGATAATAATGTATACAACGATTTTGCGATAGACAATGAAGGCGGAGTTTCTTCTTTCGGCAAATCAGCGCTCATAATGAGAGCCCTCAACAATATAAAAAACAGTTACACTGCAAGCGAGCTGGCAGGAAACCTTCAAATTCAGCGTTACGGACAGGATTTCTGGGATTTGATTAAAGAATTCGCAAAAGCAAGAAATGCTTATAATACGGATGAATTTATCACTGTTTTGTTTGGTATGACGAGAGAACAGTTCATTGAAAAATTCGGTTTGCAAGATTCTGATGTTGATGAAATTAGAGATTTGCTTGCGCAGGAAGTAGATAATGCCTGGCTGGATTTTTCAACGGCATTGTCGGACGCGAATTACAATATGAGCAATGTTTTCAGAAACGAATTTTTACAGTCTTTCTTCCAATTCGGAGAAATTGAGCAGGATACTGAAAAAGCCGCATTGCTTGCAGGCCTTAGAGATAACTTTAATCTGAAAATACAGCAGAGGGCTTTTGATAAACTGAGAGATAAAATAGATTCAGATATAGGCAGGCTGCAATCCGAAAAATTGGATTTGTATGACTATATCGTACGCGGTATGACGCTTATGCAAGATGTATCGCAACGGGAACTGATCAATAGCAGCATAATGAGGCGGGCTAGTGCTGATGAACGATATGAAAAACCTGCGTACGTTGAGGTTTCTCCGGGGAATACGCGCTTTGTTACTAAAAACAAAGAGGTAATGGAAGATGCAATAAAATGGTTTGGCGGTTTGTCAAAAGACGAACAAAATGCCGAACTTGAACAATCTAAACGTGAAATAGCTGAAAAATGGTTTGAAAGTTTGAGCGCTGCGGAAAAACTTGCAGTAATGGAAGCGTTTAAAAACGGAATAAACGAAACATTAAATAATCTTGCAAAAGTTAAACCGATTTTTGACACGAATGTAAATTTGACGGAAAAGAAAGGCCTGCTTTACAGACTTACAATAAAAATATTTTACTCTAGAATAGGAGATAAAATACTTTTAAGGAATATACAAAATGCAATGCTTGCGCAACAAATCATAACGTTTGCACAGTATTTGGACGAAGTTCTTACTTTTAAATCCGCACACAAAGTTTTCGGTTGGACAATGAAAGCTTCGTCAATGCTTACTAAGACTTTTCTTATAGGTTTAGCAGGGTTATGGGTAGGTAAACTTCTTATCGGATTTACCATAGGCGGCGGAGCATTGCTTTTGTCGCCTGGCATTGTTGCCGCCGCATTAGTAGGTTTTGCCGCGGTACTCTTGAGTTTTGCAATCAAGCCTTTGCTTAATAAAATAAATTATGAACTGCAGGTTAAAGGTATCAACTCGGAACTTAATAAATACGCAAGCACCGGCGATACGAAGTATTTCAAAGGGGCTTTGCTGTCTTTTGCAAATAAAACATTGAGCGGTATTGCCCAAATATCCGGCATAAGCGCGATTGCTTTGCTTGCGTTTGCATTTGTGTTCGGCGTACCTGCGCTTGTTACGGCAGCTTTAATCAGCGGTTTGGTGGCTTTAGGCGCTTCCGTTATTTTAATAGCGTTTAATATTATAACCAAAACGGTTCCTGCAAGTTTAAAAGAAATTGCCGGTATAAAAGTGCCTGCAAATCCGCAGGAAAATAAAACTAAAGTTATAATGGGCGCTTTTGTAACGGGTTTGATAGGATTATCAGCCGGCATTGTGGCTTTCGCTATTTTCCCCGTTGCGGGAATAACAGGAGCCGCAATTGCCGTGATTGCAGGGTTAACGGCAATAGGAGCATTCCTGCTTACTCAGTTTGGAATGCTGCCAAGGCTGCTTGGAGACAATTCCGTAATACCCGGTAAAACGCTTCTTTCATACGGGCTGGGCACGCTGGCAACGATAATTCCGGTTTTGATTTTGGTAAAGGCCGGAGTTATTTCCCTTGCGGCTTTAGGCGCGGCATTAAGCGCATTATTGCCGATGATGCTTTTAATGGCGGTTATAGGAACCGGTCTGTATTTTTCAAACATAAAATATATAAATAAACCTATTGACGACATGAAGAAGCCGAATATGCTTGTCAATGCTCTCAAAATACTCGCGCCTCTTTCGGTAATAGGCGTATCTGCCGGCGTTACTGCTCTGCAAGGAACAACGATTATCGCGGCGATTAGCGCAATGGTATCCCTGAGTTCCCTTGGCATAGGCGTTGCTCTTGCCGCTATTTTTAGCGGATTATTATATTCTGAAAAAACAAGGCCTTTTGCCAAGGTGCTTTTAGCGGCTTTTGGTTTTGCAATACCTTTAAGCGGCGCTGTCAGTCAGACTGCTGCCGTTCAGGAAGTCACGGCTGTGCAAGATTCTGCACACAAAACCATGGAACAGCAGAGTAAAATTGGAGAAGACGCTTCGGCAATAGAGCGTTCTTATAAGAAAGCACTTGATATACAGACGCAGTTGTCATCTGAGAATTCAATCGAAAAGATTGAAGAACAAATAAATTCTCTTCAGGAGCTTGCAGCCATTATCAGACAGCAGATAGATTTTCTGAAAGCTCGACTGGAAGCTGCAGATCCTGCAGATACGAAAACAAAAAATAATATTCAGTCGCAGATAGATGAAGCGGAAGAGCAAGCCGACGAAGTTTCTAAAATTATAGATAACGCCCAGGCAAAATTAAGTCAATTGATAGCTTACTCCAGCGGACCATTGAGCCCCCAAGACATAGCATTGTTGGAGATTTCACAAAAGGGAGTTGTAAGTCCTGGAGATGCGAAGATGAAGGCATCTCTTGAAGCTGTGGCAAACTTAATATCCGTCTCGTTCGGCGGAACGCAGATTAATACTAAAGAATTAGCAAACGATATTCTTAATTTTTACAAAGGAAAAGAAGTCAATGGAAAAAGACTCAGTCTTAGTAACGAGACAATAACTCTTTTCAGCATAATCGCGCAATTCCTCGCGGGAAGCCGGCATTCATATGAAACCGGCATAGCGGGATTGAAAGAAGCTCTGAAAAATAGAGGGGATTCGGTTATTTTGTATCTCCCGAAGTCAGATAGTTTCATAACGCTGCAAGTCATGAAAGACGGCAGGATAATGGTTAGAGACCAGAAAGGCGGAGCCGCGGCAATTGCCAAAGAAAAAAGCCTTGAAGAAAAAGGCCTTTCGGCTTACCTCAAAGAGAAATACGGGTGGACAAGAGGCCCCGTTCTGTCTTCAAAGAAGCTGAATTCAAATACCGACAGTTATCCTATTGATATAAATACATTAAAAATAACAGGAAAAAATAAAGATATCAAAATCTCCGGTATAATTGAAGATTTGCGTAAAATGATGCAGGATGCGGTAAATAGCAAAGAAGTTGATAACTTGGCGCGTTTCGATATAGACAACACATCTTTAAATCTTTTGATGGAAGAGTACAATAATGAAGTAAATGCCATATTTAAAACCGTTCTTCTTCCCATGGCGAAGGAACGTCAGAAGCAGACGCCGCGTATTCGCATTCCCGAAATGCAAAGCAAGACAGCGCCTGCGAGTTCACCATCAGCCGCAGAAAAAAGCGCCGAAAAAACCAGTGGAAACCTTTCAAATATCAGACATTTTTTTCGGGGTATGGATGAGTACCTGCTCAAACATCCTTTGGAGGCCGGCTTATTATCTTTAGCTGAATATTACATTGTGCAGACTGCTGAGGACGGAAGTATGACCGCTGAGACACTTGAGCGTTTGCAGGCCTTCAATGAGTTTGCAGGCAAGCTGTCCAGCGAAAGGGCGATGTCCCGCAATATCGCAGGCAGTCTTAAAGGAGTTAATTCAACTCATAAAATACTGCCGACGCTTGGAATATTGTACGAGATTTTGGATACCAAGAAGCAGAGAGATGTCAAAGACGCAGAAAAAATGCTTGACGCTTTGCTTTCTGATGTTGCCAAAAATATAAACCCCATAGTGCCGTCTCTTTCTCCGGAAGCCAAAGCGTATTACTTGCGGCAATATAATAATGATCCGCAGATGGTTTTCGACCATATAGTGTTCTGGTTCATTTACGAAGAATTAGGGCTGCCTGACGCCTTTAAATTTACCCCTGATTTACGCAATAAGATTCTGGATGATCTGAGAAGTAACAATACAAAAGATATAGCAGTAATAAAGAAAGAAATAATAAATAAATATGGGCAGGCCATTTTAAAAAATGCCAACAGTCAGTTCATAGAAAGCCTGGAAAAAGGAGAAACAAC
Source organism: Candidatus Endomicrobium neocapritermitis (assembly GCA_009778325.1). GTDB lineage: Bacteria > Elusimicrobiota > Endomicrobiia > Endomicrobiales > Endomicrobiaceae > Endomicrobium_B > Endomicrobium_B neocapritermitis. The sequence goes on along the minus strand of WRJZ01000040.1, from coordinate 18,073 downwards.
ATATTTTGATTCTATCGAGTTTGCAAAGCTCTTAACCAAAGCGCCGTTTATTTATTATGGAATGTTCGGCAAAGACGCATCGGCAGGCTTGTCGGGAAATATCAGAGACCTTAACACTATAGAAAAAAATGTTTTTATTCCGTTCGTAACTCCTACCAAAGCCTATCTTGAACAGTTGTTGAATACAGCGCAAAGTACAGTAAGCAGTTTTTCACTGGAAGACGGCGCGCGAATAGAACGCAGCCTTGCGGCTTTGGCGGATGCTGCGAAGAGCGGCAAGGCAGGAGAAATATATATTGACCCCAATATAAATGCAAATGATTTAAAAGCTAAGCTGGACATGGTGTCTAAGAAGAGGGATTTGCATTCTCTTGAAATCATGGTGAGGAGAGCTGAACAAGAGAAAAGCGGGCAATATTTGTTTTTAAACTCTAAAAAGTTTTTCGATAGTTTGAAGAAAGTCAGAGATGAATTGAACATAAGTAAAGAACGACTTCTTCCTGAAGACAGAAGAAAGGCCGACAATATAATCAACAAAGCGAACTCTCTTATCAATAATGCCGATAAAACCATAGGTTCCGTCGAATTGGCTGCGCTGAAAGAATCAATCTCCCGGACCGGCATACCCGGAAAATATCTGCCATACAGAGATACCGAATTGAAAGCTATGCTCGCAGAAAATAATAATAGTGTGGATAAAACTTTTCTGAAATTACTTTCCGCGGCGCATATTATTATTGAACCGGCATTAAACGCGGACGGAATGGTTGTCGGAATAAGATACGGTAACGAGTCGGAGCCGATAAAGTGGGTTAAAGGCAGAGAGCCCGCGCAAGGAACAGCATATACCGACAGATGGACTGGCGGGGAGAACGCGCTTACCTATGACAAAATCATTGAAGGGATGATTGCCGTCGCGAAAGCAAAAGGCCTTCTTTATGATAAAAAAGATATAGAAGATAAAATGAATGATGAATTGAAATTCATCATGCTTAATGATTTTGTGACATCTCCTTACAGCAGCGACCGGCGCACGAACATCGGAGAGAAATTCGTAAAATATATAAAGTTGATGAATCAGTACTCATTAAACGAGAAGCTGGAAAAAGACAGAAACGCCGATATTAGCTTTGAGAATCGCATTATATCGGATATAGCCAACGGCAGGTTGGCTGACGGTGATTTAACCGAAGAGGTAATAAGAAATGTTTTCGGAGTCGAGTCTTTTGACACAATAGTAGTTCCGGAAAACATTGTAAAGGATGTGCTTTTGCGTAAAGGCATGCCCGAAGATTTTGAAGAAAATTTTAAACTTAATAAAGAAGGCAAAGACTTTTACGCCGCTATGATAAAGTATTGCAAAGATAATGAAAAACTCGGAAGCGCGGAATTGACGAACAGAGTTATGGAAGAATACGGCGCCGACATTGATTATTTTGTAAACCTGTATATGGAATCCCAATCTGCCGGTGTTGCGGACGCTGTGAAAACAGTGCTCGGTTTCTTCCGGTTTATAACTTTTGAAGAAAAGATAGGGAAGGCATCGGTAAAAATTAACGGCTATGTGCTTGGAAATCCCGCGACGCAGCTTGTTGACAAGGCTACCGGGAAAAATTATCAGCCGCAGGCGGGATCTTCTATCGGCAAGTATTTGTCAGGCAATATAGAGTTGAACTATTACAAAGGTAAAGAAGGAATATTTAAAAGCAATATTGCTAAGATGAAAAATAATGAGAAAAGATTTATGTCGAACGCTTTAAATGAAATGGCTAAGAGCCGGGGCATTTCCTCATTAGGCAATAAATTTGAAAGTATGCTTAATGATGAACATATAGAAAAATATATATTGGCGGATGACAAGCAGGAATGTCTTGATAGTATATGGGAAGAGCTTGATCCGAGAATTGATACGTATGTTTTGGGAGATAAATCTAAAGAAATGATCGCGGCCTTGAAAGGCAAGAAAAGAGTATTCATCTTCACTGTCTCCAAATCGTCCGCCGAGCATCTGAGAGGTTTATCCGAAGCGTTTTACGGAGTTGATGAAATTTACGCTTATCTCTCAAAAATAGAAAATCCCGATGAGGATACCAAAAAAGTTCTGAATTCTATAAAGGAATTATTGGAGAATAAAGAAAATATCGTCATAAAACTCACGGGTCTCTCTGAAAAATTAAACGAAAGCGCGGAATCCGAAACCGTTAAAAATATCAATCCTGCCGATACGGTGAAAAAAATCCGCGATATACTTACCATAGCCATACCAGAGAAATATATAGATGAGATTATAGCCGACAAGGAAATCGGAGACGCGATGATAGACGCTTTAAGTAAGAACCTTAATCGTTCTGAGCGTACGGAAGAGGAGTGGATAGAATGGCTGCTTAAGGATCAGGGATATTTGGCAAAAATTGTGAATGCAGCCCTTACAAAATACAAAGTCAGCAAAGAAATCGGGTTTACCGATGTCTTCCCTGCTCTTGTGATGTTGGCGACAGGATTCATGTCTTCCGGCTGGGGAGATCTTGCGGGGGCGGCTTTAATCCTTGGCACCGGAAAGTCGCCTACGGATAACTTGCGATATAAGTTAATTAACGGAGGATACGATACTGCCAACCGCGAACTTTGGGATATGCTCAGAACTTTGAAGCCGGAAGATGTAAACAGAAAAGTAGGCGAATATGTCAGAAAGAATGAACGGAAAATCGCCTACGACATGTTTATTAAAAATATTGAGAATGAATTCAACTTCAAACTTTCGCCGGATTTAAAAAAGAAGATAGATAGTACATTCGGCGCTTATTTTAACAGTATTAACCTAAAGAATATAAACAGATCGGAATTGTTTAGAAAAGCCAGAATGGAACACGAACTGGAGATTAATATAGAACTTAGCAGACAGCAGCGCGGCGCCATAGTAAATAATGCAGAAAGCAGATACGCTGAAACTGACGGGAAGACAGAGACATATGATGATTTTGTAGATAAGCTTTTAGTGAACGATAAGGAGTTAGGCGCGCTTCTTGCCAAACACAATTACAAATATGACAAGGAAAAAATGTCCACGTCATCAAGGATGCTTATAGAAAAAATCTTTGACGCTGTTTACGGTACGGAATTTGCCGGCAATATGGCGACTCTTGTGATTGTTTTTGACATTATATCAAAGGAAAATGAAAATAAAGATCTGGTTAACGAACTCGAAAAATTAGCGGACGAGATTAATAAAAACGATTCGTATTTTAATATGGTAGTTAACATAATGACATCCGGCAATGCCAAAGAAGCGAAGGTCAATGCGATAACAATACCTGCCGCGGATGTCGTCAGCGTGCCGATAGAAGGCAATAATATTGTTAATTCGCTTATGGATATATTAAATCCGGAAGATGCGAAAATTTTAAGAACAGACATTGAAAATTATGTTAAAGACGCTTTCTCTCAAAGCGGAGATTTTTCTCTTGTCAGCGGAATATTGGAGAACAGGATTTCCATGCTCAGAAAAGAAGCTAAAACTCAAACTGACGGCTTGAAAATTATGAAAATAGGCGCGATAGCAAAATCTTTATCAACGGCGGTTTCCGATGCCGAATCACATATTTATAACGGTTTTTCCGATTCTTCGGTTAAGACAAAGCTGAGATTGCGTCAGGAAATCGTCAGCATAGATCACGCCCTAAAGAAGATTGACGATGCGAATAAGGCTCTTGCCTCTGCCAAAGAAAGAATTGAGGACGAGCGCCGCAAAACCGACATCAAACTCTCCGGGTCGCTTAACAGCAACTTAGATTTCCAAGAAAACATAAATCAGATTATTGCCGATAGGCAGAATCTGCTAAACGCATGGACTGAAATTATAAACTTGAAGATACAGCTTGACGGCGCCAAAGCTGAATTCAGCAGAATAAAAGGAGAGTATGCCGCAAAATATGGCGAACCTCTCAAATCCGATTCAAAGGAAAATAAGATTTATGAACTTATGTCAGGCAATCAGCAGGCAATCGATGCGTTTAACGAGGCCGTGCAAAAAGCAGTCCCTGTAACGGACGCGCCTTTGGCATCGGCTCCCGTAAGGCAAAAGACGCAGATTCCACAGCAAGAGAAAGATGCCGCGGTTGACGGCGTTATCTCTGCCGTTGAGCATTTGCTAACGGAAGATTATAAGCAAGGCAGGCAGTGGAAGTTGTCTGACGCTAATATTTCAATACAATCCGAAATATCCGCAGACTATGAGAGAAGCAGGAATACAATAGGTTTTAATAGCAGTGAGTGGAAAAGGGTGACCGCGATAAAGTTCCAGCCGAAAATTTTCGCCGACAATTTGAAGCGTGAATTAAACAATACAAACGCCGAAAACGTGTTTGAAATCGCAAAATTATCCTCGATGCTGGAAACTATCTACGACGGCAAAGCCGCGCCGGAAGATATAAAGAAATTGCTGGCGGAAGCTAAGCAGGCTATCTCTCATCGCAAGGCGTCAACACAGCCTGGGATAATCGGCACCGGTAATTTGTTAGAACAAATGAGAAAGCAAGGTTTCTCTTTGCCGGCCGGCTATGCGGACATGCCTCTGTATTTGCAGGCAAATATATACAAACAATTGTGGTCGGACTATTTTAAACGCTGGAACACTAAGTTTATTAACGGAGATGCCGACTTAGCGCAATGGACAGAAAGATTTATTAATAACGAGGGCAAAGGCAGCGTATTCAGACAGGAATTAGAGGAATACTACGCAGGAAAACTCTTTGCCGAAGATATTATGCTTAGCGCTCTAATGAAAGAGATTGCAAAAGACCAGCCAAACAAAGAAACGCTTATAAAGCTTGTAGAATATTTTGATAAGTCGCGTAATCCTTTAAAAGTTTTCAGCGAAGATGAAAGAAGCGATGCAATTAAAGAAGCGAAAGCAAAGATTTCCGGCAAAGCCGTGCCAATGAGCGAATCCGAACGTAAACGCATCGAAAAAGAAAGTGAAGCGTTTAGGCAGGATAAAGAGTTTGCATCAATGAGGAAATTATTAGGAGAGAATACAAGCAGCGGCGCGGCAGAATCTTTTATCAACGGACTCGCTAAATCCTTCGCAGGAAACGTACAATTAGGTTATTGGGGCAACAATGGCTTTGGCGGAGAGTTAAGGCTTTCGACGCAAGGCGATTTTACGGCTAAAATAACCCGTTTCAAACAAGCTAATATAGGAACTGATTGGGATGCTAATTTATCAAAAGCAGAAGAGTATGCGAGGTCTTTAGGATTTAAATTCCGCAGGGTTACAGGTAAAGATTTTTATTGGGTAGTAGATGAGTACAACGGCAAAAAATACGTAAATAATGAAGTAAAAGTATATTTATTCAATGAAAGCGGTTCATTAGCCGTAGATTTTAATAATGGCAGAGAAGAGCAGCTGTATATAAACATGCGGAGCTCGATAGACGTTTACGAGCTGGGAAGAGATATCGGCAATGAACTTGCCAAAAAAGGTTACAGTTATGCAAACGGCAACGTTATCAAAGCGGAGACGAGTAACGGTATATTGCAGCTGCGGCTTCCTAACGGAGAGTTGTTGTATCCATTTAATAAGGACGGCCAATTTGATAAAAATCTTAATGCGGAAAAGATAGCGGAAGCGGCAGTAAAATCCGCGCAGGAAATTGACGGCGTAATATATGAGCCTAATACCGATCAGACATTCCAGTATGACAGAGTTACCGGCGAGCTGCTTAGAACAGGCGAAAAGGGCATGGCTTTGAAGGTCGGGCATTATGATGCGACCGGCAGAAAACTGAGTTATGAAGAATATATAGCTGCCGCTAAAAACAGAGGTAAGCTTGAGCTTCGCAGACAATATCTGATAAACAAATATGGTGTTCAAAAAGTTAGAGAAGGGTTCGATAAAGATAGTAAAGGACTGCCTACGATTTTCTATTTTTCAATAGAAACAGAGCCGGGAAAATTTGTCAAAGTTTATCCTTTCGACGAGCAAGGCAATGTAAAAGATTTTAAAGAAATTAATAACGAGGTTGATATAGCCTCCATCCTTTCCGTTACGGCGGAAGAAATCGGGAAAGATTCTTTCAAAATACTTTACGTAGGCAAAATGACCGATGCCTCCGGTAAGAACGGATATTTATACTGGGATGTGGAACTGCCCGATGGTACGATACGCAGAATATATCCCGTAATTATCAGAGACGGAGAACCGATTCCATTGGACGCTGTCAAAATTAAACAGCAGGCATTGCTTGCCCCGCAATTAGAAGAACTGAAAGAAAGCAGCGAACTGACTAAAGACGCTCCGGTTAAGTTCGACAAGAAAGGATTAATGTATTGGGAAGTTACAATAGACGGAAATAAATACCCCGTATATCCGGTAAAGATGGTTTCGCTTAGAGACGCGAAAGGCGAAGTAATAAAAATAAAAGATACAAAAGGCAATTCGGTATCGGTACAAGAGCCTAAAGTGATAAGCGAAAAAGAGTTGGAAGACAGCCTGGATAAAGATAATGCGAGAGAAGTTTATTTAGGCTTTAACAGAGCGAGATCAACCAGTCAAGACATAAGAATAAGAGATGCGGAAATCGGTTTTGATGACGACGGCATTATGGTGCTGAAAGTAGATATAGACGGTCAGATATACGACATATATCCCGTAAAGCCGGTTAAAGTGGAAGGCAAAACGAAAGCAAAATCTCTTGACGCAAACCAGCTTGAGATACAAGTAGAAATGGCTCCGCGCATGAAGGCAATGATAGAAGGGAATGATGTTTTGAGAGCTTTGGAAAAAGCAGGCAGAGGGAAAGGTTTTGATTTTGATGATTTAGGAAACAAATATTATATCTTGAAGGCTATTAATCCAAGAACCAAAACAGGGTATAAATTTTATCCTATAGTGGAGATAGAAGAAAACGGAAAACTTATGCCTAAACTGGTGGCGGATTTCGCCGATACTCCCGAAGAGAAAGCAAAAAGAGTTAGAATGGCGATAGAAATGACACCCGTAATTACGGATTTGATAGAAACAAATAAGGAACTGCAAACAGCGATAAAGGAAAAGAGAGGGGAACTTAAGCATGACGGGAAAGGGAACATGTATCTTTCCTTAAAAATAGACTCTCCACTTTATCCTGACGGTTATCCTATATATTTCGTCAAAAAGAACGGCAAGCCACTTACCGATGTGCAGCTCAGTAAGTCGATAAGAAACGCGCCCGAAGTCGCGCAGCGGAAAGTTTATCTCTTTGGCGCAAAAGCGAAAGATGTAAAAGACGAATTAGACGTAAACGGCGATATGTATTGGCCGATTGTTCTGTCAAGCAAAGCTACAATAAACGGCGATACGCGTACTGATAATGTGACATACAGAATATACCCCGTTGATCCGGATGGCGATGTGCTGAGCATTGTGCAGCTTGATGCCGAAAAAGCGAATTTGCCTAAATTGAGAGAGCTCAGATTACAGGCAAAAGCCGATGGAATAGATCTTGCGGTCAATCCAGACGCCGACCCGGATTATGCGGAAGGCCTTTATAATTTCATTGACAGAGAAAACAAGAACAGTTTGTATTGGCGTGCCAAGGGACAGGAACATAAAGAACTTGGGATTTTTCCGTTCTGGAAGGCCGGAAAAATAAAAAAAATGTTGACTTTGGATGAACTTAAACTCGCGGTTGAAAACAATGAACTTAAAAAAGACGCTTTAGGCAACAAAAAGAACGGAGCGTACATAAAAGTTAAACTTGATAAAGGACTTGATGAAATAAGCGATAGAAAAGACAATATAACCAGAGATGCCATAAAACAGCTTCATGTTGAAACCGAAGCGGAAAAAACCGAAGCGGCAGCCGCTGATAAAAGGCCGGTATGGAGAAAAATTTGGGATACTATTTGCAGTCGGATCGGTTATGAGACTGAGTCCGCAAAAGCGGTAACAGAATCTATATCACAAATAAGAGCAAAATATCGGACGCGTCCGGACACAAAACTTTTGACGGACGAACAAGCCGAAGCCGCCATGCATACAATCAGAAATGCCAAACTTAAAGTAACTACGCCGGACAAAATAAATTCCGACGGAACAATAAGCTTTGATGAAATCACGATGCCCGAACTTCAATGGATTGCGGAAGAGGGCGAATTTATATCCGTATATAAGAAAGAATATTTTACGCGCGAGGGCAACAAAAAAATACGGCAGGGAGAGGAGTATTTTGTCGAATTTAAAGGCGTTATATACCGGCAATGGTTTACAAGCGACAAACAAACGGAAATAAATAAAAATATGAAAGTTAATGTTTCTTTGGAATTTTCACAGACCGTTTTGAAAGATCAAATTTGTGAAAATAATGAAGGCGAAAGAGTAAATCTTGCAGAGAAAATCGCTGATCTTTTAAAAATTAATGACAATGAAAGAATGGGCGAGATGCGCGCAGCTTTGGCTGACACCGACCCAAAAGCCGCATATATACTCGAATTGCCGAATTTGATAATTAGAAATAACGGTTATTCCGATACAATGCGGCAGCAGAGAGCCGTTTTCCGGAACGTTTATGACGAAGCCGGCAACAAAACCGGAATAAAGGTTGCCGTACAGCATTCGGAACGTCCCGGTGTTTGGAAAGACATCGAAACTTCTGATTTTAAAGTTACGGGCGGATACGGTATGCTTATAAGCCCATTATCGCGTATTAATGAAGATGTAAGTAAAAACGGCACGTATTTTGCAGACGCAATACCGGTCGATGAACTGGATAAAGCTGATTCGAAAATAATTAGTGCCGTAGTTAAAAAGTGGAACGGCAATGTTATCGAACATATTTATTTCGACAAAACAGGTAAAGAAATACGCCTGCAGCATGCTTACGGCGATACGTATCGGATAGGAAATCGGGAACGCATGAAAATAATGGAACAGGTGGCCGCAGGAAGCAAAAAGAATTATCATGTTTCTGCGAAACGCGTTTTCTTGGGAGCGAAAATAAGTGTAACCGATAAATACGGCAAGCCGGTCATCATTGATACGACATCCGAAGATGGATTGAAGATATTAAAAAAGTTGAATATGATTTACGTTAACGGAAATCTTTATGATAATGACGCGATATCTTTCAGCGAGACCAAAACTTCAAAAGAAGCCAAAGCTTCAAAAGAAACCGAAGAAAGTAACGGTAGGGTCGTTATAAAAGATGTATTAAATAAGAGAGGATATGTATTTGAAGGAAGAAAAACCGGAAAATTTACCGCGGAGGGAGAGCCGATATATGTGACGGGAAACAGAATGTCGGCATATGACACTCTGGCCTTTAACGAGATGCTTTCCGACGCTGATTTTAAAGGCGTTTGGAGAAATAATATACAAACTCTTATGAAAAGGCTGGGAAGCGACAGGGAAGCTGAGTTCAATTATAAGCCGGAAAATTTAAGCTGGACAAAAAGCGTATATTTCGACCCTTCAAGCGGTAAAGTATATGTAACGTGGGCTGCTTATGACGGATACAGCAGCGAACCTGTTGTGAAAATCAATAAGGACGGTTTCATAGACATAAGCGGAAGATATAAGGAAATCAATATAGGTTTGAGATATGATTTGGAGAAAGACTCCGTGCAACAGACACCGATCAACCTTGTCGTGCCTGTTTCCGAAGTCGGGAGTATGGTCATAGACTATTATTCAGGGGCAGTCTTTATAGAAGATATAGACGACAGCAGTTATATCATGAACAAATACCACATCGCCATAAAAGATTCTTCAAAACTGTTTGACTTTGAAAATGAAAACTCTTTTTCTCCGGTGCAAGGCAATTGGAAAACTTCGATAGATTCTTATATTGGCGACTGGGAAAATATAAACGGCAGTGAAAACATACAGGAAATGATTCAGAGGACAAATAATTTGGACAATGGAAAAATATTAAAAGTTACAAGAAACGAAAAATATTTTTATAAAGACGTTGACACAAACCTGCATCCGAACCTGCAAAAGTCTTTTTCGGGAACGCTGCTTTCTTTTTTTGGAATTCCTTCCGGAACTGAAACGTATTATGTTGACGATAAAGGAGTCACGATTGATGGAGAAGAAAAAGCTCTTTTGAGCGCCAGTAATTTTAACGGCATAGACTGGAATAAACAGAGAATATATGCGACCGAAAATATCAATACGATAGTCGGGGAGAAAAAAATTGCGTTCAGAGAATATGTGAAAGAGACTGATTTCAACGGAAATGTCAGACAGCAGTTCGAGATTGAAAACGGAAAGGAAAACGGAAAGGAAAACAGAAAGTTTGTTTCCGGACTTATAATTCCGGAATATGACAGATACGGTATAGGCCAAAAATCTTATACGGTCGTAGTTGAAGACGGTAAATGCTATGTAGTAAGTACTTCTAAATTTAACAGCAGAGTCTATGCAAATGCAATAGTCTATAATAAAATGGTAAACACAGTCATGTTTGCGCATGAAAGAACCCAAGTCGAAGATAAAAAACCGCTGCAATTGTCCAATGATATGCTTAATGCCCAAACATTTAATATGTTTAATATGCAGGAATCTTTGCTTGACAATGAAAATAATCTGGCTGATTTCGATCCGAAAAATAAAATTTATACCGAAAAATCATATCTTTTCAATAATGCCGAAGGACGCAATGTAATAACCCTTTCAAATCTTAAGGTTGGTATTGACGGGGAGATTATAAAAGCCGAAAAGAGTGATTCCAGGTTCGGAGAAATGGAAAAGCTGTTCGGCATGCCTTCAGTCATATCGTACGGTAGATATGCCGAAGGTTATGATTTGCTTGACGAACAGAGAGCCCTGATGATGGGACATCCCAGCACGGTCGTTTCTTATGCTTTTAACGGTTCGCTTAATTTTAACGATTACGGCGCAAAGAAAGCCGACGGCAGTATAATGGATACAGCCGAAGATGCAATAGAAAACAGCAACTTTATTTTTAGAATGAATAACCTTAAGATTATTCATTCCGTCATTTCTAACGGAGAGGAAGCAGCTTCTAAAGAAACAGCTTCTCTTGTTTATACGGTTTTCCAAAATCCGAACTTTGACGCGGATAGCGCTATTGCAGGATGGGTCAAAAGATATGAGATATACAAGGATTCGATTTATCCTCATCAATCAGATGCCGTGGCAAGATATTATTCGCAGATGTCAGGGCTTAAAGCCGTCAGTTTTAAGAGCGACGGTTTAAAATTCTTCGAAATATATGAGAACCCTGTCGGGCGTATCCCATTTGGCAACGTAAAAGGAAACATTTATGAAGTTAATGTTCTTAACAGAATGGGAAGAGCCGAGTACGGCTATCTGTTAAACAATGACGATAAGGACTTTGTCGCAAACCATTCACAGAAAGATTGGGAAGATTCGATTAGCAAACTGTATAAAGTTGACGAAAAGCTCAAAAAAATTCAGAAAGAACATGGCAAGCCGCTTTCCGATTTGGTTAAAAGCGCAAAGACAAGAGGGTATGTTCCTTTCAGTTTCAATGTTGACGATATCGGCGATTTAAGAATAAGCAGAATCTGGCATGATATGAACGTTTCTTACAAGAAAGCAAGAAGATGGGTAAATCATAATTATTACGAAATTAATCAACTTACTACGGCAGACAATCCTGTACCGACCAGCCGAGAGTATTTATATGATGATACGGGCGTGCTTTACAGTAGAAGTCAGACCGCAATCGTTGATGACTGGACCGGGGAATTCAGAAGAGCTTGGGATGTAATAGAGATTCGTTTTGTCCGTTATGCCGAGAGCATCGGAGGTTTAGCAGTTATCGTTCTTCCGCTTTCAGCATTGATTCAAAAGCGCGACAAAAAACAGGTAAAGAAAAGGAAGGACGAGATTATGAACAAAGAAGTATCCGATCCTTTACCGGAAAACATAATAAGCGACGTAGCGGAGAAATTGGGAACGGATAAATATAAAGACGCAAAAGCATATATACAAAGCGAAAATCCCGGCGTAAATCAAAATGACAATATGGCGTTGGCAAGAGCGTTCTGTACGGACGCAGACAACAAAATTAGGTTTATCGATTCGAAAGCGGCGATTGCGGAGTTAGAAAAGACTGCGAATTTTGTTAAACAAAACATGGTAAACGCCGTGGAAAATAAATTGTCGGACAAAAACTATCAAACGGTAAAAAACTACATAATAGCCAATAGCAACGGCAGGCTGAATGCAAATTCGACGTTAAATGAGATAGCCTTGGAATTCTGCGTTAAAAACGACGGAAGTTTTAAGTTTACCGATGAAAACTCGGCGCAGAAAGCGCTAAATAACATAAAATCGGAAGCGAAAAATATTACGACGGAATTAAGATCCGACGTGATAAGTTTGCTTCAGGAAAAATATGTAAAACAGTGGGGCGTAAATAAAGCGCATATGCACCGTACTATCAGGGGTACTTTTGCAGGTAATTTCATAAAGAACGAAGATACGATAACCAAAGGGCTTTCAGGACAGGCTTTGTCCGACGCCGTAACTAATGCGCTCAACGGAACCTCAAATGTCAATCAGGTTATATTTGACGATTACCGCTGGTGGATAAGAAATGTAATGGCTGAGAATGAAGCCGGCATCAATAGAGAAACGTTTATACAAAATAATACCGGCGAATTTACAAACGAAGACCTTGTATTATTTTATTATATATATATTGCAGTCATGAATATGAGACAGGACTGTATGGCTTTAAGAAACTTTCTCTTTTATAATGCGAAAAAAATGATAGCCGAGGGAAAAGCGGATAAAGTAGGAGTGATGATTGATACCGAAGCAAACAGAATGCTTAATATTGTAGAAAACGGGTTTACGATTGAGCAGCAGGTTGCGCAGATGAAAGAGATTAACAAAGTAAACCCAAGCAGTAAACTCACGGAAGCAATAGAGTTTTACAAAAATAACAGCGGTGAAATAAACGCGCTTGAAGCCAAATACAGGGCGCTCAATGATACTGTTCAAAGCTTTGAACAGTCTACCGGGGCTGAAAGGGTAGCTTATGGCGACATAGCTAACAAAATGAATATATGGTTTAGCAAATACGGTTTCAGGGTTTTGTTCGGAGTGAAAGGCGCCGGTAAAAGAGGGAACATGCGTCCTGACGAGACGATGACTTATGCTGATTTTGACGGAATATTCAGAAAACCTTCCTATGTGGCGGCATATAATGAAATGATAAGCAAATACGTTTCCGGCGCTGACGAACACGGTTACGATGCAATTAATGCAAATAATACCGATGCAAGACGGCTTTCTTATAAATATGCGCCCTTGATTCAGCCGTTTAGAACATATATACCGCATTCCGGCGATTTCGGCATGGGTAATGTACGTCTGTTTCTTACAAGTATGTTAAATATAAATAGTCCTTTAGGTTTGTTGCAGTCTCTGGCGAACCTTAAAGGCATTATTGTAATGTGGCTCGGCAATCTTGCAGTTATCGGAGGCTTTATAGCGGGGATACAGACATTCGGCGCGCTCGGATTGCTCGGCGCGTTTGGAGTTTTCGCAGCAACGGTTCTTACAGGCTTTGGTATTACTGCATTGGCATATTTGAGTTTAGCGGGATTGGCAAAATGGCTGCAAAAAAATACGGTAAACGATTATTATGGTAAAACTGTTTCAAATTCGCAGGACAGAGGCATAAACAAAGACAGAGACGATATCAGAACTGCCAAATCAGCAATGTTAAAAAGATGGGGATTGGTGCTTATTTTAAAAACTGCCTGGGAAGTGTTCCTCCTCAATACGGTAGTCGGGTCTATCATCGCTACGATTACAACCCACACATCATTATCTGCGATGTCAGTGGGGGGAATAGGTTTCTTCGGTCTCAGTACTCCTTTCATGTTGGGCGCTATGGGAATAACAATAGCATTATCCGTTTATATAACGAGCCTTCGTCATATTACCGCGCTGGTTAACAAATGGTTTACCGATACAGAAAAAGGAGCTACTAAGGACAAACGGTGGGCTAAACAACAGTGGCTGCGGTTTTTCTTGCATCACTTCTTGGCAGCCGCTTCGGCAGGTCTTATAGTTTCGGGTTTGTATGGACTGTTTCTGATTGCCGCGGGATATATGTTTGTATTTTTTCTGGTGCTTCCTTTTGTACTTTTTACATTTCTTGATTTTTTTGGTTTTTGGGAAGTTTTTAAAGCGATTCATGTTAAGAGAACAAAAAAAAGAGGCGGATATTTTGTAGTCGAGAGTAATGTCGGGGATACCTTTAAAGCGCTTCATAGTTCGGTAACAGGACAAAAAGACTCATATTCTGCAGTCAAAACCTGGGAATCTTTTCAAGAATTCTTCTATCCAAAAGATGCTGCAAATCTTGAATCAAAAGAGAGAATATTGAAAAGCGAGTTTTTTAGAAGCTGGGAAGCAACGTTCCTTTCGGAAGATACGGTAAACAGGCTTAACGATGACCAAAAGTTAACGGCTTTTGCAATGTATTTTAATGAGATTATGGGTTCGTATTACAGGGACAGCAAGATATCTGCGGAAGAATATGAAAACTACAAATTTAAAATTTCAGAGTATAAAAACGGAGATGACCTTGACAGGGATATCATTGAAACTCCGGATTTGAGTTCAATACCGAGCAGTTTAGGAGCGAGAGAGCTATTCTACAGACTTCATCAGGAAACAAGCGTAAGGGCAATGCAGGGGATTAGAAATGCAAACGTACGCGACATAAGCCTTTCCGCGCTGATACCTACTTTTGACGAAGGAGTAACTTATCCCCTTGATGAAAAAGAAGGGAAAACAGAAGAAAGCCTTAACAGCGCAAAAAAATTAAATCCCGACGGACATACGCTGCTTACGCATTTGATAAGGCAGTACGAAGGCGAATGGGAGAACATGATTACGAGACTAGAACAGGGAGTAGATTTCAGAGGGCGTAAACATACTTTGAATGACGATGACCGGGAAGCTATTGAGCAAATGCGGGCAATGCTTGACGATAAAGGAAACGTTAAACCGGGCAGATATCTTAATAGAAGAAAGGATGGTAAAAAAGCGGACAATAAGGATGATAATCTTCCAGATTCATGGGCAAAGCGTGAAATAAGCAGATGGGCGGATCCGAAACTGCAGCCTTTGAGCCCTACGCAGCTTGGCATTCTCAATCTCAGAGAAGCATTGGACGTTCTTGCCAAAGTAGAATTCAGCAATAAAAGAAACGGAATGAGCGAAGAAGAATGGCAGCGCTATATACGAAATGATATTACGGCTGACTCTTTTGAATTTATATCGGGTTATCAGAATTACGGGCAAGTATATGATGAAGGAAAAGGCGCAAACGATTCGAGAATTGTCGGTTTAGCTGACAATCTTAAAGAATTCAGGGAGATGATAGTTCCTGTTATGCATCAGCAGGGTTTTAAATACGATAAATATAGAGAGTTAAAAGAGATGCAGGAAAAAGGATTGGCATCTCCTTACGATTTAGAGTTGATATCGCAAATTGAAAAGACTGATGTCGGAAGAAGATGGAAAGAATATGATGCCGAAAAAACATTGCAAGAATATTACAAGTATAGAGAGTTGACAGAGAAGAAAGAAAGAAAATTGGCGACTGCCGACGAATTAGAGCTGCTGTCGCAAATGGGAAAAACAGATATCGCAAAAGCGGTTAGCCTGACATCTTTCAGACGTCTTAAAGTCGAAGATATTACCTATGAGCAGTACGAAACTTTGCAAATTAGGGATAAGGCAGGAAAAGCAACTATAGCCGAAAAAGCTTTACTTGTCACGATAAATGCCGAGATAGAAAAGCAGGTAGCGCAATATGATAGATGGAAAAAAGAAGGCAGAGAAACAACCTTGGTTGACGAATATATGTCTAAAGTAGATCAAAGTGCAGTTGAAAAAGCTAAAGCCGTACTCAAGGAAGCTAATGAGAAGATCGAAAAAGCTAAAGAAGACAAAGTCAGCACGACCGCTGCCGAAGAAGCCGAAGTAATTGCTGCTAGAGCCGAACTAGGCAGAGTTGTCGGCAAAATCATTTTCTATGATAAATATAATAAAGGTATTATTACGGCAGTTGTTTTTGACGATACGGGAACTGCGGTTTCTCCCTTCCACGGAATATTGGGCATGGGTAAGGTAGACCATCATGCGAATCTTGAAGCGGAAGTTTCAAAGGATTTCATTCTTCAGATGGACATGAACCAGAATATTTACGTCCAATCGGCATTAACGTTTTTCAGCGCCTTGCAGCCTTTACTGACGGATAAAGAAGTTTACAATGTAAGTTTGCTTGAGCAGATTCCGACAAAGAGATTAACAAGCATAGGAGCGAAATACGCCTTTGCGGAAGAAGGTTTCAATGCTTTGCACGCCGATATGAACGAACTGTGGCAATTGCATATGTACGGGCATCCGAATATTCTGAGAACCAGCTTTATTCAGTCATTTTCGGGCCAGAGCAAGAGCGTTGTCAGCGAAGACGCCTCGGGAGGCAAGTCTGCGAAAGTCAAAGGCGGGAAAACAGTGGCTTTTGACGGAGTAGTAGTTGAAAAAACCAGAGAAGCCGAAATGAGCGCAACTCTCGCAATAACTTTGAAGTTTGCTTCCGGCGCCGCTGAAATGAACCAGTCCGTATATATTGAAGAATATAATAAGACTTTAAGAAGCGGATTTGGTTTGCTTGGAGGGCTTGCTGCCGAAGCTACAGACTTTGTTGCCGGCCCCGGATTTTATGCAAAGGAAAGTCTTGTTACCGTAACCGTCAAAACATTCCTTTTTGCGATATTGTTTTTGGGCATAAGCGGTTTCTCGGGATTTGATTTTGCTTTCATTTTAGCTTTATTCGGCCTTACTTTATCGCAGACAAGCGCTTTGACCGGAATGGTTAAAGATTCATATACGTACAACGAGGGTTTTTGGAAATGGACTACAAAGCTTGTCAAAAACTTCACGTATTTTGTGAGCCAAATACAAACTCATGGTTTCGGACATATTTTCCCCGGACTTTCAGGCAAAGCCGCGCACGCTAATACCGGAAGAGGAAGCGGTACGATGTTTATGTCGCTGCTGCAGGGTATGGTTAAAAAAACAGAAGAAGCCGCAACTGCGGAAGTGAAACAAAAAGCACATAAAGACCGTAAAGACATGGAAGCGAAGGAATGGGTAACAGGTCATTTGAATAAATTAACAGGCAAAGACGGCATGTCAATTTTCCATTCGCATTTTACGCCTGCGGTTTCAAGCATACTTATTATTATCGCGGCAGTTTTGTTTTCGCCCAGCCCTACGTTTCTGCTTTCATTTTTATATATACTTATTCCTATTGCCGTTATTTTGGGACAAACGCAGCTTAAGCAGGGCTTTAATATCTTACAATATCCCAAAGAAGAGGTTTTCAAAAATATTTGGAATGAATGTAAGAGTTGGTGGAACATAGTTTTCCGGTCAGATATTAAAGAAGTCATAAATGAAAAAGGCGAGAAAGAGTATATCGGAAGACCGAATATGTCCAGACCTGTAGTATTTATCGTAGGCGGAGTTGTATTATTGGTATTGATTGTCGCAACTCTTATAGGTCTTTTAGTAAAGTTTTTAAGACAGCCTTATATATCCAAATATTTAGGATTTATCGTAGGCTGGGCTGCATTATTAACAGTAGTGCTTCCCGCAACCATTATATGGCTTGCAGTAAAGTTTTTAATGTCTCCTAAAGATACGATTAAAGAAATAGGAGATTTAGGAACGTCTTTCGGAAGATATCTTGCCAAAATCTCTTTCGGAAATAATGATTCGGTTAATTCAGGGATAATAGAAGACAGGGCAAAAGAAGAAGCGGCGGCGGTTCAGTATGTAGTTGTACCCATGCCTCAGATGACTCCGATTGTTGATTTAGAAAAAGAAGCGGCGGCATCAGAGAAACAAGCAATTCCAATTTCCGATGGACAAACGGAAGAAGCGGCTGATGTTGATGCAAGAGCAAAAGAAGAAAAGGAAGTTTCGGACAATGAAGTGCTTGATCAAGTGCTTGAACCAGTAATAGAAGCGGCTGATGCTGATGCAAGAGCAAAAGAGAAAAATAAA
>WRJZ01000039.1 GCA_009778325.1 Candidatus Endomicrobium neocapritermitis | reverse complement strand
GTATTGCCGCTTTGCGGCAACATGATGTAATGTGTCCTTGTCGTTAATGTATCCGAAGGATATACATCATTTCCGCAGGAAACATCATGCACGAAGTGTACATCATGTCCCGCAGGGACACATCATTGTCGTTAAATCGGGGCGTGGCTCAGCTGGCTAGAGCGCTCGGTTCGGGACCGTGAGGTCGCTGGTTCAAATCCAGTCGCCCCGATATTATAACAGTAAAGGATACCAAATGATTACAAGGTATGATCCGTTACAGCTTTATTTTGACGCAATAAGGCAGATTAAACTTTTATCAAAACATGAAATAGACGAATTGTGGAAAAAATCCAAGAAAAAAGATAAAGCTTCTTTTGATAAACTTGTCGAGCAAAATTACAGGCTTGTAATTCCGATTGCCAAAAGATTCATGAAAAAAGGCATAGATTTTATGGATCTTGTGGAAGAAGGCAATATGGGGCTTATAAAAGCCGTAGAAAAGTTTGATCCGTCAAAAAAAGTCGCTTTTTCAACATATGCGGTGTACTGGATTGAACAGTATATACGCAAAGCTATAGAAAATCAGACAAAAACCATAAGGATACCTTCACATATATGGGATTCTCTTAATGCATGGATGAAAACTTGGAGCAAATTAAGAGAAAAACTTAACCGCGACCCTTCAATTGACGAAGTCTCTAAAAAGCTAAAACTGAGTAAAAAGCAGACAAGCAACCTTATGAAAGCGGCTTCTGTTTTTAGCGGCACAAGTTCATTGGAAGCTCCTATAGGAGATGATTCGGATATTTTTGTTAAAGATATAATTATTGACGAAGATGTTAAGTCTCCGGAATCTGTTACCGAAATAATAAGAACGAATTCAGACATAGGCCAGGCTTTAAATTATCTTCCCCCGAGAGAAAGAGAGATAATAAGAATGCGTTTCGGCATTGGCGGGATGAAACCCATGTCTTTGGAAGAATCCGGAAAAGTTTTAAAAATTTCCAGAGAACGCGTGAGGCAGCTGGAAGTAAAAGCGTTAAAAAGGCTTAAAGGCATTTTTATAAGATACAACTATATAGATAAAGATGAAGCAAAAAAACTTATGCTCGACAGCCGCGTAAACAAAAGAGACGGAAGAAAAATTTCTAAAAAAAATGACATAAAAATAGTAGACAGAAGGGTAAATTGATGAATATAAACAAACTTTCAGCGGCAATAAGAGATATTCAGGATTTTCCGATAAAAGGCATTATATTCAAAGATATAACTCCTGTTTTAAAGAATATAGAGCTTTTTAATGAAATAATCACAGCGATATCCGATAAGTTTAAAGATTCCGGAATTGACAAAATCGCCGGAATTGAATCCAGGGGATTTATTTTCGGAATGCCTCTGGCCGTAAAAATGAATATTCCTTTTATCCCTATAAGAAAAAAAGGGAAACTTCCCGCAAAAACTGTTGCGATAAGCTATGCGCTTGAATACGGAACTGCCGAAATTGAAATTCATGAAGACTCGGTGAAGAAAGGGGAAAAAGTTTTAATAATAGACGATTTGCTTGCCACGGGCGGCACCACCAATGCCGCGATAAAGCTTGTGGAAAAAATCGGCGGAAACATAATAGCCGCGGCTTTTGTTTTGGAACTTTCTTTTCTTAAAGGAAGAGATAAAATAGAGAATAAATCAGCGGAAATTTTTTCGCTTTTGAAAGTCAGCTGAATAAACAAATATAGATATAGAATGGCCCTGTAGCTCAACTGGATAGAGCAGATCCGTCCTAAGGATAAGGTTGGAGGTTCAACTCCTCTCGGGGTCGTTTTGGTTTTATACTTCTCCGCATATCATCTTTTCCTAAAAGTTATATTCTTCTTACGGCAAAAATCAAAAAATAATGAGTTTTGTTAATAAATTAATGGGGAAAAAGTGCCTTAAATTTCTAAAAATTCAGATTTTTGTGATATTTAAGATAACTTTTTAAAATTTAAAAAATACCTTAAAACAAAAATTTCCAAAAATGACAAAAACCGCAAAAATATAAAAAAACATAAAAATCAGATACCTTTTATTTGCAAAAAACATGCCAAGAAAAACCTTATTTTTTCAAAAAGTCAAAAAAATCGAAAAATTAATTTTTTAAATTTTGGTCAAAAATCTTAAGTTTTTGCACTTTTAACAGTCCGATAAGATATATTATGTTAAGTACAATAGGGGTTTGGCCGGTTATTAACATTAAAGTTAATTATCATATATTTTAAAAATAATGCTTATAAATATATGTAATTTATATTTGCATTTTTGATTGCTTTAACAGTTGTAAAATATCACTCACAGTGTTTTTTATAACTTTTAATAAAGGAAAGTTTATTTTTTAAAATAAATTTATCTAACCTAAAATACCTCACCAAAGGAATACCCGCGGGTATTCCTTTTACCCACCTTTGTTTAAAAATCATTTTAATGTCTCTTTTTTAAAGGCTCTATTTTGATTTTAGGCATACTAAATACCCTGGAAATTTAAAAAATGGCTGTTGTTTTTCCAAAAATTAAATATTCCATTTGGCAATTGAAAAAAGGGGACAACTTTCCCCTTTTTCCCCTTAATTTTAATTTACTTTTATAAATAAAAAATGTAGAATAAAGCCTATATTTTAAGTAAAAACATTATAAGAGGATTTGAAATTATGAAGAAAACAGCGTTATTTTTAACTTTTTTTGCTATATCGTTTGTATTTTTTACGGCTTGTGATACGGATGACAATAATGCATATAGGTTTAATGGTACGGTGGAAATTAGGCAAGAGCCTGATGGAGATACATTGAGCCTTAGTTATTTGAGGGCAAACTACAATTCTAAGATACTATTTGAAGCTACTGTTACAAATTCAAGAGGACAAGAAATTGATAATCCCGCTATTTCATGGGGAACTAAAAATGTTCCATCTGAAGCTATTGAATTTGTAGCTAATAGAATGGCAATTGATGTCGATAAGGCTATCTATCTAACAAGTACTACAATAAGCGTTCAGGCTGGTTATCAAGGAGTATTTTCTTCTTCAAGAACAATAACTCTTACTTACTAATTAATAATCAAAAAGATTGCTCTTAATCTTTTTTCTCTATTATTTTGCTGTGTTAATACCCCAACTGTCCGCATGCAGCTGAAATATCCGCGCCTTTTGCCTGTCTTATGTTTGTTGTCAGGCCGTTGACCTTTAAAATGTTTTTAAACTTTGTGATTGTTTCCTGTGAGGGTGTTTGGAAAGATGTTTTTTCCACGGGATTGTATGGTATGAGATTTATCTGTACGTCCGGATTTATTAAATCGCGGGTTCTTAAAATTCTTGTAAGTTTGTGCGCGTCAGCAGTTGAATCATTTATGTTTTTAACCAAAATATACTCTATGGTAAGCCTTGAATTAGTTTTTTTCAGGTAATATTTGCCTGCTTTCAAAATCTCGTCAACCGTAAATCCAAGATTATTGGGAATCAGAATTTTTCTTTGTTTATCATCTATGGCATGAAGAGAAATTGCAAGCCTTACTCCGTAATTTTCTTCAGCAAGCTTTTCTATTGCCGGCACAATACCCACCGTTGAAACGGTTATATGTCTTTTTCCTATGCCGAATTCTTTATTTGAAAGCAAAGATTTCAGGGCAAGTGTAACATTATTGAAGTTAAGCATAGGTTCACCCATGCCCATAAATAATACGCCGCCTATTTTTTCTTTTGTATCGTTTTCGATCTGCAGAATTTGTTCTAAAATCTCCCCCCTGCTCAAGTTTCTGGCTAATTTAACTTTACCTGACGAGCAAAACTCGCACATAACAGGGCAGCCTATCTGGGAAGATATGCATACGGAATTTTTGCCTTTTGCCGGAAGAAAAACGGCAAAAAAGCATCTATTATCAACAGTTTGGAATGTGTATCTTATGGTTCCGTCAATAAGAGAAGTATCTTTTTTAATAATTTTAAGCAAACGCAGCGTGAACCTTTCGTCAAGCTGCTGCCTTAATTCTTTGGATAAATTAGTAAACTCGTCAAAAGAAGCGGCTTTTTTGACATAAATCCATTCAATAATCTGGTTCAGCCTGTAATCCTGTTTAATTACGGGATTGGCTGCCGTTCTGAACTGCGGTATGGTTAAATCTAAAATGTATTTTTTCATCTCTTCTCCTATTGGGTTTCTCTAAAAACCTCACAAGTCTGTCATTGCGAGGAGCGAAGCGACGTGGCAATCTAGACTTTCACGACGCTGGATTGCCGCGCCCTTTCAGGGCTCGCAATGACAAGCGTTGAGAAAATGAGGGTTCTATTGCTAAATCCGCAAATTCGCGTTTCTAATTGCTGCAGATATCAATTTATATCCTTTATCGGTTCTTAAAAATTCATAAAAGTTTTGCGTGAAGTCATTTCCATTTGTATGAGAAATAACAATCGTCATTACAGGATAAATCCAGTCTTTAAATTCTCCGCAATTATTAAAATACTTTTCAAATCCTGCTTCATAAATAAGAGTATTTAAACTGTCCCGTGAAATAAAATAGTCGTAATTCGGATCTAATATTTCAAGTAACCCTGCTTTCAGAATTTCAAAATTATTATTTATAAATTCCGCTCTGCTGTTTTCACCCCGCAGATATTCAGTCGAATCCCAAGTCCCGTACTCCCAAACAATAGTGTTGTGTGAAGCGTTAAGCAGTTTTTTTCTTGTCAGGTTTACAAGCAAATCATTTGTCAGCCAGTTTTTGAACTCTTTTTTAAAATCGATAAATGACCAGTAATAACCGTCTCTTGCCAAAAATGATTTTCTTATCGGGTCTGAATGAGGAGTTTTTGTTTTTTTAATTGAAAAGAAATTTAAATTATCGTCATAAGGAAAGTTGTCTATCAAAATGTTGTTTGACGTATCAATAAGCAATTCCTGCCCGCCTGTCCAAGTATAATGTTCTCCCGAATACTTTTTTACGGCGTCTTTTAGCGCTATTATCATTCCGTTTCTCACTCTTGTAAGGTCGCTATATTCGGCCGGAATTACTATATCCCCGTCTTTATTAAGCATTCCGGCTTTATCGGTTTTATGGTCTCTGAAACGAATAAAGCCTTCGCTTTCGCAGTCAGGATTATTGTCAAAATAATACAGGCTGTCTTTGCCGGCTGTTTTTCCTGTTTTTGTAAGATAGTAACTATTCCATTTATTATCATATGTTTCTTCAACAACAGCCATAATATTTTCAAATTTGCCTGCTCCGACAATAAATTTCGGTTCGATTTTTATTACTCCGTTTTTGTCTTTATAACCGATTAAATCCGCGTCTTCATTCTCGAATGCAATCCAAATATCATTGCTTTTCGCAAATAATGCCGTATTCATAATCAGAAATAGCGCTGTTAAAAGAATTTTTTTCATGATATTTACCTTTAAAATTTATAGTTCCATTCCCGCGTTAAATACTTTGTTTCTGCCAGAGAAGACGCTTTTGAAATTTCCTCTGAGCTGATATTTTTATCATTTAAACCCGTATTGAGCAGCTCTGCCATGTTTTCGCAAAAGCAGCGTGAAAACTTTTCTTTGCTTCCTTCTTCCAAGTCAAGATGAAGCGAACCCTGCACAAGTATTTTTTTTCCCCTTCTTCTCATACAAGAACCTGCAATTTTTTTCCCATCGTACATCAAATCATCGCTGTATAGGGTCTGCACACACAGCATATTTTTGTCCGCGCTTTGTTTAACCTCTGCAAAACTGCTTTCTATATTGATGCTTGATAATGCTTTCTTTATTGCCGTATGTATGAGTTTGTATGTGTCTTGTTGATTATAAATATAAGGCCACTTTTCAGCGGTTGCGCAAAAACCGTATGATAAATCATCTTTGTGATTTACCAAAAGTCCTCCAGTCATCCTTCTGACGGCTGTGCAGTCATTTTTCTGAAAATAGCCTATTGTAGTATAAGCTTTATCCCAAAAATATATTCTTAAAACCGGTTCTTTTTGAATTTCGTCAAAAAGGAGCTCATCTATTGCCATATTCATTTCCGCGCTGCGTGCCGTATCGTAAATGTATCTGAGCACTTTATTTCTTTTTCGCTGTTATTGGCACTACTTTGTTTTCAGCGTCCTTTCCAGTTTCTTTTTCATATTGAAGCATCTTTTCTTTGAGTTTTGTTCCGCCACGCGCCGAATAGCCGCACATTTTGCCGTCAGAGCC
Source organism: Candidatus Endomicrobium neocapritermitis (assembly GCA_009778325.1). Lineage (GTDB taxonomy): Bacteria > Elusimicrobiota > Endomicrobiia > Endomicrobiales > Endomicrobiaceae > Endomicrobium_B > Endomicrobium_B neocapritermitis. The sequence goes on along the minus strand of WRJZ01000039.1, from coordinate 50,000 downwards.
TATAACTCTGTGGCACGGGATTGTCGGCGGCCACGGATTATTGCGCATTGCTCCGCCGACTGCCCTTGCCGCTTTTGGAGAGCCGACTTTTTTTGCTAATTCGCCGTATGTCATGGTTTTTCCGGCAGGTATTTCAAAGCATGCTTTCCAGACTTTAACGTAAAACGGCGGATAATTTTTCATTTTTTCCAACAGTTCTTCAGGAATGCATTTTTTTGACTTTGGCATAAATTCCTCACTTGGCATTTTTTGACAGATAAACAAAATCTACGCCTACTGGACTGCTCTCTCTTTTAAATTCCCTGTATCCGTTTTTTATATATATGGCAAGATTTTTATCGCTTTTTGTGCTGGTAAACAATTCGTATCTAAAACCGGGAAACATATCTTCAATTGACGAAAGAAGTTTTTTACCGATACCTCTGTTTTGAAAATCCGGATGTACCATCAGTTTGCCTATATAAAGAGTGCTGTTGTCCGTAATCCCCCTGACTGAACCTACTATTTTACCGTCTTCATTCACGGCTTTAAGCGCTATTGCGTTGCCGAACTCTTTTTTAACTTCTTCGAATGTTTGGGTTAACGGCTGTATTGAATAATTATTATGGATTTTTGCCTCGATTATGAAGGCTTCTTTCTGAAGTCTATATATTTCCTGCAAATCTTCAATTTCCGCTTTTAATATTTTCATTAAGCATTATCCGCCTTTACGGGAAGTTCAAATGTAATCTTCGTTCCGGATCCGCACTTACTTTCAAAAGAAACCTTTCCTTTGTGGTTTTCTTCAATCATTCTTCTTACAATATACATGCCGATGCCGGTGCCGGACTTATAAGATGATTTTGTCGTAAAAAAAGGAGCGAAAATTTTGCTGATATTTTCATCTTTTATTCCGCATCCGTTGTCTTCAATGGAAATAATATGCTTTAAATCGGTATGTTTAAGTGTTACTTTTATGAGCGGTTTGTAGTAGGTTTTTCTTTCTTCGGACAAATCGTCATACTTTTCTTTTGTAGCTTCATAGGCATTGTCTATTATATTGTACACTGCTTCCGTAATCTGCGAGCGTATGCCGTAAATTTTATCATCGTCATTTTGAAGATTAAAATCAATTTTAAAATCTTTGTGCAATTTATGTTTTAAGTTTAGCAGCTCTAAAGAAAGTCCGAAAGCTTCTTTGAGCGAAAAATGCGAAAATAATGTTCCCTGTTTTTCGGCCCGGGAATAATTTAAAATTCCTTTTATTACCGCGTCGGTGCGTTTTATATTTTCGGTAAGCGAATCCGAAAGTTCGGTGATGTAAATCATAGTTTTTTTCAGAATTTTATTGTCGTTTACCAGCTTTTCATTGGCTTTGATGAAATCTGCTATTTCATATTTTAATTCTCCGGAAATCATTGAAAACTGATTAAGCCTGTTGTTTATCTGATGCGCCACGCCTTCGGCAAGCCCTCCTACGGATGCAAGTTTTTCCGCGGCAAAGATTCTTTCCTGGGTGTTCTTAAACTCGTCAAAAAATAAGCAGCTTTCAATCGCAAGCGAAGCCTGCCTTGAAAGCGCTTCAAAAGTTCTTATGTCTTCCCATGTAAAAGGCATATCGTCTTTTTTTGAGGAAAGTGTTATAAAACCATTGGTTCCGTTATCAAAGAAAAAAGGAATTACAAAAGCCGGTCGAAAAGGAAGCTCCGCCGAGTTTATTATGTATAAAGGCAGGTCGGCAGCCGTAAAAGGCCGTTTTTTATTTCTTATAAACATTATAAACGGATGCATATACGAGTAAGAAGATATTATTTCGCTCGGCACCGAAGGCCTTATGTAATGGCACTCAAGAGTTTTTTTATCTTTGTTTTCAAGAAAAACGGCAAAATTTTTAACTTTCAGCTCATGCATTACTATAATGGCCATAAGTTTTAGAAGCCTTTTTAAATTATGTTCTCTCGCCATACTGCTTGCGGCCTGAATAAGCGTATTGCTGTATTTTTTTTGCTCGGCTAAAAACAAATCTTCGGCTTTATCAATGGCAGCCCTGTACAAATAAGTTCCAATAAATGAAAGAACGAAAGTCAGCGCCGAAGAAATAATCCACGAGCCGCTGTATTTCCAGACAAAATATGAAAATGACAATATTACCGCCGCCAGAACCGCCATTATGAAAGCGCGGCTGAGAATGATTTTTATGTCTGAAGCCTCATATCTTTTTAAACTTATCACTACGACAGATATAAAAACAGCCATGCATATTTCGCCGAACGGGTATATCGGCAAAGCAATAAAAGTGAGCAGATGATCTATAAAAAGCACATAAAGAATAAATACGGAACTGCTAATGCTTTTTGCCTGTTTATGGCGGTACGCGGTTAAATCAGGTCTTCTTAAATATGATTTCAGATTTTTTGAGGCAAGGCGCATAAAAAATACAAGCTGCACGGGAAGAAGAATATATAAAAATCCCGCTTTGGGATAATATCCGAAAAAGCGCAGGGTTATATCGGAATAGAAAAGCGGAGTCGTACAGTTTAAAATAACCGCCGCTGCGGATAAAACGTAAAAAATAATAAATGTTTTTACGTTAATAATCTTTTTTGTAAAAGCATAAACGAATCTTAAAAAAAATACCGGAATAAAAGCTAAGCCCGCAAAACCGATTTTACTCCACATTAGCGCGCCATGTTCATTTTGACTTATAAACATATTCCCGAAACCAAACAGCCACAGAGTGGCTGCCAGGCATAAAAGCGCGAAATAGGCGTTTGTGTCGGATTTTGAGTTTTTGTTTAAAATCAAAAATGCCGATGCGGCCGTAATTATAGACGCCGTAAAAAATAAAATTCCTAAAATGCTCATACGATTTTTTCTCTCAGCTTTCTGTGATAATTCACGGCAAATCTGTGCGCTTCGTCCCGTACGGACTGCAAAAGCCTTAATGCCGGCGAATGTCTGCTTAAAATAAGCGGTTTATCTTTTTGCGGCAAATAAATTTCTTCATTTTTTTCCGCAAGAGCTGCTATCGGAAGTTTCAGCTGCAGCTCTTCCAAAGCGTTCATAGCCGCGCCAAGCTGCCCTTTTCCTCCGTCAATCAAAACCAAATCCGGCATCTTTTCGTTTTTTCTTATTAAGCTTGAATACCTGCGAAATACCACTTCGCGCATCGTGGCAAAATCGTCAGCCCCGGTAACCGTTTTAACTTTAAACCTTCTGTAATTTTTTTTGTCAGGCAGCCCGTTAACAAATCTTACCATTGAAGACACGGCGTTTGTGCCCTGAATGTTGGAGTTGTCAAAACCTTCGATTACCGCCGGCATATGCTTCATGCCCAAAACCTGCTTTAAATCATTAATGCTGTCGGATCTTTCAACGGATTTTTCTATATCTTCCTGCGTAATTTCCGTAATCATTACTCTTTCGCCCATTGAGCGTATTGCGAATAGCCTGTCCCGCGTTTCCTTTGCCTGTTCAAACTCCATTTCAGCGCTCAAAGAATACATCTGGCTTTCCCATTCGTCTTCCAGTTTTTTAAATTTACCGTTTAAAAAGAGCTCAACGTCTTTTATTTTTTCTTTATACTGAGCCGAAGATATTTTTTCCAAACACGGTCCGTGACACATTTCGGTATGAAAGTACATGCAGGATTTTACTTTTTTTTCCTGCGGAAGCTTTTTTTGTGAAAATTCAAGTTTACACGGACGCATTTTAAAGAGCTTTGTAAGCCAGCGCACAAGTTTTTTTATGTAATAGGCCTGCGGATACGGCCCGAAATATAAAGCGCCGTCTTTCAGTTTTTTTCTTGTTATCAAAAGCCTTGGGAAATCTTCATTGACGGTCAGCTTTATGTACGGATAAGATTTGTCGTCTTTCCACATAGCGTTGAAATATGGCTTAACTTTATTTATAAGCTGCCTTTCAACTATCAAAGCTTCATTTTCCGACGCGCACAAAATATACTCTATTTTACGCATGGCCGCTATTATCGCAGCCGCTTTTGAATCGCTGTCCGCATGAAAATAAGACGAAATCCTGTCTTTAAGGCTTATCGCCTTGCCTATATATACTATATTTCCGATGCCGTCGCGCATAATATATACGCCCGGAAGTTTTGGTATCTGCGATAGTTTTTCGTTTTTGCTTATCGGCATTTTATTTTTTTATTTAAAAGTATTTTTGTAAGCATCTTGAGCTGTTTTCGCGTTATAATCAATCTTGTCTCTTTTAGTTTTTTTAGCGTGCAATTCTTGCGACAAGTTATGATAAAAAGGAATGACAAGAACATAAAAACATGCAATGACCGCTGTTGCCAAAACAATACGGAGCAATTTTAAAAGCCGAAAATATAAATATGTTTTATTGTCAAAAGGCAGTTTATATATTGTGGCTGCATTTTTATATTTTTCATGCCATCTTATTTCCGCCAATTTATTTTTATAAAACTTGTGCACTGCTGCCAGCAGTACAAGCGACAATATAAATCCTGCCGATATAAAAGGATGGGCAGCAATCAAATTTAAAAATGAATCAATAAACGCGCCGGCAGTATCGATTGACAAATCCGCCCAATATGACGGCAATGCGTTTCCAAAGCATTCACCAGCTGTAAATACAACAAAATAAAATAAAAAAAACAGCCTGATAAAAATTTTCATTTCAAAATTTCCATACTCAAATCTTTCAATTGCAGATTTAACTTGACTATATACAATAATTGTGTATTGTGGTCCCTCTAACTACAAAATTAGTCGGCGTGTGGGTTCAAGTCCTGCCCTCGGCACATCTTAAACGACTATTATAATGATACGCCCTGTCGCTTGAGTTAAGCGGCAGGGCGTATTGTTATGCAAAGCGGGCTAAAACTGAAGCTTCGCCTGCAAGCCGCCGGTTACGCCGCTTCTTACACCGGAAAGGACATTTACGCCTAAATCAAGCGTCAATCTTTCCATAACTTTCGCGCTTGCTCCCAAGCCCCCTATAAAAGTGCCGCCTTTCAAGCTCGGCGCTTCTATTTCGCACCCATCCACTTTCGCGTTTATGTCTCCGCTTAGTTCATAATCATATGCTAATTCCAAATACGGTTTTATCGTTTCGTTTATTTTATATTCGCTTTTTGCTCCTGCTTTTACGCGGCTGGAAACAAAGGAATCCATTTTATATTTTTCACCCGTCGATAAATCCGTTTCGCTTTTTCCAACGCTTGTAAGCGCGTATTTCCAGGAATAGTCGAGGCTTATTTTTTCACTTAATTTAAAAATTTGACCGATGCCTAAACCTAAACCGATATACGTTGAATCATAATCATAATCCGCTGTCGTCCCGAAAAAATTCTGAAGTTTGTTTTTATAATCATTTGAGAGCTGCCCCGCTCTTATTAAACTTTCAATATACATGCTTTCGTTTACGTCTTTTTTCGTCATAATGCCGATACCTACTGCGCTTGCGCTGCCGTCACCTTTTAAACCGTTATATTCCGTATCAAAACTTCCGCTTGCGTATTCTATAAAAACGCCCGCGCTTGCCGAATTAAACTTTTTTGCTATGCCTGCAGCTATGCCTATAGCGTTCATTTCAACCGAAGAGCCCGTATCATATTTTAAGTTTCCTCCGAAAAAAGCAGCTACTGCTTCCGTTTTATCTTCCTGCAGATTGGACAACAAATCGCCGGCCGTAAGACCCGCGCCTTGGGCCGCAAGAATCGCGCCTGCCGCAGCGCCTTCGGATAAAATTTTTGCTTGAGGTTTGGCATAAGGGGCGCTCAAGATGGTTGCTGTCAGGGATTGGCCTGCGCCTGTACCCGTTTGGTTTACCTGAATGCTGTCATAGATCAGGGCAGCGCCTTTCCAGCCGGAAACAGTCTCGCCGTTATTGGCAATGGTGCCGGTAAGATTGCTGGTCAGCAGAATGAAGCTATCCCCTGCCTGCGGTGCCGCGCCGCCTCCCATGAAGTTTACGCCGGTAACTTTGGAATTGACTGCCGGCCCGGTAAAGTTTACGTCCGTTGCGGTAAAATAGGGACCATAGCCGTTTGCCGCCCCTGCGGGCAAAATGAAGTTGTAGAATTCGAAGTTTTGTACGCTCCATACAGACGAGCCGCTGTAATTCCATACGTTGAGAGTGTTGCCGGTGAAAACGTCGCCAGTGCCGCTGCCATTACCGCCGTTGACGTTACCGGTGATGGTCGGAGAACCGCTGATGGTCACGGTATTGTATGTGGCCGAGCCTGCGGAAGAGATATACCCGCCGGTAACGTGCCACCCAATCGAGCCGCCGCTGATGTTAACGGTATTGCCCGTGACGTTGCCGTTCTGAGACCAGCCGCCGAAGACCTGATTGCCAGTCGAACCGCCGCTGATGTTTACAGTATTGCCCGTAGCATTGCCTGATCCCCAACGGGAACTGCCGCCGACGACGTCGCCGGCTACCGATCCGCCGGTGATATTTACGGTATTGTCCGTAATATTTCCGCCGGATAAATTGGTAAAACCGCCATAGGCGCCGCCGGTCATCGAACCGCCGCTGATATTGACGGTATTGCCCGTGATTGTGCCGCTGGAACTATAACCGCCGTAAACACTGGAACCGGTGCTGCCGCCGGTGACAAAGACGCTATTGTTGGCAACTGCTTGCGTATCATTGATATTTATCGCGCCGAAAACACCTCCTACACTGCCGCTGCTAAGCGTAATACTGTTGTCTGAAATACTGCTGCTTTTACCGCTGCTGCTGCCGAGCGGAGCCAAAGAATTGGAAATCGCGTTAACGGTTTGCAACATGGTTGTGTCACTGCCGTCAAAAACAATGGTTTCACCCGCAAACGCCGAACTTACGCAAAATAATACCGCAACCAACAATGATAATGATTTTTTCATAATGCCTCTCAAATTTTAAATTATTATTTTAAGTCTCAGATTTTCTTATTTCTGGACTGTTAGATTTAAGGCTAGAAAATAAAGAGTGTTTTATGTGCTGTTTATATTCACTGTGTTTCGACGCGGTAAAGCGTCGTTGGAAATTGCGCTGCATGGAGCTTGTGATCGTAGATGAATACTGTACATTTTTGCCTCGCGTTTCAGATATAAACAAAACTGTATATAATTATATAAAATTATCACGGATTTATCATTAGAAAGTTCAAACATCACACGACTAAGGAGCACGAGTCACGAACGTAGATTGCGGCTCGGAGGATCCAACGGCGAAAGTTTATTTCGCGCCTTGCCAGTCGAATATTAACGTATATTTGCCTTTTATACCCGGAAGATTTTCAAGCATTTGCCTTAAATTATCTTCGGCAAACTTCATCGCCTGCAGATATAATCCGCGGTTCTGCCTGACTTTTAACTCCATCTCGCTTTTGTTCGCCAGCTGGATGGCATTTGCGTCTTTCAGAGTATATCTGTTAAATAAACTTGTTTTTTCATCATACAGACTGAATGTTTCCGGATATATTTCATGCGACAGTATTTTAATTCTGGGCATCTTCAATACTATATTGTTATAAGAAATATCAACAACTATATCCGCGCTGTTAAATCCCAGTTTTATACTTCCGTCTATTGTGTATATTGCTTTTTTTTCAGTCAGAGGAAGATCAAAATTGAACAGCTTCGCGGCTTCCGAATGGGTTATTACGGAAGTGTAATGATAAACAAGGCTTGTATATTCGGCAGCCGGTAAAATTTCTTTTACCGTGGATTTAACATTTATAGTTGTTTCTTTTGAAACCGCGTTGGAGTTTAATTTATAGCCGATAAATCCTCCGAATAACGCTGCCGAAACAAGAACAATAAGAATTACGAAATATTTGAGATACATGCTTCCCCCCTATGATAAATGAACAATTAACAAATAATAATTAATAATTATTGTGTTTTCGCAATGCGAAAACTTATTAATAGGTTTCGCTTTCGCGAAACTCCGGCATTGTTCATTATTATTTATTAATTTTTAATTGCCGTTTTTTGAACATTTGTAAAAATACATCAACTTCTTCTGATTTTAATAGTTTAACTATTATAGCAAATATAGCTGTCCCGACAAAAATCGCAAAAGGAACGGATATGAATAGGTTAGCCGAAATTTTGACGGCATGCCATGCCGATATTCCGGTTGCAAGAGCTGCAGTGAAAGATTTTAACCCTGAAAGCAGTATTTTTTTCAGCCCTATCTTTCCTATGCGTTTTCTTAAATAAAATATAAGAAGAACCATATTAAAATATGAAGCAACTGCCGTTGCCAGAGCAAGCCCGCCTACGCCCATAGGAAACATTAAAATTATACACAATATAACATGCAATATCATTGCCAAAGCGGCAGTTTTTACCGGTGTTTTAGTATCCTGAAAAGCATAGAAAGCATTTGCGAAAATTTTAGACATGGCATAAGCCGGAAGCCCCAAAGAATAATAAAACAAAGCGCTGTTTGTCATAACGGACGCTGCATAGTCGAATTTCCCGTGTTCAAACAAAAGCCGGACAGAAGGCAGCCCTATTGCCATAAGCCCGGCAGCCGCAGGCAGCAAAGCAAAAACTGCAAACCGTATTGAATGATTTAAAGAATCTTTATACGTTGACATATCTTTTAGAGCATAAGCTTTTGACAAAGCCGGCAGAGATACCGTAGCAAAAGCAAGTCCGAAAATGGCCAAAGGCATTTGCATAAGCCTGTTGGAATAATATAGAGCCGTAATAGAGCCGCTTTCAAGAAAAGAAGCGCATATAGTGTCTATAAAACTGTTTATCTGCTCAACGGACAAACCTATCATAGCCGGAATCATCAAAATCCAGATACGTTTAATTCCGGGATGCTTGTAGAACGGTTCATTATCAATTGTAAATTTCAGCTTTAAATACCATCCCAAAGACTTAAGTTTCGGATACTGTATAGTAAAATGTAATGCTCCGCCGGCTATTACGCTTATGGCAAGACCTTTTATCTGGTTTCCCCCGCCAAGCATCGGGGCAATTGCAAGCATATAGAAAATTTCAGACATACTCAGCGCTGACGGAGCAAATGCAGGAAGGAAAAATATATGCAGCGTGTTTAGAATTCCCATCAACAATGCGGCAAGGCATATAAACATTATAAAAGGAAACATCAGCCTTGTAAGTTCTATTGTCAACTGCATTTTTTCAGGGTCGCTGGTAAATCCCCAAGCGATTAATTTTGCAAGGACAGGCGCACAAAACATTCCCAGAATTGATATTATGGTAAGAATTACAAAAAGAGAGGTAAAAACGGCGTTTAAAAATTTCTGTGTTTCGCTTTTATCTTTTGTATGCAGGTATTCGCTGAAAACCGGAATAAAAGCAGCGGAAAAAGCTCCTTCTCCGAAAAGTCTTCTAAAAAGGTTAGGTATGCGGAATGCCGCGTAAAAAGCGTCGGCAAACATACCTGCGCCGAATAAATTCGCAACTAACATATCGCGGACATATCCGAGAATTCTTGATAAAAATGTGCCGGATGCGGTTTTACCTGCGTTTTTGGTTAAAGTATGGTTTTCCATATATATTGATAATTCTATCAAATTTTGTCTTATAAGTTGATAGTTGATAAATAAGTTATACAAACGTATAATTTTAGCTGATAGAATAATAAAACTGTGAATTCCGTTCCATTGGCATGTTTTCAACGGAGTTACAACAAAGGAATATAAAGATGATTAAAATGTTTCGGGCATTTTTTGTTTGTTTGATATGTTTATACCCTTTTGCAAACGTTTTGGGAGCGCAGAGAATAACGCTTGCCGAGTGTGAAAGCCGGGCTCTTGAAACTTCACCGGCGGTTATGGCTGCAAAAAATGAATTTAACGCGGCAGAAGCAGCTGCAGAAGCTTCTAAAACCAATTTGCTGCCGGTTTTATCATTGGAAGGGCAGGCATATTATCTTACAGCCGTTCCGGAACTTGATATAAGCCTTCCGGTAATAGGAGAGTTAAGTAAAAAGCTCGGCGATAATTGGAATTATTCAGCCGGGCTTGCTTTGCGCTGGAATTTGTTTGACGGGAACGTTCAAAAAAATAATTCTGAAGCCGCTAGAAAATTAGCCGATTCGAAAAAAGCCGCTTATGATTATGAAAAGAAAAAAACGCTTATGGAAACAAGAATCGCCTACTTTAACCTTATAACCGCAGCGGCAAACTTAAAATTTATTGACGAGCAACTTGATCTTTCAATTTCCCAGAATAACGATATAAAAAAGGGAGCCCGGCTTGGTTCAAAAAGCAAGCTTGACGAAATTATGTCGGACAATGAGGTTTTGATAAAAACAAGGCAAAAAAATTCCGCAAGAATTTTGCTTATAGAAACGGCTGACAATTTAAACTCGCTGTCCAATAACATAATTAAAAATTATGATATTGATTTAAACTCTCTTGACTCCCCTGAAACTTTGCTCAAAATATTCTCTGAAAATATTGATTCGGTTTTTGACGATAGAAATCCGCAGCTTCTGTCTTTGGATATGCTTGAACAATATTATGAGTTTATATCAAAGTCGTATGCAAATATGAATTTTCCGCGAGTAAACATTTTTGCGTCTTCAATGTATGATTATCCTGACGGCCCGAACCTTAAACCCGTTTGGCAAAATACTGCCGGAGCTGATTTTTATATGCCTGTTTACCAGTTTGGCAGAAATACAAAACTTTCAAAACAAAGCAAATTCACGGCAATGTCAGTGGAGAATCAAAGACATGGACTTTACGACGATTTAAAAAGACTTTTTAACAGGTCAAAAGAAAAGGTTAAAATTTTGCATATCCAGATAGATTTAAATAAAACCATTATAGCCCAAAGTAAAACGGCGGCTGAAATGACCTATACATCTTTTATATCCGGCAATTCCAGATATTTAGACGTTCAATTTATGAATTTAAAAGTTTTGGAAGCCCAGTCCAACGAAACCGATTTTTACGCGGGACTTCTTACCGAACTTACAATTTTGGAGGCATTAAGAAAATGAAAAAGAGAATAATCGCAATTGTTTTATCAGCGGCAGTTTTATTGTTTTTATATTTTTATCTTTCGGCGTCTAAAAACTTCCGTTATAACGGAATAGTGGAAGCGATTGAAACAAATGTGTCTTCAAGAGTTTTCGGGACGATAAAACAGTATCACGTGCAGGAAGGAGATTCGGTAAAAGCCGGCAGTTTAATAGCTGAAATATACAGCCCCGATCTTACGCTTGATTATAATTTTGCGAAAAGCAACTTTGAAAGAGGCAAAAAACTTCTTTCAAACAAAATTATAAGCGAAGAAACTTATGACAATTTAAAGTATCAATATGATGAAGCAAACCTTAAATTGTCATGGACAAAGATTGTTTCCCCCATAGACGCCAAAGTTATTTACAATTACCACGAAAACGGCGAACTTGTAATCACAGGGTCTAAAATTGTGAATATAATAGACGACAGCCAGGTAAACCTTAATATTTATGTTCCTTACAGGAAAATGATAAATCTGAAAATCGGAATGAAAGTTAAAGCGTTTTTGCCGGAGCTTAAAGATAAAGAATTTGAAGGCACAATAATTTTTATAAACGATAAGGCCGAATTTACCCCGAAAAACGTTTTAACGGAAAAAGAAAGAGATAATTTGGTTTTTCAGGTGAAAATCAGATTTGATAATCCTGACGGGCTGTTGAAGTCCGGAATGACTTTGGAAGTAGAGATTTAACGGCAATTACGAATTACTAATTACCAATTACGAATCAACGGCAAAGACAAAAACAATGGCTAACAACAACCTAATTTCATTATCATTAACTAAAATCAGTAAAAAAATGCTTGCGACTCAGGCGCTTTCCGAAATAAGCTTGAATTTTGAGGCAGGTAAAATTCACGGGATTATAGGTCCTGACGGGGCGGGCAAAACTACTTTAATAAGGGTGATGGCAGGGCTTTTAAAGGCTGACAGCGGCAATATAGGGTATTTTGAAAGCGACAAACAAATACCTGATAATTTGATACGCAAACGCATTGCATATTTGCCGCAGGAGCAGAGTTTGTACGCGGATTTGTCTTGTATGGAGCATTTGGAGTTTTTTTCGAATATTTACAATATGACAAAGAAAGATTTTAAAGAAAAATCGACAAAACTTTTGGAAATGGTCGGTTTATCGCAGTTTGCGGACAGAAAAGCCGGCAATTTATCGGGAGGAATGTATAAAAAACTCGGCGTGATATGCGTTTTGTTAAACAATCCTGATTTGCTTTTGCTTGATGAGCCTACAATAGGCGTTGACCCTTTAAGCAGGCGCGACCTTTGGAATTTGATATACGGGATTTCAAATGAGATGACGGTGATATGTTCCACTTCTTATATGGACGAAGCCGAGAAATGTAATAAAGTGCATATATTAAATGAAGGCAAAGTGATTGCTTCGGATTCACCCGACAACGTAAAGAAACAGTTTAATGTCAAAAAAATAGAGGAAGTTTTCCTTGTATGACAAAAGTTTTAGATATACAAAATCTTACCGTAAAATTCGGCGAATTTATTGCCGTGGACAATATAACCTTTTCGGTTGAGAAAGGTGAAATTTTCGGATTTTTGGGAGCAAACGGCGCAGGCAAAACAACTACCATAAGGGCTTTGTGCGGACTGGTAAATATTTCAGGCGGAAAGATGTTTATTGACGGTAAAGACGTGTCCAAAAACACAAAAGAATTAAAACCCCGTATAGGTTATATGTCGCAAAAGTTTACTTTATATCCGGATTTGACTATTAAAGAAAATATTGTTTTTTCCGGCGCTCTGTATATGATGAGCGAAAAAGAAACCCTTAAAAGAATGCATGAAGTTTTTGAATACGTAAATTTTAAGGAAAATCCTGACGAGATAGTTAAAAATATGTCCGGCGGATCTAAACAGATAATTTCGCTTGCGGCGTCTATTTTACATAACCCGGAAATAGTGTTTTTGGATGAGCCTACTGCCGGTATTTCACCCGTTTCAAGAAAGCTTTTTTGGGAATTAATTTCAAAACTGTCTTCAGATGGCAAAACGATTTTTGTCACAACGCATTATATGGACGAAGCCGAGTACTGCGGACGCATAGCGTTGATGCAAAGCGGAAGAATAATAGCTTTGGACAACCCTCAAAATTTGAAAGCTGCAAGTAATGCTTCTGATTTGGAGCAGGCTTTTATAAATTTTTTGGATAAGAAATAAGTATCAGCTGTCATTGCGAAGAGTGAAGCGATGAAGCAATCTAGGCAATAAAATTGTCGTTTCCTTTAGCTTTCTGGATTGCTTCGTCCTTTCAGGACTCGCAATGACAGCATACGGCTACGGCAAAAAGGCAAAAATGAAAGAAACTTTAAAAAAAATCAAAGCAATAGCGTTAAAAGAATACAGGCATATAATGAGAGATAAATTCACTCTCACGGCGGGTTTCGGGCTGCCTTTGTTTCTTATTATTTTTTTCGGGTTTATCATAGAGTTAAATTACGATAAAATCCCGGTTTTTGTTAAAGATAACAGCCGTTCGGCGCAGTCGCGGGCTTTTGTTCAGAAACTTTTCGCCGGGGATTTATTTAAGCCGAGTTATGTTTCCGGAGAAGACCCGATAAAATATTTTGAAAGAAATGAAACGGCGGTGTTTATAAATATAGATAAAGATTTCGGAAAGTTTATTTCATATCCGCAAAACGGCAGACGAGCGCAAATTCAAATACTGCTTGACGGGTCCGATAATTCAAAGGCAGGTCTTGTTTTAAGTTATATTCCGTCGATAATATCAAATGCTTACGACGGAAAGCAAATGTATAAAATAAAAACTCGTTTCATTTATAACGGAGAATTAAACAGCAAATATTTTATAATTCCGGGGCTTATAGTGGTAATCATAGGGCTTATTTCTATTTTGCTTTCGTCGCTTACCATAGCGAAAGAATGGGAGAGAGGCTCTATGGAGTTGCTTTTATCTACGGGAATAAGCCCTGCGGAGATAATACTCGGCAAGATTTTGCCTTATATGGTTATGAGCTTAATTGCGACCGTCGTTGTTTTTACAGCGGCGCAAATTGTTTTTGCAGTTCCTTTTACGGGAAGTTTTGTTTTCTTTTTTGTATCTTGCTGCGTGTTTATAACGGCGTGCCTCGGGCTTGGGATTTTTATTTCGGTAATCGCAAAACAGCAGCAGCTTGCTATGCTGATTTCCATGCCTGTCGGACTTTTGCCGTCCATGCTTTTGTCGGGTTTTATTTTCCCCATAGAAAATATGCCTTTATTTTTCAGGATACTTACGGCTGTTTTGCCTCAAAGATGGTTTATGGAAATTTGCCGTGGAACTTTCTTAAGAAGCGCCGGATTTGCGGATTTAACGATTCCGTTTTTTGCATTAAGCGGTTTTTGCGTTTTCATAGTAATTTTGGCGTCTAAAAAATTTAAAACGGATATAGAGCCTTAACAATAGAGTAAAAAGAACGGAAAGGAAAACGTATATGCCGAGGTTTTCGATAATTAAAGCTTTTTTTAAAAAAGAAATCGCCCAGACTTTGAGGGACAAAAAAATGTTCGGCATGATCTTTTTTGCCCCTATAATTCAGATGGCTCTTTTCGGTTTTGCGCTGACAAGCGAAGTAAAAAATATTTCGATAAGCTGCATATATTCCCAGCGCGATGTTTTGGCTCAAAAAATCGAGACAAGGCTTTTGGAGTCCGGATGGTTTGTTTCCGCTAAAACTGCCGAAAGAATTGATTATTCTAAAATTTTATCGGAAAGGAAGGCTGAAGCCGTTTTGGTAATGCAGTCTCAGGGGCTGCTTAAAGAGATTGAAAGAGGGTCTGCCCAAATCCAGCTTTTAATAGACGCGGTAAATCCGCAAAGAGCCGTACAAATAGAAAATTATGTTAAAAATATAGTTTCCCAGACTGTTTCGCAGGAATTAAGTAATACCGCGGTCGGTTTAGCCACGCCGATAGATTTAAAAGTTCAAATACTTTATAATCCGTCTCTTGAGTCCGCGTTTTTTATGATACCGGCTTTGCTGGGGTTTATTTTATGTATTTTTACGGTAATGCTTACGGGAATATCTTTGTCAAAAGAGAAAGAAAGCGGAACTTTTGAAAAGCTTATTTCTTCGCCGGTTACCGTTTGGGAAATTCTTTTAGGCAAAACTCTTACATACTCTTTGCTTGGCTTTATAGTCGCGCTTGTGATGATTTTTGCAAGCTATATACTTTTTGGAATTACCGTAAAAGGCGGGATTTTAAAGCTGCTTTTTGTGTGTTCGATATTTATAGTGTCTTCCTGCTCTGTAGCAATTTTTATATCTACGCTTGCCAAAACCCAGCAGCAGGCCATGATGGGAAGCCTTATTTTTTTATTCCCCGCCCTTTTGCTTTCGGGATTGATTTTCCCAGTGGAAAATATCCCCGTTTACGCAAGATGGATTGCTTATATTAACCCGCTTTATTATCTGCTGGAAACATTGAGAAACATTGTATTAAAAGGCGGAGACTGGGTTGTGCTGATAAAAAACTGCTTTGCCCTAGGTTTAATAGGAACCGTGCTGCTGATTTTCGGAGTTAAGAAATTTAACTCAAAGTTATAAAGAGAAAATGGATTTTTATTTGTAATTCGTAATTAGTAATTTGTAATTGCCGTTATATCCGGCTGTGATTTGAACCATGTATTTTGGCGTTTGGCGTAATGCCTTGTATCTTTACAGAACTCTTCAAGCATAGTTTCTTTTGAAATTTCATTGTTTAAATACTGCACTATATGTCTGTAACCTATTCCGCTTAATCCCGGGCAATTTTTGGCATAACCCATATCCAATACTTTCTGTGTTTCTTCTATCATTCCTCTGTTTATCATATCTTTACAACGGCTGTTTATTCTTTCATATAAGATTTTATTTTCAACGGATAAGCTGTAATGCGTAAAGTCATATCTCGGGCTTTTAGGTTTAAAATGTTCTGCCATAGTTTTTCCCGAAAGCAGATTAACTTCCAATGCCCTGAGCAGTCTTTGAGGATTTTTTTTGTTTTTTTGCGCTGATTCCGGGTCAAGCTTTAAAAGCTGTTCATATTGCTCTTCGGCAGTTTTTGTTTTCAGCTCTTTCCGTAAGCTTTCATCCGCAGGAGGCATTTCATCAAGCCCGTAAAGCAAAGCCTTTATGTAAAGTCCGGTTCCTCCGGCAATAACCGGAACTTTTTCATTGTTAATTATTTCTTCTATTATATCGTCTGCATCTTTTACAAAATCCGCCGCGCTATATGTTCTATCCGGAGTAATAATATCGGTAAGATATTGATTTATTCCTTCAATGACTCTGGAATGCTTTGCCTTTGATTCGTAATTTGTAATTAGTAATTCGTAATTGCCGTTTTTATTCGTTCCTATATCTAAATATTTATAAACCTGCCTTGAATCGCACGAAATTATCTCGCCGTTTTCTTTTTTGCATAGTTCAACGGCTTTTTTTGTTTTGCCGCTTGCCGTAGGGCCTGAAATAACAATTATTTTTTTCATGATATATTTTTAGCTGCTTGCCGTTGATTAGTAATTCGTAATTAGTAATTTGTAATTGCCGTTTTTACTTTCTTTTAAAAAACTTTTCAAGCTCATTTAAAGAAATTTTATATGCTGTCGGCCTGCCGTGCGGGCATGTAAAAGGGTGAGTGCATTTAAAAAGGTCATTAACAAGTTTTTTTGCTTCAATATCGGATATGGTATCTCCTGCTTTTATGCTTGCCCTGCAGGCTGAACGGATAATTTTATCTCTTTTTTTCTCGATTTCTGCGTTTTTTTCAAATTCCAAATCTTCTATTATGGATTTTATTATATGTTCAATTGAGATATTTCCCAAAAGCGCAGGGTAAGCCGTTATTCTGAAAGTGTTTCCGCCGAATTCTTCGACCGTTATTCCCAAATCGTTAAATAATGAAATATTTGCCTTTAAAATCTCGGCAAGGCTGGAGCTGAGTTCAAAATTTTCGGGCATAAGCATTTGCTGAAGCTTTAACGCGTGCTTTCCGGATTGGTCAAGATAAAGTTCATATCTTATACGCTCGGCCGCGGCATGCTGGTCAAAAATATAAAGTTCGCCGTCTTTTTGAACGATTATATAAGTGTCGAAAACCTGTCCTAAAACTTTAATATTGCTGTCGGATATAGACGGCAAAGACTGGATTGTATCGGCTTGCTGATCTTGTTTGCCGAAAACACTGGCATATTGATTTATATTATAGTTTTTAGGCGAATGATGATGAGGTTTTGGTTCTTTTACGTATATAGGAGCGGAAGTTTTTTGAGAAACAGACATGGATTCCCGATTACAAATCTCGGGAATGACGGGCTTTTCTTTTGCCGTTGATTCGTAATTCGTAATTCGTAATTTGTAATTGTCGTTTGTCAATGACGGGTGAGAATGAGTTGTTAAAGCATTTTTTAATGCCTTAAAAATTATATCGTAAATTTCGCCTTCATTGGCAAACTTTATTTCCCTTTTTGTCGGATGAATATTGACGTCAATATCTGACGGTTCTATTGTAATGTAAATTAAAATCCCCGGATGCTTATCATGAGGAATAGATTCCCTGTAAGCCTGATAAATCGAATGCATAAGAAATTTAGGGATATTTACCGGCCTTGAATTTACAAACAGATACTGATAATTTCTGTTTGACTGTGAATCATCGCGCCCTGTAAAATATATGTCAAAAGAGGCTTTAGGATGGCTGATTTTTATATTTTTAAGAACAGAAGCAAACTCTTTGCCCAATATGTCTGATATTCTCTCAACCTTTTTTTCGGTTTGAGTGCAGAAAAAAACCTTTTTGTTTTCAGAGATAAGTTTAAATGCCGCGTCGCTGTTTGCAAGGGCGGTCTCTTCAAGAGAGCTGATTATTCTTGATTTTTCGGTAGAATCGCTTTTTAAGAACTTATGCCTTGCGGGAGTATTGAAAAACAGGTTTTTAACTTCGGTAATAGTGCCTTCAGCTCCTGCACAGGGAGAAATTTTTATGTTTTTGCCGCCTTCCGAAGCAAGTTTCCAGCCTGAAGTTTCCCATCTTTTCCTTGTTTTCATTTCAAACTCGGAAACGGCTGATATTGAGGAAAGCGCCTCGCCTCTGAATCCGAGCGAGTTGATATGCGATAAATCGTTAAAATCTTCTATTTTACTTGTGGCATGCCTTAAAACCGCAAGCTCAAGGTCTTTTTTATCCATGCCGAAACCATTGTCGGAAACTCTTATAAGTTTTTTGCCCGCCTGCATTATTTCCACGGTTATTGAAGACGCGCAGGCATCCAAAGAATTTTCAACAAGCTCTTTTACAACGTTAAGCGGGCGCTCAACTACTTCGCCCGCCGCAATTTTATTGATGGTTTCTTGAGATAATATGTTTATCATATTTAGATGAGTAGAAGTTTAGAGAGCTTAGAGGTTTAGAGGAGCTATGGTCGTTTTGCCTTTGTTGTTGCCAAACTTCCAAACTTCTAAGCTTCCCAACTTCTGCCTTTGCAGTTACTTTATTTTCTGCGGTTTCTCGCAGATTTGATAATAAGAGCACTTTTTAAAACAAACGTCGGGAACTCCCAGCATTATCTTATTTTCGCAGTCATTAAAATCTATTGCCATTCTGTTGATAAGTTTCGCGTCGAGAGTATCCATTGTTCCTATATGGATTCCCATGCGCCACATATCGCCTTTGGGCATAGCCCATACGACTTTTCCGTTCATCGGTTTTGTTTTAAGAGAAGGCAGGTCTATCGTAATGCATACATCGGTGCCGATGGGAATATGCGCGTAACTGATTATTGAAACCCCGTCAGCCGATAAATCAAGAATAACTCCCGGAACCGACTTTCCGTCAATATGCATCATTACAGGTTCGCCGAACTGTTTGATAATAGGCATTCTTCGGTTTTTTCTTTTTTCAACCATGGTTTTCTCCAGTGAAGTTTAGAGGGCTTGGAGAGCTTAGAAGTTTAGCAACTGCTTTTGTCTTTGCTAAGCTTCCAAACTTCTAAACTTCTGCCGTTACTTGTATTTCTCTTTCCATTCGCTAAGAATTTTAAATGCTTCCATTGGACTGATATTTTCAATTTCCAACTTGCTTAATTCTATCAAAATTTGAGGCTCAGTTGTACAGAAAAACTCTGTTTGCGGATTTTCTTTTAATTTAGCGGGTTCAACCTGATTCTTTTCCAGCTCCCTTAGAACGGCGTTTGCCCTTTCAATAACTTTATGAGGAATTCCTGCTATTTTTGCCACGTGTATTCCGTAAGATCTGTCGGCGCTGCCTTCCTTTATCTTGTGAAGAAAAACTACGTCTCCGTTCCACTCTTTAACGTCAACGCTGAAATTTACCGTTCCTTTAAGCTTTTCAGACAGTTCGGTGAGTTCAAAATAATGCGTCGCGAACAATACTTTCGCGCCGGCATTTGCCGCGCGGTTTTCATCGGCAAAATATTCTATAATCGCCCAGGCAATAGACATTCCGTCATAAGTTGACGTTCCTCTTCCGACTTCATCCAAAATTATAAGGCTTCTGTCGGTATATTGGTTCAAAATATTCGCGGTTTCGGTCATTTCAACCATAAAAGTTGACTCGCCCCCGGCAAGATTGTCGCCCGCGCCGATTCTGGTAAAAATTCTGTCAATAACGCCTATCTCAGCCGCCGCAGCCGGAACAAACGATCCGGTCTGCGCCATAACCGCAATCAAAGCATTTTGCCTTAAATATGTGGATTTACCGGACATGTTGGGACCGGTTAAAATCATAATCCTTGAGCTGTCGCATTTAAAATCCGCGTCATTGGCTACAAATTCTCCTGATTTCAAAATTCTTTCGACAACAGGATGGCGTCCTTCCAGAATATGCAGGTCAAGCCCGCTGTTTATTTTAGGGCATACATAGTTATAATCCAAAGCATTTTGCGCAAATCCGCAAAAAATGTCGATTTCGGCGACAGTTTGCGAAACTTTAAAAATATCTACGGTAAAATCGGAAAGCTCTTGTCTTAAAATATTAAAAAGTTCACTTTCGAGCCTTAATGTTTTTTCCTGCGCCGAAAGTATTTTTGCTTCAAGCGTTTTTAACTCTTCGGTTATGTATCTTTCGCAGTTTGTAAGCGTCTGCTTTCTTATGTAATGTTTCGGCGCTAAAGGTATGTTTGCTTTTGAAATTTCTATATAGTATCCGAAAACCGAAGTGTATCCTATTTTTAAATTATTTATGCCGCTGGCTTTGCGCTCTGAGGCTTCAAGATTTGATATATACGTTTTGGCGTCGGTTGAAAGTTTACGAAGTTCGTCAAGTTCGCCGCTGACTCCATTTTTTATGACATTGCCGTCTTTTAGAGAAATCGGCGGTTCGTCCGCTATTGTGACGGATATTTTTTTGATTATTTCTTCATTATTAGGTTTGAGAGAGTTTAAGCTTTCATTATCCTTCAATACGGCGGCTATTTCATTTATAACCGATAAAGATTCTTTAAGCGAAGATATATCCCTAGGATTTGCCGAAGCCGAAGATATGCGCGCAGTTATTCTTTCTATGTCCGATACGCACCTGAGTTTTTCTCTTATATCTTTGCGGATAATTCCTTCTTCGATGAAAAAGTTTACGTTTTTCTGCCTTTCTTCAATTTTTGCTATATCAACAAGAGGCTTTATGAGCCACTGCCTTATTGCCCTTGC
The DNA here is from genome assembly GCA_009778325.1 of Candidatus Endomicrobium neocapritermitis. GTDB lineage: Bacteria > Elusimicrobiota > Endomicrobiia > Endomicrobiales > Endomicrobiaceae > Endomicrobium_B > Endomicrobium_B neocapritermitis. Next base: position 29,356 of record WRJZ01000039.1, on the reverse strand, counting down.
GCCCATCGGCGTTTTTGTGGAATCCATTACGGATAAAAGCGAATTTTCAGTTTTGCCCGTAGACATAGAATAAAGAAGCTCAAGATTTCTTATTGCTACGCCGTCAAGATACATATAATCCGTGTTTCTTATGTAATTTATTGCGGAAAAAATTCCGGAAGCCTGGGGCTGTGTTTCATTAATATAATTCAAAACAGCTCCACATACGGAAACAATTTCTTTTTTATTTAATCCGAAAGCTTTAACCGCATTCTTGCCTAAGAATTTTTGTATTCTTTCTGCCCCTGCCGAAAAATCAAAAAAATTTTCGTCAACGTCGGATACCGGAACTTTAAGCTTTTCGATATGCGCCGCAATATGCGGGTTTAAAAGATTTTTTGAAGATATTACGATTTCGCCGGGATTATATTTTGATATTTCGGCCTCGAGCGATTTTGGCGTACATTCCGAAGTAAAGAACTCCCCGGTGGATATATCCGCGGCCGCAAAAGCGCCCGATAAAGTATTTTCGTCAAAATAAACCGACATAAGGTAATTATTTTCTTTTGATTCAAGGAGAGTGTCTTCAAGAACCGTGCCGGGCGTTATTATGCGGGTTACGCCTCTTTTTACTATTCCTTTGCCGACTCCGGATTCTTCAAGCTGCTCGCACAGCGCTACTTTAAAGCCTTTGCTTATCAGCTTTCTTATATAAGTATTTACGGAATGATAAGGAACTCCGCACATAGGCGTGCCGGCGCGCTGCGTTAAAACTACATCCATTGCCGGAGCCGCTTTTACCGAGTCATCGCCGAACATTTCATAAAAATCTCCCAGACGGAAAAATAGTATCATTCCCGAATATTTGGCTTTTATCTCCCAATACTGCTGCATTAAGGGAGTTAATTTCTCTTTATTCTCAGAAGACGTTTTAATTGTTCTGCTCCTTTATAAAAATTATAAGTTATTATAATTGACCTTACGTGTCTTTGCGTTTCTCTAAAAGGAATTCCGGATATTTTTTTAGCTACTTTAGGATCTTTTTCAATCCATTTATCAACGTTTCCCATTCCGGCGTTATATGCGGCAAGAGTAAGAATCAGATTGCTGTTATAATAAGCCAAAAGCCTTGTCAGATAATATGCCCCGAACAATATATTTATCTGAGGATCTTTAAGCATATCGTCGCTGTAATCCTGAATTTCTAATACGTATGCTATTTCCCGGGCAGTTGCTGGCATTATCTGCATAAGACCGACGGCTCCTTTGCTTGAAACGGCATTAGGATTGAGATTAGATTCTCTTTTCATTACGGCTTCAATGAGAAGAGGATCCATTCCGTACAATAAAGCAGAAGCGTTTTCAACTTCTTCCTTATAGGGCATGCCGTCAAAAATGCCGATATATTTGAGCGTGTAAATGAATCCGCCCGTAACCGCAAACAGGGCCGCGATTAAAATGGATAATCTTAGTTTATTTATTTGTTTTTTCATTAATGATATCGCCGAATAATGAGTTTATTTTTGCTTCTTTTATCAAAACATTAATATTTTTCCCGAGATGCTCTTTGCCGCCTTTAACGAAAACTTTTCTTCCGCTTCTTGTTCTTGCTTCCAGCACTCCGTTTTCATATTTTTCGGTTAATACTTCCTGAACCGTTCCGACGCTTTGAGCCACTATTTCAATTGATATTTTATTTGATTCTTCAAGTATTACCGCATGGCGCCTTTTCTTTTCTTCGAGCGGAATATTATCTTTCATTTCAGCGGCTTTTGTCTGCGGTCTCGGTGAATAACGGAAAACATAAAGCCCGCCAAAACGGATATCTTTGACGGCTTTTAAAGAAGCCTGAAAATCTTCTTCGGTTTCGCCTGGAAACCCGACAATAATATCAGTCGTTATATTTATATCGGCAATCTTGCTTCTGAGTTTTTCAACCAGCCCTAGATAATGTTCGTATGTATATTTTCTGTTCATGGCTTTTAAAATATTATTTGAAGCCGACTGCAGCGGAAGATGTATATGGGCGCATACTTTCTGTTCGGACACCATAATATTTATCAAATCATCATTTAAATCTTTGGGATGGTTTGTCATAAATCTTATTCTTTTTATTGAATCTATTGACGCTACTTTTTTTATCAAAGCGGCAAAATTTGTATCTTCAAACTGATAAGAGTTTACATTTTGCCCCAGCAGCATTATTTCTTTTGCGCCGTTTTCTGATATGTCTTTGCATTCATTGTAAATTTGTTCAGCCGGAAGACTTGCTTCTTGTCCTCTCACAAAAGGCACTACGCAGTAGGAACAGTAATTATCGCATCCGCGCATTATTGTTACAAATCTGACAATGTCAGATTTGAGTTTGGAGTTTGGAGTTTTAAGAGCGGAGTTAACGGATATGCTGTTTTTATCTTCACCCTGCAGTTTTAATATAAGTTTCGCTGCATTATCTATATCTTTTGCGCCGACAATTAAATCAACCGTGTTAAAACGTTTTTTTATTTTAATTCCCAGCCTTTCAGCCATACAGCCTATTACAACTATTTTAAGTTTGGAATTCTTTTCTTTTTTTAAATCTTCGGCGCGCCCGAGAAACGAAAAAGCTTTTTGTTCTGCCTGCGCGCGTACGGAACAGGTGTTTAGTACGACAATGTCCGCGTCAGCTAAAGAATTTACCCTTGCTGCGCCGTATGACAAAAGCGTTTCTGAAATCATATCGGAATCACAGATGTTCATCTGGCAGCCGATGGTCTCTATAAAATAATTCATTCAAAAATTATATCAATTTTAGGAATACTCGACAACATAAACAACAATTGCTTGCCCATTAAAAAAATAACATTTTTTGCTTTTTATTATTTATTCCAGATTTCCTTATACATAAAATAAGCTTTACGCAGCTGTCTCTTAAAAGGACTGTCTTTTCCGTCGCCTTGGGAAGTTATGCCGTACCACTCTTCATAACCGCCGCCGTCAAGATAAGCGCCCTGCATTTGAGGATGCGTATCGTGTTCATAAGGATCGGCATCCTCCGCTTTCCACCATTCGTCAATCCACTCAAATATCGCACCGCCGAGCGAATTTCCCCAGCCGCCTTCTTCGACTTCAACTCCGCCTAGATTATTTGCTATATCCGTCCAATTGCCTTTGTGATAAGAAGCATTAGCCTGTTCTATTCTTGCCGTAGTCCAGCCCGCCGCATACGCGGGACAACCGTATTCTGTTAAAAGAGCCGGTTTGCCGTAAACAATTGATATGTCCTGCCAAACGTTGCCGAATCCTTGCTCGCCTCTGTAAGAATTGAATCCGAATATATCTATATCAGGAGCGTATTTGGCGCAAATATCTAAAAATACGGTATCTCCGTTGCTTATGGCGACAGGTCTTTTTTGCGGGTCGAGCTGTTTTATAAGCTTTGCCGCATCATTTACGAATTTATAAAAAGCTTTTGGATGTTTGTCCGCGTTTGCCGCGCCGCCAAAATTGTTTTCATTCCCCAAAACCCACATTAAAATATAAGGTTCGTTTTTATATTCTTCAACCATTTGCCTGACGCTTTCAAGCATGTTTTTCAAATGTACTGGATTTGTATAATCGGTACCCTCCTCCCAGCTCGCGCCGGAACCTACCGCATACATGCCGAGAAAATCCGTCATCATATACATAAATCCGTATTTTTCATATCCTTCTTTAAGCACATCGTGATTTAGCCCGCCGTGATGAAAAATCCTGATAGTATTTACGCCCATAGCCTGAAGAAGCGCGTAATCTCCTGCGACAGGCTCATTGCTGTCCTGTTTTTCATTGCGGTTTGCGTCAACCCACGAGTCAAACGGCCCGTCTATGCGGCCGTTTTTATTGAAGTCGTCCCACGACCAGTCCCTGGTGTTGTTAAGCGTTCCGTCCACGGGAGAAAGCCCTATTTTGTTTGGCGCGTAGGTCATACCTTTTACGACAAAAGGCTTGCCGTTTACTAAAAGCTGATAGTGATTATTTTTATATTGAACTATTTTTACTTTACCGCTGCCGATAGTCTTTTTAACTCCAATCTTAGAAAGATCTATAGTTTTTTGTTCAAAATCTTTCGCTGTTGCCGGAACAAGACGCCCGGGGCTTATTGTAAAAACATCATTTTTTATATCGTTGTCAAATCCGTTTTCTATAAATATTTTCGCGCCTGTAAGACGAACGCCTACTTCTTTGGGATAACGGGCCGTCAAAAATCTTATTCTTGATATGCACACGGGGCCGATATACCACGGAGTTTTCCATTGCGTCCAGCCTACCGATTTCGGGAAGAAAACTAAAACCGCATAATAAGCTTTCACGGCTTGCGCGTAATTTCCTGCCCGATCGAGCGCCAGGGCCGTAAAATAAAGTTTTACCCCCGGATCTTCGTTTGTCGCGGCCCATTTAAAAAAGTTTAACTGAAAATCATCTGTATTTATAAAATCCCAGTGGCTGCCTTCAAGTTTTTTCGCGTTACGCGCTTTTTGAAATTCAGGATTATTAAAAATGCTTTGAGAATTAGGATAAATTCCTTCGCCGCTAGCGGCTTTTAACCTGTCGGAATCCTTCACGACATATTTATAATTTGCAGTACCTTCATTTTGGAATTCGCCGTATTTTTCGTAATCAACCCATTTATCGGTCCCTGGATCATATAGCTTAAACGGCGCCGGAGGAACAAATATCATCGTGTCATTATGTTTTTGCGCTAACGCGAGCACATTCTGCAAAGCGTTGTCACTGCTTGCTTCGTATATTATGCTGTTAGGCACTTGTTTATTGCTTGACGCGCACGCGCCAAGAGCTGCTAAAATAAACGCCGCTGCAAAAGCAATTTTAAAAACTTTCATAATTCCCCCTTCGTAATATGTGTAAAATTGTCTTTAAAAAATTATTGAAACGTCATTTTATAAAATACCTCTTTGTTTGTAAATCTTCATTGCTATTTCCTGCAACGGATTTTACTTTGCTTCTTTTTGACATTTCGGGCAGAAGTAAATGCTTCCGCCTAAGTATGCTTCTTTTTTTATAAGCGTGCCGCACTTTTTGCACGGAGTATTTACGGTGTTTTTACTCAGAAAAGCGCAATAACCGCCTTTATTTCCGAAAAGGTTTTTTTCCGTATCCCTTCCGCCGTTTGCAGTCATATTATTCAAAGTATTTTTTAGCGAATCGAACATAGACGTTATATCCGGGTTTTTGAGTTTTTCCAGTTTTGTTTTAGGATGTATTGAGGCATTAAAAAGAATGTCCTGCAATACTCCGTTTCCCAATCCGGGAATTCTTTGCTGCGTGGCTAGAAATGCTTTTGAAGAAAGCTTTTTGTCGGCTTTATTAAAAATAGATAAAAAATAAGGTTTATTGAAAGCTTTTGAAAGAACAGGAACCGATTCTTTGGCGGTTTTATAATATTTATTGCCGTCGTTTTCACCGTCTTTAAAAACGCCGATCATTCCGTACATTTGTACGGTGCATACAAGCGCGGACATATCGTCAAACCGTATAAAAAGCTGGTTTTTTTCAGGAATTTTGCCGTCTTTCTCGATATATCTTGCGTTTACGCCGTCCTGAAAGTAAATTTTCACATTTCCAGCGGTAAGTTCTATTATTCCGCCGTAAGCTTTGGCATATTCGATTGTTCTGTCTTTTAAAAGCGAAGCGTATTTTTGAGGTTCTCCGAAGTAAAAAGTAAACTTATGCGGAGAAGAGTTTGCTTTTGCCGCTTTAATTGTTTTTCCTTTTATTGTTTTATCAAGCTGTTTTGCAATTACATTGCTTTCGGGAATTTCAAGCATAATTTACTCTCCGGTTTCATCATTTTAAAGCTATATAGATATTTATTTCTCCGTTTTCCATATACTCTTCAAAATCGCATGAATACTTTCTATCTAAATCAACTTTCCAGATTTCTCCCCATGCGGCTGATACAGCTGTTTTAGGGTCTCCTTTTACGGTAAACTTCGCATATTTGCCTTCGGGAATTTTCTGCTCTGAAACGCCTTCGGGCAAGTTATTGCAATATTCGGTTTCACAGCTTACTACAGCGTCATACTTTCCGTTTACGTCAGAGTCATAGTTCGTATAAATACCGTAGATTCCTTTTCCAGTTTTACACGCGATTGAAGCAAAAACTCCGCCTTCAAAAAATTTTCCCCATAATGCGCCGATATTTTTTGTCATTTCAGGGTCTGAGTTGCTTGTCCTTATTCTTATACCAGATGTTATTTTTTCCCGCAGATGTACAATTTCATAATTCATTTGCCGTCTCCTTTTTTCCGCTTCTTCAATATTTCCTTATAAACAAAACACTTCGTAATATGGTCATTAACCATGCCTATAGCCTGCATGAACGCATAAATTATAGTCGAGCCGACGAATTTAAACCCCATTTTTTTCAAATCCCTGCTTATTTTATCCGAGAGCGGAGTTGTTGCGGGAATATCCCCGATTTTTTCGGCGCGGTTTGTAATGGGCTTGTAATCCACATATTTCCAGATGAACTTATCAAAACTTCTATGCTCTTTCACGATTTTCAGAAATAGCTTTGCATTATTCACAGCCGCATTAATTTTTAAGCGATTTCTGATTATCCCATCATTAGCCATGAGTTTCTGTTTTTTTGCATAGCCGTAAAGGGCTATCTTTTTAGGGTTAAACCCGTCAAAAGCTTTCCTGTACGCCTCTCTTTTTTTAAGTACGGTTATCCATGAAAGCCCTGCCTGCATGCTTTCCAGAAGCAGCATTTCAAACAGCTTGCGATCATTGTGTACAGGCCGTCCCCATTCGTTGTCGTGGTAGTCCATATATATGGGGATATCTCCGCACCAAGGGCATCTGATTTTTTTCTTCATAAATCCTCTCTATTTACCAAAACGGTATGGGCATACTTTGCGGCATAAAAAACACTGTATTTCCAGTTTTCTATTCACAATTTTATAAAATTTGGAACATTCTTTGTTCTTAAATAAGACGGAATTATCCAATGCTCCAGAAGGGCATGTTTTTACGCATTTGTTACAGTTATCGCAAATTTTGTATTGCGCTTTTTTATCCGGAACAAGCTCTGCATCGGTAAGAACAGCGCTGAACCAAAGAAGATTTCCGTATTTATTGTTAGTAAGTAAATAATTCCTGCCAATGATGCCAAGGCCTGCCAATTCAGCCGCATGTTTGAGCGATATATGGCCATAATGCTTGCCCTCTATATATTTACCGCCTGAAGCGCTTATAGCTTTTGCTTTATATCCGTCAGCCTTTATTAGTTTTTCTACTTCTTTTGCTATGCCTGTCATTTTTGTTAACATTGCATTACGAATTTCAGTGTATTCAACCGCATTCATGGTTAAGGCTTCTTGCGGAAACGGTGCCCCAAAAACGATCACTGAGAGACATCCTTCTAAATTATCGCAAGGTCTAAAACCGTCTTGCGCTAAACCGAAATCTTTGGAAGCTGCTATACCGACTACGCTTGCTCCTGCATTTAATCCGTATTCTTTAACTGTTTCACTGTTTATCCCGGCTTTCATTTTATTGCCCAGCGTTTTAACTTAGGCATAAACCCTTTTAACATTGCCCGCGCTTCATCATCGGTTTTTGCCGCGCCTGCTTTTATGACAAACGGGATATTTCTCTCAATGGCTTCGTCTAAGGTTATGTCGGCTGTAAACTTTCCGTCTTTCCAGCAGTAACAGCAATAATCGCCATTTTTGCCGTTGTCAGCATTGGTACCGAACTTTGCATCCTCATCCATAGGCATCCCGCAGCTTTGGCAGACAGGCGTATTGTCCAACTCGCCGTTTACAAAACAGTAACAGCAATATTTGTCATTCTTGCTGCCGTCGGCATTAGTGCCGCATTTTGCAGGTTCATCAATAGTCATACCGCAGTTTTGACAGATTTGCGTATTGTTCATAATCATTCATTCCTCCTTTGGCTGGTTTTTATAGGAAAATTATACAAACACGCAGTGACAGCTGTATGTCATATTAAAGATATTTGTTTAAAGCGTTTTTTAAGCGGTTTTTAATGATTTCTCTTAGATATTTCGGTTTGATTACTTCGCAAAACTGTCCGAATGACATTATATATCCGTACATCCATTCGTCCGCCGGAAAAAACATCGAAACGGTAAAACTGCCGTCTTTATTTTTTTTAATATGTTTTTTGTCGAATTCGTCATAAACGCGGTATGCCTGCGCCCCGTCTATTTTCATGATAACTTTTACATATTTTTCCGACGGCTGTTTTGCGGCGAACACGCCGGTAAAAGGATCGTTTTTAATTTCTCTTTTAAAAGTTTTTTCCGTTACGGAAAGATTTTTTATACGCGTTATTTTAAAAAGGCGCAAATCATTTTTGTATCTGCAAAATGCTTTAAGATACCATGATTTTTCTTTAAACCAAAGCTGTAAAGGCTCAATTTCGCGGCAGTTCTTTTCCCCGTAAGTGTTGTAATACTCAATTTTTACTGTTTTTTTATTTAAAATGGCGTTTTTTAGAGATATGAATTTTTCCCTGTCAAAATTTCCCCATGAAGAAAAATCAATTTGTATCCAATTTTCGGATTGTTTATTAAAAAATGAATTTAGTTTTGAAAGCACGCTGCCGACGTCGGGATATTTTGCGGCTTTCATACTCTCAAGAGCAAAAAGTATGTCGTTTTGTTCACTTTTTGAAAGAAGCGATTTATTAAGAACAAAATTGTCGGTAAGCATTATACCGCCGCTTTTGCCTTTGTTTGCATAAACAGGGATGCCTGCTGTTGTAAGTATGTCCAAATCGCGGTAAATTGTCCGGGTTGAAACCTCAAAATGTTCTGACAGCTCACGGGCTGTAATTGATTTTTTGCTCAAAAGCATATACACAATTTCAAAAAGGCGGTTAATTTTCAAAAATTACTCCCTTATCAGAAGCTCAGAAGAATGGATGCGCGGATGCGTAGAGCAGCTATGGTCGTTTTGTCTTTGCCGTTACCATGCCATGCATCTATGCCTCCATGCGTCTATGCATCTTTTACTTGTATATAATTTTCGCAAGGTAAAGCCCGCAGGAAGGAGCCGGTTTACCTAATTGCTCTTTGTTTTTATTAATAATTGAATCTTTAAAGTTTTCAAAGGTTTGTTCCCCTCTGCCTATTCTGACAAGCTCGCCGGCAATTTTGCGGATCATTTTATACAAAAATCTGTCGCCGGTAATATACATATCGATAAATTTATCTTTTTTTACGACTTTAACATCTTTTAAATCAACAATTTTATAGTCAAAAACGCTGTTATAGGAATCAAAAACGGAAAAGTCGCGTTTTCCTTTTAAAAAAGACGCGGCTTTTTTCATTTTTTCCATGTTTAAAGGTTTAGAGATATACCATGCTCTGGTTCTATAAAGCGGAGATCTTACGGGATGATTAAATATGCGGTATATGTACGTTTTGTATTTTGCCGATTTTCTTGCGCTGAAACTTTCGGAAGTTTTTGCAGAGGATTTTATCGCTATATCATCCGGAAGGAGCGAATTTAGCCTGACAATTAACTTTTCGGGAGATATTTCGCGCTCAGTTTCAAAATTTATTACTTGTCCTAAGGCATGCACGCCTTTATCGGTTCTTCCGGCGCATGTAATATTTGTTTCGGAATTTAAAATGTTATTAAGAGCTTTTTCTATTTCTTCCTGTATCGTTCTTTGTCCGGGCTGTTTGGACCATCCGTTAAACAAAGTTCCGTCATATTCAACGGCGCATTTAAAATTTGTCATCTGATGATAAGTACAAGAAGAACCGCGATGAATGCGGCAAATGAAGCTGCGGCTATGACAGCCGACAGCACAATCTTCTGCTTTAAGGATTCATTCTCGCTGCGGAGCTGAGAATTTTCTTCTTTTAAAGCGTCAATTTCCTTTGTCAATATTGCGGTTTGCTTTTTTACGTCTATAAATTCTTCCACATACGGCATCGCAAAACCTGCCGCCATAGCCGCATATTTTGCTATTTTGTCAGCTACTGAAGCCATGATATACTCCTTTTTTGGCAGAAGTTCAGAAGTTCGGCAGCTCAGAAGCTCGGCAACGGCAAAAAATAAAGGCAAAACATACGGACTGCTGTCGCTCTTGCCGTTGCTGAGCTTCTGAGCTGCCAAGCTTCCGAGCTTCTGACTTAAATGTCTTCAAAAGAAATTAATTCAATGTTTTTTTCGTTAAGATAAGACTTCAACACAGGGTCGCAGCATTTGGCAGTCTCAAACTCTCTCCACATTTCGTTAAAACCTGGATGCGTCATAAGTTCCGCAAGCTGGAAATCTTCATCAACATTACCCCAATACCAGCCGTTTATAAAATGAGGGCAGAATTTAACGTTTAAATCAAGTAAAATTTGTTTCATTTGCTGCGCAAGATTAAAATCATCATAAAACCATTCAAAAAATCTTACCGGCACGTTCAGCTCTTTTGCTTTTTGGGCTACCAAAGGAAAAATTTCCGGATGCATGTGCGCATGATGATGTCCGTCCAAATGGGACAGCTTTAATCCGGAATTTAAAAATTTATCAAGCTGTATATTTATTGAGTCCAGAATTTGCTGTTTGTCCGGTTTTGCAACTTTAAAACTGGAAACAGACGCGATACCTATAACATCTCTGTTTATATCGACAAGAGTATCCAAATCTATGTGAAGTCCGTTTTTTAAACATGGATTTTCCTTTGCAAGAGAAACGGCGTCTTCAAAAGCGTCTCTTTCCGTCATTACAGAAGTATTTTTTACGATACCGTTTTTATGGGCAAAAATTATGCCTTTATTTATGTCTTTTCTGTAACCAAAATCGTCGGCATTAACAATAATTTTCTTTAATGCTTCCATTTGTTTCTCCCTTTAACTGCAGTTTGGAGTGTGGAGTGTGAAGAGTGGAGTTAATGTGTTTTTGCAAAGCAAAAACTTTTAAATAGGTTTCGGCAAAGCCGAAACACAATAACTCCACACTCCAAACTTCAAACTCCACACTTTTTTATACAATTCCGTTTTTTATAAGCGCTTCGGCGATTTGAACGGCGTTTAACGCCGCGCCTTTCAATAAATTGTCCGAAACAACCCAAAAAGTAAGTCCGTTGGTTTTAGTCGAAATATCCTGGCGGATTCTGCCGACATAAGTTGTCTGCATTCCTTCGGCAAATAAAGGCATGGGATATTTTTTGCTTTCCGGCTCGTCTAAAAGCTGTATTCCGTCGGCTTTTGAAAGCAGTTCTTTTGCATGCGCGACGCTCAAAGGTTTTTCCGTTTCAATCCATACGTTTTCGGAATGCGAGCGGAAAACCGGAACCCTTACGCATGTAGCGCTTACTTCTATTGAATCATCGCACATAATTTTCTTTGTTTCATTTGTCATCTTCATTTCTTCTTTAGTATATCCGTTTTCCGTAAATACGTCTATCTGCGGGATAAGGTTAAACGCTATCTGGTACTGGAATTTGCTTGCCGCGGGAATTTCTTTGCCTTCCGCCCATGCTTTTGCCTGCGCGGTAAGTTCGTCCATCCCTTTTTGTCCTGCTCCGGAAACTGACTGGTACGTTGAAACTATTACTCTTTTTACTTTCACGGCGTCATGAAGAGGTTTTAACGCAACGACCATCTGTATTGTGGAGCAATTCGGATTTGCTATAATTTTTTTATCTTTTTTTAATTCATGAGCGTTTACTTCAGGCACAACTAACGGTATTTCTTTTTCCATCCTAAACGCGCTTGAGTTATCCACGACAAAGCAGCCGTCAGCGGCAAAAGAAGGCGAGAATTCTTTTGAAACGGCGGCGCCGGCGCTGAAAATAGCAATATCCATTCCTTTTCCGCCGTCTTTTGTTAAAAGTTCAACCGCTATTTCTTTTCCGTTAAAGGTAAGTCTTTTGCCTACGGAACGCTCCGAAGCCAAAAATTTTATGCTTTCAACAGGAAATTTTCTGCTTTCAAGCATTTTTATCATTTCATTCCCGACCGCGCCCGTGGCGCCTGCTACAGCAACTTTATAACGTTTCATTTTCCTGACAGCTCCTTATTTCCGCGCAAAACGCGGTAATTTATTTTATGGCTATATTATATCAAATATGAAATTTGCAAGGCCAAAGCATTTCCGAGCAATAAAAATACAATACGTGTTCTTGCCGGCTTAAACAAAATCCCGAGATTAGGCGCAATCACGGGAATAATTCCGTAAAATATCGGGCTGGCGCCGAAAATCAAAATCTCGCCGTCTTTATAGCCCGTGGCAACTCCCCCGGCAATTCCGAAATTAAAGTTGAAATCTTTCCAGTCTGCGCTGAACGGAATATAATTTGCGGTCAGGTAAAAAGTCGGTCTTTTGTAAGAGTTGTAGTAACCGCCGCCGCGGAGTTCGCATTTTTCGCTGGTAAAATAAGATAATCCTATACCGGGATTTATTTCGTTAACTTCTTCCGTAACGCCTATATGTTTTGACAGCAGAGTAAAATCCAAATACAATTTGTTTGCCGCCGGGACTGCCGGCGTAAATAAAAATAAAGTTATAATAATTACGCTAAATTGCCGTAAATTCATTCATTATATAAGGCTTGCTATCAAATCGCCCGTTTCTGTTGTCGAAAGCCCCATTTTTCCCGCGGACATACTCTTTATTTTTCCCGATTCAAGCGCTTTAATGACGGCATTTTCAATATCTTTTGCAGCCTGCGTTTCGCCGAGCGTTTCCAGCATCATTGCTCCAGCGTTTATCGCGGCCAAAGGATTAATGATATTTTTACCGGTGTACTTAGGAGCGGAACCGCCCATCGGTTCGAACATTGAAACGCCTTTCGGATTAATATTTCCGCCTGCCGCAACGCCCATGCCGCCCTGAATCATAGCCGCAAGGTCGGTTATAATGTCTCCGAAAAGATTATCCGTAACTATAACGTCAAACCATTCAGGGTTTTTTATAAGCCACATGCACGCGGCGTCGACATTAACATAATCCGTAGTAACTTCCCCGTAAGATTTTGAGACATCGTTAAAAGCTCTCTGCCATAAATCGGAAGCGAAAGTCAGAACATTTGTTTTTCCGCAAAGCGTAAGTTTATTGTTTTTATTTCTCTTTTTTGTAAGCTCAAAAGAATATTTTATGCATCTTTCAACGCCGAACCTCGTGTTTATCGATTCCTGCACGGCAACTTCATTAGGCGTATCTTTTCTCAAAAATCCGCCCGCGCCGACGTATAATCCTTCGGTGTTTTCGCGCACTATGACCATATCAATATGTTCCGGGCCTTTATCTTTTAAAGGCGTTTCGACATTAGGATAAAGTTTTACTGGACGCAGATTAATATATTGGTCAAGCTCAAAACGGAGCCTTAAAAGAATGCCTTTTTCCAAAATCCCGGGTTTTACGTCAGGATGTCCGATAGCGCCTAAGAACATAGCGTCCATCTGCTTAAATTCGGAAACAACGCTGTCCGGGAGAATCTCTCCGGTTTTCATATATCTTTCCCCGCCTAAATCATACGGAGTCCATTCGATTTTGAAATTGTTTTTCTTAGCGGCGGCCTCAACGGCTTTTACTCCTTCTCTAAGCACTTCAGGCCCTGTTCCGTCTCCGGGAAGCTGCGCAATTTTGTACATTTTTGACATGATATTTTCCCCTTATAATTAAAAAATTCTTTGCCTTTCATTCGTAATTGTAGTTTTGTCTTTGCCATTAATTATTATTTATTCATTATTAATTGTTAATTGTTTTTTATATATCCCAAAAGCCCGCCGGCTTTAATTATTTTTTGCATAAACTCCGGGAACGGCTGGGCTTTATACTCTTCTTTTTTTGTTAAGTTTTTTATTATGCCTTTGTTAAGGTTAATTTCTATCGTATCTCCGTTTTTAATTGCTTTAACCGCTTCGGGAGACTCCAAAATAGGAAGACCGATATTAATTGCGTTTCTGAAGAATATTCTTGCAAAAGAATTTGCTATAACAGCCGAAACGCCCGCGGCTTTAATAGCTATAGGCGCATGCTCTCTTGAAGAACCGCATCCGAAATTATTTTCGGCAACAATGATGTCGCCTTTCTTTACTCTTTTGACGAAATCTTTATCTATATCTTCCATGCAATACTTCGCAAGTATTTCAGGATCCGTAGTGTTTAAATATCTTGCCGGTATTATTTCGTCCGTATTTACGTTTGAACCGTACTTGTGAACTGTTCCTTTCAAAATTATATCGCTCATTTATTTGCTCCCTTTTTAACTATAGAGTGAAGATTGAAGAGTGGAGAGTGAAGATAATGTGTTTTCGCTTTGCGAAAACTTGTTAATTAAATTTCGGCTTCGCCGAAATTCAATATCTCCACTTTTTACTCTCCACTCCTCACTCTGTCTTTTATATTTCATCCGGCGTTGCTATATATCCTTTTATCGCGCTTGCAGCTGCTACGGCAGGGTTGGCCAATATTACTTCGGATTTCGTGTGTCCCATTCTGCCGACAAAGTTTCTGTTTGTAGTTGAAACGCATCTTTCGCCTGCGGCTAAAATTCCCATATGTCCGCCGAGGCAAGGCCCGCATGTCGGGGCTGAAACTATCGCGCCGGCGTCCATAAATGTTTTCAATAATCCTTCGGCTAAAGCCTGCGAATAAACTTCGGGCGTTGCCGGAATTATCAAAGTTCTTACGTTAGGGTTTACTTTTTTCCCCTTTTTGATTATTGCCGCAGCGACTCTTAAATCTTCTATGCGGCCGTTAGTGCATGAACCGATTACAACCTGATCTATATAAGTTCTTTTGACGTCTTTGGCTGCTTTTGTATTAGAAGGCAAAAACGGCAAAGAAACCTGCGGATAAATTTTACCGCAGTCTATTTCTAATGTTTTATGATATCTCGCATCCTTGTCGCCGGTATAAAATTTATATTTTCTCTGCGCTCTTGATGCGATATATTTTTCCGTAATTTCATCGGGAGTAAATATTCCGCTTTTTCCGCCGGCTTCAATCGCCATATTGGATATGGTAAACCTGTCCGCCATTGTGAGTTTTTTGCATGTTTCTCCGGTAAATTCCATGGACTGATAAAGCGCTCCGTCGACTCCTATGAGACCTATTATATAAAGGATAATGTCCTTTCCGCTTACCCATTTATTGAGTTTGCCGTTTAAAATAAACTTTATTGATTGAGGAACTTTAAACCAAACTTTTCCCGTTGCCATTGCCGCCGCTATGTCCGTTGATCCGACTCCCGTTGAAAAAGCTCCTAAAGCTCCGTATGTGCATGTATGGGAATCCGCGCCGATTACAACGTCTCCAGGAACAACTATCCCTTTTTCCGGAAGCAAAGCATGTTCAACGCCGACGTTTCCGCCTTCGTAATAGTGTTTGATTTTTTGTTCTTTTGCGAACTCTCTTACGAATTTTACGTGCTCGGCGCTTAAAATATCTTTGTTAGGCGTAAAGTGGTCCATTACCAAAGCTATTTTATTTTTATCAAAAACTTTTTTAACGCCGGCTTTTCTAAACTCTTTTATGGCGAGCGGAGCCGTTACGTCGTTTGATAAAGCTATGTCAATTTTAGGCTCAATGAATTCGCCCGGTTCTACGACTTTTTTTCCGCAGTGAGCGGCAAGTATTTTTTCCGTAATTGTGCTTCCCATTATTTTTATTCTCCGTTATTATTATTTTCTTCCGAAGCTTTTTCGCTTTCGCCTGCCGGCATTGCCTGATTTTCCTCCGGAGGGACTGTGTTTTCATCCGCGGAAGTTATTTTATTCTCTTTTTTTGATGTTTCTTTGTCTTGAGAAACTTTTCTTCCTTTATTGTGGCCTACTTTAAAGGCAAGCAGGAATTCATGATAATAAACCGTTTTATCAGGCTCTCCGAGCATTTTCGCAAGATAAGATTCTTCGCCGTAATAAGCGTAAGACAGTTGGAACGAATTAAATTCAAGACCCACGCCTGCCGCGGGACGCAGTTTGTTTAAACCTGTTCTTAGAGCGAGGCAGCCTAATCTGTATTCGGCGCCGACGTGAAGTTTATTTTTAAAAGAATTTTGATAGCTTCCGAAAATATCTCTTATGTCGGCGGCAAGCAATAATCTGTTTTTTGTATTCCATCCTAAAATCGACTGCGGAATATGAGACGCTCCTACGCTGAATTGTGTGGCAATGTAAGCTTCATGCTCAAAAGCGCTGTCCGGATACAACCTCTTACTAAAAGAATGGCCCGTGTCATAATTTATTCTTGTAAATACGTCGGAAACCTGCAAACCGAAATGCCACCGCGGCGTAAGAGAATACATGGCTCCCAAATCAAGCCCGTAACCCTGCCCTGAAGAAGCGCCGGCTTTCATATCTATAACGTCTTCAATCGAGCTTCCGTTTAATAACTCCGCTATTTCCGAATTGCCTATTCTGACGGTTTGCGTGAATTTTGCCCTTTGGATGTATTTTAAATTCATGCCTAAAGAAAGCTCTCCCGGCATATTCAAAGCTTCGAGCGATTTGATTTTATACGCAAACGGAGCGTCCAATGTTGCCGTGGCGTAAGCGTTTACAGTCGCTTTAAGGCTTGTGTCATCCATGCTCCAATATGAATCGTGAGCGCCGGCGTATCCGCTTAAGCCGTTTACGAAATTATGAAGCTGCTCTACTATCTGCGCGTATTTATCACCGTCTCCGATAAATGCCGGATTAGTAGCTATATTGCTTATATTATCAATCAGGTTTGTAAAATTCGCTGTCAGGTAATTACTTGATATGGTTGCCCAGCTGTCTCCTGCCTGTATAGCGTCCCTGACCTGTGCGGGAGTTGTTCCCGGCTGAAGAATATCGGCCATCTCTAACAAACCGTCAGGTATAGCGCTGACGTATTCTCTTTCGTCGGAAACGTTCTCAACGGCTAATCTCAGGATATCAAGCCCAAACCTCGGAACTATCATGCCGGCTCTAATCCCCACGTTTATATTGTTAAAAAAACCTAAACCGAAACTTACGGTATTGCCTTTGCCTCCCGCGGAAATCGGACTTGAAATAAAAGCCGGATTAAAAACAGAAACGTTAAAATCAATATCTCTATTTGATAATGAATCTTTTATTGTTATCAAGTCATCTACTTTTTGGGAGTCGTCTCCGTCCGAGTTAAGATTGCTTAAAACATCGCTTAAATCGCTGACTAAATCAACGGTATTTTGGTTTACCGCAGCGTTGAAATTAAATATCTGAAGCAGTGAACCTGTCCTTTGGGCAATGCCGGCCGGATTATAGAAAAAAGCGTTTTCATCATCGGCAACAGCCGTAAAAGCTCCTCCCATACCCATCGGCCTTATGCCTTTTATCATAATAGGGTCGTCTTTTACCGCCGCGAACAAAGATGCCGAGCAAAAAAATAAAAATCCTAAAGCAACGGAAAGTACTTTTTTAATTTTTGTCATTATCCCCTCTTTTTTTAGAAGCTCAGAAGCATATGGATGCACGGATGCGTAGAGCAGCTATGGTAGTTTTGTCTTTGCCGTTGCCATGCATCTATGCATCCACGCGTCTATTCATCCCTTTTTATTTTTTTTGCTGTTATACGCTTTTGCTTTATTTATTGCCTGCATATATGCTTTTACGCTGGCTTCAATAATATCCGTTGAAGCGCCTTTGCCGGAATAAATCATGCCGCTATAAACGGCTTTAATATTTACTTCCCCAAGCGCGTCTTCTCCGGAAGAAACAGCCCTGAGAGAGTATTCGGAAAGCTTCATATCCATTCCGGTAATTTTATCTATGGCTTTGTACGCGGCGTCAACCGGACCGGTTCCGCATGCGGCTTCCTGCACGCTGACGGATTTTGAAGATTTGCTTCCGGGATTTTCCGGTTTTTCGTTTTTATTTATTCTTACCGTCGCCGTAGGTATTGTGCCGGTTCCGGATGTGGCGCTGACGTATTCCAGCGAGAACATTTCCTGTCCCGAAGCAGAATCCTCGTCAATAAGAGCGATTATGTCATCGTCAAAAATAACTTTCTTTTTGTCGGCTAAAATTTTGAATTTTTCAAAAAGCTGCTCGAGCGTCTCATTATCGAGTTTATAACCCAAATCTTTAATTCTTTTAAAAAACGCGTGCCTGCCCGAATGTTTTCCCAAAACAAGCGAATTTTCAGGGATACCTACGTCTTTAGGATTCATTATTTCATAAGTTTCCCTGTCTTTTAACACGCCGTCCTGATGAATTCCCGCTTCGTGGGCAAAAGCATTTGCGCCGACAACCGCTTTATTTACCTGCACGGCAATTCCCGTCAGGTTTGAAACAAGTTTGCTTGCTTTATATATTTCTTTCGTATTTATGGAATGGCCGACATTATAATACCTAGGTCTTACGGTCAAAGCCATTACAATTTCTTCAAGCGACGCGTTTCCTGCTCTTTCGCCGATTCCGTTTATGGTGCATTCAACCTGTCTTGCGCCGTTTTCAATTGCAGACAACGAGTTTGCTACCGCCAATCCCAAATCATTATGGCAGTGAACGCTTATAACAGCCTTATTTATATTCGGGACTCTTCTTTTTATTTCCGCAATTTTCGCTCCGAATTCGCCGGGCATTGTGTAGCCTACGGTATCAGGAATATTAACGGTTTTTGCGCCCGCGTCTATCGCCGCTTCAACAACTTTGCACAAATAATCCATATCGGACCGCCCCGCGTCTTCCGCGGAAAACTCTACGTCCTGGCAAAGGCTTTTTCCGTATTTAACGGCTTTTATTGCCATCTCCAAAACCTGCGCTCTTGTTTTTTGGAGTTTTTTTTCAATATGCAGATCGGAAGTGGCCAAGAATATATGTATTCTGGGTTTTTTTGAGTATTTTACGGCATCCCAGCAGACTTTTATATCTTTTTCCGAAGACCTGCAAAGACCCGCGACAACAGGTCCTTTTATTTGCTTCGCAATCGTTTTAACCGCCTCAAAATCGCCCGGGCTTGAAATAGGAAATCCGGCCTCAATAATATCTACTCCTAAAGCCGCCAATTGGTTTGCGACAAGCAGTTTTTCTTTCAGATTCATGCTTGCGCCCGGAGACTGTTCTCCGTCCCTTAATGTTGTATCAAAAAATAAAACTTTATCTTTTTTTTCCATGATTAAATCCTTTTAATTATTTTTTTGGTATTTTATTATACAAATAAATAATTAACGACTAAGTCGCATATTTGATTTTGATAAGGTTATAATGAAGTTTTTATACATTTTTATTCCGTTTTTTTGCTTAGGATTTGTTAACGCGCCCTAATCTTTTTAAAATTTTCCAGTATCTTCCGATGTACATTACAATGCCCGAAAGAGCGTATAATGAAAAAAGTATGAATATTACGTTTTGCGGAAATACGACGATTAAAAATATCAGCAATATAATCAAAACCAAAATCTGGAAAACTTTAGGCTTTGAAAAATTGAACTTTTTAAACGAAGAATACGGTATATTCGACACCATTAACAATGATAAAATAACCATTACTATAGGCATACTTTTAAAAAATACCGGCATTGATTTCATAAGTATCGGTATTGTTTTAAAGCTTAAAGCCTGCCCCGGCTCCGCCAAAAGAAGCTCATAGCTCAAAACAAATGATATTAGAAGGCCGGCAGAAGCGGGAGTCGGAAGCCCCATAAAAAAATTGTGCACAACTCCCTGTTTGGCCTGTACGTTGAATTTCGCAAGCCTCAACGCGCTGCACAGTACAAATAATACCGCGATTGCTATCCCGAGTTTTCCCATAGTGTTTAAAACAAGCTGGTACATCATTATTGCGGGAGCTACGCCGAATGAAATCAAATCGCTTAAAGAATCCAGCTGAATGCCGAATTCGCTTGTAGTCTTTGTCATTCTTGCGACTCTTCCGTCAAGCATATCGAAGACAATCGCAAGTATAAGCATCCATGCAGCCCACGTGAAATATCCTCTTATTGAAAATATCATGGAGACAATACCGCAAGCCATGTTGCCGCATGTAAATAAACTCGGAAGAATATAAATTCCCTTCTTTAAGTCTCTCATTTGGAGTTCCTTTTTCAAAAGACAGAGTGGAGAGTGGAAAGTGAAGAGTGGAGATATTGAATTTCGGCAAAACCGAAATCTAATTAATAGGTTTTCGCGTAGCGAAAACACTTTATCTTCACTCTCCACTTTTCACTCTATTTTATTGTAGCAAAAACTGTCACGCCGGAAACAACTTTATCGTCTTTTTTAACTTTTATATCAACATTTTTCGGCATATGAAGATCAACCTGCGAGCTGAATTTTATAACGCCGATTTTATCTCCGGTTTTTAAAACGTCTCCGGCTTTTACCCACGCAACGCATCTTCTTGCGAGAATTCCCGCAACCTGTTTAACCAAATATGTGCCGTTGTCATTTTCAATGGTTATTATATTTTGTTCGTTGACTATATGAGCTTCCGGCTCCATAGCTTTCAAAAATTTTCCGGGTTTGTATTCGACATTCGTAACTTTTCCGTCTATTGGCGACCGCTGCAAATGCACGTCTAAAACCGATAAAAACACTCTGACTACTTTTTCTTTTTCATTTTCGCTTACTTCAAGAACGGTTCCGTTGCACGGAGAAAGGATTAAACCTTCGCCCTGCGTAATTTCGACGGCCGGATCTCTGAAAAAATAACAGCAAAACAAAGCCGCCAAAATACATAAAATTCCCGTTGCGAATAAAATTTTACCGGAGCCTATAACAACCAGAAACAAGCCGATCACAAGCGGGATAAAAATAAACGGATAGCCTTCTTTCACAATAGACATGAGCATTCCTTTTCAATATATTTTAAAAGAAATTTTACAAAAAATGCCGGATAATGTCAAAATATATTGAAAAATCTGTCCCTTTTTTGAATTTTCATAAAACAGATTTATATATGGGTTTCTCTAAAAACCTCATAAGTCTGTCATTGCGAGGAGCGAAGTGACGTGGCAATCTAGACTTTCACGACGCTGGATTGCCGCGCCCTTTCAGGGCTCGCAATGACAGGCGTTGAGAAAAAGAAGGTTTTTAGAGAAACCCATATAAAAAGAAAAGCCGGTTAACTTGCATTTTAACCGGCTTTTTAAAAAAGTTCTTTCGCTGCAGTATTAAATAGCTATCCGAGTATTTCTTTTAAATCAGCCTCCGGCGTAGAAATAGGTTTAATTTTAAATTTATCGACCAAAACATTTAATACATTAGGCGATATAAAAGCCGGAAGGCTTGGGCCTATCTTAATTTTTTGTATGCCCAAATGCAGAAGCGTTAATAAAATCGCGACTGCTTTTTGTTCATACCATGAAAGAACCAGCGATAAAGGCAGTTCGTTAACCGATACATTAAATACCTTTGATAATTCTACCGCTACTTTTATGGCGCTGTATGCGTCGTTGCATTGTCCCATATCAAGAATTCTCGGAATGCCGCCTATGTCGCCTAAATCCAAATCATTAAACCTGTATTTGCCGCAGGCAAGCGTTAATATTAACGTATCTTTAGGCGTTTGTTTTACAAAGTCCGTATAGTAATTCCTGCCCGGTTTTGCTCCGTCGCAGCCGCCTATCAGAAAAATATGTTTTAAACCGCCGTTTTTAACAGCAGCGACAACTTTATCCGCGACAGACAGAACAGCGTTATGCCCAAAACCTGTCGTTAATATTTCGCCGCCGTTAATTCCCGGCATCTTTTTATCTTCTTTATAGCCGCCCAATTCAAGCGCTTTTTTTATTACCGGCGAAAAATCTTTATTTGCGCCGATATGAACCATATCGGGATATTGAACGACCGACGTTGTAAATACTCTGTCTTTATAGCTGTCTTTAACCGGCATTATGCAGTTGGTTGTAAATAAAACAGGAGCCGGAATATTATCAAATTCTTTTTGCTGGTTCTGCCAGGCCGTTCCGAAATTGCCTTTTAAATGAGAATATTCTTTAAATTTCGGATATGCATGAAGAGGAAGCATTTCGCTGTGGGTATAAATATTTATGCCTTTTCCTTTGGTTTGCTCCAACAAAAGTTCAAGGTCATGCAAGTCATGCCCGGAAATAACGATAAAGGGGCCTTTTTTTATTGTTGTTGATACTTTTACAGGTTCGGGATTGCCGTATTTTGTCGTATTTGCCCTGTCAAGCAGTTCCATACATTTTAAGTTGATTTCGCCTGTTTTTAAAACCAGCGGTATAAGCGCGTCCGCGTTTAAATCTTTTGATAATGCCTGCAATGCGGTATAAAAGAAATCGTTTACGTCTTTATCGCTGTAGCCGAGCGTTTTGGCGTGATGCGCGTATGCCGCGACTCCTTTTAAGCCAAACAATAATAAAGATTTTAAACTTCTTATATCTTCATTGCCGTTCCATACCGACAAAATATTGAAATCGGCTTTACCTCCCGCAAGGCTTTCGGCTTTTTCAGCAAGTTTTTTTATTGAAGGCGTATCAAAATTTACATTTGTAATGGTTGTAAATAAGCCGTCAATTAAAAGATTGGTAATCTCTTCGCTTTTATTGCCTGAATTTGCCAGTTTAATAAGAGCGCTTGTAAGCTCGTCCTGCGTATTTGCCGTTTCCGCTTTTTTACCGCATACTCCCTGCTGCATTGTGCATCCTTGCCCCTGAGCCGTCTGCTCGCACTGAAAACAAAACATTGACATAATTTAATTCCTCCGTTTAACTTTACCATGCATGGTTGCAGTTTTTTTATATCAGCAATATAGCAGAACAAAAAACATATGTCCGTTGCAATTGCAACGTGGTGTCATAGAGACTTAGGAATTGATTGGAAAGTATTTTTTAATTTCTAAAAAATCCAGTTAGCGGTTTGTTTGTATTGCTGCCTGACATGGCAAAAAAAGAAAAACCAAGCAGTTCAAATGCTTGGCTTTGAAGAAAAATTATTGATAATAGAATTGTTAAATATTTTTTCATTTTACTTCTTCTGTCAGTCGCTGCGCTGCGTTAAATCCCTCGATTTCGATAGGTTTTTTTAAACTAAATAACAATTCTGCCTTTTTTTTCAGCTAAAGAAATAACGGCTTCAGTGCCCGAATTAAACGCTATAAAATCGTTTTCAATGCCGTCGCTGAAAATTACTCCGTTTTCTCCCATCAGGGATTCGATTTTCAGAATTTCATTTTCGGCAATTTTACCGAAAACCAGCGTTGTTCCTGTAGTCTTGCTAGGAAACGGTTCCCTGACGGCAAAGACAAGGTCTCTGCTTGCCCACTTTCCTATGACTCCGTGCAGTTCGGATATACCGTACTCTTTTTTCTTTTTTACGGCCGCCTTCTCATTAAATGCCTGAAACGATTGTTTTTGCCGCTGCGCCGGCGCTTGCATGATGTTTAGATCTTCGCTTTTTTTAACAGTGTCCGTTAATTTTTTCATCGACGCTGTCATTTCGGGCGTCTCGGCATAATCCGCCGCAAGAGCGTCGTTTTCCTGCGATGAACCGTAAGGACTTCCTATAACGGAAGAAGATATTCTTTTAGCTCCTGAGATTACGCTTTTCATCCATCCGGTTGAGCCGAGCCCTGTTGAAACTATTATTCCGCTTGAAGATTGTGGTTCTTTGATTCCGTTGTATTTCAAGACGTAACGCGCGGAAGTATGCGTGCGCTGGCCTATAAAAAAATCGTTAACGGCATAAAGCTCCTGACCGTTTTGAACACGCGCTTTTGCCATGCTGACGGATTCTGTTTTACGTTTTCCTTTTATCGTCTCCTCGACAATAATGCGGACGTTTTCAGGTTTAAAAGGCAGAAGTATTCCGTCCCATCTGGAAGAGTCCGGATTTATGCCGATGACGGGCTGTTCGTCAAGATACTTTATGGTATTTGCGACGAGTCCGTCCTGTCCGACCGCAACAACAACGTCATTTTTATCAAAAATAAAGTTTGTAAGATACTGCCGGTCAATCACCTGTATATTAGCGAGACTTTCAAGCTCGTTTCTGACATTTTTTATAGAAATGTCATATCGGTCGTGCTCTTCCTTATAATCGTTAAAATCTCCGCCCAGATTGCTTATATAAAATTTTGCCTGGGAAACAGTATTTTGCGCCGTCAAAACTTTTTGAAGGCGCGTTTCCCGCGTGACAATAACGATGCGGTTTTCGTATTTTTTTGCCATAAATCCGCCGTTACTTTGCGTTTTTATTTTTTAAGTTTACTATTTCGCTTAGAAGATCCGGCGTAATATTTAAATTGCCGATTTTTCCGGCTTTTTCGGATATTCCCTGGAATGCCGTCGCTATAAGCCTTCCGGCATCCATTTGCGAATTCGCAAAAGCCTTAAGTACCTCTGGATCAAGCTGCGTATAAGCTTTCATAAGAGCGGAGACAGCGTATGCTTTAGCGTCAGACTGCATTTTTTCATTCTGCACTTTCAAAGTTACAAGAGATTTGTTTTTTTCCTCCTGTGAAATCTGAAACTGCATATGCGTTTCTTCCATCTCGATGCGTTTGTGCATAACAAGTTTTTCCGACTCCATCTTTTTTTCCTGTATTTCGCGGTTTTTGGTTTCAACGGCTATTTCGGTGTTCAGTTCGCTTTCTTTGATTTTACGTTCCTGTTCAACCGCGAAATTTCTGCGTATAAATATGGCCTCGTCGGATTCGCGCAGAATCTGTTCGCGGGTTTCAGCTTCAAGCGCTTTTGCCGTTTCGGGATTCGGACGTATTGCGGTTATTGCGACGCTTAATATTTCGATTCCCAAAACTTTTACCATATTGTCCGCTGCCACGGCTTTATATATTTTTTGAGCTATCGTGTCCGATGAAGTAACGGCTTCTTTGAGGGTAAGCGTTTTTACGGCTGTTTTTGTTGCCACTAGTACCGTGCTTATAAGACGTTCCGAAAGTTTTTGAGGGTCGTCCGATATATAACGTAAATTAGAACTGTTGATGGAATAGTTAAGCATTTTTGCGGTTTTTTCAGGCTCGGTTATACGGTAAGTCATCTGTCCCTGAATCGTAATTTCCTGAAAATCCGCTGTCGTTTCTCTGAACATAAAAGGCGAATCGCTGCTGCCGATGGGAATGGCTACAAAAGAGTTTGAGGGCGCATAATACCAAAAAGACAAACACTCTCCCTGTGCAATTATTTTCCCTTTTTTGTAACGAAATATGTACAAACCGGGTTCAAACTTCACAAATTTTAAGCCAAACATAATACACCTCCGTTCTTATTTTCAACTAGTTTGTATTTTATCATATTTATCTGGCAAAACACGCACTCGCGCATATTGATGTTTAACATGAAGTCATGGTCAAAAAGACGGGAGCGTTGACCAAAAATAATTTGAGTTGCAGCCAACATCACGTCCCCTTGACCAATCCTGTAAATTTCGAACTTTAATTATTCAATAACCAGTTTGTTTTCAAAAAAATCCTTGAATACGGTTAATGATTCATCGTGTATATCTTCACAGGTGTCAAGTATTATTGTGTATATAATTTTCCCCGTGAATCTGTCGGATTGCGGTTTTAAACGAAAATATGAAGTTGTTTCACCGTTCATATCAGGGATGTTGGGAATTTCTAAAATTAATCCGGCATATTGGGGATATTCTCTTTCAACAGTTATAAAATATAAATGCGCTCCTCCTATATCGCCGTATTGGTCTTTATCAATTATCTCATATGATATAATTTTGTCATATTTTTCGGAAAAATGTATTTTCTTTTTATTTTTTGCTTTAGAAATTGATGAATCATTATCTGTGAAATCCTGCAAGTTTATTTTATCGTCAACGGCTTTTGCAAGAACTAAAATCGTATATCCGATTTCTTTGCCGTCTTTATTTTTTATTCTCGCAGGATGAATTAAAAAAGCTCCGCTGTTGTTCCGGTAGTCAAATATTTGAAGCCCGTATGCATCTCCTTCTTCCTCTGACAAAATAAATCGCATGCCTAGCGGCCTTGAAGTAAAAAAAGTATTACCGTTCATTCTGTTTACTCGCCAGATATCCGTGTTATCGTATTCTTTATCCTTGTCTAAAGAAATTATTATTTTGTCTCTCTCATACGGTTCTTTCACATTTTTTGAAATATTTTTTGCTTTATCATAAGAATAAAAATAATGAGAAGGCATAGCAACAAGAATTGCATTATATGCATAATCTATCCAAAATTTGGCCGGTTTTTTATCTTTATTAAGATTTTCCGCAATTCTAAAGTTATCAATTCCCTTTATCAGATATTCACCCGGAATTTGAGAGCAGTGTTTTCCTAAAAACCAAAAACCTCTGTAATCTTGCGGAGTCATTTTTATCGCTTTATCGTAATTATCAACGGTAATTTTGTTATAATTGTCGTTTTCATCTCCTGCGTCAAGATTATAAAGATAATGAGCGATATCCCCCAAAAGCAAAAATAATTCTTCGTTTTTATCCGATTCGGAAAATTTTTTGTAAATATATTTTAATTTCAATATAATTTCTTCTTTAGGAATGTCATAATTCCAACCCATTGTCCAATGGTCGTAATAAGGCAGGTTCTTTTTTAAATATTCAAAATAAGAAATCAGTTCTTTGTCTTTTGTAATTTTTTTAATATTTATATAATCAATATCGGCATACGCATTACAAGACATGGCAAAAAAGAATAATAAAACTAAAATTTTACGAACCATAAAAATCCTCTTAAAGTGTGCTCAGGGTAATCAAAGGTAATGGCAATATTTTTACAATATTCATATATAACAAACTTTCCGACTTTACTTAATTCATCGTTAATTTCCGTTTTCCATGCAGTACCGCATTAAATGCCGAATCTGTAGCCCGCGCTTATAGTAAGTTTGCTGTAGGTTATAGAACCGCCGACTTCATACATTATATTCCAACTGTATAGAGCATCCAGAAAAAGACCGAACGGAAAGTTGTAACCCGCTCCGAGGCCATAATAAAAACCAAGATGATAATCTGAAGTTTTATAAGGGTAGGCAGGGAATGGTCCAAATGCAGGTATTGTCCCTTCTACACTTACTGTCCCGTAATTAACGCCTATATTGCCTTTCAAGAATACTTCCGCAGCGGATTTAATAGGATTAACTTCAATTGTTGCATAAATAGGAACAAAACTAAGAGATTGCTTATTAATATTAGTGACTGCTTGCATTGAGTCGCTTAATTTAAGATACCTTGCAAACGAGTATCCGATTGCGGGACCGATTTTTACAATATTAGAAACCGGAAATAAAAACTCCAGCGCCATTCCGAGACCAATATCTGAATCAATATCAATGCCCCTGTTGCCGTCATAATTAAAACCTGCGGCACCCATTGTTTCCAACCCAAGCTTAATCTTCATTTCTCTGCCTTCCGAAAAAACAGAACCTGCCATTAATGCAACTGCAAGCGCGGCTAATACTAATTTTTTCACGAGTTTCTCCTTTGAAAGTTTTCTATTTTCCGGCTATTGCAAAAACCAAACTGTCCAAATGCTTGGCTTTGTCAAAGAGGACGTAGCAACTGGCATAAAAATATCTCAAACTTTTCCTGCCAACTACTACGTCACGCTGGCGCGGTAACATAGCAATTTTTGTATAAATTTATAAAATGTATTTATATTATATGTTATTTTTAGTTGTGTATTTGTGAAAAAATAGTGAAATGTGGAAAGATTAGAGAAGTTCCGCGTATTTGCTGATAAAAACTTTTTTTACGGCAGTAACAAGAGTCATATACGCTAATATCGTCAATGTCATGGTAATCTTTGGCATTATTTACCTAAACTAATTAAAAGATTAATTAACTGCTTCTCGAATTCATATATACAGGTTTATATTTTGCAAGAACATTGTAATGTCCTTCGCAAGACATAATATCTATATGTCCTAACTCGTTTATATATCGTGATACAGAATTTTTTATCTCGTTGAATATCTTATGTATATCTCCTTCAGTTTTAACAAAAATTGTGTCAAAGGGACGTAGCAATTGACATAATAATTTTCCTGTCAACTACTACGTCCCCTTGACACAATATGTCCAAGCCAATGTTTTTACCGCTACTGCCGGCAGAATCTGTCTTTTTAGACTCTTCTTGACTAACTCTATTTAGCCAATCAACATACTCAATACTTCCTTTATTTTTTAAAATACCGCATATTTCATTAAACAAATCTATATCGTTTAATTTCTTAAAAAAAATAGGAGAAAGCTTTACTATTAAATCGTCTAAGTTAATATTTTTAAAGATATCAACATACTCTTTTAAATTTCCTATATGAGCGTCATATGCATTACCTCCGTAATCAATAGAAGCAATAATGCCTTTCAAATACATCAATTTAGCGCAATTATTATTTGAATCGTCATCTGACAACTTCATATACCAATTAAGCATATTCTCTTCACCCCAAATATCATTTGAGACAAGTTGATTTTGAATCAATGTCTGCGTCAACAACTGCCCCAACCCGCTTAAATAATACGGCGCTGTAGAAAGTTTAGGCCTTGCGTAATAATTAGCCAAATCTGCGGATTTATTGCAATGTAATATTTCAATTAGTTTATCTATTGCCAGAGTCGCCGCATTAAAAGCTGCTTCTTCAACGCTTTTGTCAGAATTGTATTCTATGAGTATATTTTCCTCGCCGCTTTTTTGTTCGTAAAGAAATATCTTAACAGTTGTATTTAAATTTAAACAATTTCTTTCTATAGTTCCCGTAAGAATGTATTCATATTTGTTTTCAAGATTTTTTGTTAACTCTTTTCCTTCGTTTCTTACAGCGCTTATAACCGGACCTTTATTGCCAAGCAAAAGAACAAAATTAACAGGCTCTATGTCGGTTTCTACAAACAATCTCTCCATAATGTACAACGGGGCTGACCTTGACGTTCTGCCTATATCGTCCTCTTTACTTTCTCCGGCTTGCCTCAAAGGATTTTCCTCTTGAACGCTAAAGCCAAATATTGCGATTTTCATTTTTCTTTCTATTTTTGGAAACAGCCATGAAGCGTCGTTAAACCCCGTAGACCATATTGGCTGGCTTATCCTAATTGCGGTAACTTTAATATTGTCCATTGTATAGTAGTTCTCCTTACGTTCCTCGCGACATAATTTTTTTATATTCTTCTTCGTTCCAGTCATGTCCATCCTGAGACCAATCTGATTTCGGGTTTCTACCCGGGAATGCCGTTCTGCAAAAAGCGTTTTTATTTTTAAAATCTATTACGGCATGAAAATAATTATTAATAATCAAACTTGCCGCCGTTCCATCTTTTGTCCATGCTATTATAAATTCTGTCAAGGGGACGTAGCAATTGACATAATAATTTCCCTGTCAACTACTACGTCCCCTTGACATCGGTTTCGCTCCCTTTCATTTCACCTTTGCCTAATTCTACGCTTATTCTTCCTCTGTCCAGCTGGCTTACGTCTATTTTATTTATTCCCCC
>WRJZ01000038.1 GCA_009778325.1 Candidatus Endomicrobium neocapritermitis | reverse complement strand
GTAAGGAATAAAAAAGTTAAAATTTACCAAAAAGCTGGCGCAGCCCGAAGGGTTTGGTCAAAAAAGAGCCAACTCCGTTGTTGCGGCTCCTATCAATAGGCACCGCTATTGCTTCGTCCCCGCGCCTAGGATTTGGCCCTTTTTTGACCAAACACAAGCGCATTATATATATGTCCACACACCCTAAACAATTACTTATGAAATTTACGGAATTATCAATAAAAGGCGCTTTTTTAATAGAAATGGAAGAACACTCCGACGAAAGAGGTTCTTTTGCAAGGCAGTTTTGTAAAAAAGAAATGTCAAAATACGGCATAGCTTTTGATATTAAACAATGCAATATTTCCAAAAATTACAAATCCGGAGTTTTACGCGGACTTCACTGCCAGAAAAATCCGTATCCGGAAACCAAAATGGTTTCCTGTGTAAAAGGCTCCTGTTTTGACGTTATTGTAGATTTAAGAAAAGATTCGCCGACTTATTTAAAATGGCAGTCTTTTATATTGTCGGAAAACAATAATAAAATTTTGTATATCCCCGGCGAATGTGCCCATGGTTTTCAGACGCTTGAAGACAATACGGTTTTATATTATATGGCAGGAGAGTATTTTATGCCTGAATACTGCTCGGGCATAAGATGGAACGATCCTAAAATAGGCGTTAAATGGCCTGAATGTAAAAACAGAATAATGAATGCCAGAGATAAGAATTATGAATTACTCTAAAAAAATAATCTTAGCAGGCGCTTCGGGACTTATAGGCAAAGAAGCTATAGAACCGCTTCAACAGGCTGGTTTTGACGTTTACGCCTTAACAATTGACAGCTTAGAAGCTGAAAAGTTGGAAATCTGGGAAGCAAAACAGCGTCAAAATGAAGTAAAAAAAATAAACTGCAATTTATTTAATATCAACGAAATAAAAGAGGTATTTGAAAACGTAAAACCCCGATACCTGCTGAATTTTGCATGGACGACTGCCGGAGATTATTTAACATCCGATATAAATTTTGACTTTTTAAAAGCAGGCCTCAACCTGCTGAAATATTTCTCCGAAAACGGCGGGAAGAGGGCTGTTTTTTCGGGAACATGCTTTGAATACGCATTTAAAGATCCTCCTTTAAAAGAAACGGACGAAGCCCGTCCGCAAACAGTATATGCCAAATGCAAAAATTATTTAAGAGAGATTGCGCAATTATATTGCGGCCAAAACGGCATAAGTTTCGGCTGGGGCAGAATTTTTTATGCATACGGACATGGCGAAAACGAAAAAAGGCTTACCGCCCACATAATAAAAAGTATAAAAAATAATAAGGAAGTAATAATAAATAGCGGCGGCCTGATTAGAGATTACATATACTCAAAAGATATCGCAGGCGGTTTTGTAAAACTTTTAGACAGTGAAGTCAAAGGCACAGTAAACATATGCACCGGCAAAGGCATAAAACTTGCGGATTACGCAATGACCATAGCAAACAAACTCGGCCGGCCAGACTTAATTAAAATTTTAAATGAACCGACAACCCAGCCTCCGGTTATAGTCGGAGACAATACACGGCTAACGCTGGAAGCCGGGTATCAAATACAATATTCTTTAGATCGGGCGATTGACAATATATTAAAGTTATAGATTTACGCCGTAAATATCCTAAGATAAAATTTTATTATTTAGTATAATTATTAAAGAAATAGAAAAAAATATTTCATAATTTGCGACGGATTGTGATTTATATTTTACAATGCAAAAAATTAAAAACATTTTAAAATCATTTCCAAGGCACTGGGTAGTGGCCGGCTCGGCATGGACAAGCAAAGTCATCGTTTCGCTGGTCAGTATCGTAAGCATCAGGGAGCTTCTTTCTTATTTGGGCGAAGAAAGATACGCGGTTTATCTAATAGCTTATTCGCTTACCGTATGGTTTCTTTTAACACAGTTTAACATAGGCACTTCTTTGCAAAACTTTATATCGCAGTCTCGCGCTAAAAACGAAAATTACGATAAGTACATGCTTTCGGCTTTACAATGCATATCGCTGCTTTTTATTCTATTTTTTATTTTAATACTTTTTCTGTCAACCCCGGCGCAAAATATGATTTTCAGAAAATTCCCAATGCTTGATGAACCCGTAGTTTTCATTATCGGAATAATTTCATTGATAACCGCTCTTGCCGGGATAGTTTATAACGTTTATTTTGCAGAACATAAAGGATATATTCCCAATATTTTTCCGGCAATAGCGGCTGTCATATCTTTACTTTTGATTTTAATCGTCAAACATTATAACGTGTCAGCAAGCATAGTAACCGCTTTATTAATTTTTACCGGACCGCAGCTTTTATTTATTTTATTTCTATTTTTTAAAACGTTTAAAAAATTCTTTAGCCGTATTTTTGAGTTTGATTTCGCAAATATAAAAAACCTTTGCCTGCGCGCGTCCAAATTTTATCTTTTAGGAATTTTAGGAATTATTTATACGCAAACCGATTATATAATAGCTTCCCAGGTTTTATCCGCCGAAGAAATCATCAGATACGGAATATTTATGCGTTTTTTCTTGTTTCCCATATTTATTTATGAGTCTTTGCTGACAGCGGCGTGGCCGGTACGAGGAGAAATGTTTATCAAAAAAAATTATGCTGTTCTAAAAGGAATGATTAGCAGATACTCTTATTACGGCATAATTATAGTCGTTTTATGTGCTGTTCCAATTTTTATATTTTCGGATTTTCTCATAAAAATATTAGCGCCGGATTCAAATATAAAAGCCGGCGCCGGATTTATTATTTTATTTACCGTATATGCTGTCGTGAGAACATTATACACCAATTATTCATATTTCTTACAAAGCGCAAACGTTTTAAGAATTTTCATGTATTTTATGCCTTTCCAAATAATAACAAACATAGTCTCACAATATTATTTTGCTAAAATATACGGAGCCGAAGGTATAGTAATAGGTTTAATTTTATCGCTGGTTTTAACTTCTCTTTGGGTTCTGCCTATAAAAACTTATAAGGTTTTGAAATAGTATGTTGATACGATAATTCAAACAAGCGTTTTTAATATTACAGTCAGGAGAATATATGAAAAATACGGAAACCAGAAAACTCGGGTTCTTGAAATTGAGATTTACAGTTAAAAAAGGCTCAAAAAAAGAGCAAGCGATTTTGAAAATAATTAAGTTTGAAAATTATATTAAACATCTTATAAGATTATCATTAGGAAGATTATTCAATATAAAAAGAACTTTACACAGTTTTAAACTTCAAGGCATTCAATTTCATTTCTATGATACTTTTCCTTCGTTTTCCGCAAAAAATATTGCGGAAGAATTAAACAACAATATAAGTTATAAGTTTGATAATCTTGATTTTAAGCCTGGAGATATAGTTGTAGATATAGGCGGCAATATAGGAATGGTTTCAATATTTCTCACAAAAAAATATCCTTTCTTAAAAATTTATGCTTTTGAGCCGGTTAAAGAGAACTTTGATAATTTTAAATCCAATATCCTCTTAAACAAAATATCCGACGGTATAATACATTTGGAAAATAAAGCCGTTACAAAAGACGGAAGGAATGTAAATTTGACATTTATGCGGGAGAATAGCGGAGGGTCTAATATTTTCGAAATTCCCAATATGACAAACAAAAAATCCAATATAAGCGAAAGCCTGACTTTGGAACAAATTTTTTTAGAAAACAATATCAAAGACTGCAAACTTTTGAAAATGGATTGCGAAGGCGCCGAATATGAAATTTTATATAATGCTCCTGTGAGTATTTTATCAAGAATTAAACACTTGCGCGGGGAGTTTCATGCAAACGAACATATTCCGAATTCTAATCCGCATAAATTGCTTGAATATGCCGGACAATATATAATAAACATAGACGTTGATATAAATGAGGATATATGAAGCAATTTATAAGCTATTGCCCGAATAATTTCGAAGATATAATTTTATCCGTCATTTTGTCCGACATCGGAAAAGGATTTTATATCGATGTGGGAGCAAATAATCCCATAAGGGAAAACGTTACAAAACATTTTTATGATAGCGGCTGGCGCGGGATAAACATAGAGCCTTTAAAAGAAGAATTCGACTTATTGCTAAATGACAGACCGAGAGATATAAATTTAAATATCGGAGTGTCAAATAAAAAAGATAACCTGGAATTTTATGTTAGCGGCGAATTGACGACCTGCGCGCAAGACGTAATTGACAAAAATAAAGACAAGAAAACATGCAAAAAAGAAGTTGTTCCGGTTGAAAGGCTTTCGGATATTTTAGATGAATGCATAACCGAAAATACAGAAATAAATTTTTGTAAAATTGACGTTGAAGGCTTTGAACGCTCCGTTTTAGAAGGCCTTGATTTTACAAAATACCGTCCGCAAGTTTTCTGCATAGAATCTATAGATCCTATAGAACAGAAACCGTCGTATAATTTATGGGAAGATATTTTGGCAAACAACAATTACGTTTTATTATTTTCATACCGCTCAAACAGATATTACGCAGATAAACAAAACGAATCATACTGCAAAATCTCAAAAAAATTCAATATTGCGTCAAATTCAAATATTCCTTCTATCTCTCATATCAACGGCACTGTTATTAAAATTTTAATTTCCGCATTAAAAAGCATATGGCATTTATTGCCGTATAATTTTCGCATAAATACAGTATTGCCTTATCGTACAAAGTACAGCATACCTTATGTTTTAAAATTACGCTGCTCGCGTTTGCTTCGTAAATTAAATGCCGACTATGACGTCCGATTCCATATAATAAAATAAAAAATGAAAAAACAAAGCGATGACAAACATTTCTTAATACTTGCAAGGTCGCACATAGGCGATTTTATATGGACGACTTCCGCCGTAGCTATCATAAAAAAGAGAAATCCGGCATCAAAAATCACAATTATTGCCCCGAAAAGTTTATCGGATTTTATAAATAACAACCCCATTTTTGACAATCACTTATATTATAATTCGTCTCTTTTGGGATCTTATAAAAAACTTGTCCGTTATTTCTATAAAGTTTTTTTCATTTTAAAAACATCTTTTTATTTTTTATTTAAAAAAGCGGATTTCTGTTTTCTTTTCTCGCCTGAACCTTTTCTGACTAAAGCAGCTTTATTTTTTAACGTGAAAAAATTTATTTTCCCTAAATATGAATGCTGCGGCTGCAATAACAGAAGCATAGAAAGCATTATTTTAAACAAATATATAAATAAACGGCGTCTCATAGAAATAGATACACCGCAAGACGCAGACAATATCCATTGTTCCGAAATATACCAAACCTTAGTCCGTTCTTTTTTTAATATAACGGACATTGGTTTGCCTGTCATTACGCCGTCAAGCATGACGGATAAGATAAATTCTCTTATCGAAACGTCCAAATCAAAAAAAATAGCCTTGTGTTTTCAAGGAGCTAAAGGTTCAAATTTCATATTGCCCCCGCGGCATTCGGAAAGCATTATTGCTCAAATATCCAAAACGCTGCCCGCCGCTTTCTTTATAGTCGGAGGAAAAGAACAAACAGAATACGGCGATAATTTAATCTCTAAATTATTGATGAAAGATAAAGATATAGAAATAAAGAACTTATCCGGAAAAACCTCTCTTTTGGAATTAAAATCACTGCTGGGATCTATGGATTTGCTTATATCCGTCGATACGGGAATCGCCCACATTGCGGCAACCCAGAGGATAAATTCCATAACCATTTTCGGCAAGGTTTCTCCGAATTACGCAATGCCGATGTCTCCGAACAATGTATCTATTTACTCTAAAACAGAGTGTTCGCCATGCCTCTACGGCCGCGTATTTGAAGGAAAGGATTGCGCTTATAAAGAACCTTTTTGTTTACAGTCCGTTTCAATATCTAATATTGTCAATGCAAGCATAAAATTGTTAAAATAGTGTCCGGTATTATAAATTAACTTCAGGTATTTAAATGGATTCCATAGATATAAGCGTCATATTAGTCAACTATAACACAAAAAATTTAACTGTAAACGCAATAAACTCCGTATTTGAACAAACAAAAAATATAAGTTTTGAAATTATTGTCGTTGACAATAATTCTACAGACGGCTCTGTTGAAGAATTTCAAAAACTCTTCCGGGACAAAATAACTATATTAAAATCCGAAAATTTAGGTTACGGGCATGGAAATAACATGGGAATAAAACAAGCGTCAGGGAAGTATGTTTTTTTATTAAACACCGATGCTCTGTTATTAAACAATGTTATGAAGATTTTATTCGATTATATCGAAACAAACCCAAAGTGCGGGGCATGCTCGCCTAACATTTACGATATTAACGGAAAATTTACGCATTCAAAAGGCATCTTTCTTAAAAACAATTTTTCGGCTTTATATAATCTTGTTTTTCATCATATATATCATAAATTAAAATTTCTGCATCACGTATTCTCAAAAAAACCGTCAAAGGCCCAATGGTCAAGTTTTTGCGCCATTTTAATGAGAAAAGACGCAGTTGAAAATGCCGGATATTTTGACGAAGATTTTTTTCTATACTGCGAAGATGAAGAGCTGTCGTTTAGAATGGTTAGCAACGGTTATGATTTCTATGTAGTTCCCGAGGCAAAGGTACGTCATCTGGAAGGCGGTTCATTTGACTGCGGCATACAAAAAAAAGAAAAAAGATTACGGCTTATGACATACAGTAAATTTATTCTATTTGAAAAAGAATACGGAAAAAATGCGCCGCAAAAACATTATGAAGAAAGATTAAGATTTTTTTCACTCATAAATTTTTTAAGCCTGGGATTTTTAAGTAATCGGTGCAAAAACAGAAAACGGATACTTATTGAAGAATATGAACGATACAAAAAACTCAAACCATCTTGATTTTATCGACGTCATATATTTGGCATACGGCAAACCTGAATATAACGTTTATGCCAAAATATTTTTTGACAGTTATAAAAAACACAATGCCGGATTTAATCACAATTTATTCATAGCCGCAAAAAGTTATGAGCATAATCCGACCGCCTACAAAGAATTGACTGAGCTTGCCAAAGAAAATAACGCAAAAACCATTGAGTTACCCGATGACGGAATGGAATTCGCGGCTTTTTACAGAGCGGCTAAGCAATGCAAGTCCAAATACATATTCTGTATAAATTCAAGAAATATTATCCTGAAAAACGGCTGGCTTAATTTTTTTGCGCAAGCCGCAATAAACAATGAAAGTTACAAGCTTATCGGATCAGCAGGCTCGTGGGAAAACATATTTCCGAATATATTTTTGAAAATTTTTAACAAAATATTCAAACGCTATCCTAAACAAAATGCGCCGGAACTGCAGTTAATCAAAGAAACTGTGAACTTAAGAATAAAAGCTTCAAGAATTAAAGACGCCATATTCAGACCTTGTTTTTTTCCTAATTTTCATATTCGCACCAATAATTTCTTAATAGACAGACAATTATACATAGAGTATATCGATAAGTATGGATTTCCGCGCAACAAATATGAATCGTGTAAAATAGAAAGCGGACACAACAGCCTTACAAGATTTATACTAAACCGGGGATTTGACATCGGCGTTATCGGAGCAAACTCAAAATTATATAAAACGCACGAGTGGGATAAAAGCGAAACTTTCAGAAATTCTTCTTCCGATAATTTGATTATAGGAGATCATCACTGCAAACACTATTTAAACTGTACAAAAAATGTTAAAATATATCTCGAAAAACAAACTTGGGGTTACAGCGCGACCGAACAACAAGAAAATAAATGCAAATAATTTAAAAAAGGAAAATGCATATGACGAATTTTATTAAAAATTATTTAAAGAGAGGCTGTTATGCCAACAAAAAGAACAATTAAAAACTTTATTAAGATAATTCTGCCTGAATTTATTTTCAAATTTTACAGAAGCATACTCCGGAGACAGCAAATAAAACTGCAAGAACAAATATTGCAATATTTTTTGCAGTTAGATAAAGAATCAACCACCCCCCCCCCTCGACGGAAATTATTGAAATAATAAATTTTTTCAAAAAAAATGATTTTTCAGCATTCCCGTATGAATGGATAAAAAAATACAATTCTTCTAATATAAGTGTTAATTTCGATCAATCGTGCTATATGCATTATGTTTATCACAAAAATAAAAAATTATATTTTCCAAAAAATTTGAATAAAGAACAAATCGCCTGTGTATATAATGGTTTAATTACGGAACAAGACGAATATTCTCCACACAGATACGAAACTTCTGATTATACAGTCAAGTCTGGAGATATTATCGCTGATATAGGAACAGCCGAAGGAATGTGGGCTTTAGAAAATATAGAAAAAGCTAAAATTGCTTATCTATTTGAATGTGAAAAGCCTTGGATACAAGCTTTACAAAAAACATTTGAACCGTGGAAAGAAAAAATTATCATAGTCAATAAATTCGTATCGGATAGAACGAAAGGAGATGAAGTTAAATTAGATGATTTTTTTCAAAATAAATCCATAAATTTCATAAAAGCGGATATTGACGGCGCCGAAATAGAAATGATTTCAGGAGCCGGAGAAATATTGAAAAGAAAAGAAGATCTAAGGCTATTGCTATGCAGCTATCATAAAGAAAATGATGCAAAACAGCTTGAGGAAATTCTTATTTCAAACGGTTTTTCAGCCGAATTCTCGAAGGGGTATATGATATTTTCTTACGATAAAAATTTAAAAAAACCATATTACAGACGAGGGCTAATACGCGCTAAAAACTATTAAAATTAATATCTTATTGATAAACCAGTACCTCTTTCTGGAGTAGAAAGCTTATTAAAAATTCAAAATATTAAATCTAAATATAAATAATTTAAAAAAGGGAAATGTATATGACGAATTTTATTAAAAATTATTTAAAGAAACGCTTATCCGCATATCAAAGAATGAAGTTGAGAATATTTGCAACAAATATTTTATCCGTATTTTTCAGCGGCAATCTCAATAAATTGGCGCAATTATGCGGAACCGGTAAAATAGGCTCGCATTGTTATACCCAGCATTATATGACGCATTTTAAAAAATTCAGACGAAAAAAAATCAAATTATTGGAGATTGGCGTAGGAGGTTATGAAGATCCGAATATCGGAGGGCATTCCTTAAGAATGTGGAAAAAATATTTTCCTTTAGGGGAAATTTTTGCTATTGATATTTACGATAAATCCGCATTACAGGAACGTAGCATTAAAATATTTCAAGGAAGCCAGGTCGATAAAGATTTTCTTGACGAAGTAACAAAAGAAACAGGAGAATTTGACATTATTATAGATGACGGAAGTCATATAAACGAACATGTTATTACAAGTTTTAAATTACTGTTCCCAAAGTTAAAAGACGGCGGAGTATATGCGATAGAAGATTTACAAACCTCATATTTCCCAGACTGCGGGGGCGACAGTAAAAATCTGAACAATCCGAATACCTCAATGAATTTTCTTAAAAGTTTAACGGATTGTCTAAACCATGCGGAATTTTTGCTGCCGGATTACAACAAAACATATTTTGATAAAAAAATAATATCAATACATTTTTATCATAATCTGGTTTTTATTCATAAAGGAAACAATGACGAAACGTCAAATATGGTGTCGAACGGATCATTGATAAACGCCTAAATCAAAAACATAGTCGTATTTAAATCCGCAGCTCATTAAATATGCTCCGGCAGTTCCGTTAGTAAGCCCGCCGACAAAGCAGTCGCATTTTGACAGAATATTTATTGACGACATATACTCAAGATTAGTCAAATATCTGTCGTTGACCCTTCTGGATGATATTTCGGAAATAAACCTGAATTTTTTACCGGTATCTCCGGCCGAATATCTTTTCTGTCCGTTGACAAGAAGTTTTGAATTAAAACGGCGTTTGAACAGCTCGTAAACCTTTTCGCTTTCCGTGGCAAGATATATGAACGAACAATTATAACTTTGCATAACTTTATCCGCTTTATCCGCCGCATCTTCTATTTCAGGCTGTATATGGTGTCCGGAAGGCTTATTGATTGTGTAATCCGTGCCTCTGACAAGGCATCCTAAAATATTTTTTTTACCGGAAACAATCCTGTTAAAATCAGCATTTAAATAATTCTCGGTCTCTTTATTAAAATGAATATAACGTTTAAAAATTCCGCGAAAATATTCAAGTCTTTCTTTATTTTGCGCTATGCAAATATCTGGGAGCAGTGAAAATTCCCGGGAAGGAGTCATTCTTTTCGATAATATTACATTTTTAGCCTTGGAAATGTCTTTTGTTCCATATCCTTCAGGCTGTTCGAAATATTGGCTGTATTTGATTTCCCACGAATTGTCTATTTTTTTATCTTCAATTACCGGAATATATCCTTTTTCTTTAGCGTAAGCAATATGTTCCGAAACATTGCACATAATAGTGCCTAATCCGTCAATTGTTCCGACTTTCTCTCTTATTACATAAAAAGTTTTATCGGGATATTCTTCGCCGAAACTTACATTTTTCTGCTTATCAAAAACAATGTTTTGCAGGCGGTAGCGTATGCTGCGTAAGAATCTGTCCGGTCTTAATTTATACAAGGTTATGTTTTTAAGAAACGGTTTTTGCGGCGCGCAATGAATAACTTTATAAGGCGGAGGTATTTGCATTTATATTTCTCTCGCATTCAGAAATTTCATTCCCGAAATACTTTTTTATTTGTTCATTAAGGTTTCTATTACTCGCCTACAATCTTTATCAAAACCCTTTTTCTTCTCATTCCGTCGAATTCTCCGTAGAATATTTGTTCCCACGGTCCGAAATCAAGTTCACCGTCAGTTATGGCAACAACGGCTTCTCTGCCCATAATCTGCCTTTTTAAATGAGCGTCTCCGTTATCTTCTCCGGTTCTGTTGTGCTGGTAAAGAGAAATCGGCTCATGCGGCGCAAGTTCTTCAAGCCATCTTTTATAGTCATTATGAAGTCCTGATTCATTGTCATTGATAAATACCGACGCGGTTATGTGCATTGCGTTAACCAATACAAGACCTTCTTTTACCCCGCTTTCGGTCACGGCTTTCTGGACTTCATCGGTGATATTTATAAAATCGACTCTTTTGTCAACATTAAATATAAGTTCTTTTCTGTAAGTTTTCATCCGCAATCCTTAGGGCTTGTTTTGACCAAACGCATGTGCCGCGCCCTAGCTGTTTTATATAATTTTCATAACGGCTTCCAACATTTCTTTCGGAGTTATGTCGAGAACGCACGGACGTTCTCTTTTACATACGGAGCCGTAATAACAATCGCATTTTGTGGAAGGTTCTACTATCACGCCGCGTTTATATAAATAAAATTCATTGGCATTGAAAATATTATTCATAAGAGCTACTGGTTTCCGTAAAGCCGTGGCAATATGCAGCGCCATGGTGACCTGCGTAACAACTGCAGAACAAAGCGAAATAAGCGCAATAAATTCCTGCAAAGAGAAATATCCCGGATAAAAAACGCCGGTGTTTTTCTGTATTTCAGAATTCATTTCGTGTTCTGCTTCGCCGCCAAGCAATATCGGAAAGCAATCATTTTTAATTAGCGAAACCGCTAATTCTTCCCAATATTCACGCGGCCATAGACGCGTTTTCCAACGGGGACTGCAGCCCGTATTTAAACCGATTATTTTTTTGCCGCCCGCCTCCTTTTGCTTAACAAAATCAAATTTTTTCGCCAATTCTTTATCATAATTAATCAAATACGGCTCGTCATTAAATTTAAGATGGCAAATTTCAAAAATTTCTTCCGCATAGTGCTTTGTGTTATCTTTTGACAGCCGGTCAAAAAAACCGGTAAGCAATTTATGTTCCGCAGCTGGAGTAGCGGCGGCAATATGATCATGTTTTGTATCCCAGATATAGCCGTACTTTTCATCCGCAGATACATCGGAAAGAAGCGCGCATGCTTCAACTTCTTTATCAAGGTTAACGGCAATTTCAAATTTGCGGTGCAATATTGCGTAAACGGAAACAAAATCAAAATGCATTATTTCGTCTATGCCGTCTTTTGGCAAAATTTCCGGAAAATGCGTTACCCATGTTATATTACAATTCGGATATTTATTGCGGAAATAAACGGCAAGCGGCGTTGTGCGTATAACATCGCCTATCGCTCCTAATTTTATAATTAAAATACGTTTTTCAACGGGCGTAAATTCCTTACAACTGCCGCATTGCGCTCCGCTTTGTTTATTGGGTTTGCAAGGAATGTTTCCTCTAAAAAACCGACAGTCAAATTTAATGTTTTGCATTACGAGTAGTCCTTTCTATTTCGCTTATATACACATGCTCATAGTTTTGCCAAGTGTAATTTTTTGCAATAAATTCGCGTGAAGATGTTTTAATCTTACCGTATTTGCCGGGATTATCAGCTATATCGGTAATTTTTTCACAAAACTCTTGAGCGTTACCGGCTATTAGAAAATCTTTTCCATCCTCCGCGCCGACAATCGCTTTGGCAGCCAAAGGAGTAATCACATTGATTGAGCCGAGCGCCATAGCTTCTAAAACTTTATTCTGAATACCCGAGCCTGTCTGCATCGGGGCAACTACGGCCATTGCGGACTTTAAAATCACAAAAGGGTCTTCAACAAAACCCGTAACAGTGATATTTGAATTATTTTCCGCTAATTTAAAAATTTCATGAGTAGGACATGCTCCGGCTATAATAAACGGTATTTTAGAGCCTATTTTGCCGTGAATATTTTTGACATACCATTTAACCGCGTCAATATTCGGCTGATAATCCATCTTTCCCAGAAAAACAACCGATTTATCATATTTTTCTGAGTAAGTATTGTAAGTTAACAATTTTTCATTAACTCCGTGCGGTACTAAACGCGCATTTCCGTACTTTTGCCAATAATCACGCTCATCCCTGTTAAAAAGCAATGTAACATCTGCGCGCTCTACCCAATATTTTTCATGCCGCAACAATTTTCCGGATTCAAACATATAAAATAGCCGCCAAAAAAGAGAACTTACAAGTTTTTGCGAATTTTTATAATTAAGTCCGATTGAGTCCGTCATATCAAATATTACTTTGCAGTTATCCGGCGCATTTTGAAGATATTTCATTGTCCGCACATAAACGCCCACGGCAATATCCTGCTGCGGAAGTATTTTGTCAATAATACTGCTGACTTCATCAAAATAAAAATACGCCACATGAACGGATTCTCTTGAAAAAACCGACAAAAACGCTTTACACAAATATTTTAATTTGGAAATCGTAAAATAATAAAATTCAGCGGTATTATTATTAAAAAAATCTTTCTCTTCCGAGGTTATTTTACTGTTCGATATAATCACAACGCTTAAGTCATAATGTTTATTAAGAATTTCTATAAGTTTTTTATTTTTCTGAGGATACCCTCCGACATAAGGAAATATCTTACGAGGGAGTATCAGCAAGCATTTTTTTTTAACATGCATAAAGTCATATCCTTAAAAAAACCGAATTACTAAGATGATCTCTTTTCCGTGTCGTCATTGCGGCCTCCGAGCCGCAATCTCGTCGCAAATCATAGATTGCGGGTCAAGCCCGCAATGACAAAGAGATGGATTTTAAAAAGCCCAATTCGTCATTCGTAATTCGTAATTGCCTTTACTGCAGAGCCGAAAAATCTATGAATGAAGAGAATATATTTTTAACCGAATTTAACAGCGCAAATCTGTTTTTCTTTACGTTTTCGTCTTTATCCATAACCATAACTTTTTCAAAGAAATTATCGATAACAGGTTTTATTTCAAGCACTTTATCAAAAACTTTGTCATATTCGCCTTTTGAAATATATTCCTGTGATCCCGCATTCGTCTTTTGAGCGGCAGAATAAAGACTCTTCTCGGCTTCATCGGCAAAAAGCTGTTCGTCAACGCTTTCAGGTATAGTAATATTTTGTTTTTTTGCCTGATTGATAATATTGTTTATTCTTTTAAAAGCTTCGGCTATTGCCGCAAAATCGCCTTTCTGCCTTGCGCCCCTTAAAGCGTCAAGCCTGGGCTGAAGCGTTCCCAAAGCCTTTACTCTTCCGCCTTTGGACGCATTTACAACAGCTTTTACTTCATCCGCGGCATATCCTTCGGCCTCCAAAATACTTTCCACTCTCTGCCAAAAAAATGCCGAAAGCTTTTCTCTTGCCTGCTGGAATTTCGGATTATTCTTTACGCTTGAAGGCAGATTATCAAAAGCTTTATCTAAAGCGTGCGCCAAATCCTGTTTGGGAAGGTTTTCGGTTA
This sequence comes from Candidatus Endomicrobium neocapritermitis, assembly GCA_009778325.1. Taxonomy (GTDB): domain Bacteria; phylum Elusimicrobiota; class Endomicrobiia; order Endomicrobiales; family Endomicrobiaceae; genus Endomicrobium_B; species Endomicrobium_B neocapritermitis. Next base: position 39,310 of record WRJZ01000038.1, on the reverse strand, counting down.
TCATTCTTATAAACCCTATTCCCGCTCTTCTCAAACCGTAAGGATCCGCAGAACCCGAAGGCTCAAGACCGATAGAAAAGTTCGCGGCAAGAGTATCTATTTTGTCTGCAAGCGATATTAAAAACGCTATTCTGTTTTCAGGCAGTTTCCCTCCGGCGCTTAAAGGCCAGTAGTGCTGTTCAACCGCCAAGGCAACATCCGCGCTTTCGCCTAATTTTTGGGCATAAATTTTTCCCATAACTCCCTGAAGTTCGGGATATTCAAAAACCATTTCACTGACCAAATCCGCTTTTGCCAGCACAATGGCTTTAAACAAAGCCTTTTCGTCTATATTCATGCCGAATTCTTTATTGAAAAAAGCCGCAATCTGTTTGACTCTTTCAACTTTTTCATAAACGGTTCCTATTTCTTTATGAAAAACAACGCCTTTCAGTTTTTCAATATTTGCTTCCAGCCCCTTCTTTAAATCATTATGATAGAAAAACTCGGCGTCGGCAAGTCTTGCGGCAACAACTTTTTCATATCCTTCTCTTGCCACTTCCTGATATTTTGAAACACCGTTTTTAATGCCTATAAAATAGTTTGAAAATTTTCCGTTTTTATCATTAACGGCAAAACATTTCTGGCTTTTTTTCATGCAAACGGTCAATACTTCGGCCGGAAGGTCAAGGTATTTTTTGTCAAAAGCACACAAAACAGCCACGGGATATTCAACAAGATAATTCACTTCGTCTATAAGAGCTTCATCCCAAATAACATTGCCGACGCTTTTGACGACGTCTTCAATGGATTTTTTTATAGTTTCCCTTCTTTCTGCCCTGTCAACGATAACGGATTTGTTTTTCATCTTCGTAATGTAATTTTCCGGAGCGTCTATAATTATTTTTTTATTATCGTAAGTGTGAAGCCCTATTGTCCAGTTTGAAGATTTCACGTCGGCAATCTGAAATTTAATTATTTTTTTGCCGTACAAAGCTATTATATTTCTTACAGGCCGCGCGAATCTGAACATGCTTTCTTCCCAAACCATAGTTTTAGGAAAAGAAATATTTTTTATTATCTCGTGGAATATTGACGAAAGCAGTTTTTCGGTTTTTTCGCCTTTTGTTTTTTTTATAAAACAAAGATATTCGCCTTTTTCGGTAGTTTTTGTGATAAGTTTTTCGGGCTTAACGCCGTTTCTCGCGGCAAAACCTATTGCGGCCTGCGTAAAATTTCCGTCTGCGTCTTTCGCGGCTTTAAGAGAAGGCCCCATTACTTCTTCGGATCTGTCTTCACTTTTATCGGCAAGCTCTTCAACTATCAAAACAAGCCTTCTCGGAGTAGCGTAAGTTTTAAACGAAGAATATTTTAAACCCGACTCAATAAAAGCTTTCGCGGTAAATTCTTCTATCTGTTTTAATGCCGGCTCAATATAAGACGCCGGTATTTCTTCAGTTCCGATTTCAAGCAATGCGTTTACCGTATTAATTTTATTTGTCATTTTTTGCTCCTTCATTTTCAACCATCTTCAAATATTCTTCGGCTACGGCTTTCGCAAGCGTACGCACTCTTAAAACATATCCGACTCTTTCGGAAACGGATATCGCTCCTCTGGCGTCTAAAAGGTTAAACAAGTGAGAGCATTTCATAACAGCGTCATATGCCGGCAAAGGAAGATTCATTTCCGACAACCTTTTGGCTTCCTTTTCCCAGTCGGTAAAATGTCTTTTAAGCATTTCGGTATCGGCCGTTTCAAAATTATAAAACGACCATTGTTTTTCGTCTTCAAGGTGAACATCGCCGTAAGTTACGTCATCCGTCCACTGTAAATCATAAACGCTGTTTTTCTTTTGCACATACATGGCAAGCCTTTCAATGCCGTATGTTATTTCAACGGAAATCGGATTAAGATTTATACCTCCGACCTGCTGAAAATACGTAAACTGGGTGGCTTCCATTCCGTCAATCCACACTTCCCATCCGAGTCCCCACGCGCCAAGCGTAGGAGATTCCCAGTCATCTTCAACGAATCTTATATCGTGCTTTTTATGGTCAAGACCTATGGCTTTTAAACTCTCAAGATATATTTGCTGTATATCTTTCGGAGCAGGCTTCATAATAACCTGATACTGATAATAATGCTGCAGCCTGTTAGGATTTTCGCCGTATCTTCCGTCGGTCGGCCTTCTTGAAGGCTCGACATAAGCCACGTTCCACGGTTTAGGCCCGAGCGCTCTCAAAAATGTCGCCGGATTAAAAGTTCCCGCGCCTTTTTCCAAATCATAAGGCTGCCAAATAAGGCAGCCCTGCTTGGCCCAAAATTTGTGTAATGCCATAATAGTGTCTTGAAAATTCATAAAATCTCCGATTTAGAAGCTTAGAGGGCTAGGCAGCTGAGAAGCTGAGAGGAGCTGTGGTCGTTAAAGTCCTTGCCGTTGCTCAACTTCTCAGCTTCCCCGCTTCCCAACTTCTGCCTTTAACGTATTTTACAAAATTAAAGATTAATTTTCTTCATAAATACGCCGACAGACGGTTTCTTTATATAATTTGCCAGATAGCTTTCAACGTAATTCCATATTTTGGCGTCATCAAATTCGCATATATTGTCGGCCTCATATCCCGAACAGTTTGAAAATTTTCTGATTCCGCTTTCGATTTCTTTATCTATAAAAGAATTATTGTGTTTTATATAATCTGTAAATCCGTATCCGGAAAGTTTAAGAAATCTTAAAACAAAAGCCGTAAGCACTCTTTGGGGAGAACTGCAGTTTCCAAGCAGCTGCCAGACTCTTACGATCAGCTCATATTTCTCGGCATTCTCCATATTGAAAGGCGCAAATTTATCGCTTATTTCGGCAGCATACAGTGCGTAAAGATTCCTTTTAAAATCCGCTTTTACCGCCGTATTATTATTTATTATATTTGCTCCGGTAATTTTAGGACGCATCGAAGGATGGCTTTGGAAAAACATAAACTCGCTTTCAGTAAGAGGTTCCGTAGCCGCTGCAAGCTTTGCCGCAATTTTTTTCGCGCTTGGGACAACAGCATGGATTTTCCCCCACTCATATGTATAAGCGGTTATAACTTTGTCGGACTCCGAATGGATATTACTGTTTAATACAAGACCTTTAATTGTATAGTACAACTTAAACTCCAATTAACAATTAATAATTAATAATTAACAATGTCGGAGTTTCGGCAAAGCCGAAACCTATTAACAGGTTTTCGCAAAGCGAAAACACAATAATTATTCATTATTAATTATTCATTGTTAATTGCCGTAAAATAATTCTGTTCACTTTTTTCTCATCGGCATCCTGAATTTCTATTTCCAGATTCCGCCATTTAATCTTCTCGCCGTTCTTAGGGATTCGCCCGAAAATTTCTAAGACCCATCCGTTTACGGTAGTATAATCTTCGTCCGGAATATTCAAGTTCAGTTTATCGTTAAAATCTGATATTGCTTCGGAAGCCTGCACAAGATATGAACCGTCTCGTAAAGTAACGACTGTTTTTTCATTCATATCCGATTCATCGTATTCGTCCCAAACTTCGCCGACAATCTCTTCTATAAGGTCTTCTATGGAAGCAACGCCTATCGTAGAGCCGAACTCGTCAACGACTATGGCTATATGATGATGTCCGGTTCTGAACTCTTTTAATATCTTGCTCACTTTGGCATTCTCGGGAACATAATGCACCGGTCTTATCAAATCTTCTACCGCTATGACATCGGAACTTCTCCACGCGATTGCCAAATCTTTACTGTATATAACTCCTATTATATTATTCAAATTTTCCCTGTAAACCGGAACCCGCGAAAATTCGGTGTCGATTATCTTTTTTATAATAGCTTCTTTGCCGTCTTTGATATTTACGGCAAAAATTTCAGATCTTGGCACCATAACCTGAGATACCCTGCGGTCTTTAAAATCCATTATATTGCTGACAAGCTCTCTTGAATCGTCCGGCAGCGGAGAAGTATTTTCGTTTGAAAGAAGAAAATCTATTTCGTCAGCTTTAACCTGCTGCGTTTCCTTCTTTTTTAAAAAGATATTTAAAATACGGTTAGATATCCCGGAAAAAAAAGTATTTGCGATCTTTAACATCTTGCTTATCCTGATCACCGCGGGAAGAACCGCAATCCCTATTTTTTCGGCGTTATATCTGGCGAAAGTTTTAGGAAATATGCTTCCTGCGACTAAAGCGGCGACTATTGAAATCGTTGTAAAAATAAAAGCCGGATACTTGCTTTGCACTTCTAATTTTTCGGCGACATCAAAAGCCAAAGACGACGATACGACGCCCATGCCGACGATAGAAAGATTCATGCCTATCATCATCGTCGTCATTATTTCATCGGAATGATTTTCCCAAAAAGTTATATAGGCGTAATTTTTTGCCTGCTTTTCTTTCACCCGCCTGAGATAAGCGTTTGAGAGGCTTGTAATCGCCGTCTCGGCGCCGTTGAAAAAAGCCAGCATCGATAAAAGCAAAACAAATAAAATGATCTTTAAAATTATTATTGTTATCATTCTTCAAACTCGTATTCGTCTAAAATTTCGCCTACGACTTCTTCGATAATATCTTCCAGCGTCACCATTCCGGTTATATTGTCATTTGCGTCTTTGACAAAAGCCATATGCGTTTTACCGCGCTGAAACTCTTTAAGCAAATCATTGATTTTTTTATTCTCGCTCACGAAATACGGAGGCTTAACCAAAGAGCGGACAAAATGCCCTTTATTTTCCTGCCATGCCCAAAGAATATCTTTTATGTGTATGTATCCGATTATATTGTCTTTTTTGCTTGCGTACACGGGAATGCGGCTTCTTGAAGTTTCAACAGCCAAATCAAGGAACACTTCTTCGTCAAGCGTAATGTCAAGCGAATCTATCGCGTTAAAAGGAGTCATTATTCTTTTCACCGACAAATCGCCGAATTTTAACGTGCGTTCCAGCATGCTGCTGGTATCTTTATCTATAGCGCCCGCATGATCTCCCTCGGAAAGAAGGCTTTCCACCTCTTCTTTGCTCAATTCCGATGAAAACATTTCAGACGTTTTAGGAGACAAAAATTCCGTGAGCTTTATAATAGGATACAAAAACGGTCTCATTATTTTTTCCATTTTATTCAAAATAGGAACGGAAAAAGCCGTTACTCTTTCCGAATTTGACCTTGCATAAAATTTCGGAGTGATTTCCCCTATAATAATAACTATAAAAGACGTAAGCGCCCATGCGACAAACTCAACGGTGTGTCTGTTAAACATATTAAAAACTTCGGTCATAATATAGGTCGACAAAAAGCTTATGGTTATATCGGCAATAACGCTTGCCGTAAGCAAAGCGGTAATGAGATAATAAGGATGCTCAAGCCAGTCGGTCAATGTTGTGGAAAGTTTTGGGTTTTGCGCTATAAGTTTTTTTACCCTGTATTTAGAAAGGCTGGTAACTCCGATTTCCGCGGCCGACGTCCACGCGGCAACCGTGATAAAACATAAAAGAAAGATAAAAGCAATTAAAATAAACATTTAAAAATTTTATCCTGTTTGGAAAACATTTTAGTTTTGTTTTCCGGATCGTAATCCGTATATCCGCAAAGATGAAGCGTCCCGTGAATGGCCAGATAAGCAAGTTCCTGCCGCCAGGTATTTCCGTATCTTTTTGCTTGTTTTTTTGAGCGTCCTTCCGAAATATAAATATCCCCGATAAACATTTCAGGCGCCACAAGAAAAGATATAACATCCGTAATTCTGCGGGTTTTTCTGTATTTTATGTTAAGTTTTTTTATTTCGGCGTCGCTTACCATTATGAAATTAATCTGATACTTTTTTATTTTTTCGGATTTCAAAGTAAGCAAAACGGCCTTTTTCAAAAGAGGCTCATGAGATTTAGGAAATTTAATAAAGTTTATGGTTTTCATAGTTCAATTAACAATTAACAAATAATAATTAACAATTATTGAGCGGCACAGCCGCAATATTTATCCGCGCGCATTGCGCGCTCCTACATTGTTCATTGTTAACTGTTAATTATTAATTGTCTTTTTCTTTGTATTCAATCCTCGCATGATATATTCCTATAAGCGACGAAATCACGCTGTCGCCTATAATCTGCAAATCTCTCAGCGTTATGGGGCATTCGGAAAACTGCCCGTCCGTAAATTTATTATTTATTATTCTTTCAACAGTTTCCCTTATTCTTACGGCCGTCGGATCGTCAATCGCCCTGCACGCAGCTTCGGATGAATCGGCTATCATAAGAATTGCCGCTTCTTTTGTCTGCGGTTTTGGTCCCGGATACCTGAAATTCTCCATATCTATATCTTTTTTTGATTCCAAAGCTTTATGATAAAAGAAATGCATAGTAGTCGTTCCGTGATGCTGCTCAATATTATCTAATATGGCTTTGTCCATATTATATTTCTTTGCCAAAGCAACGCCGTCTTTTACATGCGATACCAAAATCAGGCTTGACATCGCCGGCGTAAGCGCTTCGTGAGGATTAGCGCCTCCAGAGCTCTGGTTTTCTATAAAATATTCGGGACCTTTTATTTTTCCTATATCGTGAAAATACGAGCTGACCCTTGCCAAAAGCGAGTTCGCTCCGATAGATTCGGCCGCCTGTTCCGCTAAGGAAGCGGTCATCAAAGAATGATGATACGTGCCGGGAGCTTCAAGCATAAGCTTTTTAAGAAGCGGATTATTAAAATCGGCAAGCTCAATCAGTTTAATGCTTGTCGTTCTTGAAAAAAATGTTTCAAAAAAAGGCATCATTACCAAAGTAAGTATTAAAGCAAAAGCGGCGTTTAAGATTCCGTAAAAAATATTTTGCTGGTAAGCATGTATTTCATAACCGTGTAAAAGAAAAAACATTGATATGACCAGAATATTAACCGCCGCCACTCTTATGAACACGGCCGCGAAATCAGCCCTTTTCCTGACCTTGCCGATACCGCTTATTCCCGCGAAAGAACCGCAAAACATGATTAAAGATATATCAAAACGCATATTGCCTATAAATGCGGCAAACAAACCTAGTATTATCGTATAGACAATCCCGATTCTTTCCGACAGAAGCATAGCCGACATGACGGCAAACGCCGACGCCGGAAAAACCATCGCATTAATAAATTCGTTTGAAATCTGCAAAAGAAAAAGCGATATTACAAAAAGCAGACATATCAAAACTACGGCGTCGCTGTCCGCCAAAATATCTTTTTCTTTATCTTTCGTGCGCATCACGAAAAAAGCCGCGGCGCCGGCGACAAACAGAAAAACGGCAATAACCGTTCTGTATCCGAACCCGAACTGCATTGAAAACATAAGCGAAATTATTATTACCGTTATTGACGCCGAAAGAGCTCTCGGTATTCTTATCTCCTTTACAAGAAGATTCCTGGCGTTTCTTATTGCCGGACCTTTCGGCTTTTCGGCGGCAAGCTTTCTTGCCGTTGCGATAAGAAACTTTCTTATCGCAAGCCTGACTTTTTCGATTAATCCCGTATTAGTTTTATTGTTCATTTTTTCCTTCATATGCTCTTACTATCTGTTTTACAAGCTTGTGCCTGACTATATCGTTTTTATCAAAATACACAAAATCCAAATCTTCGATATCTTTTAATAACTTTTCCGCAGACAAAAGGCCGGAGTTTTTCGGAGAAGCGATATCTATCTGAGTTCTGTCGCCGGAAACCACAATTTTGCTGCCGATGCCCATTCTTGTAAGGAACATTTTCATTTGTTCCGCAGTCGTATTCTGCGCTTCGTCTAAAATTATAAAAGCTTTTTCTATGGTTCTGCCTCTCATGTACGCGAGCGGCACTATTTCAATCGTCTCGTCGTCTTTCAACGCTTTGAACCTGTCGGCTCCGAGCATATAATAAAAAGCGTCGTATAAAGGCCTCAGATACGGATTTATCTTTTCGTACAAATCACCGGGAAGAAACCCTAATTTTTCCCCTGCTTCAACCACGGGGCGCGTTATTACTATTTTAGAAATGTTGCCGCTTCTGAGCATTTTAAGCGCGCATGCGACTGCAAGAAAAGTTTTGCCTGTTCCGGCCGGGCCTACGGCAAAAACCATATCCTTTTGAAATATCGAATCTATGTATCTTTTTTGATTTATCGAACGCGGGGTAATAATCCTTCCGCTGTACGAAGTATATAAATAATCGCCCGAATCATTTTCGGATTTAGGAATATAAGCGGAAACAATATCATTTTTTCCTCTGAAGTTATCGCGCAAAAGCTCGATATCCCTTACGGCTTTGTCGACTTTGGTGCCGCTTCCGCGCACGGAAAGGGTAAACGTCCCGTTTCCGGCGTCCTGACGCGCAAATATCTGGACTCCGTATAAGTTTTCAATATTCCTTATATTTTCGTCCTGCCTGCCGAGAAGAGCCAAAGCTTCTTCAGAGTTTTTCAAATATATTTTTTTTGTAGCCATATTTTTTAACTACAGAGTTAAGAGTGAAAAGTGGAGAGTGGAGATACGGCAAAGACTTTTACTCAATATCCGCGCGAAGCGCTCCTTATCTTCACTTTTCACTCTTAACTCTTCACTCTTGCCTTTGTTAGTTCTTCGCCTGTTTCACAACAACCCTAATCCCCAGCTCTTTCAGTTGTTTCTCGCTCACTTCGCCCGGAGCATTCGACATAGGGTCTAAAGCTTTCTGCGTTTTCGGGAAAGCAATAACTTCTCTTATGGACTCTTCTCCGGCAATAAGAGCGCAAAGCCTGTCAAACCCTAAAGCTACTCCGCCGTGAGGAGGAGCGCCGTATGTCAGCGCGTCAAGAAGGAATCCGAATTTTTCTTTTGCGGCTTCTTCGCTGATGCCGAGAAGTTCAAAAACTTTCTTTTGAACTTCACTCTTATGTATTCTCACTGATCCGCCGCCAAGCTCCACGCCGTTCAATACAACGTCATAGGCTTTTGCTTTCGCTTTTGCGGCATTTTCCGCGGTAAGGGCTTCCCCGTCTTTAGGAGAAGTAAAAGGATGATGAAGGGCAGACCATCTCTTTTCGTCTGCGTCCCATTCAAACATAGGAAAATCAACCACCCAAAGAAAATTGAATTTATTTTTATCTATAAGCCCTTGTTCTTTGCCGATTTTAAGTCTCAACGCGCCAAGCCCCTGGGCAACAACTTTCTCGTCATCCGCTAAAAACACTATCAAATCCCCTGCTTTTCCATGAAGTTTGGAAACTATAATTTTTATTTCTTCGTCTTTAAAATATTTAACGATATTTGATTCCGATCCGGTTTCGGTAACTTTCATCCAAGCCAAACCTTTTGCGCCGTATTCGCCCACAAATTTTGTAAGCCCGTCAATTTCAGAGCGCGAAAACGACGCGCCTTTCGGTATGCACAACCCTCTTACAATTCCGCCTTTTGCCAAAACATTTGCAAAAACGCTGAAACCGCAGTCTTTTAATTCCGCGCTGAAATCCTGAATAAGCATTTCAAATCTTGTATCGGGCTTGTCAGAGCCGTATTTAAGCATAGCCTCCGCATAAGACATTCTATCAAACGGAGTTTTTACATCCGTATTTAAAGCGGATTTAAAAATTCTTGCAAGCATTCTTTCTATAACGCCCATAACGTCATTTTCTTCAACAAAAGACATTTCAAGGTCAACCTGCGTAAATTCAAGCTGCCTGTCGGCTCTTAAATCCTCATCCCTGAAACATCTTGCTATCTGATAATATTTGTCAAAACCGGCAACCATCAATATCTGTTTGAAAATTTGCGGAGACTGTGGCAAAGCGTAAAAGCTTCCGTGGTGAAGCCTTGCCGGCACCAAAAAATCCCTTGCGCCTTCAGGCGTTGACTTGCCCAAAAAAGGAGTTTCTATTTCAATAAAACCGTCGTCATTAAAAAAACTTCTTATCTCTTGGGAAATTTTATGGCGCATGAGAAAATTTTTCTGGAAACTCGGCCGGCGCATATCAAGATATCTGTATTTAAGCCTGAGCTCTTCCGAAGTATAGACATAATCCGATATTTCAAAAGGAAGCCCGGGAGCAGTATTTACTATTTCAAGTTCGGAAACAACAAGCTCTACTTTACCGGTAGGCATGTTAGGATTAACCGTTCCTTCGGGTCTGTGTCTGATAAGACCTTTTACCGATATAACGTATTCGCTGCGGAGCCTTTCCGCCGCGGCAAAAATTTCTTTGTTTTCAGGCTGAAAAACAACCTGCACAACGCCTTCTCTGTCTCTCAAGTCTATAAAAATCACTCCGCCGTGGTCTCTTCTAGAGTGCACCCAGCCGCTGACCGAAAGCTCTTTACCGATACTGTCTTCTCTTACATCGCCGCAATAACAACTTCTTTTCATGATTTCCCCTTTTAACGACAAAGTTCAGAGTTCAAAGTTCAAAGTTCAAATTTGGAGTTTTCGCAAAGCGAAAACCTGTTATAAGTTTCGCCAAAGGCGAAACACGACATTTGAACTCTGAACTCTGAACTTTTAACTCTTTTATTTCAAAATATTATCAAAATACAATAACGCTATTACCGTCTTTGAATCCATTATTTCGCCGTTTTTCACCATGTTTACGGCTTTTTTAAAATCAAAAATCACGGTTGACACAAATTCGTCTTCATCAGGCCTGCAATTGCCCTTTACCAGCCCGAAAGCCGCGAAAATATAAAGTATTTCATTGGAAAATGCCGTGGTAGGATAAAAATCAATCATTTTTTCTATTCTTTTAGCTTTATATCCTGTCTCTTCTTCAAGCTCCCTTTGAACGCATTGAACGGGAGATTCGTTTTTGTCAAGCTTTCCCGCGGGTATTTCATATGTATATTTGCCTATCGGATATCTGTACTGCTTTACGAGTATTATGTTTCTTCTGTCCAAAAAAGGAAGAACTGCGGCAGCCCCAGGATGTCCAAGATATTCCCTTACCGCGGCCCGGCCGTTTGGCAGAGATACTTCATCCTTATAAAAATCTACGGCTTTTCCCTTATATATCTTTTCCCGTTTTATAAGTTTTTCCATTTTAAACTTTATACCCCCATTTGATTGATAATTCTATCATTTTTTAACTTTCTTTCAAAATAATATTTTGCTTACATTGTATAAGTTCAGAAGCTCGGAAGTTCGGCAGCTCGGTAACGGCAACAACAAATCTTTTGTCTTTGCTGAACTGCCGAACTTCTCAGCTAATAAAATAAACAAAACTCCTCTACCGTAAAGGTGAGGAGTTTTGTATTTATTATATTATTTGGCCCTATTCATTTTCCTTTTTTAGATTTAGTAACCGAGCTGTTTAGCTCTTTTGTTTACGTCAAACAATGCGTATATGACCCAGATAATCAAAACCACTATGCCTATTCCGGTGGCAACGGCTACAAAAAGCCATATAGTTGATACTGTCGCAAACCCAATACCTCTTCCGATATCGCCGATAAATATATGTCCTAACCCCGCAAAGAAAAATGTTAATACCAGCGCCGTACCTCTTCTTGCTGACATACCTTTCGTATCTTCTTTTTTGATAGACGAGCCTGTATTGATTTCTTCCCGCAGCCGTTCTTTCTGCGCTTGCAGCTCCAAAATCGCTATTTTTTCTTTTAACAATTCCTCATTTTCATTATTCTTAGTTTCTTCTACGCACATCTTTTTCTCCTTATATTAAATTTACTCCTATATATAATGTAGAGCGCTAAATAATTCCGAATTTTTAGAATAAAAAAGGGCGGCAAATTATTTAGGCTACACCAATAACCCGTATAATCGCCGCCCCAGCCTGCCTCCGAAGAGACAGGCTAAAAGCAAACGATTATTTGCGGATTGGTGTATGCCTATAGGTTTTAACCTATCAAGCTCTGCGCAGGCTCTCCCTGTGCTTCCAACAAATAATCTATTAAATTTTTGATAAGCTGCTTAGCTTACATATACGATGAAGACTCCCAAAATTAACTTTCTTGTATTATATAAAACCGCAAGCGACATTACAATCTATTCCTTGCCAAAATTTTCATTGCAATTTTTTAAGTTTTTTTTGTATAATTGTACGGATTAAATTTATTTGCGGCACGGGGCTTTGGATCTTTAATCATCCCGAATGCTGCAAATTTTTTATATACACACCCTAAATCTGAAGCAAGGAGAAAAAAAATGGCAGTCGAACAGTTGTTAATTTTGATTAAACCTGACGGGATTAAGAAATCATTAACCGGCAATATTCTGACCAAACTTTCGGAAGCGAGAATGGTTATTATAGGAGCGAAAGTCGTAAAAGTAAGCAAAGATCTTGCCGAACAGCACTATTACCATTTAAAAGACAGACCGTTTTTCAACGAACTCGTAAACTATATACAAGGCAAAGTTTACGGCGAGCCTAACGACAGAGTTATAGCTTTGGTTTACCAGGGCGAAGACGCTATTAACAGAATGAGAACAATCGCCGGAGCAACAAACCCGGAAGAAGCCGACCCGGTATCAATAAGAGGAGCTTACGGAAGAATAACGACAAAAGGAGTTTACGAAAACGTTGTTCACTGCTCGTCAGACACATCGGAAGCCGAAAGAGAAATAAAGCTGTGGTTTAAACCGGAAGAAATCGTAAAAAACATATACCCCGTAAAAAAAATCACTGCCGAAAAAGAAGAAAAAACAGTTTGGGTATAAATATATAAAAGGAGAAAGTAAAATGTCGACGCCAATGGAGCAGTTTATAAAAGAGATGCAGGATTTCCTTACGCCGGACAAAGTCTATATCATGGACGGTTCCGAAGAAGAAGCAAAAAATCTTACAAAACTCGCGCAGGAAGAAAAAATTAACGGACAGCCCGTACTTACCGAACTTAACGGCAAAGTTTTTCCCAACTCGTACTATCACCGTTCAAATCCTAATGACGTCGCAAGAACCGAACATCTTACTTTTGTCTGCACCCCTACGCAGGAAGAAGCAGGCCCGAACAATAATTGGATGGCCCCAAAAGAAGCAAAAGATAAAATGAACGGCCTCATGAAAGGCTGCATGAAAGGAAGAACGATGTACGTAATTCCTTTTTTGATGGGCGACCCCAAATCAAAATACGCTAAAAACTGCATAGAAGTATCCGATTCCGTTTATGTGGCGCTCAGCATGAGAATAATGACAAAGGTAGGAAAAGCCGCTGCCGAAAGAATCGGAAACTCTTCGGACTTTTTCAAAGGCATACACTCTGTAGGCGATATAAATCCCGACAGAAGATTTATTATGCACTTTCCCCAGGAAAACTGCGTTATGAGCTACGGCTCCGGATACGGCGGAAACGCTCTCCTGGGAAAAAAATGCTACGCGCTGAGAATCGCGTCATATCTCGGAAATAAGGAAGGATGGCTTGCGGAACATATGATTGTTATCGGCGTTGAAGCTCCCGACGGAAAAGTAACTTATTTTCTAGGCGCTTTCCCCTCTGCTTGCGGAAAAACGAACCTTGCATTGCTCCAGCCGGTTTTCCCCGGATATAAAGTATGGACCATCGGCGACGATATAGCCTGGATTAACGTAGGCGAAGACAGACAGCTTTACGCGATTAACCCCGAAGCCGGAATGTTCGGAGTTGCTCCGGGAACAGGCGCAAACACTAACCCTATTATGCTTGACACATTGAAAAGCGATAAATTTTTCCCGACGCTTTTTACAAATACGGCCGTGGACAACGGCAATAATACTCCCTGGTGGGAAGGTTTGTCAAAAGAAGTTCCTTCGGATATGACCGACTGGCAGGGAAATAAATATGACGCGGCTTCCGGAAAACCCGCGGCTCACGCGAATTCAAGATTTACTGTTTCAATATATAACTGCCCAACATTATCAAAAGAGTATGACAATCCAAAAGGCGTGCCGATTTCCGGTATTATATTCGGCGGACGCAGGGAAACCACGATTCCGCTGGTTTATGAAAGCAAAGACTGGAACAGCGGCGTGTTTACGGCTTCCATAATCGGTTCGGAAACAACGGCGGCTATGATTGGCGGCACGGTAGGAACTGTGAGGCGCGATCCTATGGCAATGCTTCCTTTCTGCGGATATAACATGGGCGATTACTTTAAACACTGGCTTGAAATCGGTAAAAAACTCAAAAAAACCCCTAAAATATTTATGGTCAACTGGTTCAGAAAAGATGAAAACGGCAAATTTATGTGGCCGGGCTTCAGAGATAATTCCAGAATCATAAAATGGATGATGGAAAGAATCGAAGGAAAAGCAGGCGCAAAAGAAGCCGAAATCGGTTTATTCCCTGAAGAAAACGGCATCGATTTAAGCGGTTTGGACATAAAGAAAGAAACCATGGAAAAACTTCTTACCGTAGATAAAGAAGCATGGAAAAAAGAAGTCGGAATGATTGAAGAATTCTATGCGAAATTCGGCGATAAAATACCGGCGGAACTTACGCAGCAGCTTAACGAATTAAAGAAAAAACTTGGGTAGATGCGTAGAAGCATAGATGCATAGACGCATGGCAACAACGATGAAAAAAAGCCGGAGGCAATTTAAAATTGCCTCCGGCTTTTTGTTTTAGCCGTTACCACGCCTCTATGCGTCTGCGCATCTATGCATCGCCTCTACCGTCTTTTCATTCTTCCTTTAATCTTATTCAGGCTTTTTAAAACTCCCGGTCCGATTTTTTTAACTCCGGAAAGAAATAACACGGCAGTTTTAAAATCTTTATACATTTCAGGCTCATAAGGCAGCCAGTTAATTTCGCTTGTGTTTTTGGACTTACTCTTTAAAATAGATATTTTATCGGAAAAAAACTGCACGCCTTCATCACAGTGGTATCTGCCATACCCGCTGTTTTTAAGCCCTCCGAAAGGAATGGCAGGCTCCGCAACGCCTTTAATCCATTCGTTAATGCCTATGCTACCGGCCGTAATATATTCGGATATTTTTTCCGCTTTCTTCAAATCTTTTGCCCATATGCTTGCCGCAAGGCCGTAGTCGCAGTCATTAGCCAACGCGATTGCCTCTTCTTCCGATTTATACGCAGTCAAACAAGTCACCGGAGCAAAACATTCTTCGCGAAATATTCTCATTTCGGGAGTAACATTATCAATTATTACGGGCGACAGAAATTCATCGCTTTTTTCGCCTTTATATATTATCTTCGCGCCTTTTCCTACGGCATCGTCAATAAGGATTTTAAGATACGGAATTCTTTCAGGTTGTACAAGCCTGCCGTAATCGCGGTCTAAAACTATTTTTCCCGCTTTTTCAATAAGCGCCGCAGTAAATTTTTCTTTTATTTTTTCGTCAATTAAAACTCTGCTCATTGCCACGCAAATCTGTCCGTTATTCATAAATGCTCCGTAAATAACGGCATTTGAAACTCTTTCTATGTCTATGTCACCGCATATTATTGCCGGCGCTTTTCCGCCGAGTTCCAAAACCGCGGGTATAAGCAGTTCGCCGCAAAGCTTGCCGATTTCACGTCCGGTTTTTGTGCTTCCGGTAAACAGAACTCTCGCGGGTTTTTGTCTTATTGCCGCCTGCACGGCTTCCGCTCCGCCGTAAATACACTGAACGCTGTTTTCTGGAAACCCGGCTTTTTTAAACAAAATTTCAATATACCTTCCCGTTTCGGGAGTAATTTCGGAAGGCTTTAATATAACGCTGCATCCTGCGGCAACCGCGTTTAATACCGGAACAAAAGCAAGCAGCATCGGAAAATTCCACGGAGATATGATAAGCGCCGCGCCTGACGGTCTGTATTCAACGCTGCATTTATCTCCCGAAGAAGATTTAATATTTTTTGACGCGAGATTTTTTTCAAGATTTTTGATAAAGTAGTTCAAAGTGTCTAAAACGGGAAACATGTCGGACGCCAAAGCCTCAACTTTAACCTTGCCTGTTTCTTTGCAGATAACGGATACGATATTGTCCAAATCGTCAACAATAACCTGACGAAGCTCCTTAAACAAATCCGTTCTTTCTTTTACCAGTTTTATTTTGAGTTTTTCAAAAACTTCTTTTGCATTTTTAAACTTTAGAACAATTTCTTCAGTATTGCTGTTCATTTTTCCCCTCTTTTGTATAAGGAAATAAAAAAAGACTGCCCTTTTAAGAGCAGTCTTTTAAGTTTTTGTTATTTTTTTCCTTTTTCGTACTGAAGTGTTTTTGTCGTCATGTCCGTAACATGGGCAGGGCCGAAATATTGTATAGGTCCGGGAAATACATAGCTTTCGCTCATTGCCCACTTATCTCTGTTTTTAACAAACTCTTTAAACGGTTTTCCTTTCAAATCAACCAAAGCTTTTTGTATAACAGGTTTCTCTTTTCCGTGCCTCTTTTCAATATTCATCATCATTGTTAAAGGAATTCCGCCGCAGGCCCACTGCTTCGGCGGTTTTGTAAGATTTTTTACGGACGACAAATAACCCGTTAATCCGTTAAGCGCTAAAACAGCCGCGTTATATCCCAAAGCATAAGTATAATTAGCGTCAAAGTTTGAAGGTATTCCGCAGCGACCTTCATAACCGAAAAAATGCATAATCGCGTTAAATTTTCCTTTAAATTTGCCTGACGTTTTAAGCCCGGAAAGCTTTTTCTGAACCATTTCAATCAAAAGTTTTTCAGTTTCGATTAATGAAACCTGTACGTTTCCGTGCGGGTCTCTGTCCAGCATAAGCTGAGACGCTATGCCTGCCGGAAGAGATTTCATGAGACCTGAAAGTTTTGAAGGAAGTTTATCAAATACAAACTCTTTCTTTTCTTCTATTGAATTCATCTTTGAAATGGCGCCGGAATTATCCGCCAAAACATCATTGAGAGCGGAAATAAGTTCTTTCATTTCAGGTATAAACTCAATTAATCCTTCCGGAACCAAAGCCACTCCGAAATTCTTGCCTTTTTCCGAACGCTTCACTATTATTTCGACTATCCCGTCAACAATCTGCGATAAAGTCATTTTTTTAGCCAAAACTTCTTCGCCGATTAAAACTATGTTGGGCTGCGTTTTAAAACCGACTTCCAAAGTAATATGCGACGCGCTTCTTCCCATGAGGCGCACAAAATGCCAGTATTTTTGGGCAGAATTTACGTCTCTGCATATGTTTCCGACAAGCTCTGAATAAATTTTTGTCGCCGTATCAAAACCGAAAGAAGTCTCAATATGTTCGTTTTTCAAATCGCCGTCAATAGTTTTAGGAACGCCGACAACGCACTTATCGGCTATATTTTCTTTTCTCACATATTCGGCTATCAAAGCGGCATTCGTATTAGAATCGTCTCCGCCTACAACTACCAAAGCGTCGATTTTATTTTTAAGTATATTGTTTTTCGAAGTTGCAAATTGTTCAGGTGTTTCGATTTTCGTTCTTCCCGACTGTATAAAATCGAATCCGCCGGTATTTCTGTAATTATCCAGAACTTCTTCGGATATGACTCTATACCTGTTTTCAAGAATCCCAGAAGGTCCGCCGAGATAGCCGATTAGAACATTCTTTTTATTTGCTTTTTTCAAACCGTCAAACAAACCCGCGATTACATTATGTCCGCCCGGAGCCTGCCCGCCGGAAAGAACGACTGCCGCCTTTATTGCTTTTTTCTTAGCCGCGTTATTCGCGCCTTTTACGAAAGTTATTTCAGGCATTCCGTATGTATTAGGGAATATTTCTTTTACTTTTGCCTGGTCTGAAATTGATTTTGTGGCTTTTCCGGATTTTGGTTTAACCGAAGCCGGGCCGTTTTTTAATATTTCCGGCAGTACCGGTTTAAATTTTTTTCTTTCAATCTGCAGCTCTGAAACATTTGCGCTCGCCATTTTGCTTTTCCTCCGTATTTTAACAACAGGTTTTTTTAATAATTATTGAGTGGTATTATAACATAAAAAACACTTTTTATTCCATTTTTAAGGAATAAATCATGGCGGGCTTTAAAAATACAAGCCCGCCACTAAAACTGCCAGACCATGAAATTAGTTCAGTGTGACACTATAAAGTTTGTAATAGGCTTTAATATAAATTTAAGTATTTGTTTAAGCAACATTTTCGATAACATATTCTCTATAAAATTTAGCTTATACATAGCATCGCGCATATTCATAATATTGCGCATACTCATAGCATCACCCTCATTTATTATTATTTCTTGCGAAGGGGGCTTATTGTCTTTGCCTGCTTTGCTAAAGTCAGCATTAGCTGTCATTGAGAATTTTGACAATAACTGTTGCGGCTCAGAGGCATATGTTTTAAGCGCTGTTTCTAATTCTGCCTGCGTAATTGCCAATTGTGTCGAATTCCTCATTGCCGTTTCAGTAACCTTTAATATTTTTGCATAAACTTTTTTATTTAATGCAATGGCGCTTATATCCGCATCAGACAAAACAAGAGAATGCGGTTCTCCGTTAATGTCTACTTGCAGCATATATGAACCGTCAGACATAATATCAACTCCCAAAATAGAATCAATCTTAATCATCTTAACGGCTAACATATCCATTAAACCCATATCATAATACTGATTATTGCCTATTTTGACTTGCACGGAATGTCCGTCATTACTATAGTTAATATTTTCATTTGATGTACTTATATTGCCTTTTTTAAATATTTTAGATATCCTCTTTCCCAGAACAATGCTGATATCTGAAAGTTGGTCTAATCTGTTTGACATAATGGCTGATTGACTAAAACTATTTATTATATCTATAGCCTTTGTTCTGTCAGCCTGTGAAATTTGAGTCTGTTCTTCTATATTTAATATGGCCTGCATGCGGATTTGCTCCGCTTTCAAATAATCAAGCATTATTCTGCTTTTAACACTATCCTTGTTCTCTAAATTTTTTATGTGCTTATTTATTTGTTTAACTGTTTTATCTTTCAGTTTATCTGCATTTTTTGTTATTCCTTCAATCTGCCCTAAAACATTATCAAGAACGTCTGAAGGCTTAGCATAGGCATTTTCTTTTGTCGCCTGTTGAATCATTGTAAGATAAACTTGCAGTTCATTCATCTGTTCGGCAGTATTAATGCCATATTCTGACAAACCCGATGCGCCAAGCTGCTGCGCGATAATTGACATCATATCCGCACTTGCAAGACCGTTTTGCGCAAGCATTGCGCCCCATTGTGCAATCAGCATACGGGCTTGCGCGCCTCCGTAATTTGCGTTCTGTATTATTATTGACAATGCATCTTGAAGCACATCTTCCGTCATGAAATTTTGCATGCTCTCAATTGAGCCGCTCAAAGAAATTACGGAGGTTAAAATTTCCAATTCTTTAGCAAGGGATTGAGCGTCTCTTATTTCCAAAGCTCTTTTTCCAAATTCAACCATATCAAACTTGCCGTTTGTATCGCCATACATATATATTACTCTTGCAGCATTAATTGTAAACCCGAGCATATCTGCTGAAGTTCTTGCGTCGCCATTGAAGGCAGCCCAAAAACCTGAAGTTCTTACGTCCGAAGGCATCAGCCCTTCCGCTGCAGATCTAGCTTCAGATATTTCCGTATTAACACGACCAGCCACCTCTGCTGCTACATCTGTTGCTGCCTCTGCTACTTTCGCTGCTGCTTTATCGATTGCCGCATTCAAATTTTGCATTGCTCTTCTTACCGCTTTTTTACTTTTACTGCCATGTGTCAGCCTTTCCCTATTAATTTCTGCTTGCGCTGTTTGAAGCGCTCTTGCTACGTCCGAATGCATCAGCCCTTTTGCTGCAGATCTGCCTGTATTAACACTGCCAACCGCCTCTGCCGCCGCTGCTATTGCATCTACAGCTGTATCGATTGTCGCGTTCAAATCTTGCCTTGCTTCTCTGCCATGTGTAGGTCTTTCCATATTAATTTCTGCTTGCGCTGCTTGAAGCGCTCTTTCAGCATTTGCATAAGAAGACAATGACGCGCTTATATCAAAAGAAGTGCCTGACTCTTGCAAAGCATTGTAAGCTCCCATCATAATGCTTTGCAATTCTGCTTGAGAATTGTAAGCAAGAGGATTACCCCTCGTAAAACCTCCGGCAATATCATTTAAAACATCTCTTTCTATTGTCGTTGTTATGGCTTCGGTATTGTCGGCTGCCTGACGGGCATAATTAGAAAGCGTGCTTCTGTCAACGCCAAGCGCTTTTGCAACAACTTCTCTTGCCGTATAAACTGCTTCGCTTACGTCGCCTCGATCTTGATTTACCGTAAAAGTCAGCGCTCCATCTCTATATTCTGCATGAGCGCCTTGAGCGGCAGCATTATCCGATTGAGCTATAGCCGCATTAGCCGCGCCCTGCAAACCTGACACAATAATTTGGTAACCGCCATTATCTCCCGGTACCGCTTCAAAAGTTATATCCGTATGTCCGGCTTGAGCGTATAAATTAGTCATAACGCCTGCAGCATTTTTCGCTCCTGATAAGGTTCTATGGTTTGCGCTTTGCACATTTTGCATAAATGAAGCATTGCCGCTTGTGCCTGGAAAAGCAAACTCTGAAATATATTCGGCAACTGTAGCTCCGACAAAAGGAGTAACAATAATCTGCACAATACTTTCTTTAAAACCTTCTTCCCAAATACTTGTTGCAATATACTTCGGCATACTAAGCATTTTTTGAAATGCCGGCATATTTTGAGCCGCCGTATTTTTTGCAGCTTGCTCCGCCGCTTGCTCGGTAAGTTTTGCTGCGCTTGTATGTCTACCTTTAATCCCCATTGCAATACCCTGAGCAAGCGGCATTGCTATATACATAGCCGTTCCAAACATTGCGCTGTTGGCAAGGTTTTCCGAACTAAATCCGCTTGCAAATATTTCACCCCACCCCATCTCAACTTTATTGCCGTTTGCATCTTCTTTCATTCCCATATCTTTAAAAACAAAATTTAATAAATTACCTAAAGGAGAACTGTCTAAACCTAAAATTCCGTTT
The DNA here is from genome assembly GCA_009778325.1 of Candidatus Endomicrobium neocapritermitis. Lineage (GTDB taxonomy): Bacteria > Elusimicrobiota > Endomicrobiia > Endomicrobiales > Endomicrobiaceae > Endomicrobium_B > Endomicrobium_B neocapritermitis. Next base: position 18,464 of record WRJZ01000038.1, on the reverse strand, counting down.
GTTCTTAAAGTTCTGAAAATTTTACCGACAAGGCCCATCGCTATGTTCGTCAAAGTCATACGATATGTTTCTAATCCGACGCTGCCCCAAGCATTAATAGATCCTTGTAATCTTGAACCTGACTGCAATCCGCCACGGCCAAATAACTTACCGGTTTGGGCAAGAGCTTCTCTAAAGCCTTTACTTAATTCATTACGGAAACTTATACCGCTGCGGCCAAAACCAATTGCGCTTGCTGCGCCTTTTCCGGCTATTTTGCTAACCATTCCGGGAGCGGCAATATAACCCGCCAAAAAGATAACGCTGCTCCAAGTTAAGCCTGTGCCTTCGCCAAATATTTCTTTTGCCAAAAAACTATCATCCGAAATCTTGCTTATCCCGACCATGCTTTGAAATGAAAATATTCTCGAAATATCAGCAATAGCTTTACCAAAGCCTGACTCATCCAAGCCTGAAATGCCAAGCGCTGCGTCCGTAAGGCTGGAACCGCCCATAATATATCCCCTGTTCGCCCAAGAACTGCTCAGCATATATTTAGCCATATCCGTCGCTCCGGATTTTACCGCCTCTCTTGCCGATACATAGATACCTTTTATCTTGCTGCCAAGCTTTGCGCCCATATCTGCAAAACTTGCAACTACTCCGGCAGCGGCATTTTTAAAGATGTTTATAATGCCTCTTTCCGCAGCTTCCTTTATTACTATTTTTGATACGTCGGCTCCAAGCCTTTGAGCCGCAAGTTTTGCCGCTGTTTCTGCCGCAATCTTTTTCACTACAACATCTCCAAGCGTCTGCGCATATACTTTGTTATATGCTGACACTACATCTTTTGCCGCTTCTTTAGCCGCTGCTCTGCCGCCTGTGACAGCTGCGGCTTTTGCCGCCACTGCTGCCGATGCATAGAGAGCTCCTTTGCCTGTTATTACGGCACCAACCTTTGCGCCAACATTTGCAAAACTTGCAGCCATTCCGGCAGTGGCAATTGAAAACAGAGAGAATGCCATGTTTATCAAAGCTAATTTTAGATATGCAGCATCGCCTGTAGCCGCATATAATTGCATATTCTCAGACGCATCAAATGCTGCCTGGGCAGCGCTGACCACGGCAACTGTTGTTCCGATAGCTGCTCCTGCAATAAATAAGGCTAATGCAACTCCTCCTACTGCTGACGCTCCGGCGGTGAACGGCGATAATGCTATACCCACAACAGCTACCACCACAGCGGCTATTGCCGCTATTCCGGCAAATGCCGCAGATGTGGCTTCGCCGTCGGTAATTTTGTTGTATTGTTTATCTTTAAACATTGAAGCTGAAAATTTTAATATCTGATTCGAGCCGAAATGACCGGAAAAGCCGCTCCAAAAACCATCTCCGCCAATAGCGCCGGCAATTCCGTCAACCAGCGCGCTTAACAAACCTCCTGCTGCGCCGGTTGATGCAAAAAGTAAATTCTGGACTATATTTCCGAGTTTATCCCAAGAGAAGCCGTTTTGAACCATATCCATAATGCTGTTTGCAATCTGCATAAAAGGGTCAACCATTACGCCAACTATACTTGTCACAATCCCCGCCGTAACTTCAAGAGCTCTTACCGCCCAATTCTTATTTATTGCAAACTCACCGGCGTTGGCCGTTTTATTGATATCTAATTTGCCGTTCCACCCTAAGAAACCGCCGTAATCTATTTTTTGACTGGAGGCTTTATATGTTCCTCCCATTGCTTTTTCGCCGTCCTCGACATATCTGAATTCGCCGTTCTCTAAAACTTCCAGAGAGCCTTTAACGTCAGACCACGTTTGTCCGTCTCTTAAAGTTTTAGTTATCCGGTATGTTACTCCGTCCATAGTAAACTGGCTGTCAATATCAAAAGTTCCTTTAAGATTGCCTTTCTCTGCATTTGTAATTTTTCCGGCAAGCGCGGAAAGAGACGTATCCGTGTCTAAAAATACTGAACTGCCGCTATGCGCTGTAATTCTAGACTGCTGATTTGTTATGTCGCCGGCATCTTTTGTAGAATTGCTTACATTAGCTGTATTATTGTCATTTGAAGTTATTGTGGATTGACGATAAAAAGTCAGATCTGTGCCGGCATAAAATTGGGAGAATGCGTAATTTGAAATTCTATTTCCTTCGAAAAAGCTATTGGCATCAAAAATATTTATCTGCACGGCAGAGTTCAGTTTATCGTCCGGACCTCTTTTTAACACCACTTTAGTTTCGTTGACATATGCGAAAACGCTGTATTCGCTGGATTGTGTTTTCGGAGGCTCTTTGCCCTCGTCATTGGGGTCAACTATAGGAATATTTATACTGCCGATAACGACAAACTCATCGAAAGTAAGATATAGCCTCGCCACAATATCAAAAGTGAGGGTTTTTTTGTTAAAATTAACACTTTCTATTTCTAACTCTCTATAACCGTTGCCTGCGTTAAAATCCCTTATATATCTATGCAAGCCTGATTCCGCCAATTTGTACTCGTCGCCTTCTTTAGTAAATGTAAAGTAAACATTATTTCCTTTAGAGTCTTTGACGGAAACGGTCTGCCCCAGCGAGCCGTCATAATCTATGCCGCTGCCGGGTTTATATCTTAACGTAATAGGCCCCGCTAAAACATTTACGCTTATTCTTATCGACTCAAGCGTTATTCCTTTATCCGTTTGTGAAACACTGTACAGGATTTCCGTATCTTCTTCGGTAACTTTGACAGCCGCTGACCCGCTCTGCAGCTGTACATAACCGTCGGCTTCTCTCCATTTTTTGTCCACGCCGGCAGTGCCGTTGTCGCCATATGCCCACATCTGCGCATATAAGTTGTTATTATCACTGTCCCGCGCCGCAATATATGCAATATCTCCGTTTACGACTCCTATGCCTTCATTCGCCGGAATAAGCAGAATGTTAACGCCCGATGACACATAAAAAACTCCGGCTTGTTTAACATTTTTCAACACAATACCTTTATCGGTTATAACTCCTTTGCCGCCGTCCTTTGTGATATCGGTGTTACCGCTGCCGTCAGTTTTTGCAGTACAAGTATCTCCTGACATCATCGGGATACCATAGTCGACGAACTTTAACTCTCCGTTCACATAACCATAGCTCCCAAGTCCTATTTTTCCGTCAGAATTTATATAATTAACTTTTATATTTCCTAAGAATCCGTCAGATCTGGCATAACTCTGAAGACTTATGCTTCCGTCTGCAAGTTTAGCTCCGTTTTCTACTACAAAAAGCATTCCTTTTTCTTTTACAAAACATAAATCCGTTCCTCCGACTTGAATAACCGGACGGACAGGGCTGTTATCCTCAAGTTTCTCAATACTGCCTTCGCTGTTTAAAAAATATGCGTCTGTAACAGCATTGCCGTCCAAACTTCCGGTTATCACAATAACCGGCGCTCCGTTATCATTTGGCAAGATGGTAAGATTTAGATTGGCTAACTCGTCGGAAGTTAATTTCCTTCCGTCTTTTGTCATTGATGTTATTTCGTCCCGGTCCACAGAAATCAACTTGCCTTCTGAAGTTCTGGTTTCCGTATATATTATTTCATGAGTATTCTCGAGGAGATCGCCAAGTAAAAAACCTCTCTGCGTGATGGTTACAGTACCGTTCTCATTACGTACCGTAGTGATTTCGGTGTGGTAAACTCCGTCCTCAATTCCCGGCCAGGCATTCCAATCTATTTTTCCGTTTGATTTAAGCGGTATTATAACGTTGGTAGTTTTTTGACTGGATATTAAGTTTCTGTCTGCATCAAGATAAATAACCGTATGAGTGTTTTTATATATATCTTCAAAGCTTGACGTTGCAGTCGTAACATCGTCCAAATCTGCTATTGTTACATTAGTAGTCATGTACTCATGCAGATTTCCTTCTCCGTCTTTACCATAATATGTCACAGTGTTCTTTCCGCCAATAGAGCTTAATTCATATACGCCACTCCAACAGCCCGTGAAATTTCTAAATGTATATACTCCTCCGTCTGCGCCATAATAGTTAAATTCATTCTTTGCAGAAGAATTCCAACTCGTAACAACAGCCTTTGACAGATCTAGATTTTTATTAACAAAGTTTAAAAAATCATACATATGGCTGTCCACATCTTCGCGTTTAAGTTGTTTGGAAATTGATCGCGCGATACGAGCGTATAATTCAATATCAATGCCTCCGCTGTTTCCGCTGCCGCCTCTGTTGTCTCCGGCAATTTCTTCTGAAACATTACCGCCGGCGTCCAAATTGTATCTTTCTACATTTACGTACAGCTCTCTGCTTCCGTCATAAGAAACCATAGTGATTTTTTCAAGCGCGGAAGGTTTATTATCTTCGCCTTTTTCAATCACGTATATTGCGCCGCCGTCTCTTTGTCCGCTCCTTTCAATTAATGCAACTGAACCGTCCGCGTTTGTACCATAGACTACAAAATTAACTGTTCCGTCTTCATTAAAACCTTCTTCAACAACTTTTATATCACCGCTTTTAGCGTAGTTTTGGCCTCCAAAATATATATTATCGATATAAATACCTTTTTGCCCGCCAGCGCCGGGAGACTCATATGCCGCCGACATATCTTGGAAATTATACGTTGTCGTAGCGCGCAACGTACCGTCGTAAGGATTTTGTCCGTATTCTGTCTTGGCTTGATATACTTGTTTTCCGGATTCATCATATAAAGTTTCGTCGACATATAACTGTTTGCTCTTCGCATAAGCTATTCCGGCGTCTATTCCGTCATTATAAATAGCATCTACTATGGCATCTCTGTCCTGACAGCCATCTGAATTAAATGTAATTTTTCTTGTACTGCGGTCGGATAAATACTCGGTAATCGGCATATCGCCATCGACTGGTATATCATCGGTTATTCCCCTGCTTAAAAGTTTTGCCTTATTAATATATACGTTTAATCCGCCATTTTCAGAGCAAGATTCCAATGCTTCGGCAAGGAAACTCGCATTATTAGTGATCCTAACCCATTTAGCTTCATATGAAGGGTCCTGAGTCGACAAGTCTTTAGAGGCTAAGTCTTGAGAGGAAGAATATAAATATGCGTTTAAAACTCCATCTAAATTTTGTCCGCTATAGTCAGAAATGGCAGTCTTTATATCATCCGAACTTGTAGCATTCTTTAATCTGTACGAAAGCAGGTTGTCCTTATACAGGTTTTGCTCTGTGGTATTCTTCTCTTCTCCAAGTTTTTCTATGATCAGCTTATACAATACTATTTGTTCATTTACAGTGTTACTATTTGGATTTGGGTCACCTGCATCATATTGATCTTTCGGAGATACTCTATTTTTTAACTCGTCAATTGTTAATGGTGTGGTTCCTGTCTTTGTGTAAACATTTACTGTTACCCCTGAAGCGGCGTCAACTGACATCGACACTCTATAAGTGTCCGACCAGTTGTCCGGAACTTCGGCCGAAACTCTGGTATAGTCTCTCATAAAATCAGCAACCGACATATTTTGAGCCTTTAGATTATCCAGAGACAGATCTACACTTACACCGCCAGAATCTTTAACAATAGTTAAGCCGGGAGCAGCAAGCGTACCGCTGGAAGAAGTTAGGCTGTAAGACGTGAGGCTGTAAGGCGTGGTGCCGAAATTTGTAATACGTCTATTGTTATACGGGTCAACCGCGAGGCAGGACTGGCCGTAAGGCGTGGCAGCAGGCACCGAAATGTCAAAATACGCCAGCTGGGGAATGTTTTTTCCGGTCGTGTAATTTTTACCGTAATTGTAATATAATGAATTAATACCCAGAATTATAGTAAAGCCCTCTTCCCCTTGTATAGCTCTATAGGCTTCTCCAAACTCCTCAGCCGTAATGCCGTTCTTTTTCAAATCCGCCAGATTAACAGCCATCTCATTATTATCGCCGCCATACACAAAAATTCCGACTGCATAAGCAGTACCGGATTGAGCTTCAGAACGAGAACGGTAGAGGATAGACTGTATAACATCGGAAGTACTAAAATAACCAAGTCCTATTTTTGCATCAGTCTCTTTCAGGCTTTTATAAGTACTTATAAAATCATCTACAGTTACTCCAAACGTTTCCAAATCCTTCAAACTTATCTGACCTTCTAAATTGCCGGTTTCAGGAGCAGTATAATAACAAGTTTGATTAAGATCGTCATAATGCGTCAGCAGGTCTGTGCCTTCCGCTTTGTTATAAAAGTTTAAAAATGTAGTGAAACTGTCTATATTTGAAAAATATATTTCACCGGCAGTATTGGGGCCGGTAAAATAATACTTCCCTCCTGAAGCGTACACTTGACCGTTAGCGGAAGAAGCGATTGCTTGAAGATATAGCTGGACAAAAAACGATATGTCTTCTATATCTTGTACTTTATTTTGTACTCTTGTAGGATTGCCATCATTGTTTACGAGCATAAATTCCTGCGTAGAGCTGTCGAACACTACCGACAAACCGGCATTTTTTATAAGCTCATTCTCAGTATCGTCAATGCTCATATTTTTATATTTGTCGATAAAATCGGTAAAATTGGTAATATCGCTTACATAAGCAGGGACAGTAAGACGGCCTCTGTGAACATAAAATCCTTTTTCGTCATATCCGAGCTTTAAATCCGTATCCGCTGTTACTTGCGGCGCATACGTATTATAACCGGTTGAAAATTTTTCAACATTGGTGATGACGCTTACCAAAACAGGCTTATCCAGCAAAGGGGCGTTTACCGCCAAACCGTCCGGCGTATTTTCGAATGTTAAATCCGGATTTGCATTTACGACCGGAGCTGCTTTATTGTAATCCCGCACATAAGCATCAATATCAGTGTTTATATCTCTTACCGCTATTTCTATTCCTTCCCATTTAACTACTAAACATTTTTTGTTGTAATCATACTCTAAAGACGATGCGAGGTCATTGTTTACTGCCGGCGCGGCTTTTGTATAATCCAGCACAAAAGCGGCTATATCCGGAATATCTTTTAAGGCTACGCTCGAAGGCAGGCCTTGTGCGTTCACGGTTATTCCTATGCCATCCTCATATTGCATAGTTACGCCCTGATTACCCTTGACCTCTTTGTAATTACTTACAAAGTCGGCCATATCGGTTACAGCGCTTGCCGGAATATGGTCCAAATTATCGCCATAGTAATATATACCTTCTTCTTTATTGTAACCCGACCTAAATCCGTTGATGACAGCCTGTTCATAATTGCTTGCAAACTTACTCATATCGTCGATAGCACTCAATGGCGTCGCATCAGCATTGTCGCCGTATACCTCCAGCTCTTTTGTTCCGTTTCTATACCTGTATAGTAATCCCTTATCGGACGCAATATCATAATTCTTTACAAAATCCGAGACACTGCCTTCAACAGTGCTTGCCAGTATCTCTAAGTCTGAACCTTCTCTCTTTAAAATCACTTCGTTATTACTGTTGAATCCGGCCTTCACATCCGACGACCCGGACTTTACAACCTCTTTGTACACAGAAACAAATCCGGACAAATCCACTTCGTTTGCATTAACCGGAGAGAGCATACTGCTGCCGTCTGCCATAATAGTTCCGGTTACTTCGTCGTAGGCATACGTTATATCAGTGTCTTTTGTCTGCTTGTAATTATCCACAAATTGCTTAGTTGCGCTGTTAGCCGGTATTACGCCGTTGGTTTGTGACCCGGTCAGCCCGAACGAGCCGTCTTCGGAATTGTATCTCACTTTTAAGTCCGTGCCCGAATTGGAAACATTTCTAGCGGCGCTTCTGTAGTTATCAACAAAAGTTTGGAAAGCATCCAGGCTTCCGTCGCCAATCTCCGTAAGATAAACCGGAGCATCCAAATCGCCGCCGCTCACCTTTAAACCTTTATCATCTGCGGAAACAGTCACCCCTGTGCCTGCTGAAACCACGGACATTCTTCCGCTTATTATGTTTTCTGCAACCCGCGCCCTTAATGCGTCAGCCTTGCCCTGCTCGCCCTTAGATTCGTATTGTGCGGCAAGCGTTTCGCTTGCGTTTATTGCGGCCTCTTCGGCTTGCGCCAGCCTTCCATTCGCTTCCGTAAGCTGCTGTGGGTTTCTTTTTTCGGCTGCGTCCGACGCGCTGTTCTGAGCTGATCTCAGATTAATCTGGGCTATGACATGCTGCACATCGGGTCTTTTCATTATTGCCGATACAATTGTCAGAATTGCCGGAAGACCGGCATTTCCTGAAGACGTTCTATTTCTATTATTGTTGTATGGCACTGATCTGTTTCCTGAAGATGCCTGAGAAGCAAGCAATGCTCTTCTGCCTGCTCCTGATGCAAATAACAGAGGTGAATATAGCGCTGCTGTTCCGTAATTGGTATATCTTGACGCCGCAACCATGGCCGTCAATCTTACCGCAGCTCCGGCCGCGGGTCTTTGAACCGTAACTCTGGCTGCAGGTCCGCTCGTCGCTCTTTGAACCGCAGCTCTGAGAGCAGGTCTTTGAGCCGTAACTCTTGGCGCGGGTCTTGGAGCTGCTTTGGGCGCAGGTTTTGGAGCCGGTTTTGGGGCGGGCTTTGGAATTACCTTTTTTACAACCTTATTAACTGCGCTTGTTATTTTGCTGACTAAACTGCTTAGCAATAATGCCGCTCCTTTAACATCTTGCAACTGTCCTTCGTTAAGTTTTGCTCCGAGATTTCCGCTCTTGCTGTCGGTAAGCATTACTCCTTTGTTCCAGCCGAATTTACTATCAAGGTATCCAGCTAAGTCTTCTTTCTTAACTACGGCGTCCTTTTCATTATTTGAATCTTTGATTGTTACCGTGCCGTCTTTATTTTCCGTAAGCGAAATAAAATGGTCGTTTGTTCCGTTTTTACCTGAAGAAACATTTAAGACAACCGGCGTCCCGTTATTTAATGCTTCCGTAAGCTTATTTATATCGGCATTATAACCGTTGTAATCTTTGCCGTAATCAGCCGCGGCTTTTGTTATCGCATCGGCTGATGTCATTAATTGGCCGTCTTTAATACTTTCAGCTCCGAACACTCCGCTTGCTATATCAATTGCTAATGCCTGCAATGCCAGCAATCCTTTGCTTATACCTTCCCCGGGGTTTAATCCGGCGTTTAACACATTGCTCAACGCGTCTGCCGCACAGTTCATTACGGTTGCGTTTTCATTTTTATAAAATTCAGTCAGCGCTGACAGTTGCTCAGAAGTTATTGCTTCCAGCGCTTTTTTTACATTCTCTTGCGACTGTCCTGTATCTTCCATCATTTTCTTTACGAGATCGGCATATTCTTTTGTATCTTCTATTCTTTCTTCTTTCTTTTGCACAAATGATTTAACTATTGCGCCGGACAAACCTAATCCGGCCTTGTTTTCAATATATTTTGCAGTTCTTGCCGCAGACGCGCCTTTTATTTCTTTTTCTTCTAAACTTTTCCTCACTGCCGACATCTGGCCGTTCGTTATATTTTTATCGTACACATTTAACAGTTCCGACAAGAATAATGCCTGCGTATTTTTATTTATTGTTCCGTCATCTTTTTGGCTCGATACCCCAAGCACCAATGATATCCCGGTATTGTCGAATTCATTTCCGCCGGTGCTTATCTTATCTTTTGCCGCCGCTACTTCTACGCTTCCGCTGTGCGTAGGATATGCCATCTGCCCGTTGGACTTGCCTACAAATATGCTTTCTCCGGTAAACTTGCTTGTATATAATTCTATTCTGCTTGTTTCTTCCGACGCGCCTTTTTCCGCTACAAGCTTCAACCCCGCCTTCTCTCCGCTCTCCTGCACTTTCGCTATCGTTACCTTGACTGCGGAACTCGTATCTTCCGCTTTTATCAATGCCCTCAACGCATTATGTTTTTCTTCTCCGCTCTGCTCATTTATATTACGACCCTGAATTGCCTGCTGCCGGTCGCTTTGTACTGTCTGCTCTATACCTTTATCTTTTACCGTATCTCCTTCTATATTGCCCAGCGAATCTTCATTTTGTCGGGGTTGTTCAACAACGGCCGTTTGCGATTTGGTATGCATGTCTTCGCCGCTGCTGATGGCTCCTGCTGTTTTAACCGATTCCAAATAATCTTTGCTGTATGTTTCTACGTATCTGTCGCGCTGCGCCCCGGAATCCATCACCTGCCGTACTCTGAATTCGTAATCTTCCTTGGTTTCTTTGTTAAACGGCCTGCTGCTGTCTCCGCTGTGAATATCCGGATTGCCGTTTTTATCCAGCGAACCCACCATATGCTCTTGACCGTTTCTGCCTTTTTCCTTTATTATTCCGTTACCGGTAATCGTCATTTCTCTCTTATCAAGCTCTCTCTTTACCCCTTCGTTCAAATCATTTACCGAATTAACATTCACTATTACCTGCTCGCTTACCGGTTTCATAATTTGAGGATTCACGACGGCAGCATATTTAGTTCCGCCTTCTCTATGCTGTCTTCTAAGAAGATCCTCGTCGTTTACCCTTGCAGATTGGGCAAAAACAGGAAGATTGGCTATATTTATTAAAAAACACGCAGCCACAATCATTGATATGCTTTTCATAAATACTTGCCTGCCCCGGTATTTACGGAAATAATTCATGATGTTTTCTTTTAGTTTCATGTCTCCCCCCGTTCTACGTTCATTTTTTATCGCCCGATCTGGATGTTCATAAAAAAGAAATCCCGGTTTAAATTTTTGCCTAAACCGAGATTCTTTTTTTAATATTTTTTATGGTATTGCCGTTTTCCGCCGCGCTTGGCGCAAATTTGTAAAAGCTCAGGAATGATAATGTTTTTTTTAAAAACATTTGGTCACCAATTTTTTAAGATATCGTCAATCTATTTTCCTGTCTTACTGTTTCTTACGCCACCATTTTATATTTATTGCACAAACATGGAAAGATATTGTTGTGAAAAAGTTGTAAAATTTTATTTCCTCATTGCATTTTTGATTGATGATATGTATTGCGCAAGCTTTGGAGCAGAATTTTCCTTATATTGCTCAATTATTTTAACTATAGCGCTGCCTATTATTACACCGTCGGCATATTTTGTCATTTCTTTTGCCTGTTCCGCGGTTGATATGCCGAAACCGACGGCTACAGGCGTATCCGTAAATTTCTTTATTTTTTCAGCCATGCCCTTAATATCGGTAGTTATTTTTGCCCTTACGCCAGTAACGCCAAGCGAAGAAACAAGATAAATAAAACCTTTTGCTGATTTTGCTATTGTTTCTATTCTTTCATTTGACGTCGGCGCGATCAGCGTTATTATACCGACGCCGTACTTATCGGCAAACTCTTTTACTTCGTCTTGTTCTTCAAAAGGCATATCGGGAATAATTACCGCGCTTATCCCGGTTTCTTTACACTTTTTAAAAAAATTATCATATACGTATGTAAGCAGCGGATTCAGGTATGTCATAAAAGTTAAAGGAACCTGCGTCCTTTTCTTTAACCTGACCACCATATCAAATATATTGTCTAAATTTATTTTTTTTATAAGCGCTCTTGCCATTGCGTTTTGTATAACTTCGCCCTCGGCAACAGGGTCGGAAAAAGGAATTCCGATTTCTATAAGGTCCGCTCCGTTTTCCGCTAAAGCAACGATAAACTCTTCCGTATCCTTAAGAGACGGATCCCCAGCCGTAAGATACGCTATTAATATTTTTTTATTTTTAAAAATTTCAGATATTTCATTTGACATTTTTTTCTCCCGCGGTTTTTTTGACATTGATTTTGTCGTTGATTCGTAATTCGTAATTCGTAATTTGTAATTGCCGTTCCAGCATCATCGCAACATCCTTATCCCCTCTTCCCGAAAGGGTAACAACAATTATCTTATCTTTTCCCATTTTTGGCGCAATCCGCATTGCGTGATAAACCGCATGCGCTGACTCTATAGCCGGAATAATGCCTTCAGTAACGGAAAGAAATTCAAAAGCTTCCACAGCTTGATCATCGTTAACAGGCACGTACTCTGCTCTTTTTATGTCATGCAAATATGAATGTTCAGGACCTATTCCGGGATAATCAAGTCCGGCGGAAATGGAGTAAACCGGTGCTATCTGTCCGCTTTCCGTTTGGCAAAAATAAGATTTCATTCCGTGAAATATTCCGACTCTGCCCGTTGAAATTGTCGCGGCGGTTTCGGGCGTATCAATGCCTTTACCCGCTCCCTCGCAAGCAATAAGCTTAACGTCTTTATCATTTATAAAATTGTAAAAACTGCCGATCGCGTTTGAACCGCCGCCGACGCAGGCAATTACTGTGTCAGGGAGTTTTCCTTCCTTTTGCATTATCTGCTCTTTGATTTCTTTGCTTATAACGCTCTGAAAATCTCTTACTATTTCAGGAAACGGATGAGGCCCCATAACCGAACCTAATACATAAAGAGTGTCTTCAACTCTTCTGCTCCACTCTCTCATTGTTTCGCTGACAGCGTCTTTTAAAGTTCTTGTTCCACTTTTTACCGGATGAACTTTCGCGCCAAGAAGTTTCATCCTGAAAACGTTCAAAGCCTGCCTCTGCGTATCTTCTTCGCCCATAAATACTTCGCATTCCATGCCAAGCAGAGCCGCCGCCGTCGCCGCTGCCACACCGTGCTGGCCCGCGCCTGTTTCGGCTATGACTCTTTTTTTGCCCATTTTTTTAGCAAGCAAAGTTTGGCCGAGCACATTATTTATTTTGTGAGAGCCCGTATGGTTTAAATCTTCTCTTTTTAAATATATCTTTGCTCCGCCAAGCTTTTCAGTCATGTTTTTGGCGTAATAAAGCCTTGAAGGACGTCCCGCATACTCATTTAATAAATAATTAAGCTCATTATTAAAATCTTTATCATTTTTATAATGATTATACGCGTCTTCAAGCTCCTTTACGGCGTTCATAAGCGTTTCGGGAATATATTGTCCGCCGTGTATTCCGAATCTTCCTTTTTTCATTTTACACCTCTTTCAGAAGCTTGGAAGTTGGGAAGCTGAGAAGCTAAGAGGAGCTGTGGCCGTTTAATCTTTGTCGTTGCCATATTTTTCCCCAGCTTCCCAACTTCCCATCTTCTCAGCTTCTGCCTTTTTAATTCCAATCTTCATTCTTTTTATTATAGACGTCTCTATATTTTCCGTACAATATCAACAATTTCTTTTATTTTCTCAAAATCTTTCAGCCCGTCGGTTTCAACGCCGCTGCTTAAATCAACGCAGTAAGGACTCAGCTCTTTAATTATTTCCGCAATATTTTCAGCGTTTATGCCTCCGGCAACAAAAAAAGGCTTTTTGTATCCTTTTATAAGTTCTCTGTCAAAAATTTTTCCGCTGCCGCCGTATTCTTCGGCAGTATGCGTATCAAAAAGCACATAATCCGCATTAGTTTCAAAATCACGCACTTTATCTTTTACCCTTACCGCTTTTATAACGGGTTTATCCGTTCTTTTTTTTAATCCGTAAATATACGGTTCGTCTTCATCTCCGTGAAGCTGTACAAAGTCAATTACGTTTTCAGCGCAAAGCTTTACTATATTATCAATGTTCTCATTTACAAACACTCCAACGGCTTTTATATCTTTATCAAGAAAAGATTTAAACTTAGCCGCCTCTTCAAAACTTATTTTCCTTTTTGTACCGGCAAAAACAAAACCTGCATAATCTGGTTTTGTCTCGTTTACGTATTTTATATCTTCTATCCTTTTAAGTCCGCATATTTTGATTTTAGCCATTATGATACTCCGTCACCCTTAAGTTCTCTAAGCTTCTCTTTTATATTTCCGCTTTTCATAAGCTCCTCACCTATCAGTACGGCATCGACTTTGTTCAACCGCAAAATGTCTATGTCTTCTTTTGTCTTAATTCCGCTTTCGGAAACGAATATTTTATTTTCAGGCACAAGTTTTCTCAATTTTATGCTGTTGTAAATATCAACTTCAAAATTTTTGAGATTTCTGTTATTAACGCCTATTATTTTTGCGTCGGCTTTAAGCGCTGTCTCTACTTCTTTTTCATCATGCGCTTCAACAAGACATGATAACCCCAAATCGCGCGCAGTTGCCATAAATTCTTTTAAAGTGTAAAAATCAAGAATGGCACATATTAAAAGTATCGCGTCGGCACCTATATTTTTTGCCTCAAAAATCTGGTACTGGTCGATTATAAAATCTTTTCTCAACACGGGTATTTTTACCGTGTTTTTGATTTCCGTCAGATATTTATTGCCGCCTAAAAAGAAATCAGGCTCGGTAAGAACGGAAATCGCGTCCGCTCCGGCAGCCTCATACTCTTTTGCAGTTTCAATATATCTGAAATCCTGCGAAATAATACCTTTTGAAGGAGAAGCTTTCTTTATTTCGCATATAAAGCTCATGGCATCTTTGACGCCTTCTTTTTTTAATGCTTTTTCAAAAGGGAAGCTATCGCTTTTGACTGCCGATAACGCTTCCATTTTAGTTTTTTCAAAAGAATTTTTAAGCTTTGCTTCTTCTACTCTTATTTTTGTCGCCGCTACAATTTTATCAAGAATCATTTTTCCACCCCATTAACTACAAAGTTAAAAGTTCAGAGTTCAAAGTTCAAATGTTGTGTTTCGCCTTTGGCGAAACTTACTAATAGGTTTTCGTAAAACGAAAACTCATTATTTGAACTTTACACTTTGCACTTTGAACTTTTTATTACACTCCGTTTGTCTCTTTAATAAAATCATTAAGTTTGTTTAACGCTTTTCCGCTGTCTATTGTCTCTTGCGCCATTTTCAGACATTCTTTAAGAGTTATATTATTATAAAACATATAAAGGCAGATTGCGGAATTTAAAACGACTATATCCCGTTTAGCTCCTTTTTCCCCTTTTAAAATGCTTAACGCTATTTCTTTGTTTTCCTGCGGAGTTCCGCCTATAAGCTCGGCAAGAGAATATCTCTTAAGTCCGAACTGTTCGGGCGTAATAAAAAAGCTGTTAATCTTGCCGTCATTTACTTCGCATATTGTCGTAGTGTCGGATAAAGTAACTTCATCAAGCCCGTCATGGCCGTGAACAACCATTGCTCTCTTAACCCCGAGATTTGCAAGAACCCTTGCCATAGGCTCTACGAGATTCTCATCATAAACGCCGATAAGCTCATATCTTGCTTTTGCGGGATTTGCCAGCGGCCCCAGTATATTAAATATAGTCCTTATACCCAATTCTTTTCTGACTTTTGCGACATATTTCATTGAAGAGTGAAACGTCTGCGCCATAAGAAAACACATGCCGATTTTTTCCAGCACAATTTCGCATTGCGCAGGAGTAAGCATAATATTTACGCCTAAAGCTTCCAAAAGGTCAGCGCTTCCGCATTTGCTGGAAACGCTTCTGTTGCCGTGCTTTGCTACCGGGATACCCGCTGCGGCTATTACAAAAGATGACACTGTCGATATATTAAAAGTCGAAAGTTCATCGCCACCGGTGCCGACAATATCCAAAACATCGGTTTTCGGATTAAGCCTCTGGCATTTCTCCCTCATAACCATTGCGCAGGCGGTTATTTCTTCTATGCTTTCGCCTTTAAGCCTCATTGAAGTAAGAAATGACGCGATTTGCGCATCCGTAGCTTTTCCGTCCATGATTTCATTCATTACTGCTTTTGTATTATCTATCGTAAGATTTTGTCTGTTAACAATTTCATATATTGCTTTCTGTATCATTTTGCCCCCCTTTAACGGCAATTACCAATTACAAATTACGAATTACGAATTAACGGATTTTGATTTCATAAAGATAAAAAATTCTCAATTATCATTTTCCCGTTTTTTGTCAGCACGGATTCAGGATGAAACTGAAGCCCGTATAAATCATAATCCTTATGCTTTACGCCCATAACCTGAGATTCTTCGTCTTCGGCTATTACAAGAAGTTCATCCGGAAGAGTCGCTCTGTCCGCTATAAGCGAATGATATCTGGCGGCTTCAAGAACAGGCGGAAGCCCTTTAAAAACCGGGCTGCCGTTGGCAATGTGTATGTTTCTTGCTTTTCCGTGCACTAAAGTTTTTGCGTAAGTTATTTCCGCTCCGAAAGCTTCGCAAATTGCCTGATGACCCAGGCACACGCCGAGTATCGGCATTTTATCTTTAAAATATCCGATTGCGTCTTCGCATATGCCGGCGGCGTCGGGCTTTCCCGGCCCGGGCGAAATAATTAAATGTGAAGGATTTAATTTTTCAATTTCCGCTATGCCCATTTCATCATTTTTTATTACTTTTACGTCGCTGTTAATTATTCCTACATACTGATAAAGGTTATACGAAAAACTGTCGTAATTATCTATTATTAAAATCATTTGCTGCCTCCTCTGTAAATACAATTGGCTTCTTGCATTTTTTGTCTTTGATTCGTCATTCGTAATTCGTAATTGCCGTTTTCAACGCTTTCATAACCGCTTCCGCTTTTTGCCTGCATTCGTTAAACTCTTTTTCCGGATTGCTGTCGGCAACAATACCTGCGCCGGCCTGCACGTAAACTTTTCCGGATGAATTATTTCCCTTTTGCAATTTTGCCATTCTTATTGCTATGCACATATTCATATTTCCCGTAAAATCTATATACCCTATTGCTCCGCCGTAAGTTCCGCGTTTATGTCCTTCCAGCTCGTCTATTATTTCGCAGGCTCTTTTTTTAGGAGCTCCGGAAAGCGTGCCCGCCGGAAGAATCGCACCTAAAGCGTCCAATTGGTCATACCCGTTTTTAAGTTTTCCGGTAACAACGGAAGCTATATGGCACACGTGCGAAAGTTTTAAAATTATCATATATTCTGACACTCTGACGCTTCCGAATTCGCTGATTTTGCCCAAATCATTTCTGCTTAAATCCACAAGCATATTATGTTCCGACAACTCTTTTTCGTCTTTTAATAAATCGGAAATCAGCTTATCGTCTTCTTCGGAATTATTGCCGCGTCTGCACGTGCCTGCCAAAGCGTAATTTGTAAGCTCCCCGTCTTTTAAAGTCACAAGCGTTTCCGGCGAAGCTCCCGCGATTTCACTGTCCCCAAAATTAAAATAGAACATATAAGGCGAAGGGTTTATCGTTCTTAAAACCCTGTAAGTCTGCAGCAAACTTCCTTCAAAATCCGCCTCAGCCCTGTTTGAAATAACAGCCTGAAAAATATCTCCTTCCTTTATATGTTTTCTGGTTTTTTCAACCATCTCCATAAACTTCGCTTTACTGTGCAGCATTCTGAAATCGGATTTAAGCTCCGACTTTAAATCTTTGGCGTTTGAGCCGTTAAGAATAAGCTTCTCTATGTTTTTCAATTCTTCAATTGCTTTCGTGTATCCCGCTTCAAAGTTTTCAACAGGTACATTAACGATAATAAAAATTTTCTGTTTTAAATGGTCAAAAGCTATAACCTTGTCAAAAAGCATCAAATGAAAGTCGTCAAAATCCGTATCATTCAAACCGTTCAGCTTCAAAGATTTTTCAACATACTTTACATAGTCGTACGAAAAATATCCCACAAGCCCGCCGGTAAACGGAAGCATATATTCAATTTTCGGACTCTTATATTTTGAAAGAATATCTCTTAAAACATCCTCCGGACTGCCGGTTGTTATTTCTTCGCTTTTTCCGTTATTTATATACACTTTATTGTCATTGCACCTTACGGTAAGCTTAGGTTCATACCCGAGAAACGAATAGCGCCCCCAGCTTTCCCCCCTGTCAACGCTTTCAAGAAGATAGCACTTCTTATTTTCTTTCATGAAAGTTTTAAGCACCTCAACGGATGTCGTCACATCTGCAAAAATCTCCATTGACACGGGAATAACCGTGTAATCTTTACAATACTTCTTTGCCTCTTCCATTTGCGGATTAATCATTTTTTTCTCCTTTATCAGAAGCATGTATGAATAGAGCAGCTTTGGTTGTTTTGTCTTTGCCGTTACCATGCATCTATGCCTCCATGCGTCTATGCATCATATTCTTTTTCTCCTTCTGCCGTCACCGCCGAGTGTTGTAATCGGGGCTCTGCCGTTTTAAGCCGCCATCGTTTAAATTCATTTATATTCATATTTCACTCCAAAATAAAAAACGTCCGTCCAAAGCATAAAAAATTTTATGCCAAGGACGGACGTTATAAATTGTCCGCGGTGCCACCTTGCTTTCCGGAAATATAAAAAATTATATTAACCGGACACTTTGCAGAGTACTAAGACATTATATGTCCGACATACTCCTCACGATTAACGCTTGTGCTGCGTCGCAGGATACTCAAAAGCTTTCGCTTTTTTTAACTGCGCCCTCTGTGGTCCAACCCGATGGTTTGCGTTGCGCGGGAATCTCAGCTCCGCCCGCTCTCTGTAGCTGCACAACCACCGTCCTCCACATCAACGGTTTGTGGGTCTATCGACCCTATTAAGTTATCAAATATGTTACAAATAAATTCTTTATTTGTCAATTTTTTGGAACGCTTTGTCATTTAAAAATTAAAACTGGACTGAATTTAAAAAGATTTAAAAATTAAAAGTGGACTGGACTATATAAAATACTTTAATCCAATTT
>WRJZ01000037.1 GCA_009778325.1 Candidatus Endomicrobium neocapritermitis | reverse complement strand
TCCGTCTCCCATTTTTGACGTATCGGCGGTAAATACCGTTGAAGATGCGGGATTTACGTCAAACACTCCGTAATCTCCGGGAGATACTGCCCAGACAACGGCAGCATAGTGCTGTTCAGTTCCGTTGTATCTGACAATAGCGCTAAGAGTATGCGACGAATTGGAAGCGGTTATTGTGCCTAATGTAGAGGTTGAAAGTTCAATCGTTACACCGCTTATACTCTTCTTTTTCGAACATGACCCTATAATAAAACCGCATACTAAAACAGCTGCCAAGACAAAAACCAACTTTTTCATGATTTTTATTACTGCCTCCACACATTTTTTATTGGCTGATTACGATAAATTTACCTGTAATCAAATTCGTTGAAAAGTAAGACATTGCAGTCTGACGTAAAAATTGGCAAAACATTGTCTTTCAAACCCCGGCGGAACGCTTACAAAAAAACATCTTCCCTCGCCCCTTGCGGGAGAGGGACTTGCGAAGCAAGAGGGTGAGGGGTTGCCGTTGATTTGTAATTCGTAATTCGTAATTCGTAATTGCATCAACTATACTTTAAACAGCATTTCATGCCTTTTTTTATTAATCGTATCTTCATACATCTGATGGTATTTTTCAACGCTTTTATCCCATGAAAAGTCGCAGTTCATGGCATTTTGCACCAAAATATCCCAATTCTTTTTATCTCTGAATATCTTCTCGGATTTCAATATTGTCTGTACGAAATTTTCACCGTAAGTTATGTTGAACATGAAACCGTTGCCTTCTTTCGTAAAGTGGTTGTAATATTGAATCGTATCGGACAGTCCTCCCGTACGGTTAACTATCGGAATCGTTCCGTAGGCCAAAGATATCAGCTGGCTTAGTCCGCAAGGTTCAAACCGCGAAGGCATCATATAAGCGTCGCATCCGCCGTATATTTTATGCGCCAGAGGTTCATTATACTCATAAAAAGCAGCGACTGTTTTGGGCATTTCGGACACGGCTGCCTGAAGCTGCCACTTTATCAACTGGTCTCCGGAGCCTAAAATTACGAACTGCATTTTCTTGCCGTGAAGACCGTACAATGCGTCTATTATAATATCAAAACCCTTTTGATTATCCAGCCTTGAAACGCATCCGAACAAATACGCGTCCTCGTCAACTTCAAAGCCGCACATTTTCTGAAGCTCGGCTTTGCATATTTTTTTGCCGTTCAAATTATCTTTCGTGTAATTTGCCGCAATAAACGGGTCCGTTTTAGGGTTCCAATAATCATAATCTATTCCGTTTAATATGCCGTAAATCTGATCAGGGCGGGTATTGAGAACTATTTCCATGCCTCTTCCGTTAAACTCTTTTATTTCAAGCGCGTATGTAGGACTTACCGTCGAAACGGCGTCCGCCATGCCTATGCCGCATTTCATAAAATTTACATTATTATTAAATTCAAGCTTATCTATGGTAAAATCTTCCCATGAGAAACCGCCCGCGACAACAGTGTCCGCGCCGAACTCTCCCTGATACGCTATATTATGAATAGTGAAAACACTTGAAGTATTCCAAAAAAAACCGTCATTTTTAAGATTTGTTTTTAAGTACGCAGGAATCAAACCCGTCTGCCAGTCATGACAGTGTATTATATCCGGACGAAACATTAGAGCTTTCGCGGCTTCAAGAGCGGCTCTGCAGAAAAATATGTACCGTTCCCTGTTGTCGCCGTAATCTGAACCGACGTCTCCGTAAACTCCCGGACGGTTGAAAAAACGCATATTTTCAATAAAATAAACGTTAATTCCGTCTTCGGTCACGCCGTGTTTTATCCTGAATTTTTCCGTTTCTTTCCCGACATTAACTTTTAAAAGGTAAGGAAGCGGCGCAAGATTGTACTTTTTACCGTCAATGCTGCGGTATTTAGGAATTATTATCCTTACGTCATGTCCGAGAAGTTTTAAATATTTAGGAAGCGTGCCGACTACATCCGCCAATCCGCCGACTTTCACAAAAGGAACACATTCCGATGCAACCATTAAAATATTCATATTTTTTCTCTCTCAAAAAAGCAATTAACGACAATTACAAATTACTAATTACGAATTACAAATCAAATACAACGACTTAAGGTCTTTTCTGGATTGCTTCGCCCTTTCAGGGCTCGCAATGACATCAGTTGTAGTTAATTATTAATTGCCGTTTTGCCTTTTTCGTAATTCGTAATTAGTAATTGCCGTTGTTTTATGCTTCCCGTAAGTATTTCGCGGCTTCTTCTGGAAGCACAGGATTAACATAAAGGCCTGTTCCCCATTCAAAACCTGCAGTCTTCGTAAGCTTAGGAATTACCTCTATGTGCCAATGATAATACTGCAGATTTTTTTCCTTCAAAGGAGAAGTATGTATAAGCGCGCTCCAGGAAGGATTATCTAAAACACTATACAGTTTTTCGAATACGCTTTTAGTCATTTTTGAAAGATTTTTTAATTCTTTTTGCGATATTGAATCAAAATCCGGATGATGACCTTTAGGAAGAATCCATGTTTCAAACGGATATCTTGAAGCATAAGGGCATAAAGCGATAAAATCATCATTTTCCTGCACTATTCTTGTTTCCGCGGCAATTTCATTCGCAATAATGTCGCAAAACACGCATCTTTCTCTGTATTTAAAATAATTTTCAGCGCCGGCAATCTCCTCTCTGACGCGCTTCGGAACTATAGGCATTGCTATAAGCTGCGAATAAGGATGCTCAAATACGGCGTTGGCGGATATTCCGTAATTTTTAAACGCGAGTATGTACTCAAGACGCGAATCCTTTCTTAAATCTTTAATTCTTTCGATTATGGCCGAAAAAACATTCTCATACTGCTTCTCGTTTACGTCGCCGAAACGCTGATGATGCTGCGGAGTATCTATTATTATTTCATGAGCGCCGACAGCATCCATTTTGTCATACATGCCGTCGCCGCGCCTTTTTAACGATCCTTCAATTTCAAGCACGGGCTTATTGTTGGGAATTACCCTTACAGTCCAGTCTTTTGAATTCGGGTGCCTGTGCGGGTTATTTGAATAAGCAAGAATTTCCGGCCTTGTCATGTTTTCATTTCCGTGGCAAAACGGACATTTGGAAGTATCTTTGGGATACTCCTCTTCCGAGGAATGCATAACTTTTTTAAAATTTCTCGAAGGGTCTATGATAACCCAGCGTCCTATTACCGGATCTCTTCTGAATTCGGGCATTAATCCCCCAAAGCTTTTATTCTGTCTAAAGCTTTTTTACTTTCTATTTTCTTCGGGTCATACTCCAAAGATTTTGCAAGATAATCTTTTGCTCTGGATATATGCCCCGACGAATAAGCTTTTATTCCCATATCGTAATATTTCTGGGCAAGAGAAGCCGTAAGTCTTTCGAGCTCTCTCGCGGCGGGAACGTAATCTTTATTGTATTCAAGCGATTTCTTTATTTTCTCCAAAGCCTCTTCATCTTTATTTATTTTAATAAAAGCCAAAGCTTCTTTAAAATAATTCTCTGAAATCGCGTTTCTTGATTTTGCGGTATACTCTCTTATCTGCCGGTTTAAATCATAATAATTGTTTTTTAAAGCTTTCTCGCTTAGCGCCACAAAAAGCTTTAAAGCTTCATCATATTTTCCGTTATTAAACAAATCAACGGCCTGATTAAAATATATTTCCATCTCTTTCTGTATTTTTTGGCTTGAAGACAGAGTAGAATCGTCTTTATCGGCAAGCCTGCTAATCTGCCCTTGCGCTCCGCTTGCCGTTATCGGCATATCTAAAGCTTTTCTTGACAGATCGTAATATTCTTTAGCGTCCGTGCGTTTCGGGTCTGACGCATAAACCGCGTTGAAATATTTAGCAGCTCTGTCGTAATCCGCCATATTATAGTACTCCATTCCCTGAATAAACATTTTGTCGGCCTGCAAATCCGTAACTTTTGAAACCTGGGTCTGTATAATGGCAAGATATTTTATGGCTCCGGTATTTTCAGGATCCAGTTCCAAAATCTGACTAAATTTCTCTTTGGCAAATATAAACTGACCGCTGTTATAATAGTTAATTCCCTCCGACCATAAAGAAATTATCCTTTTTTCATGCTTTTTTCTGCTTTCCTGAAATTCAACGTTTTTCAGTTTGACATTTACATTGGCAAGTCCGGCTTCGGCGTAAGAATTTTCAGGTTCAACGCCCAAAACCCTGTAATAATAACTTCTTGCTTTTATTAAGTTGTTGCGATGCAGCGCAAGATCCGCCCTTCTGAGCCATCTGTTAACCTGAATTTCAAGGCTTCTATCATACATATCCAAATCATATACAAGCTGTTTTAAAAGATCTTTTGAAGGCTGGTGATTGGGATATATGGCAAGAATGTCTTCAAGCTGCTGTCTTGCGGATATATAATCTTTTCTGTTATAAGCCTCTTTTGCCATATTGAAGTTGTGTCCGAGATAATAGTCATACGCTTTATTTGTATCCCTTATTTTACCGAACATAAAACCAAAGTTGACCGTATGTTTCGGAGCTAAATCTTCGAACATGGCGGAAAACGAATAGCCTATGTTAAAAGAATCGAAGTTAAGGAATAATCCGGCAGTAGGGCCATAGTTAATATCGTCGCCGTAATCTCTCCATCCGGCTTTCACCGTAACCGGATAAACGGGCATTATTTCAAAACCGACGGAATATCCGATGCCTTCCATGTCTTTTGGAAAAAACTTAATTAAATCAAAAGTAAACGCCGGTTTTGTTTCAAACGGCAGGTCATATTTTAAAGCCGCGGCAAAACTGCCGGGCATCTCAATTTTTCCGTAATTTTCAAAGTCAATGTCGTTACCCAAATTTTTAAACGCGACGAAACCCCACAAACCGCTGAAAATCATGTCAAGTTTGTAGCTTGCTCCGAAATCTAAGACAAAAGACGTTTGCGATTCGTTTTCTATTTTAAGCTGATGCAGTTTCAAAGTCGCGCCGAAACCGCCTTTGTCTTTGTAAACAGGTACCTCCGTAGAAAAGGGATACACATAATTAAAATAAAAACTCATAAGGTTTTGGTCGGCGTTTCCTAAGTTGACATAAGAAACCGCCGCCGTAAAATTACCGTATTTCGAAGGCGTCATAAAAGCGCCCATGCCGCCGTAGACGCCGTCAAAGGCAGCTATTCCAGAAAAATCAAGCCTGCTTGCCAAAACGCTGAAGTTAGAAGACGGATTGCTTGTAAACGATATGGGATTTTTAGACAATGAAGCTATTGAGCCGCCCATGGCTTCGGAATTAGCGTCGTAATTTAGAAGAAAAAACTGGCCGGAAGGAATATTGTCCACCGCAAAAGAAATTCCGCAGTTAAACAACAGAGAAGCGCACAGCAATACCGCCGCATATTTTCTTATCATTTCAGCAACCTGCTCACGTTCTTGGAAAGTTTTTCAAGATCTATCGGCTTAAAAACAACGTCGTCAGCGCCCTCGGAAAAGCCCTTATCGACATGAACCGCAATGTCTCCCGTTATTAAAATAACAGGCAGTTCTGAAAAACTTTGGCTTGTTCTTATCATTTTTAAAACGTCAAAACCGTTTTTATCCGGCAGATTTACGTCAAGCAAAACTATACCGGGATTTTCCACGGCTAAAGCTTCAATGCCGGACTCGGCGTTAAAAGCCTTTATAACCTCAAAATCTTTTGTTTTAAGCACTGCTTCCGCCGACTCCACAAATGAAGCGTCGTCGTCAATAATTAAAATTTTCTTTTTTCCGCTCACGATTTTATTCCCCCGCCCTTTCCGGCAGCATAATCACCGTTCTAATCGCCAGCGCATCGGAAAGCTCCAAAGATATATCTATGGAAGACGCTAAATAATAGTTATTGGTCAAAATTTTGTAATCGGGATAAGTAAGAGTCATTTTATAATCGCCTTTAGGAAGTTTTATTACAAGAGGAGAAAGATCGGAAAGGCCGATAAATTTATTATGCCCGATCTTTTCTTCGATTAAAACATGCACGTTTTTCAAAGGAACCGTGTACAATGAATCTTTATCTTTAACGATTTCCTTTAAAATTTCAAGTCTGGAAATTTTATCGTCGGTCGAAAGTATTAAATCAATTCTTTCGCTGTTCGGCGTACGTATATCCAAATAAAGGCCTGACATGGTGCCGGTAAGTTCATGAAATTCTTTTTCAGGTTTTTTATTTAATTTCGAATAAATAAAAATGCCTCCGAGGACAACGGCAACCGCTATGAAGGCAACAACTACGGGATTTGTAAAAACATTCACTTCTTTTGCCGCCTTCGGCACGTTTATCTCAAAAAATTTTGCGAATCTGGAAAGAATTTTGTCTTCAATTGAAGACTGCGAAGAGTCTTCGTCGCCGACGGTTATCACGCTCTGAACATAATATTTCGGAACGGAAAAAGAAGATTTATCATCTTCGGATTTCAAAGCTATGACGGTAGTATTATCCCGCCCTCCGGCGTTATTTACCGCCATTATCAGCTCGTTTGCTATAGCGTTAAGATTTCCTCTGTGAATATCAACTATTCCCTTTATGGCAAAGTCGTCAATTTCGCTGTTAAGTCCGTCGCTGCACATTATATAATGGTCTCCGGGCTTTACAATAACGGCTCTGTAATCAACTTTAACCGTCGGGCATGTTCCCAAAGCTCTCGTTATCATGCTTTGAAGTTCGGCGGTTTTAATCTCGTCTTCTCTCATTTTCCCTTCGCGTATAAGCTCGTTTACTTTGGAATGATCCTTTGTAAGCAGCTCTATAATACCGCCTCTTATTCTGTAAACTCTGCTGTCGCCGGTGTGATATATGTGTAAAAGACCCGTTTCCTTCTCAAATTTAGCGGCTGCGACAGTCGTTCCCATTCCCGCAAGCTTAGGATATTTGAGAGTAAGATTATTAAGCATTCTGTTGGCAAGCATAATTGCGGCCGCTGGGCGCAAAAGCTCCGAGCTTATATTTGCAAACCTTTTGCCTACAACGGACTGTATATCCGACGAATCCATATTTTCAAAAGATTTCAGTATGACTTCAACGGCGCATTTGCTTGCGAAATCCCCTGCCGCGCCTCCGCCCATTCCGTCGCAGACAACAAAAAAATCCTTAGCGGAATTAACGCCGAACGCGTCCTGGTTTTCCTTTCTGACTATACCGGTATCTGTTTTTCCGTAATACAGCATTTTCATAGGAATTGGACCTTAACCCTTTTAGCGTTTCTCGACACTACTGATTTCGTCTTAAAAAACACAAACAGTATAAAAATAGTCAATCCCGCAAAAAACTGTTTTCTGTACTTTGATTTAAACTTGTCAAGACCGGAAAATCCCATGTGGTCGGCGCTTCCTAAAAACATCGGCCACAAGACGGCGTTTTTGATAGTTCTCGCGTTAGTATTGATCACTTGAAGTGAATCCATTGAATTGGAAAAAAGTATATTAATTTTACCTGTGCCGAACAAATCAGCCAGCAAAGGAGAAGACGTGATAGGAACATTGCTGGCCCTTATTTCCGCCATTATTTCAAACTCTTTGCGCCTTGTATTGCTCTTTATAACCATGATTCTTCCGTCTTCGGTTCCTATCACGAAATCTTTCAATCCGTCTTTATCGAAATCATACATTGAGGGAGAACCTATCATTCTTTTTGCTTCGGGAATCGCCATTCTCCACAATAATTCGCCGGCGGAATAACCCGTTTTTCCTCTCAATCCTATTACGCTGCCGTTGGCGGAAACAACAAATACGTCGTTAATTCCGTCACCCGTAAGATCCGCAATTAAAGGAGAAGCGTTATGCTTAAGTCCAGCTGGAGGGGTAGGTTCGACGAAATATGTCCACATAACGTCAAATTTTGACACGTCTATGGCGGAAACATACTGAGGAACGTTAGACTGAACTACAACGTTCGGAATCCCGTCTCCGGTTATATCTCCGACAGCCGGCGCTCCGGCTATCAAATGCGCTTTGCCTGTTTTTTCAAGTAAATCGACGGTCTTTCTCGTTCTGGATTTACCGTCTATAAAATAAACCTTGCCGGAATAGCTCGCGACTACAACCATGGGAGTAAAATCTTTTGACTGATACAAAACTGGGCTTGCGTATATCGGGCCTTCGACAAATTCCGTGAATCTGTCATAATCGTTTTCATATCCGACGTTGTACAGAAAATGCACGGCGCCGTCTTCCGAACATGCCACAACGTCCATCTTGCCGTTTCCAGTAAGATCGGCGACAAGAGGAGTCATTTCAGAGATAACTCCGCCGAGTATTTCCCTTCTTATTATATTGCCCGTCTGTCCGTCATAAACAAATAACATTGACGAATCCGAAAGCGTAATAATATCAAGCACGCCGTCGCCGTTAACGTCCGCAAGTATTGGAGAGGTCCTGCCGGAATTAAAAATTTCTATCTGCCTCCATAAAGGCTCGCCCGTTCTCGCGTTCCATGCGTATAAAAACCCCGCCGCCGTAAGCATCACTATGTCATTTTTTCCGTCGCCGGTAAGATCGCCTATGGCGGGAGTTGAAGTTATGCCGTACTCTTCAAAATTTCTTAACGGAGTATCTTTTCTGAAATCGCTGTTGAGCTCAAGGGCAAGTTTTGGCGGTTTGCTTTTCAGTAAAGAAAGTCCCGACCAGCCGAACCAAATCAAACCTATGGAAGTAATAATTGAAGCAAGCATAATTATCAATGAAAGCGGTTTCTGTATCTTTAATAAAAATATCTGCTGCTTCGACGGAGTCGAATAATCCTGGTCAAAAGCGTTTGCAAACCTGAATATAGATCTTCCTATCGATATTTCATCGCCGAACTTTATATTCATGCTGTTCAGCTGTCCGACCTTGTTTCCGTTTACGGCGACTCCGCCGGTGCTTCCGACGTCGGTAATGGTATACTGTCCGTTATTATAAGATATCTTGGCATGCCCTTTGGATACTGTCATGTCGCCGGCAAGGACGATGTCGTTCTCAACGCCTCTGGGAGAAAATTGATCTCTGCCTATAAAGGTATCGTCCTTTTTCATCATAAATTTTTTGCCCGTAAACCTACCGTAAATACCCAAAAGAAAGCCCGCTGGAGCTGTATCCGGAGTACCGGAAGTAATGTCGGGGTACATAACTATGCTGTAAGGCCCGATCCCTATCTCGTCGCCGATTTCCAGCTCTTTTTCGGAAATCGTTTTTCCGTTAACTTTAGTGCCGATAATCGTATTTTGGTCTTTTACCACGTATTGATCATCATCGTCTAAAATAATGCTGCAGTGATGTTCCGATATATTTTTGTCTTTTATCAGAATATCATTGCCTTTTTTGCTTCCTACAAAAATTCTTTTTTTTCTTCTTAATATGTATTCGCCTAAAATCTCTTCTTTTCTTTTTAAAAACAGCCTTGGCATTTGTTTCCCCTTTTAACGGCAGTTAATAGTTAGTAGTGAGTAGTGAATAGTTTCGGTGTTTTCGCTATGCGAAAACCTATTTATAGATTTCGGCTTCGCCGAAATTCAACAACTACTCACTACTAACTACTCACTATTAACTGTCGTTTTATCATCTTGCAACAAAAAGAGCTGCAATCATTGTTATTCCCAAACTTATTGTGGCTATTGTCGCGCCGCTTCCTGAAGAATCGCCGTATTTTGAAGGCGCCGAAATAGTATTTAATCTTCTTTCTATCCTTTCTATATCAGCCTGGGTCTGGTTTTTGCTTCTGCTGATTTCATTTCTGATTTCGGCTGACGTCGGCACATCGGCAACCGTTCTCTTTATATCGCTCAGCTGCCTGTTTATATAGCTCATATCAACATTATTATTCCCCTTTTCTGAAGACGCCGCAAGTGCGGGAGCGTCAAGCTCGTCAACTCTTTTAGACAGCCTTACATAACTCTGCTGTATTTGGATCAGGGTATTTCTTAATTCGTCAATTTCTTTTTGCGATGCCTGAGACGCCCGTTGCACTTTTGCGGTTTTATTTGAAGAACCGAGAGCGCTCTCGGCGTCTGACAGTCTTATTGACATCTGTTCGAGTTTTGCGTTCATATCAGCTATGTCCTGAGCTACAGACGCGTAAGAAACGCCGCCTTCTTTGCCAGACGACCTGCCGCCGGCGGCAATCTGCCGCTGAAGATCCATAAAAACTTTTGATTGTTTTAAGCTGTTATCGAGAAGCGCCGGCATGTTTGGTTCCAAATCGGCTATAAGGGCGATCATATCTACATTGCCGTCTGATTTCGAAGGCGATTTTGCCGACGCAGCGCTGCTTTTTTCCAAAGCGGCGACTTTAGCTCTTAAAGCTTCAAATTCCTGCTTTGTAATCTGCGAAACTGCCGGAGCTGCGGTTTCCGACTGGGATTTTGTTCTCCTGTCATATTCATAAATAGCCGTGATCAGCGCGCCTCTTGTTATCGGTTCATCTTCCACAAAAACAGTTTCTCCGTACTTATTTATGAATTTCGGCATCTTCTTGCTTAACTCATTAATAATTTCACGCAAAACCGGATCATTCACGTCTCTTTTCGACTGCGCAAAAGATAATGACGCCGCGTTAAAAACAATGGCGGCGGCTGCAAGCCAAGACAGAAATTTTTTTGTTTTTTTCATTTTTTCCCCTAGAAATAAAAATTTAAGGAAATTTTGCTCTGCCGGTCAAAAAGATTGCCCATGCCCATGGCATAATCAATTTGCAAATATCTCCCGAACACTGTCATATCTATGCCGAAGCCAATCGTATATGTTATATTTTTATTTATATCATCTTTTACGTTGTAGCGGTTTTCCAAGGCAAAACCTTCAACGCCGCCTCTCAAAAATAAACCGCTTAATCCGAAAGTGTCGCTGTCATAAATATTCATATAGCCAAGCTCAAGCCCTAAATTGCTTGATAAAGGCTCCTGTTGTCTCTGCACAATATCGGCGCTTCCCAAGAGATTCAGTTGGTCTGTAAGTTTAAAAATGTTTGAAACTCCGAATTTGGATGTTAAGGCAGCCTCATCGCTTGCTCCGCCGTCCCACTTCATTGACGCGCCTTTGCCTATAAATAAACCGAAATTTAAAGTTTCAAAAACATTGTACAAAACGCCCACGTCCAAATCGTATCCGGAAGCCGAGCCGCCTTCAATGCCGTCCCATTTTTCCATTACGTATTTCAGCGATACGCCCGCATATAAATTAGTATCGCTTTCCCAAACAGGCATACCCCACGAAAGATATATCGCGTTTTGCGAATCCGAAAAAGAAGGCAGTTCGACTCCCGAGCCGTTAAAATGCGAGATATTATCCATAGACGAATTTATAAGACCTAAAGCAAAAACAGAACCGCCCAGCGAGTCCGTAAATTTGCTCATGGGAACCGATATCGCGACAAAATTGTGGGAAGGAGTTACATCTTCAAGTCCGGGCCACTCATCCGATGCGCCCGTAGAACCCATCACGGTTACGCCGTAATCCTGAATCTGCCCCAAACCTGCCGGGTTCCAGTAAACGGCGCTGGGGTCGTTGCTTACAGACGTAAAAGCTCCGCCCATGCCAAGCGCTCTTGCTCCTACGCCTCTCTTAAGGAACGCGGCTCCGCCGAAAGAGGCATAACTGTTGGCCGCGAGCGCGAAAATAAGAAAAAGAGAGATTAATATTCTTATCGTTTTTTTCATATTATTTCCTTAATATGGCAAAAGATTTATAACGTCTGTTTTCCTTGCCGCCGCTGTTTGCTATTATTTCGCATATATATATGCCGTTAGCAAGCCTGTCGCCGGCATAACTCTTCCCTTCCCATTGAACGGAGTTATTGCCCGCGGGTCTTTGCTGTGAAGAGATAACTTTGCTTACAAGCTTTCCGGCTCTGTCATAAATATTAATTGACACAGACGACTGCTGGTCTATGACAAAATCTATATTCATCTGCCCTCTGTTAGGGTTATACGGGGAAGGATAAGGCTTTAAGTTTGAAATAGGCTCGCTGCTGACTTCAAATCCTGAAGTCTCGCGGAAAGTGTTTCCGGCGCCGCTATCGTTAAATATTATTTCAACAGTATATGTTTGTCCCGGCGTCAAATCAGCGCCGCCATATACGTAATTAAGCTTTCCCGTATGTATATCGAATATTGTATTGTCGGCTATTCTGGTATTTATAGGAGTGCCGATTGCCGTATCCCCGCTATACATATTAATAGTTACAAAATTAGCCTGACTTATGCCTGACTGTGAAACAATAACAGCTTCAATCACAGGTCTTTTGCCTGACACGCCTCTGGGCTGTATGATTGTAATATTATTATCTGTCTGGCCTATTAATATTGAGTATGTATTTGTATTGCCGTCACTATTGGTGGTTTCTCTTGCAAACCACTGAACAAAATACTGTCCGGGCGTCAGAATAACATTAGTGCTTACTTCAACCGATTTTTGAAAAGCGGGAAAATCCGCGCCCATATTAAAATATGTAAAATTTCCGACCGTCGGAGGAACGTCTTTCGCTATTCTATAACCTATTTGGTCGATTGTTCCGGCCGAAAGAGTTGATACGACAACTTTTACTCTAAGTTCAACATTTGTAGACGCGGAAGAGCTCACTGTCATATTATAAAACTGTATAGACGGATTCGTATTCATTTTGGACGTAAGCAGCAGAGTCGTATTTATTCTGTTATCATGATTATTATCGTGCAATGCAGCCGCATCGCCGACAACAAATGAGTTTTGGTAATTGCCGGCTGACGAATTAGCCGAAGTATAAGTAACAAAAGAACCTATTGTATCATCGGCAGCACACAAACGCGCGGCTATACAGCAAAAAAACAATAGTAATATAACTTTAATATTTCTCATTGCAGGTTCACCAATGCCGCAATTTTACCTCTTGATCCGGTATAGTCTTCCAAAGCTTTGCCTATTATTGTTCCCGGCTTAGGATTATCGGGAGCTTTCATCGCGCATCCCGGAGAAGAAGAAGCGACAAGCAGGTCGCCCCTTTTAATATTTCCGCCTTCGCTGACAACATTAACCGGAACTTTACCGACCAAAGCAAGCTGGTAACCGGTCGCTTCCGAATTTAAAACAATTCCGGGTTTGGTGGATATAACGCCAGCTACTTTTGTATCATTTGCCGTTTTAGATTTTTCTATATAGCCGTCTCTTGCTGCGGAAATAACAACAACATCTCCCGGAGCCAAAATTTCCGCAGACGGATATATTTCCGCGAGGTCGGCATTTGAAGCGTCAATTACTCCTGATGCTGAAATGAAGCCGTTAACTCTCACATTAGTATTAAATAAAAACGCATTTACACCGCTATGCGAAACACTTCCTGTTATTGTGCCAAAACTCAAATTCGCAGAGCCTATTGTCAAACTATTGCCTGTTGTTATCGTAACATTAGAGCTAAAAGTTTTCGCGCCTGAAATAGTCTGAGCAGAAGCCAGATCAACATATGTTGAAGAAAGATTTGCCCATGATAAATTTGTACCGTTATTAGTTAAAAATTGGCCGCTTGCCAATGACGGAAATGCCGCCGGCAGAGGATTTGTTACTGATATTGTACCGCCGGAGTTAGTTAATCCGCTGCCTGCCAAATTAACCCAGCTCGTACCGCCTGCATTTGCCATAAGGTATCTATAATTATCACTCGGATTATTTGGAGTAGGCAATGTTCCGGAAATACTGGTCCAGAATAAATTATTTGATCCGTCCGTCATAAGATATTGTCCGCTGGTTCCGCCTGTCGGGACTTGTCTGATATTTGCCCATAATAAAGCCGTACCGTTATTAGTTAAAAATTGGCTGCTTGCCAATGACGGAAATGCCGCCGGCAGAGGATATGTTACTGATATTGTGCCGCCGGAGTTAGTTAATCCGCTGCCTGCCAAATTAACCCAGCTCGTACCGCCCGCATTTGCCATAAGATACCTATAATTATCGCCGGGATTGTTTGGAGTAGGAAATGTACCTGAAACAGGAGACCATGATAAATTCCCGCCGCTAATGGATAGAAAATATCCGTTCACGGCAGTTCCGCCGACAGACAGTTTATTTAATGTTACCGCGTTATTTGCAATTTTTCCGTTTGTTATGGCTCCGTCCTTAACGGATAAAGCATAAGGGCTTGCCGCCAGAGGAACTCTTGAACCTATTGCTGCACCTTCCACATAAACCTGTAAATAAAGAGGCTGGTCAAAATTAAGACTGCCGAATGCCAGCATTCCCGATACGCCGGTATCGCCTAGAAGTATGCTGTATATGCCGTTTCCGACATTTATGGAAATATTGCCTGCCCCCGATTGCCACACTCTAGTGCCGCCGGTCGAAGCATTCCAAATTTCAAATCTGAAATTTCTATTGCCGTTAACGGGATTGCCTGCCGTATCAGTCAGTCTGCCTTGAAAGTTCAAAGTCGCGGGAACATCCGCAAATGTTTTACCGCAAAACAACATAAACCCAAGAAGTAAAAAGATCGATAATTTTAATAAATTTTTCATGATACCTCTCTTATCTAACTATATCGCCGCTGCCTTTGATTCGTAATTAGTAATTAGTAATTGCCGTTATTTAAGCGGTTTCGCGCAGTTGACGCAGAACCTTAATTTTCTTCCCGCCGGAACAGTATTTATATATCCGCAATGCGGACAAACTATTACCTGAAGATCCGGCTTCGGCTCTGGCTTCGGCGGTTTTGGCGGCTTCGGCTCTGGCAGAGTCGGACGTCCATCATCCTTCTTTTGTATGTTTTTAATTATATCATCATACGCATTCTGAACATTCCAATTATTTTTTTCAAGGTATCCTGTCAAGACATTGTCATCATTAACATTAATTTTAACCTTAGCAAGAGCAGAAACTTCTTTCGAATTGAATTTTTCTCTTAATTCCTTAATAGTGTTTTCGCGAATAATGTTTTCACGCAACGGATCTTCAACCACCACCACAGGCACCATAATAATTTTTACCGTGCCGCCTTTTGACGGAGAAACGTTCGCCTCAAACACCTGCTCGTCATAATCTTTTACAACGATTTTACCTTTAACCTTGCCGGGGCTAACATCTTTTGCCCAAGCGCCTTCGGCATCGGTTTTGCCGACAAGTTTATTATCAAGCCATATATACGCGCTTTCCAAAGGAATTTCATTATCGCCGCTCATCGATACGACCTTTATTTTAAGCGGAACTTTCGCATATTCCATTTCCGCGGTTACACTGCTTATGTTTGCTATATCAACGCCTCTCATTGTATAAGTTTTAAATTCATCGGCCGAAAACGTGAAATCATACTTGCCGCTGGGCAAAGCCACTGTTATGGGGCTGCCGGTGCCGACATTTTTCGTAGTACTGAATTCTTTTCCGCTTATTGTCAGTTTTGCAATAAACGATTCCGAAGGATTATCTCTTGCCCTGACCCTGAAAGTAATCCGCTTATTCATGTGCACATTAAGCTCGGATTCCGAAGTAGCGGTAACAGAGATGTTGTTAATAGATTCGCCGTATCTTGCTTCCGGGTCAAGCATTCTTACTTTGTGATTTCCCGCTTTCATGTTTACGGTTAAAGGAGTATGCCCCCTTGGCTTCTCTTCTCCCTCGATGTGAACCATCATTCCGGAAGGAACGGACGTAAACGTGAACTTCTTAAACATGTGGCCTCTTATGCTGAAAACATTTTCACCGTCAATATTTCTAAGTTCTGTATGCCAGAAACGTTTATCTACGCCCGCGAACATTTCTTCCATGGTTGATTTTGAAAAATCTATATTACACCTTCCGTCTCTGTCTTCTTTCGCTTTTGAGCCCAGATCTTCAAACCCTGCCAATGCAAGTCTTACAGTGTGTTCGCCTGCCATCAGCTGTATCTTGCAGGGAGTTACGCCGAATTTATTTCCGTCAATATAAACGTCGGCTCCGGTAGGCTCGGAAGTAACCTCAAGCATAAAGTCAAACATTATTTCTATTTTTTCGCTTCTGTCTCTGTTTGATCTGCTTGTCCTTCCTTCAATGCTGACAACTCTTTGCACTGGCCTGAAACCTTCTTTCAAAGCGGTTACTATATATGTCTGAGGCTGTACTTTTCTTAAAGGTATAGGCGCGGAAGAATTCGCGTTTTGAAGAATTACCTGACCTTCTTTTGTTTTCATGCTTACGGTTGCCCCTGCGGGAACAGTGGTAATTATGACGTCAGGCGGATAAAGCCATGAATATATACTTTTGCCGAACGGCGTTATTTGCATAAAAATATCTAAACCGAAAAACAGCAGAATTGCCAAAATAACGGCAATAATAATCTTTATTATTCTGCTTTTCATTTCTTTGAATTTTGTAACAAGCCAGTCGCCGACTTCTTCAAAAACGGTTTTGCCTTTTGCTTCCGCCTGAGACTGCTGCGGAGCCGGCATCGGAGGAGGCGTAAAAGCGGCATTTTGCTGCTGCGCCGAAGTATTCTGAGGCGGAGCGAAAGACCTGGCCGGAACATTTCCGGTTTCAGGCGCGCCTGACGCAGGCGTCTGCGGCGCGGCATTAGCAGCCGGCTGCGCGGACGCCGGAGAAACAGCCGCAGGGTCGGAAGATTCGCCTACTATAAAGTCCGTGCAAAGGATTCTCGGTATCGCCGTATTGTTTTTTATTTCCTGCCTGTCCAGCGCTTTAACAAGATTTATCGTTTCATCCGAATTTTTAAGCTCTTTTTCCATTACTCTTGAGAGAAATGACGCCAAATCAACGGCAAGCTCTTCGGTTTCAACGCCTTTAAGAAGTCTTCTTAAATCGCGATACATCTCGATGGCTCGCTCATATCTTGTATCTCTGTCTTTTTCAAGAGACTTAGAGAGAATTTCGCCGATTTCGTAAGGAAGCTGAATGCCGCTGAGCAAATCCGTATCAAATTTTTGATTTAAAACCTGCGATTTGATTTCGGAATTATCTCCGGAATACAGCTGTTTGCCTGTCAGCATTTCATAAAAAACCACGCCGATTGAAAAAACATCCGCGCGATGGTCAATATCCGAAATGCCTTTTATTTGTTCGGGAGACATGTAAGGATATTTCCCGGTAACAACATTCTGCTTTATGCCTTCATTTATTTCGTCGGCGGTTTTGGCTATGCCGAAATCGCTGAGCTTAACGTTTCCGTCAAAAGATATTAAAACGTTCCCCGGGGATATATCGCGGTATACTATTCCGTAAGGTTTTCCGGTTATGGAATCTCTCGCCACTCTGTTCGCGTAATCGATCGCTTTGAGCATGCTTATGCATATAAGGACGGAAAGCTCCCAGGGAATTTTTATTTTTAATTCATTACATCTTTTTATAAGGTCTTCAAGGTCAACGCCTCTGACAAAGTCCATAGAAATATAAAACGAACCGTTGCTGCCTTTCCAAAAGTGCTGGACTCTGACAATATTATCATGAATAATATTCTTGGCGATAAGAGCTTCTTTATAAAACATTTCAACAAACTTAGGCTCTGAAACTTCGCTCAGGAGTTCTTTGACGGCTATAAAATTTCTCAGGCTGAAATCGTAAGCCTGCCATACGACGCCCATCCCGCCCTGACCGATTTTTTTTACGGTCACGTACTGGTCGTTAATAAATAAACCTAAATCCAAGCCTTGTTGTGATTTATTTTCGCTCATTTATTTTTTCACCTTTTAAAGTAATATAAAGAATGATTTTCAAATATTATATACTATTAAACGCAATACGACAATAACTATTTAAACGGCATATAATATATAAAATATAAAAAGCTGCTTGTTGTTTTTTGTCATTTATATTTTACTTTTTATATTTTATATGTTTTTTTCATTTCCTTCAAAAGGCAGTTCCGGTTCCGGAACATTATCACTCTGCTGGGCTTCTTTCGGCATATCCTCAATCAAAGGAAGCTCGCTGAGATGAGCCAAACCGAAATGCTTTAAAAAGTCCTGCGTTGTCCCGTAAAGCAAAGGCCTTCCCAGAGCCTCTTTTCTTCCGACAATTTTTATAAGCTTTCTTTCCAAAAGAGTGTCTATAACTCCCGAAGATTCAACGCCTCTTATTTCATCGATTTCAGCTCTTGTTACCGGCTGCTTGTACGCAACCATCGCAAGTGTTTCCAAAGCCGAAGGCGAAAGTTTCAAAACTGCTTTCTCTTTGAGAAGTTTTTTTATCCACGGAGAAAAATTCGGCTTGGTCGCAAACGTCCACCCGTCAGCCACAAATTTGATTTCATACGGCTTGTTCAGGCTTTCATACTCCGTTTTCAGTTCATTTAAAATATTTTCAAGATTATCCGTTTGCGCGTAATCTTCTTTTATAATGTCTTTCAGTTCCTTAAGACTCAGGGGCCTTTCGGAAACAAAAAGCAGAGCTTCCAAAATTTGTTTTACTTCAGATATTTCCATCATTTTCCTCTCGGGCTGTTGTTATTTCTTCGGATAACCCCGTTTCGTTTTCGCCGCTCAGTTCCAAATCCGGAGCCGGAACTTCCGTCTCATTGCGCTGCTCCCGTACAAATTCAAACTCTTCGGTGTCGTCTTTTACTTCAGGTTCCGCGTCATTATATACTCTGTAAATTCTTATGTCTTCAAACAGTTCCGACTGTTTTGCGGCAATTTGTTTGCTTTTTACAAGTTCAAGAACCGCCATAAAACAGACTATCAAATCCATTTTTGTCTTTTGAAATTTTAAAATCTCGGTAAAAGAAACGTACTGTCTTCCCTCAAGCACGTCAAGAATTTCCCTTATTTTTATTTCAATGGGAATTTCTTTATACAGAATTTCTTTGACGCTTTCAGGCAGCGCGATCAAGGCGTCTCTGAAACTGCTCATCAAATCAAATATCGAAGCGTCAAGAACATAATCCTGCTTATTTACCACGGGAGCAGGTCTGTAATAAATCTGCGAACTTTCAAGTATTTTATAAGATAAAAGTTTTCCGACTTCTTTATATTTTTGATACTCCAAAAGCCTGTTTTTGAGCTGGTCAAAAGGGTCTTCATCTCCGTCTTTTTCACTTTCTGAAGGCAGCAGTGTTCTGGCTTTTATCTGCATCAGAGTCGACGCCATGACAAGGAACTCTCCGGCAATGTCAATATTGAGCTCTTTCATTAAATCCAGATACGCAAGATACTCTGACGTTATCTCGGCAATTTTAATTTCGCCGATTTCCAAATCGTTTTTCTTTATGAGATGCAGAAGAAGGTCTAACGGACCTTCAAAAGAATCAGTGTGTATATCGTAAACCATAAAATCCTTTTTAGAAGATAAGAGGGCAGGATGATAAGAGGATAAGAGAAAGAATGTTCGTTTTGTCTTTACTTATCTTCATAACTTCCTATCATCTTACCTTCTGCCTTTTAAGCTTCTGCCGTTAAAATTTTAGAGCTTTTCTCACGTTCGCCATAGTCGCCGCTGCAGCAGTCTTTGCTTGTTCAGTGCCGTCTTTAATCACTTTTTCCAAATACGCTCTATCCTGTACTACCGCCGCCCTTTTTTGGGCGAGCGGTTTCATGAAAACGGAAAGCATTTCCATTATTTGTTTTTTACACGCCACGCACCCGATTGCGCCGGCTTTGCATTCCTGTTCCCTTTTTTCAAAATCTTTATTAAATATTTTATGGAAAGCAAAAACCACGCAGCCTTCCGGATGTCCCGGATCGTCTTTCTTTATTTTCAAAGGATCAGTATACATTTCCTGTACTTTTTTCTTAATGCCGTCATCATCTTCGCCGAGCAAAATCGAATTCCCGTAAGATTTAGACATTTTTCTCGCGTCTGTGCCGGGCACTCTCGCGGATTTTGTAAGTTTTGCCTGAGGCTCGGTTAAAACATTGCCGTAAAAATTATTAAACCTTCTTGTTATTTCTCTGGTAATTTCAAGATGCGCAAGCTGATCTTCCCCTACGGGAACTATATCCGCCAGATAAAGCAAAATATCGGCAGCCTGCAAAACGGGATATCCCAAAAAACCGATATTATGCAAATCTTTATTTTTTATTTCCGTAAGCTGCTCTTTATACGTCGTACATCTGTAAAGCCAGCCAAGCGGAGTAAGCATCGACAAAATCAAAAAAAGCTCGCTGTGCTGCGGAACTGCC
This sequence comes from Candidatus Endomicrobium neocapritermitis, assembly GCA_009778325.1. Lineage (GTDB taxonomy): Bacteria > Elusimicrobiota > Endomicrobiia > Endomicrobiales > Endomicrobiaceae > Endomicrobium_B > Endomicrobium_B neocapritermitis. The sequence goes on along the minus strand of WRJZ01000037.1, from coordinate 32,501 downwards.
GACTGTTTAAAAATAACGCTCTTTTCAGGATCTATGCCTGCCGTAATCCAGTCCGCAACCATTTCAAAAGTGTTTTCATTTATTTTAGAAGTGTCCGCGTAATCCGTAGTCAATGCGTGCCAGTCCGCTGACATATAATAGCATTCATATTCATTTTGGAGCTCAATCCAGTTTTTCAAAGCTCCGAAATAATGCCCCAAATGCAGCCTTCCAGTCGGACGCATTCCCGATAAAACTCTTTTTTTCATTCTTCCCCTTTATCAGAAGCTTGGAGAGCTTGGAAGTATAGATGCTTAGAGGAGCTGTGGCCTCTTAAGTTATTGCCGTTGCTCAATTTCTTATCATCCCATCTTCCGCAGTTTTCGTCTTTGCCAAGCTTCTAAACTTCCTATCTAAGCGGAATGCCGCTTAACGAAACCACCAAAAAATTTATTAAAGGTCCGATAATTGTCCATAATACGCCTGACCATAAAAGAATAATTAAAATCATCATGCCCACGAAAGGATTAAGCCTCATATACTTTATCGCAATATTGACGGGCAGAAAAAAAGTTATAATTTTTGAACCGTCTAAAGGAGGAACCGGCACAAGATTTATTATCAGTAAAACCACATTAACAATAACCATTATGTATAAAACGGAACTTATCGCGCCTCCGAAGTCCTGCTCAAAAGACGGTATCATGTGAATAATTCTGATTCCTATACCGGAAAAAACAGCTATAAGTACATTTGCCATAGGACCAGCTGCCGAAACCAGAGGAACGTCTATTTTAGGATTTTTAAACTTTGCCCCGTTTATCGGAACAGGCTTTGCCCAGCCGAAGAGAATAGAAGACTGAAGAATAATTAACATTGCAGGCAGAATTATGCTTCCGAAAAGGTCTATATGAGGTATTGGATTGAGGGTAAGTCTGCCGGCATACTTAGCGGTATCATCGCCTCTTAAGTAAGCGACATACGCATGGGCAAATTCATGCATAATAACTGAAAAAAGTAATACTACTATATATATTAAAATTCCCATTTCCGCCCTTTAAATCTAATTGAAATTTAAATATAATTCTATATTTTTCGAATTTTTTTGTCAATATTGATATTTTTATTGATTTTTGAAGGCTTTTTTACAAATTAAAAAAAGATACAAAGCCGTTACCCTGCCTCTCTGCATCCCCGCATCATTACTTCAGCCGTTTATTTTTTGATTTTACCGTTTATTTCTTCAATCAAATTTTTGTTTTTTGAAAGTTTTGCCAAAAGTTTTTTATAGTGCATAAGATTTGGATTGTGATTGATGAGCATTTCTAATGCTTTTAAAGACGTCTCATCAAATTTCTTACCGCCTTTAATGACAGGAAAAACTTTAGGAGTTCTTAATTTCCTTGCAAAAGATGAAGATATTTTTACAAGACCTAAACCTATTTCCGGAGCAGCGTACTTCAAAACCGTTTCTTCATCCTCAAGTTCCTGCTCTACCTTTAGGATAATAACCAGCTCTTCTATTCCGAAAAGAAGCAAAGGTTCATAAGTTATTTTGTTTTTGTCTTCAAAATTGTCAACGGCGGCTTTAAACTCACGCTGCATTTTTTGTTTACACTGGGCTGCCTGGTTCTGAAAGCTCAAAGGATAAATAAAAGCAATAAGCTCATTCTCGCTGTCATGATACAGAATAAATCTTTCGGCGTGAAACATATCTCCGCAAGCCGGACAGCATACAATATTAATTTCGCCTGAAATTAAAGCTTCTTTCAGTTCAGGATTGTCGGAAACGCTTATGGCCGACAAAAGTTCGGCTTCAAAAACTTCCCCGCACGGACATTTGATTTCTTCAATACTTGAAATTGACATAGAAAATCCTATTTTAACGACAGAGTGAAGAGTGGAGAGTGGAGAGTGGAGATATTGTGTTTCGGCTTCGCCGAAACTTATTGTATGTTTTTGCTTTGCAAAAACTCGATATCTTCACTTTTCACTCTCCACTCTTCACTCTTTTTTTAAAGCGCTATATACTTAGCTTTCTTCACGCCTGCTATTTTAGCGAGCTTTTCAACAACTACATTTGAAACTTCGCCGTCGACTTCAATAATCGTAAGAGCTTCCCCGCCGGCATTTTTTCTGCCTACGTTCATTCCCGCTATGTTTATGCCGTTGTCGCCCAAAGAAACTCCGACTTTACCGACTACGCCCGGTTTATCGTCATTGACAATCAAGACCATTCCGCCTTCCGGAGCCACGTCAACATTCAGTCCGTCGATTTTTACTATTCTGGCGTTCTTATCTCCGAAAAGCGTTGCCGATACCGCGCTTTCAGTCTTATCCGTAACTATTTTGACGCTGATAAGACCGGTGTAATCGCCCGCGGCATTATGTTTAATTTCTTTTACGTTGATTCCTCTTTCTTTGGCTATCAAAGAAACGTTAACCGAATTTATTTTTATGTCTAAAATGTGCCCGAGCAAGCCCGCAAGAAAAGAAACGGTAAGAGGGCTTACGTTGAAATTCGCGACATTTCCCGAATAGCTTATTTCTACGTCTTTAATTCCGCCTTCGGTAATCTGACCCGCAAACGAACCGATTTTCCCGGATAGATCTATATAAGGCTTCATCTTCTTGTAAGTTTCCCAATCAACAGTCGGAACATTTACCGCGTTTCTTATAAGACCCTTAGTAAAAAAATCTATTATGACTTCGCTCATTTCAACGGCGATTTTAACCTGCGCTTCTTCAGTGGAAGCTGCAAGATGAGGAGTGGCTATGATATTTTCAGTTTCGATAAGGCTCCAGTCTTCAGGCGGTTCTTTGACAAAAACGTCAAGAGCCGCGCCCGCGACTTTGCCGGATTTTACGGCCTCAGCCAAATCTTTATCGTTAATAATCGCGCCTCTGGCGCAGTTGACTATTCTTACGCCGTCTTTCATTTTCGCGATATTTGCGGCATTTATCATGCCTCTGGTGTCATCGGTAAGCGGCGAATGCAGCGAAATATAATCCGATTTGGCAAAAACTTCATCAAGCGACGTCAAATTTATGCCGTGGCTTTTTGCGATGTCGGCGTTGGCAAAAGGGTCGTACGCAATGACTTCCATTCCGAAAGACAAAAGCCTTTTTGCGGTTTCCGTGCCGATTCTGCCAAGACCTATAAGACCTAAAGTCTTTCCGAATACTTCATTACCCATAAATTTTTTCTTTTCCCACTTTTTGTTTTTCATTGAAGCGCAGGCGTCGGGAAGACTTCTTGCCATTGAAAGAATAAGGCCTATGGTATGTTCTGCCACGGAAATAGTATTTCCTCCGGGAACATTTGCCACGACAATGCCTTTTTGCGTGGCTGCCGCTTTATCGACATTGTCCACTCCCGTGCCGGCGCGGCCGATAAATTTAAGTTTGTCGGCGGCTTCTATTACTTCGGCGGTAACTTTTACTTCAGAGCGTATCAAAAGTCCGTCATAATCTTTTATAAGTTTTTTAAACTCTTCCGGAGAAGGCTTATTGTGAACTTCAATTTTAAACTCTTTATTCGCGATTAAAGCGTCAAGCCCTTCCATGCTGTCGTAAGTCATTAAAATTTTGTACATTGTTCCACCTTTATATATCAGAGTGGAGAGTTGAGAGTGAAGAGTGAAGATATTGTGTTTCGGCTTCGCCGAAACCTATTATCTGTTTTTGCTTCGCAAAAACTCGTTATCTCCACTCTTCACTTTTCACTCTTCACTCTTTCTTTATCCGTTTATAAGCACTTCTTCAGCCGCAGCTACTGCTTTGCCTTTTTCTATTTTCATTCCAAGCTCTGCCAAAACCATTTCAAGGCACGCAAATCCGACGAGTAAGTCGGCTTTGCCGATATATCCCATATGAGCGAATCTTATGATTTTGCCTTTCAAATCGCCCTGTCCGCCGGCAATTGAAACGCCGTATTTTTCTCTTAAGGTTTTAACGATTTTTCCGCCGATTTCTTCGGGAACCAAAGCGCTTGTTACCACTTCGCAAGGCACTTCGCCGAAAATTTCAAGACCCAAAGCTTTCATTCCGGATCTTGCGGCTTTGGCTAAAAGCTTATAGTCGTTCCACATATTTTCAATGCCTTTATTTTTTATCATCTTTAAAGATTCCTGCAAAGCTACTATAAGAGTAACCGGAGGCGTAAACGGCGTTTCGTTTGTCGCATAAGATTTTTTGTATTTTTTTATATCAAAATAAAATTTAGGAATTTTTGACGTTTCGGCAAGCTTCCACGCTTTTTCGCTCAGAGATATAAAAGCAAGCCCTGGAGCAAGCATAAAACCTTTCTGCGAACCGCAGACATTAACGTCGACTTTCCACTCGTCGGTTCTGAATTCCTGGCCCGCAAGGCCTGAAATCGAATCCACAACCAAAACAGCGTTTGTCTTTGCGACGATTCCGCCGATAGTTTTAATATCGTTGACAACGCCCGTTGAAGTTTCGGTAAAAGTAGTAAAAACGGCTTTTATATTGGAATTTGCTTTGAGAGCTTTTTCAATTTCAGCTGGTTTAACGACATTTCCCCACGGCACTGAAACCGAAGTAACTTTAACGCCGTAAGTTTCGGCGATTTTTATCCATCTGTCTCCGAAATTACCGCAGCTTGCCACAATAATTTCGTCTCCGGGACTGAGCAGATTCACAACGGCCATTTCCATCGCGCCCGTACCTGAGGCGGCAAGCATATATACGTCGTTTTTTGTCTGAAAGACATATTTCAGGTTTTCCGCGACATCTTTGTAAATAGCCGCGAATTCGCTTGTGCGGTGATGCAGAATAGGTAATGCTTCTTTAAGCGCGACTTCAGGCGGAATAGGTGTAGGCCCCGGTGTTAAAAGATATTGTTTCTTCATCTTGCTGCCTCCGTTTTATCAATCAGGAGTGAAAAACTCTGCCGTGTCATGCTGAACTTGTTTCAGCATCTCGGAAGTTTACTTCCGTAACTTGTTTCAGCATCTTGCATTTTAAAAGCCCAGACCCTTAAACGAGTTCAGGGTGACACACCCGAAATTTCTGCTTCCTAATATATTTATTTTTTACTTTTCTTTTTTTCTTTCTGTCCGCCAGTCTTTCCTATGGCAAGCTCTATAACTTCATCCATGTGGGCAACCGGTATCATCTCAACTTTTTTCTTTATGTCTTCCGGGATATCCGCCAAATCTTTTTTATTCCCTTCGGGGAATAGAACGGTTGTCATTCCTTCTCTGAAAGCCGCCAAAGTTTTTTCTTTCAATCCGCCTATTGCGAGAACTCTTCCCCTGAGCGTAACTTCTCCGGTCATTGCAATCTTTTTTCTTACCGGCTTATTCATGCATACGGAAGCAAGCGCGGTTGCCAAAGCTATGCCAGCGCTCGGGCCGTCTTTCGGCACAGCGCCTTCGGGAACATGCACGTGAAAATCCGTCTCTTTAAAAATATCTTCATCTATCCCGAGTTTTAAAGCCGACGAACGAACGTATGTTAAAGCGGCCTGGGCAGACTCTTTCATCACATCGCCGAGCTTGCCGGTAAGAACCATTCCGCCTTTTCCTTTCATTCTGTTTACTTCAATAGTAAGAGTTTCGCCGCCAACCTGCGTCCAAGCCAAGCCCGTCACAACACCGATGTCGTTTTCAGTTATACGTTCTCTTTCATAAACGGGAACTCCCAAATATTTATTTATATTTCCGGCAGTCACCGTTATGGATTTAACGCTTGTGTCAAAAGCCAAATCTTTAGCCACTTTTCTGCACAGATTTGCTATTTCTCTGCTCAAATTTCTGACGCCGGCTTCATGCGTATAATTTTTTATTACGACGTCAAGAGCGCCCTGCTCTATCACAAGCTCTTCTTTTTTCAAACCGTGTTCCAAAAACTGTTTGGGAATAATAAATTGCTGGGCAATATGCCGTTTTTCGTCATCGGTATATCCGGAAAATCTTATCAGTTCAAGCCTGTCGAGCAAAGTAGTCGGTATATTATGCAAAGTATTTGCCGTGGTTATAAACATTACTTTTGAGAGGTCAAAATCCACGTCAAGATAATGGTCGCCGAAAGCGTAATTCTGCTCAGGATCCAAAACTTCAAGAAGCGCCGCCGAAGGATCGCCTCTCCAGTCTGAACCCATTTTATCTATCTCGTCAAGAATAAAAACAGGATTATTGGAACCCGCTTTTTTCATTGACTGAATAATTTTTCCCGGCAGCGAACCTATATATGTGCGTCTGTGTCCTCTTATTTCGGCTTCGTCTCTGACGCCGCCCATAGAAATTCTCACAAAATTTCTGCCGAGGCTTCTGGCTACCGATTTTGCTATGGAAGTTTTTCCCACTCCGGGAGGCCCTATAAAACAAAGAATGGGACCTTTTATTTTTTTAACTCTTGAAAGCACCGCCAGATACTCAAGAATTCTGTCTTTAACCTTTTCAAGTCCGTAATGGTCTTGGTCTAGAATCTCTTGCGCTCTTTTAAGGTCAAGATTATCGTCGGTTGATTTTTCCCACGGGAGCTCTATAATCCAATCAAGATAAGTCCTGATAACCGTTGCCTCGGGAGACATAGGCATCATCTTTTCAAGCCTTGAAAGCTCTTTTTCCGCGGTTTCTCTCGCGGCGTCGGGCATCTTCGTATTTTTAAGTTTTGTTCTTAAATCATCCAAATCTTTCTGTGCTTCGTCTTTTTGTTTAAGCTCTTTTTGTATGGCTTTCATCTGCTCGGTAAGATAGTATTCTTTCTGCGTTTTTTCTATCTGGTTTCTTACCCTGTTTTGAATGCGCCTTTCAATATTTAAAATTTCTATTTCGGCGTTTAAAATCTGAATAATTTTTTCAAGCCTTTCAACCGGATCAACAAGTTCCAGAATAGACTGCTTATCATTATTTTTTATGACAAGATGCGAAGCTATGGTATCGGCAAGCCTCGCCGGGTCATTGATATTATTAACCGCTACCGACACTTCCATCGGCATTCTAGGGTTAAGTTTCACATACTGTTCAAAAAGCGAGATCGCGCGGCGCATGATCGCTTCGGCTTCAGGCGTTTTTTCGACTTTTTCGTCAAAAACCTTCAAACCGACTTCGACATAGCCGTTATCATTGAGCCTGAAATCAGTCCATTGCGCTCTGCTTAAGCCCTCAACCAAAGCTTTAAGCGTGCCGTCCGGCATTTTAAGCATCTGCAGAACTTCGCATACGGTTCCGATATTAAAAATATCGTCCGGCGTAGGGTCTTCAACCTGTATGTTTTTCTGCGTAACGACAAAAATAAGCCTGTTTGTCGCCATTGCTTCTTCCAAAGCTTTTACGGATTTTTCTCTCCCGACTGCCAGAGGCAAAACCATGGCGGGATAGAGAATAATATCCCTGACCGGAAGCATTGGCAAAGTATCGGGTATTTTCTGATTTTCATTTTTGTCGCTTGCAAATCTGTCTAAATCACTCATGCCGTCTCCTTTGTACCGTTACGATACGAAAACTTTGGCTTTTCTTTTTTTTCGGCAGCTTCAAGCGTTACGACACACTTCCCAACGCCTTCATTATCAGGTATCTCAAACATGGTGTCCATAAGAATACTTTCTATTATTGACCTTAAACCTCTTGCTCCGGAACCTCTTCTCAAAGCCTCTTTAGCGATAAACTCCAAAGCGTCTTCGTCGAATGAAAGCTCTATTCCTTCTATTTCAAACATTTTTTTATACTGTTTTACCAAAGCGTTTTTTGGCTGGGTTAAAATATGCACAAGGTCTTCGACGGTTAAACTGTTCAGAGTCGAAACTACGGGAAGCCTTCCGACAAACTCGGGAATTAAGCCGAACTTTATTATGTCTTCTATCTGGACTTTAGAGAGAACAAAATCTTTATCTTTTATTTTGTCTCTGTTATCGGAGCCGTCGGTAATAAATCCCAAAGTTTTCTTGGAAATCCTTCTTTCGATTATCTTTTCAAGCCCGTCGAAAGCTCCGCCGCATATAAATAAAATATTCGTCGTATCTATTTTAATATATTCCTGCTGCGGATGTTTTCTTCCTCCCTGCGGAGGAACATTGGCGACGGTGCTTTCAAGAATTTTTAAAAGCGCCTGCTGAACGCCTTCGCCGGAAACGTCTCTCGTAATCGACGGAGTGTCCGACTTTCTTGATATTTTATCTATCTCGTCTATATAAATTATGCCTTTTTCGGCTTTCTTAATATCGAAGTTGCTGTTTTGAATAAGCCTTAAAAGTATGTTTTCAACGTCTTCGCCGACATATCCGGCTTCGGTTAACGTAGTCGCGTCTGCAATCGCGAAAGGAACATCCAGCACTCTTGCCAAAGTCTGGGCAAGCAAAGTTTTACCCGTTCCCGTAGGGCCTAAAAGCAATATATTCGATTTCTGAAGCTCGACATCATTGCAGCCGGACATCGCGGAAGCTTCTATTCTTCTGTAATGATTGTAAACGGCTACCGAAAGAGTCTTTTTCGCATGCTCCTGACCGATAACATAATCATCAAGAAACTTCTTGATTTCTTTCGGTTTCGGCAGCTTTTTGACAACTTCTTTGACTTCTTTTTTGTTGAGGTTATCGAATATTTCTTTTGAACTTTTTGTGCACTCTTCGCAAATATAGTTGCCGCTTCCTCCGACAAGCCTGTGCGGAGCGCCTTTTCTACAAAACATGCAGCGTTGGTCGTTATTATTTTCCATTTTTTTAAACCTGATTAAAAATTAACAATTATTGCCTCTTTGCTTATCATCTTATCTTCTATTTCACCGTTACTATTACTTCATCAACTATCCCGTATTCTTTAGCCTCGTGAGCAGACATATAGTAATTTCTGTCGGTATCTTTTAAAACCTGCTCCGTTGTTTTTCCAGTGTGTTTTGCAATTATCTCCGAAAGTTTCTGTTTTGTTGAAACAAGCTCTTTTGCTTCAATGTCTATATCGGAAACGGTTCCCGATAATCCCCCGCCGTAAATCAGCGGCTGGTGAATCATTATTCTTGAGTGCGTCAGCGCGTATCTTTTACCCTTTTGTCCTGCGGCAAGAAGCACGGCGCCGAAAGACATTGCCATGCCCATACATATCGTGGTAACAGGGCTTTTTATAAACTGCATTGTATCATAAACGGCAAGCCCGGCAGTAACCATTCCGCCGGGTGAATTGATATATAAGCTTATGTCTTTTCCCGGTTCTTCCGAGTCCAAATATAAAAGCTGGGCTATTAAAACATTTGCCGAATCCGTAGCTATCGCGCCTCCCTGCCCTCCGACAAAAATTATTCTGTCTTTAAGCAGTCTGGAATACAAATCATAAGTTACGGCAGCCCCTTGACTCCATCTTTCTATGACTGTAGGTATTATCATACAAACTCCCGATACGACAGTTAGTAGTTAGTAGTGAATAGTGAGTTCGTATTTCGGCGAAGCCGAAATCTATAATAGGTTTTCGCTACGCGAAAACTCCAAAACTATTAACTACTCACTACTAACTATTAACTGTTTTTTAACGGCATTTCCTTAACTTCTTCTTTTATCTTAGCGTTGTCCAGCAGAAACTTAAAAAGCTTTGTTTCTTTGAGCGAAAGAGAGATATTCGCTTTGTGTTCGGTAAAATATTTTTCTACGGCTTCGTCTCTTCCCGGATTTGACGCTTTCATCTTATTTTTTTCTTCTTCCAAATCCTGGTCCGTAACTTCAAGCTTCTCATTTGTATAAATCGTGTTAAGTATGTAAGAAAGCCTTACGTTTTTTTCAGCTTCTTCTTTAAATTTTTCCTGCCCGAGCTCCGCCTGCTTTTCGATATAATCTTTAGGCGCACCCTGTTTGTGCATATACTCTTTCATTCTTTCAATTAATTTTTCCTGCTGATGAGCGACCAAAGACTGCGGAACGTCAAATTTATTTTTATCGACAAGATATTCGACAATCTGTTTTTCAACTTCCATATCCTGACGGCGCTTTTCTTCGGATTCTACCGCTTCTTTTACTTTAGATTTCAAATCTTCAAGGTTTTCCGTGCCCATATCTTTCGCGAAATCATCGTTAAGTTCGGGGAGTTCTTTTTCTTTTATTTCTAAAACTTTCGTCTTAAAAGTTATTGTTTTGCCCGCCAAAGTTTTATTCGGATAATCCGCCGGATATTTTACTTGAGCATCTCTTTCATCGCCGATTCCTGCTCCTTTAAGAGCTCCCTTAAAACCTTTTACCGTATTTTCGGAACCCAAATCAAGCATGTGGTTTTTTGCCGTTACCTCAGGCAAAGCGACGCCGTTATCAAAAGCTTCATAATCAACGGAGACAAAACTTTCATCCTCAACAACTCCTTTTTTCGAAGGAACAAGCTTTGCGTTTCTTTCTCTCAAAGCGTCAAGGCTCTGGGCAAGACTTTTATCGGTAATTTTAAATATTTCTTTTTTTACGGATATTCCTTTATAATCTTTAATATCAAAAGAAGGATGGCATTCCGCCGTAAAACGGTATTTAAGCGCCTGGCCTATTTCAAATTTAACGTCTTCAATAACTGGAAATTCTATAGGAGAAAATTTTTCTTTTCCCAAAGCGTCAAAAACAGTGCCTTTTATTATATTTTCAACCGTTTTGTCTTTCGCTTCATTGCTGAATTTTTCCTTAACTATATTTATCGGAGCTTTTCCCTGCCTGAAACCGTCAAGCCTTGCCTGCCGCTGTAAACTTTCAAAAGCTTCGTTAACTTCTTTCTGAGCGGTCTCCGGAGAAACCTCGATATCAAGCGTTATCGAACACGCTTTTTTATCCACAACGGTGGATTTAAAATCAATTTTTTTGTTTTCCTGTGACATTAATAACCCCTCTTTATTTATTTAGAAAATCAACAGCATGATGTACGCCTTCGGCGCATGATGTCGCTGCGCTAATGATGTATTGCCGCTTTGCGGCAACATGATGTAATGTGTCCTTGTCGTTAATGTGTACAAAGTACATACATCATTTCCGCAGGAAACATCATGTGCGAAGCATACATCATGTCCCGCAGGGACACATCATTGTAGTTATGCGGACAGAGGGACTTGAACCCCCACACCTTGCGGCATATGGTCCTAAGCCATACGCGTCTGCCAATTCCGCCATGTCCGCATGAATAAAAATATAAAACGCATAAAACGCGTTCAAGTTTTAGGATAATATTGCAATTGAACTGAAAGTATGCGCTGCATAGGAATTGAACCTATAACCTAACGATTAAGAGTCGTTTGCTCTACCAATTGAGCTAGCAGCGCTTAAATATACTACGCATATGCGCGTTTTGAACACTTTGATTGAAGGAATTTTAACAAACTGCAAGCCAAAAGTCAATGAAAAATGAATAAAATGTCAATCCAAAATTAAAATCGGACCGATAGAATCCTTTAATTTTGAATTTTTTTTATATATTCCAAATGGGCACAATGATTGCATTGTTTTTAGGAACAGGCATTATATTCGGACTTAGGCAAAGTATAGCGCCTTTACCGACTTGTTTCTTCAAACCGTCTATAATACTTAGGTTTGCATAATCACTGCTGTCCGGCGAGGTTGTTTTTTTGATTTCTACAGGATACAGAGTCATATTTTTTTCTAAAACCAAATCAATTTCTTTCTTGTTGGAATCACGGTAGAAGTACAGTTTGCGCGTATCTTCTCCATTGTGCCAGAAACCTTTTAAAATTTCACAAATGGCATAAGTTTCAAGCATTGATCCGTTTAGATAACTTGCTTCCAATGCTTCCGGAGAGTCTATATTAGCGAGAAAACAAGCTAAACCCGTATCAAGAAAATATATCTTTGGCGTTTTTATTATGCGTTTTGTAAGGTTGGCAGAATACGGCGCTAAAAGATATACCAAACCGGACGCCTGCAAAGTATCAATCCATTTTTGCGCCGTGCGGCGGTCAATATCGCAATCGCGCGCTAAATCCTCATAATTTATTAAGTTGCCGGTTCTTACGGCTACTGCACGTACAAATTTGTAAAATTTTAATTCATTTGTTGTTCCTTGATAATCTTGTACATCGCGTTCTATGTAGGTTTGCATGTATGAACTGAAAAATTTATCGCGTCCCATGGCAGGATTGGTTATAAATTCCGGGAAAGAACCATTCCAAATATCTCTATAAACATCTATAATAGTGCGTTTTTTTATTCTCTCATTAATATTGACTTCATCCGGCCAGAACGGTTTAGATTTGTTTGGATTGCCTGTTATCTCTTGATAAGAGAGCCCCAATAAATCAATAATCGCTATACGTCCGGCAAGGCTTTCTTGCACTCCTTTCATAAGAGAGAACTTCTGTGAACCTGTAAGCCAAAATGCTCCGGCGGGATTAGTTGTTTTGGAACCTTTGGATTTATGCTTGTAACGATGCTCGTCAACCCATATCTTTATATAGGTAAAAAGATTAGGAGCATATTGTATCTCATCAATGATAACGGGCGGCGCATATTTTTGCAAAAAAGCCTGAGGATCGTTTAAAGCAAGACCACGGACGGCAATATCATCAAGGGAAACATATTTGCGTCCCTTTTCTTTAATCATGTTTAAGACGCTCGATTTCCCGACCTGCCTGGGTCCGCTCAAAAGCAATACGGGCCAAGCGGAAGAAATTTTTAATATTGTGTCTGAAATTGTTCTTTTAAGCATTGTTTCCTCCAATAACTTTCTCACAATATTATATAATTATGTCAAGCAAAAGTCAATGATAATCTAGCATATTAATGTAAGATTATCATAAAAAACACTTGCAGGACAGAGCTATCAGAGGAAATTTTTTGACTTTACCTATGGATTGGGTTTTTAGAATGTGTTCACACATATTATGCGCATGCGCTGCTAGAATTTTTGAGTAAATTTTGCTTTTTTTGCGCCAAAGATACAGAGACATATCTGCGAAGCAAAAAAAGCAAAATTTACCAAAAAGCTGCCGCAGCCCGTAGGGTTTGGTCAAAACAAGCCCAACTGCGGCGTTGCGACTCCTATCAATAGTCTCGCTATTGCTTCGTCATCGCGCCTTGTATTTGGACTTGTTTTGACCAAACGCATGTGCGTAATATGTGTGAACACACTCTAATGGCTAAAAGATTAACTGAACTGGCAGTTAAATATCCCAAATTGATATTGCAGTCGCGCCGGCTGATAATGGCTGTTGTTTGTCAGTTAAACAAATAAGATTCCCATAACCTAATTTTTCTATTTTGGCGAAATTGTTAAAAGCTTTAATGTCCGCACTTCTCGGCGTTGACGTTTTTTTAATTTCTATAGGATAGAACTTGTTATCTTGCTCTATAAGCAAATCTATTTCGTTGCCATGGTTGTCCCTAAAATAATACAAGGTTGGATTGTATCCGTTGTTGTAATATGATTTTATAACTTCGCTAATGACAAAAGTTTCAAAAAACGCTCCGGACGAAATGCCTGTTTCCAAAGACTCTGCCGTAGTCCAGCCTGCAAGATATGCCGCAAGCCCCGTATCAGTCCAATATAGTTTCGGGGTTTTGACAAGCCTTTTAGTTACGTTTTTAAAATACGGCTGCAGCAAATACACAAGTCCTGACATCCTTAAAATTGACAGCCAGTTTTTAGCGGTATTTGGAGATATGTCAACGTCTTTTGCTATATCCGTAAGGTTTAATTCTTGTCCCGTCCTTGCCGCCGAAACTTTCAAAAATTTTATAAAAGCAACTTCATCGCTTATATTTATGATTTTACGTACGTCTCTTTCCATATACGTTCTGATATAAGAATCATAAAACCTTTGTCTGTCTTTCTCATTTTTAGACACAGCGTCAGGAAAACTGCCCTGCCAAATTATTTTGAAAGTATTTTTTGGAGTTTTGTTAGCTAATATGTTTTTTCTGTCTTGTTTAGGTAAAAACGGTTTTTGCAGTTTTCCCTTGTTCTCAATTTCGTATATAGAAAATCCCAACATATCAAGTATACCTACTCTTCCGGCTAAGCTTTCCGTAACACCCTGCATCAAGTCAAAGGCCTGCGAACCGCTCAGCCAAACCGTTCCGCGCTTATTCGAACTGTCAACAAGCATTTTTATATAGCTGAAAAGCTCAGGCGCATACTGGATTTCATCTATAAATATCGGCAGGTTATACAATGCCAAAAAAGCTTTCGGGTCTGTTTTTGCCTGCAACAATACTTCTTTATCGTCAAGCGTAATATATTTTCTGTTTTTAGCCGATGCAGTCTGCATCAACGTAGTTTTGCCGACTTGGCGCGGCCCCGTAACAAGCACAACTTTGAAAGATTTTGAAGTTTCCAACAGAGTACTTTCCAATGTTCTTTTTTTATTCACGCAAATCTCCTTTGGTATGATTGCGCATATTATATTACTTTCTGTACAAATATGCAATGGTATTGCATATTTGTACAGAAAAGCATCTAAACATACTCGGTGAATAGCGAGTAACCAATTTTCCAAAAAATTATGTTTGTTATGCGGATTTTAGCATATTATAAGTAAATTTTGGATTAAGTATGGATATATTTTGTTGTTGTAGGGTTTCCTTTATCAAAATTTCAGGCGAAGCAGAAGCAATATCGGCAATACTAAAACCTTTATAATCTATAGAGGCTGCAGGTTTTATATTTTCAAAATCCGCATTTACGCCGACTTCGGCAAACAGCTTTTTAAATTTGTTTTTGAGTTTTTCCGAAGCTTTTATTTTTCCGCGGCTGCTTAACATGGAATTTAATTCCTGCTCTATTTTTTCACTGTCGGCTTCGCTATACAATACAAGAGCTCCCTGCTTTGAGCTTGCCCAAACGCATTTTCCGTCAATTTTATATCTAAGATTTCTAAGCCCGAGTTCTTGCGGATTTTTCGGCATATCCGAGATATAAATGTTTGTGCGCACATTACCGTTTTCGTCAATCGCTGCCGCTCCGAACTTTTGTATGGCTTGCGTAATTTGCGAATTTTTAATATAGCGGTAATCTATATACGTGTGAATTGTAATATTTGCCGCCGAACCCGCAAGTAGATAAGCCGTAAGCGCCATTGCAGCGGCAGGCAGACTTATGCCGCTTAAAACAACGGTTAATACGCCTGCAAAAATGCCTGCAAAAATTCCGCCAAACACAACTTTATATGCGCCGGATTTATTTTTATGGGCTTTCACAAATGCTACAGGATTAAAGAAAGATTTTGCATATTCCATAGCAGAGCCGATAGCCAAAGCAGTTCTAAAAGGACTTTTCCCTTCGTTTAACATAACGTTTACTTTTGGCATATTTTCAGGAAGTATTGCCGCTTCTTCCCAATTTTTCGACAAAATCTCCGTTTCTACCGTTTCAAAGGTTATAGATTCTCCTCCGGATAATTTTTTTTCTATAAACTCTTTTATTTTTTTTCTGTCTGACTCATTTTCAATTTTATGTTCTAAAATTTCGTCTAAAAATATATTGATGAATAAAGTTTCTCTATCTTTGTCCATTTTTCTTAACATTGCTCTATAGTCCAAATCTCCTCTCATATCAGTAGGCACGGATTCTTGGTATATCATACTATCTATGCATTCGTAAATGCTTAAAATGTCATTATTTGAGTTAATAAATTTTTTTAGGATAGACTTACCTCTATTAGAAATATTACGATAACTATCGATGTCTTGAAATCGGCTGTTGCCTAGGAGAGTCTGCTTAAAAATATTGTTATTATCTGAAAGAGCCCAGTTTGCTATTTCTATAAATGGCTCATGATAAAGACCACAACTCCAGAAAGTAATGTTTTCCGCTTCGGCTAAATTAATCATGAATCTCTCACATTCAAGATTAAATCGCTCTAACTTTTTTAATAAATTATGTTTCTTTTCGGAATAATATTGCAGTAAGGATTGATAGCTTTTTAAATCTTGAAAATCTTGGAGCCATCCAAATATCAGTGCCAATTGTTTTATTTTTTCTATGTCTGACTTACTTTTAATTACATGCTCTAAAATTTCATCTTTAAATGTATTAAAGTAAATTTTCTCTAGTGCATTCCTGTTTCCGTTACCTTTAACATTGCCGTTTTCATCAATCATTTCCGCGATAATGTATTCATAAATATCCAAAACATTGGGATTATTATTTGACAGAATCCATTTTACTATTTCCATAAATTCCTTATTTTCAAAAACGCTCTTGTTGTTTGTATAGTGAGAAAGATGTCCTTTATTTTCATTAAATTCTCTTAGCTTTTCTATTAAATCCAGATTTTTCTGATTATAATATTTCAGTATAAATTGATATCCTCTTAAGGTTTCAAAACTCAAGATTGGACCTAATAATCCGGCGATTTCTAATATTTTTTTCCTGTCGGATTTATCTTTAATTTCATATTTTAAAATTTCATCCAAGAACATTTTGAAATATAGATTTTCTATATTTTTTAAAGCTTCAGTATCAGAGTCTTGCAATTGCAAAGTTTTCACGGCATAATCATAAATGCCTAAAACATCTTCATTATTTCGCGAAACTTGTTTTAACAATCCTAAAAACTCAGAATCAGTGAAAACTCTGTGGTGTTCGCTTTCATCAAATTTTTCTCTAAAATCGTTTAATTTTTTTAATATGTCTGCGGTAAGGTCAATACTTTCTGACGATAACACATATCTTTTTGATAATACGTCAAAAGATTCTTTTTTGCCGGCTTGTTCTTTAGCTATCTGGTGTACGCGTAATTCCTGAGTCGGCTCTCTTAACGAGAAACCCTCAAGATATACTTCAGCTATATTTAAATATCTTGACGGGTCTGACGCGGCCGTTCCGATTGTTTTTTCCAGCGTTCTCATATTGGGCTGATACGGCAGGCTCGGGTCATTTGTCACTTTTTCATGAAAATCTACAAGAGCTTCTATAAATTCGTCCGGAACATCCTTAATATTATAATTATTATTCCTATATCTTTTGAGCATCTCCGTGGCCTGGTCTTTAGGCAAGCCTTCAACTATGTAGACGCTGTGGCGGTTCATTACTTCACCGCTGATTCTTGTTGACGCTGTTCCGCCTTTGTTCGCTAAATTGCCCGTGCATACTATAAAAAATCCTTTTTTAGCGTAAATCGTTCTGCCGTCGGGAAGAGTTACAAAGCCATACTGTAAAATGTTATTTAGCGCCGCAAGCGCTGTTTCGTCCTGCGGTTTGTCAACTTCATCTATTATTACGGGTTTGCCTGCCTGCATCGCTTTTATAACTAAACTTTCTTTAAACACCATCCTCCCGTTTACCATCCCCCACTCGCCGAACAAATCAGTTCCCGAGGACTGAACATTCATCTGCATTAAATCCGTTTCTATTCCCAATACATCATTAAGCAGATAACCTGTCAGAACTGTTTTCCCGGTTCCGGGCACGCCTAATACCATTATATTATCGCTGAGATAAATATTTTTCATCCATTGCCAGAATAAAAGCATATTTGCAGGTATATGGTATTGGTCATTTAAACTCGCTTGCGCTTCTTCTGTACTTTTAAATTTTGTCCTGATTGTTACGTTGTAATCGCCTTTTCCTAAACTTACGTAGATAAAATCAGATTGCGGGTCGGAGCCCGCAATGACAGCCCGCTGGTCAGAGGCTTTAATAAATTCAAATTTGACTTCTTCGGGTTTGCCGTATCCCATAAGAAAATCTTTCGGATATTCGTTGTTTAATCCTTTTGCGTACAATACGAACCATAATGCTTTTTTAAATTCTTTTTGTTCATTTACTGATAATGTTTCTACTCCGTATGACGCGTTTATCACACTATACAAGTATTCCCTGTCTTTCGGGAACGCTTTTAATTGCCTTGCTATTTTAAAAATGCTTCTGGGCGACAGCGGTCTTGTCAATATTGGATTATTTCTTATTTGCTTGGCAACCGCTACTATGTCGCAAACTATTGAATATGCGTCATTGTATTTCGGGGTACCTGGGTCCAAATCCCCAAAAACGCTGCCCATTACCATTTGTCTTTCTTCTTCTTCTTCAGGATACGGCACTTCTATTTTTGTAAGCCTGCTTATAAAATCTCTTGCCCTGATATTCAAATCTTTTCCGCTTACGTCTCTTTTTTGGTGGTCATTGCTTAACACTATTACCCTGAAACGCGGATCGTATTTTAATCCTGATATTCTGTCTCTTGTAAGAACTGTATTTAATGCCGATAACACTCCGTCTAGTTTAACCTTATCAACTTCGTCTATTATTACAAGCTGGCCTTTTTGGGCTGCCTCATAAATCTCAGAAAATTGTTTTTTTGTAATTGTTACCGGTATTTTTACCTTAATTTTTTTGCCGTTAGATGCTGTTACGGAAATAATTTGCTCGGCTGTGTCTATTACCGTTCTTTCGCTTATGTCTTTTTGAGTGGTATTCGCGTGCAAACTTACAAAACGCATAGGAATGCCGACAAGCCCTGCAAAAACAAAAGATAAAGCGTTTTTACCGCTTCCCATCTGTCCTTCAAGCCAAAGGTTTGTATTTCTTGCGTCGCTTTCCGGTTTGCCGTAAGTTGCAAGCATACGTTTTAATAAACTTTTATTGCCTGCCGTAAAAGTAAACGGCGTTTTTTCTCCGTCTCCGATTTGATAATATATTGTTTCGGGAATTTCAGTTAATTTCTGCGGAAATACTTCTTGCGCGTTATCTTCGCCGCTTAAAAACAGTTTGACCCTGCGCTCATCGCCTACGCGGCTGTCTATATGCGCTGAAACATCGCCTATTTTAATTTGGTTATTCCCAAATAAAATTTCTATTTTGCCATTATTTAAATTTTCCTGCATCTTTTTTTGTTCTAACAGCTGCTGTTGTGCTTTTTCATGTTCTTCAAATGGCGCTATGAGTTTATTTATTTTTGTAATTACGTCTTCACAAAATTTGTCTAATATATCTAAATCGGTACTTTTGTCTTGAATACTCCTATCCTGTGCTATTTGATCAAATATTTGAGAAAAACTTTTATAAATTTCATTATTTCTTGCTTTTCCTGTAAGCACGCTGTAATTTAATTCAAACTGTAATACTTTGTTATGCATATCACGAAATTCATCCGTTGGCACAACCTCAATAGAAATTGGCGCATTCTTCTTAACAAAGCTTGGCACCTGACTTTTTATTATCTGAAATAAATTGTCCCTGTTTATATCTGCCCCGTTATTCCATTGATCTATAAAGTCTTTTATATATCTTTTTGCGTTTTCTTCTTCTATAGTAAGTACGCCATTCTTAAACTGCGTACCGCTTCCTGCTTTATCAGAATATTCCTTAAATGACTTATGCAATTGCGATAAAATATTTTGAACTTCCTTAACAAAAATGTGAACATCACTATCATCTGAAGTTACAAGTAGTTCAGAATCATCATTGGAATCCATTTTTAAAATTTCTTCTATTCTTCTATTTGCTTCATCTACACTCGTTATCTCTTTTTCAGGCTCCCATATTATCTTTGCATATTTCCGATCACTTTCGGCTTTTTCAACGATTTCTTTTATTTTATCCATTTTTTGAATTATACTTTTCGTATTCGCATAGGAAGTATTAGACAATTGGCGTATCAATTTCTCAAATTGTTCGAATTTGGATATAATTATGTTAAGTGTCCACCTTCTTTCATTTGCGAACTGCGCCCAATAGAGTTTCAAATCTAGTTCATTAAATTTGCTAGGATATTCTGAATAGAAAGTTTTTAATATGTTAAAAATTTCCTCATCAGCTTTTTCTATCTCTTCTTTGTTATATGTGAAGGTCCCCCAAGCCCCATCTAAATAGTTTCCGGCAATTTTTACAATCCGCTCTTTGGTTTTTTTATTTGAAACTGAAAACCCTTCAAGATAAACGCCGGCAATATTATCAGCATTATCAAACCTTGACGGACCACGGAATAATGTGCCGATAGTTTTTTCAAGCGTTCTCATATTGGGTTTTTCTTTAATACTTCCGTCTTTCAGTATCGCGTAATGAAAATTTACCAAATCTTCTATAAATCCTTCTGGCATTTTGTAATTATTGGCTTTGGCGTAACGTTCCAGCATTTCTGCCGTCTCTTCCGTGGACAATGCGTCAAGCACATAAACGCTGTGCCTGTCCATTACTTCGCCGCTGATTCTTGTTGACGCCGTGCCGCCTTTATCGGACAGATTTCCTGCGGTTACTATGAAAAATCCTTTTTTAGCATGGACAACCGTTCCGTCTGGCAGAGTTGCAAAGCCCGACTCTAAAATATTATTTAACGCGGCAAGCGCGGTTTCGTCAAGCGGCTTATCCGCTTCGTCTATTATTACCGGTTTTCCCGCTATCATCGCTTCCACGACTAAACTCGGCTTAAAAATTTGTTCTCCGTCCATCGACCATTCACCCAGTAAATCCGTTCCGCCGGACTGCACAAATAAAGTCTGCCTATCGGCATTATAGCCTAAGACATCATTAAGCAAATACTCTGTAAGCACGGTTTTGCCTGTCGCCGGCACTCCCAGTACCATTATGTGATTGCTAAGTTTTATATCCTTCATCCATTGCCAGAACATCACCATATTTGCAGATATATGATATTGATTTTTTAAATTTGCTTTAGCTTCTTTTGTATTTTTAAATTTTGTCGGTATCTTAACTTTAGAATCGCCTTTGCCTAAACTTACATAAACTATCCCTTTACTAACCGAATATTCAAAATCACTACCTTCAATATCTTGGGACATTTGAGCTTTATATCCTGTCAGACTTTTTTTCTCTCTTCTACTCTTTCCAGCTTCATTTTTAGATTTTTGATCTTTATATTCGCTTGCCAACTTAGATAGACTTCCCATCATTGTTCTAATTTTTCTTTGTTCTTTGCCGGTATAGTGATGAATCATTTTATCTGTCAGCGACTCTATATCTGACTCTAATATCTCCAAAATATCATAAGACTCTAAAATAAAATCATATATCTCAAACTGAATAGAATTGTTCTCTATAGTCAATTGAATATCGCCGTTTTGGGATTGAAAATTGTTATAATTTGTAGCAAACTCTTTAACCCTCTGGATGTATTCTTTATTGATGTCGTCCAAATCGATGTCTTCCAAACTTTCATTGGATGCTTGCACATCTTCTTTAAGATATGAATTTAATATCTTTATAAACTCTTTTTGTTCGTTTGCGGACAATGTATCTGCTCCGTAAGACGCGTTTATTAAACCGCGTAAATATTTTTTATCTTTAGGGAGCGCTTTTAAATGTTTCGCTATTCTAAATATTCCTCTCGGAGACAAAGGTCTGCTGAACTTTTTATTATTTCTTGTCTCGCCTGCGATATCAACAATAGAAGTTATTATATCTTCAAAATTCTTATATTTCGCGCCGTCTTTTTGCAAGTCCCCGAAAACGCTGCCCATAACTCTTTGTTTTTCTTCTTCTTTTGACGGATACGGCACTTCTATTTTTGTAAGCCTGCTTATAAAATCTCTTGCTTTAACATTTAAATCTTTTCCGCTTACGTCTTTTGTTTGGTGGTCATTGCTTAATACTATTACTCTGAATCTCGAATCGTATTTCAAACCTTTTATATTGTCCCTTGTAAGCACAGTATTTAACGCTGACAATACTCCGTCAAGTTTTACCTTGTCAACTTCGTCTATTATTACAAGCTCGCCGTTTTTGGCGGCTTCGTATATTTCCGAAAACTGTTTTATCGTTACATTAGACGGTATCTCAACTTCTATCTCTTTACCGTCCGGAGTTACGGCTTTTACTTTTTTATATCCTTTAGCCAAAACCGTTCTTTCGCTTATGTCTTTTTGCGTGGTATTGGCGTGCAAATTCACATAACGCATCGGCACTCCGAGCAACCCGGCAAAAACATAAGACAATGCGTTTTTGCCGCTTCCTTTTTGCCCTTCAAGCCATAAGTTTGTATTTCTGGCATCACTGTCGGGTTTGCCGTAAGTTGTAAGCATGCGTTTTAATAAATCTTTATTTCCATCCGTAAAAGTGAAAGGAATTTTTTCACCGTTGCCTATTTGATAATATATCGTTTCTGGGATCTCGGTTAAATTCTCCGGATAAACTTCTTCAGCATTATCTTCACTGCTTAAAAACAGTTTTACCCTGCGTGGATCGGAGTCGTTTTTATTTTTACGATCACCTATAGGTGCGGATACGCCGTTTATGTTTAAATATTTTTTACCGTCTGTTTCGGAAATAACCATGTTATTAATATTAGTTTCGGCTGCAACCACAAATATCTTTTTAGTTGCTGGGGCGGTGGGAATGCCATATAATTCTGTTATTTTATCCGCAAACTCTAATAAAACTGCTTCCCATTCGTGTCTTTTTTTATTACCAATAAATTTTGCGTATTCTTCTTTAAATTCTACCTCATCACCCTTATACAAAGATAGTAGATTGAATCCTTCACTGTCTTTTACGAGATTATATAAAGTTACGGGCATGCCAGAGCCATGACTATTTTTAAAAATATCACTATATATATCTACAACTGATCCAAATATTTGATCGTTGGTAATATCTTTACCTTTTATCTCAATAATTCTATCTCTGATGCCAAGAAGTTTTGCTCTTTTATGAGGTTCTATATGCAAGGTTGCTATTTCATTGTAAATTTCTAGCGAGAGCTTCGCTACAGTATCAACATCATATGCATTAAAATACTCTTCTATCATTTTTTCTAAACTTTTAGACTTATTCAAGCCGGATTTAAGATATTTTTTTAACTCTTCACCAAATTCATCTTTCTCTTCAAGGCCGTTGGGGCTGGGAGATACGCTGAGTCCGAGCATAATATCTTTCATATTAGAAACTCCACCCCATGTATTTCCGGCCATCATCTCAAAAATTTTATTTTTAATATTAAAAACTTCTCTCTGCTCTTCAAAACGTTCTACAACAGCTATGTAACCCGAAACACCATTTAAATTATTTGCGTAATTTTTAAGATCCTTTATTAAATCGTTCATATTGAGAACCAAATTTTCTACATGTTGTTTTAATTTTAAATGATCCTTGAAATCTTTTGAAAGCAAACTATTCCAATCTTCACCTCTTTTCTTGAATTCTGTCGCTGTTTCTACATCGGAAAACCGACCGAAACGCACTTCGTGCAAAAAATAGCGTATTCTATTAATTCTTTCTCTATCGGGATAACCTTCTTTTTCAATTTTATCAAGGAAGCCGAGTGCAGGATTATATATAATACTTTCATATTTTTTATAATCATCCATTGCCAGCGTCATTTTTTGCGTACCTTTTATGTTTCCGTCATGCGAAAATATATCTAAAAATATTTTTTCAAATTTATCTATACTTTCTTTATTACATGTGAAAGTCCCGCAGACTAAATATTTTTTAGCAGTTTCAGAAATCCATTCTTTGATTTTTTTATTTGAAACGGAAAAACCTTCCATATAAACGCTTAGCACATCCTTAAATCTTGACGGATCGCGGGCTAATGTTCCTATTGTCTTTTCAAGCGTTCTCATACTTGGTTTTTCTTTAATACTGCCGTGTTCCATTATCTTATAATGAAAAGCAGCCAAGTCTTCTATAAACCCTTCCGGTATTTTCTCTTCATAACCATTGTCTATTGCATAGCGTTTTAGCATTTCAATTGCCTGCGTCTCCGGCAGCGGTTCTATTATATACACGCTGTGCCTGTCCATTACCTCGCCGCTTATTCTTGTTGACGCCGTGCCGCCTTTATTATGCAAATTACCAGCAGTCACCACAAAAAATCCTTCTTTGGCATATACCGTTCTCTCTTCTTCGCTTCTTTTGCCGTCTTCAGGCAGCACTATAAAACCATCCTGCAGAATATTGTTTAATACCGCTAATGCCGTTTCATCTCTCGGTTTATCTGCTTCGTCTATTATTATCGGCTTGCCTTCCCTCATTGCCTGCACTAACTCGCTTTCCTTAAATACCTGTATTCCGTTTACAAGCCCCCATTCGCCAATTAAATCCGCTCCCGAAGACTGAACATTCATCTGCATTGACTGCGCGTCTAATCCTAAAACCGTATTAAGAAAATAATTTGTAAGCACTGTTTTTCCGGTACCAGGCACCCCTAAAACCATAAGATTTTCACCCAGATTTATATCTTTCATCCATTGCCAAAATAAAAGCATATTGCCAGGCAACTGATATTGGTATTTTAAGCGTTTTCTTGCTTCTTCTATCTTTGCAGGCTCTATTGCCGTTTTTACTTCCACTGCCCATGCGCCCTTGCCTAACACGGCGTAAACAGCTGAGTTTTTAATAATATATTCAAATCCTGCATCTTCAAGTTTCTTATAACCCAACTTAAATCTTCGTTCTTGATTAAATCTTTTAAACTTTCCAAATTGTGATAAAAATGTATTAAATTGCTGCCTTTCATTATTGCTTAATGCGTCAACTCCGAAAGCCGAATCAATCAATGAACCTAAATATTCCATATCGTTGAAATAATTATTAGGATGCAGATGCTTTGCTATCTTTATTATTGTCCTTGGAGATATAGATTTTGAAAGTTTTGGAAATTTTATTTTTTTGCCGCCTTCTATTTCAATATCCCTGCCTTGGCTGTTTCTGGACCACCCTGCCAAAGTAATAAGAAAGGTCATTACATTTGACAGCATTTCCTTTTGTTCGCTTCCGTCTTCCACATCGCCGTATATGCTATCCATTATTCTTTCGTATTCTTCGCCGAATTCAGGGTAACCAACTTTGATTTTTGTCATTCTGCTAAGCAAATCGCGGTTTTTTCTGTTCAAATCGTTTCCGCTTACGTCGCCAGTTAAATGGTCATTGCTCAGCATTATTACTCTGAATTTATCATCATAAGTTAATCCGCTTATTCTTTCCCTTGTTAAAACCGTATTTAACGCTGACATCACTCCTTCCAGTTTTACTTTATCGACTTCGTCTATTATTACCAGCTCCCCTTTTTGCGCCGCATGATATATTTCGGAAAATACATGTTTGGTAATGCCAGCAGGTATTTGCGCTTTTACTTTTTGCCCGTTTTCCAAGGTTATTTCTATTTCCTGCGCTCCCTGCGTAAGCACTACCCTTTCGCTTATATCTTTTTGCGTAGTATTTGCATGCAGACTTACAAAACGCATCGGTATGCCTACAAGTCCCGCAAAAACAAAAGACAGCGCGTTTTTGCCGCTGCCTTTTTGTCCTTCAAGCCAGATATTTGTATTTCTTGCGTCACTTGCCGGCTTTGCGTAAGCCGTAAGCATTCTCTTTAATAAATCCCTGTTTCCCGCTGTAAATTCATATGCGTTTATTCTGTTTGAATTTCCTACGCGATAACCTATTAAATCAGGAATTATGCCGCTTTCGCCTGGCATAAACTCTTTCCATTCGCCGTTTTCTTTTACGTAAAGTTTTACTCTGTTTGAAGAATCCAATCTATCGTCAACAGCAACTTCTACAGGCTTTTTCTGATCCGCATTTTTAATTCTTAGATATTTTTTTCCGTTTCTGTTTACATAGCCTAAATTTGTTATATTGCCGCTTAAATCATCGCTTTTTGCTATAGCGTCGCCAAGTTCAAATAATGCTTTATATTCATTTTCGGTACGTTTATGAAAATCCTCGTAAGTCCCTTTTCCGTTTGTTACGTATTCATATTCTTCAAGCTCATGCTTTATAAGCTGTTCTTCTATAAAAGTTTCCGCTCTATACCCGGCCGGAGGACCGTTATTTTTTATCCATTTCAAAACCGACTCGTGTATTATTATTTCTTTTTCGCCGCTTTGCTCATTTAAATTTACTGTTGCAAATACATAATTATCTTCACCGGGAGCGGTTAAATCCAAAGGCGCTTTACTTACTTTAATAACGTATCCGCCCTTTTTCTGAATCTCTGCGGATGGCACATATTTGACGTATTTACTCTTTATCTCCGCATCGCTTAACAGCCAGTTGCCGTGTCTTCCTTCAAAGAAAAATTTAACAAGTTTTTGGCTATATCCTAATATATTGTAATGAAAAAACGAACCTTCGCTTTTAATTCCTTTAGATTTCAAATATTCTTCAAATTTCTCTTTTACATAACCTGTCCATATGCTTTTAGCCGCCGTCAACACCTCTCCAAGAACAAAAACAATATTTTTGCCGAAAGTCATCGTCTCATCACGTTCTTCCCTAAACATATCCTCTATAAATTTCGTCGTTTCCCCGAGTAAATCTTCGGCTTTTGTAACTGTTTTGGCTGAAGGAGCAAGCCCTTGCGGATACATCGCGAATATTTCTGCTGAAGGAGTATAAGCATATTCTAATTTCGATGTGCCTTCTCCTATTCCATAACTGACAAACTTTACCCCGCTTTCCGCGTTTTCTCTATAAAATCCTTCAACGGCATGTTTACCGTATCCATCGCCGTCGCTTATATGCAATATACTCTTAAAAATTCCTTCAACGCCATCTGATATTCTTTCAACGGCAGACCGCAATGTCGAAACGTCATCAGTCCCGCCACCGCCGTTTTTAAGCGCTTTAAACATACGGTAAATTGCTTCGTCGGACATGTCTTTGGATTTTGTAATATCTAAAAGATTTGCTATATCTCCGTACATCATTACGCCTATTTCTATGCCGTCTATTTCTTTCAATGCAAGAAGAACCGTAATAAGCATTTTCATTGTGCCGTACATACTGCTGCCGTTATCTATTAATTTGCCGTCGCTTGCGACATCAACGGTGCCCATAGAACCGCTGCCGTCTATAACTATCATTACTCTGTGCTCGCCGCTGCCTCTGATAAGCATTTTTTTAAATATTTTCCCGTCTGCAAGGCGCGAAAAATCATCGCTCAATTCACCGCTGTCCATTCCTTCCAGATATTCATTGTCTATCGTCTTTTGCATCTCTCTTTTTATATCCTGCGCAAGCTCATATCCCGGCTGCCTGAAAGGTTCCAAAACCTTTAACATTTCATCGAATTCAGCGGCGCTCAAAGACGATTGCCGTATTTCGGCGGTTCTGTCTTTTACATTAACTTTGGCTCCGCCTCCTTTGGCATTGTTTGGCTTATTAGCAAAATTTTTAAATTGCTGCGCGGCTTCTTTTGCCGCTTTGCTTATAGGCTGACTCTTTTGTTGGGAAGAAGAAGCCTCTTGTGAATCCTGCTCGCTTTGCTGCTGCGAGCTTTGAGACGAAGAAGACTGCTCACCGCTCTGCTGCGAAGAGTCACCGGATTGCGCCTTATCCTGCGATGCGTCCTGCTGCTTCTGCCCTAGCTGCTGTTTTAGCTGGTCTATCTCTTGTTTATAAGAATCAAGCTGTTCCTGCAAGCTTTGCAAAGAACTGCCGACATCTTCGTTTAACTGCTGTATTTGCGAAACATTATCCTGCAATCCTTGAGCGCCTTTTTCAACTTCTTCAGCCTGATTTCTTTGCGTAGGAATATTTCTATTTTCATTCAAGAGCTCCTGAAGCTTTTGGATCTTGTCCTGCAATTCTTTCATCTTTTCTTCAAACTCTTTTACTCCTTTATCCAACTGTTTGCCTTTTTGATATAAATCGTCCGAAGATGATTGTAATCCTTTTGCCGATTCCGTCTCCCCGCTGCCTAACTGACTTCCATGCTGTTTTAATTTTTGCGTCCCGCTTCTCACATCAGACACTTCCTGACTCAGTTCTTCGCCTTGCGACTGCAGTTTCTGCGACAATTCCTCAAGACGGCCTGTGTCCTGGCTCATATCGCTGCTTGCTCCGCTTTTCGATTCTATATCTTTTGCCGATTCTTCAAGCTTTTTTATTTCCTGCTGTAATTGCTCTATGGTCTGGGCAATATCGGCTTGAGTTTGTTCGAGTTTCCCTGCTTTGCCTTTCGCGGAATCCGCCTGCCCCTGCATTTTATCGTATTGTTCGCCTTGTTTCTCGTTTGCCGACGCCTGCTGGCCGGCTTGTGAATATCCGCCTTGCTGCTGGTTCAGCATATTGTCCGTTTCATCACGCATTAAGTCTTTCATTAAATCGTCAAATTCGCGCTTTTGGTCTTCGTTCATATTTTCCAGCATTTTCTGAAATTCTTTTAGCTGCTGCTGCGTTGGCGCTTGGCCTTTTCCTTTGCCGGGCGTAATCTGACTTTGTCCTCCAGGTTGCCCTTGCTGCTGGCCTGATTGCCCCTGCTGTCCCTGTTGCTGTTGGCCGGATTGATCATCACCCTGCTCTTTTTGTTTTCGCATATTTTCAAGCATCTGCTCTATATTTTTTTGTATTCGCTCTTGTTCCGCTCGTTTTCTTGCCAGTTCTTCCAACTTTTTCTGTTTTAAATATTCTTCGGATTTCGCTATTATTTCCGCAAGTTTCGGCCAAATTTCTGTTTTTGCCGTTTCGTATACCTGTTGCTCAATTCCTTCCCTAATAATTCCTAAATTAGATATTTTTTCTACGGCTTTCTCCGTATCTTTTAACGCTTTTTTTACCAATGCATTCTCTATTCGCGGGTCTTCTTTTCTTCCCGTTCTTGCTATAAAAAGCAAGGCTTCTATGTACTGCGCAAAAAGTGATTTTTCCTGCATTATCCGTTTTGCTGACTCGGAATCCGGGTTTGGATACAATACTTTTCTTAAGTTGTCGTTTACTTCTTTTCCTTTAAAATTATCTTTTCTTGTTCTTATAAGCTCTAACGTTGACATTAATAGATAAAATCTGGAAGTATCGTATCCTTTTTCAACTTTTACCGGTTTTGAAAAACGCACTACGGATATTTGCTCCAAAAACAATGCTTTTGCCGCTTCTTCATCCGGATAATCAAGCAGCAGAGGATCGTAATATATCGTATTGCCGTCATCTGAAATAGTAAAAAGTTCTCTGCTTTCGGCATTATCGGCAACTCTTTCTCTTTCTTTAAGCGTAAAATTCTCATTGCCTGTCATATTCCTGAAAAGCTGCTGGATTTCGTTCACTATTCTTTGCCGTTTCTCGATATCCGGAGAAAACTTTGGCGCAGAGCTCAGTTCTTTTGCCAATACCGTATCTCCATATTGCGAAGCGTCAGACAAAGATTTTTCTTTCCGTTTAGTTTCGTCTGAAATATTTTTATTTCTGTCCCATAATATCCCAGCAATTATTTCTCCCTTAACTCTTTGATACTTTTCAATTACGGCATCATTCCCGGACTTAATAGAGTTAAGCCATGCCAACGCGTCACGCACAGACTTATGCCCGAATTCCTCACAGTTTTCCGATATCAAATCATATACAAATTTATCTAATTTTTCCGAACTAAGTTCTCCTTCTATTTTTCCTGCGTTTTTTTCTCCCAGTTCAAATGTTTTATTTTGAAAGTCATAGAGCAATGTGCTGGCAATTTGTGTCAATACTTCTATATGAGATGGAATATCTATTATTCCCATACCTGCCAAAGCGTGTATAAGTTCGTGAACATATATAGCTTTAAACAAATCTTTATCTTCTAGCGCATGCATATAAACTTTTCTGTCTTTACCTGTATCTGTATAACCGTAATTCTTGTATTTTTCAAAATCGGATGAAAGAGTTAACCACATTAAAAAATCTTTAACCGTTTCCTGATAGTTCTGCGGAAATGTTTGAGTTTGAGAAAATATTTCCCTTGCCGTGTCCGGAGACCAAATCAGTGAAGAAAAACTGTGAGGTTTTGTGTTTTTTATAAGTTCGTCTCTTACGGCTGCCGCATTAGCCCTTTGATTTGCCGGAAAAGCCGATATAAGCATATCTACGGATTCTCTTATCCAATCATCATATTTTTTGTCAAACTCTTCTCCCGCAGAACTTATTATTTCATACCACGGCCCTATGTTTGGAATGCCTGACAAGTCCGGTATAGCGTATTGGTTAAGCGTTCCCTCTCTTGTAAAGACTTCCATCAATAATTGTAAATCTAGCTTTTTATCTAAAAACGCGCTCTTGACGGTTTGCGCGGATTTTAATATCGAATCATAAGCCTCTTTATAATGCTCTGCGTCCAATGTTTGCACTGCCTGCAGCAGTTTCAGCCTTTGCTGATAATAATTTATTACTTCATCGCCGTATTCTTTATAACCTGTAACTTTCTCAGCTTTTATTTTTGTTCTGACTGTCGCAGCTTTTACCAGCATATCGAAGTATTTTTTTACTTCGTTAAACGTCGGAGTAAGATAATTTTGTATTTTAAATTTATCCGATACTATTGAAAGAATTATTATAAACTCCGGCGTATTCAATACTGCGTTTATTATGGGGTTATCTTTGAATTTTTCTTTCAACACAGCGTGGTTTGCTATTATTTCCTTTAGAGGATCGGGAAATATACTTAATTCATTTAACGTTAAATTTTCATTTTGTTTTATAGCCTGCTGAACTTCCGGATTACTTGCTATTTTCCATATTAATCCGTCCCCAAGCATAACTCGGTTTAACGCGCCGCTTTTTGATATTTCTTTTACAAACCAGTATATAAGCTCAGCGCTTCCCGCAGGGGACGACAAATTTCTTATTCTTTCTATATTTAAAAGTATGTTTTCTTTTACGTTTTGCGTTATTAACGAAGCGTGCGCGGAGTTTGGGACGGCAGTATTTTCGGGGAAATTTTTTATTCCAAATTTATTTGTAGTTTCATTTTTATATATTTCTAATATTTCACCGTTAATGTTTACCAAATATCTGCCGCTTTCATATTTTATTTGGGCATCCGTCGAACCAAGAGTTAATGCCAACGTTGAACGGCGAAGCTCAGAAGCTCGGAAGCTCGGAAGCTTGGCAACGACTGAAGAAAGTGTGGAGTTAACAGCAACAGCACTGGATTGCCGCGCCCTTTCAGGGCTCGCAATGACAGGACCAGCGTCATCACGATGAAGCAATCCATCGTCTTTCACTCCACTCTCAACACTCCAAACTCCACCCTGACGGCCAGCCTGCTTTTTAACAAGCTCCTCATATATCTTTTGATTATCCGAAATACCGGTAACATTAGGCATCACGGTAATACATGAGATTTTACGCTGTTTAAGCAGTTCTTTCAACCCGTCAGAGTGAAATCCTCCTGTTATCACTACCTTAATTCTAGAGCTTTTTAATTTGTCTTGAATTTCAGCCTGAGAAAGATTCAACGGTTGTTTCCGAACTTCTGAGCTGCCGAGCTTCTGAACTTCGCCGTTTATTCGTAATTGCCGTATAAATATTTCATCTCTTTCATTGTTTACTCTGTAATATTCATCCAATACGGCAAAATCGCTTTCCAGCTCTTTCAATCCGTTTTCATAATTATATTTATCCCACAAATATTTAAAATCATCGATTTTTTTAACAAAATATTTGTAATTCTCCGCCGTTAATGAAGTTGTCAGATATTCTTTAAAATATTCATAAAAATACGATATAAACGCCGTTTCTATCTCATCTACGTCTTTCGAAAACGCTATCCTTATATCCTGCGAAAGATTATTTTCTTCTTCCAGTATTTCCTTCACATTTATTGCGTTTTCCAATCGCTTATATTCAAAAAACAAATTCAAATCAGATAAACCTTTTCCTAATTCTATTCCATATTTCTTTACTATTTGATCCGCGTAAAAACATAAATCATTAAAATTCGTAAAACTATTAGTCTTTGCGTAAATATCCGAATAAACCGAATACGGCAGCTTTTCTTTTAATACATTTATAAATATTCCCATCTGCCTTTGTATTTTATGATGGTTTAATTTTCCTCTTAATTCGTTTATTTTTATGTATGACGATATATTCGGATATTTCCGTAAATTAACCTCTTTAACGCTTTTTGCATATTTTTTTAACAGCGCGTAATATTTATCCGTACTGATTTGCCCGCTTCTGTATTCTTTTATAATCCTGTCAAAACGCCTGTTTTTAGAACCGAGATACTTCGCTTGTATCAAAACGAGGTCATTATCCAAATCTTTTAATTTTTCTTTATAATATTCCTGTTTGGATAATATCCCGTTTAACCTTATTATGTTTTGTTTGTGTATCCTTTCATCTTCTATGCCTTTTATAATATCGTATTTACCGTTTAAAGCGGAGTAATATTCCGCTCCGGTAAGCCTTCCGGAATTGAGCAAAACATCCAGCAGTTCCTGCCTGTCGTTTTTATCCTCAACCTTATCAATCCAGCCTGTATTTACATTATCGTAAGCGCCTTCGACATATAATTCGCTTATTCCGTATTTGTCGTTGATTTCCTCTATAAGGGAGGCTATGTTTCTTTGCACCTCTGGATTACAGTGCAGATCTTGTATGTTTATGATTATTTCGGGACTGTCAAAAAACGTTTGCTCGGTTATTTTTCCGTGTGCGCTTTGCAAAAACGTATCCTGCAGGAAAGTTTTGTCATTAGAAGAAACTCCGGCAACGGATGCATGAGCATAACCGTTTACCGGAGTAATACCTGTAAGAAAACAAAAAAGAGTTATAAGTGATACTACTTTCTTAAAAGAAGGTGTTACACACCTTCTTTTAAGAATGCATTTAAGGGAGTGTTTATTAGTTAGTCTGGTCTGGTCTGGTCTGGTCTGGTCTGGTCTGGTCTGGTCTGGTCTGGTCTGGTCTGGTCTGGTCTGGTCTGGTCTGGTCTGGTCT
>WRJZ01000036.1 GCA_009778325.1 Candidatus Endomicrobium neocapritermitis | reverse complement strand
GTAATAGGAGCGGCGTATTACAGAGAAGAGCTGCCGATAGTAAGGATACCGAAGTTTACGGTAGCGGCGGATTATGAAATGAGAAGCGGAGATGAGGACTTGTTGAAGATAGGAATGGAGAGCAAAGTAATAGAGGGTACGCTGGCGTTGAGAATAGGAGGGTGGAAAGAGCAGATAAATTTCGGAACGGGATATGAGATAAAGTTTGGAGAATACGCATTGATAATAGATTACGCGTTTGGACTGCCGCTGGAAGTGCAGGAGTCAACGGGCTCGCATTTCTTGAGTTTAATTTTCAGGTTCCCTTAAACGACAAGTAATAAATAACAAGTAATAATTAATAAATAATACAAACGTCCGGTAAGAAATTCTGTTACCGGATATTTTATTGTCATTAGAAAAACTTATTGATTTTTTATGTAAAAATAAAAAATTAACGCTTTGACTGCGCATCAAAAAAATGATATCATTTTATCTAAAAATTTTGCAGGGATTGCACCCCTGAAAGGCGAAAATTAAAATGCAAGAGAAACAGAAAGAACAAACCGCTGAACAAAATGCGGCTCCCATAGAGCAGATAATAATGCAGAGAAAACAGAAAGCCAAAGATTTGGCCGCGATGAAAATTAATCCTTATCCCGCGCAGTACAAATTTGACAGAAGTATAGACGCTGTGCAAAAAGAGTTCGTTTCTTTGGAAAAAGAGCAGATGGCGGAAGGTAAAAATGTAAAAGTCGCGGGAAGAGTTATGACTTACAGAAATATGGGTAAAGCGGCTTTTCTTGATATACGCGACGGCTCCGCGAAAATACAAATTTATGTGCGCGCAGATAAACTTGGCGCGGACCGGTATAAATTATTTAAAGATATGGTGGACTTATCGGATATAATTTCGGTTGAGGGCACGCCGTTTAGAACTAAAACAAATGAATTAAGCATAATGGTTGAAAAATGGGAAATGCTGACAAAAGCTTTCAGGCCGCTGCCGGAAAAATGGCACGGTTTAAAAGATACCGAGACAAGATACAGGCAGAGATACCTTGATTTGATAGCAAATCCGGAAGTTAAAGACGTTTTTGTTAAAAGAAGCATGATAATTTCCGCGATAAGACATAAACTTGAAGAGCTTGGGTTTATTGAAGTTGAAACGCCTGTTTTACAGTCGCTTGCCGGCGGCGCGAACGCCAATCCTTTTGTGACGCATCATAAAGCTTTGGATATAAATTTATTTTTGAGAATAGCTCCCGAACTTTATCTCAAAAGGCTTGTGGTTGGCGGTATGGAAAGAGTATTTGAAATAGGAAGAAATTTCAGAAATGAAGGCATAGACAGAAATCATAACCCGGAATTTACAATGATGGAACTTTATCAGGCTTACGCGGATTATAACGATATGATGGATTTAACGGAAACTTTGATTAAGACGGCGGCTGAAAAGATCGGCTCTACGAAGATTAATATGAATTTCAGAAGAGCAAAAATGTTTGATCTCATTAAGGAATTTACCGGTTTGGAGCTGCTTCCTTATGTTGAAAGCGGAAAACTTTTTGACCTGGTAAAGCATCTTAACCTTGAACTGCCTAAAAACGCGACTGAAAAAAAGATTCTTGACCAGCTTTTTGACGAAAAAGTCGTGCCCAATCTTACGGCTCCTACTTTTGTGATGGATTATCCGGCTGTTTATTCGCCTTTGTCAAAAGTAAAATTTGACCAGCCGGAAATAGCCGAAAGGTTTGAACTTTATATAAACGGCATGGAAATAGGAAACGCGTACTCCGAGCTTAATGACCCTGAACTGCAGAAGCTCAGATTCGAAGAGCAGATGGAAGCTAAAAAGAAAGGCGAGGATGAAGTTATGCCGTATGACGAAGATTTTATCCTGGCGCTTGAACAGGGGCTTCCTCCAACAGGCGGACTTGGAATCGGAATCGACAGACTTGTTATGATTTTAACGGGCGTTGAATCCATACGCGAAGTTCTTACGTTTCCCGCAATGAGGCCGGAGTAACGGCAATTACGAATTACGAATGAACTACGACGGCGAATTGCAAAAAGGCTTGCCGCGTCGCAGTGAAAGGAAATATGGGAATAAAAATGATAATTCCTACGGGGCTTTTTATAGCAATCAGATATTTAAAAGCAAGAAAAAAAGGTTTTTTTGCTTTACTGACTACTCTTATAGCCGTGGGCGGCACAACTTTGGGCGTTGCGGCTCTTGTTATTACTTTATCGGTTATGAGCGGTTTCCAAAGAGATATCAGAGACAAAATTTTGGGAATACAGCCGCACATAATGATGACCAGAATTGACGGCGACGCGTTTACGGATTATAAAGAAATAATTGAGTCTCTGAAAGAAAATAAAAATGTGGCTGCCGTGTCTCCGTTTATTTACAGGCAGGGGATAATACGAAGCGTCGGCACGGCCGCGTCAACAGGGCTTATAGTAAAAGCGGTAAATTTTAAAGATGAAGACGCGATGGTAGGCATTTCAAGACAGATACAGGTTTCGGATATGGATTTTGACGGTCTTAACGACGGCGAAATCATTCTCGGCAGCGAAATAGCGAAAAGTGTTTCCGTGACTGCCGGAGATGAAATAGTTCTGATGTTTCCGTCTAATTTCGGAAGCATGCCGAAGATGTATAAGTTTAAAGTCATGGCATTGTTTCATTCGGGAATGTATGATTTCGACTCTTCTTTGGGCTTTATAGATTTGGCTTACGCGCAGCAAATATTTAATATGGAAGGCGAAGTCAGCGGTATAAGCATACAGACGCGCAATTTTGATAAAGCGGTTTCAATTGCTTCCGCGCTTCAAAGAGAGTTTACTTATCCGTACAGAGTGAAGGCCTGGATAGAATTAAATAAAAATTTATTTTCGGCTCTTAAACTTGAAAAGATAATGATGTTTTTGATTTTAGGTTTGATAATCCTTGTAGCCGCGTTCAATATTATTTCCAATCTTCTGCTTTTAAGCGTGCAGAAATCAAAAGAAATAGGGATAATGTCGGCAGTAGGGTTTTCAAAAAAATCTATCGCAAAGATTTTCTTTTTTGAAGGGCTTGTAGTCGGTTCTATTGGCACGGTTTTAGGGCTGGTTCTCGGAATAGGCATAAGCCTTGTTCTGAAAAACTTTGAAATATTTAAGCTTCCTAAGGGGATTTATTACGTGGACAGACTGCCCATAGCAATAATACCGTTTGACATACTTTCGGTTGCGCTTTGCGCTTTTATTATAACCGTTATTGCGGGAATATATCCGGCTTATCAGGTGTCAAAGCTTGATCCGCTTGAGGCGATAAGATACGGATAAAAAAGGAAAAAGACAGAGTGAAGAGTGAAAAATGAAGAGTGAAGATAATGAGCGCTTCGCGCAGATATTTAGTGCCGTTGCCGTATTTCCACTCTCCACTTTTCACTCTCCACTCTGCCGTTAAAAACATGGAAATAAGAGCTGTTAATTTAACTAAAGTTTATAAAAAAAAAGATTCTCCTGATATTGAGGTTTTGAAGGATATAAACCTCGATATAAAGTCAGGGGAGAAAATTTCTTTTACCGGACCTTCGGGAGCAGGCAAAAGTACGCTTATACATACTTTGGGGCTTATGGACAGACCTACGTCGGGACAGGTTTTTATTGACGGCAAGGATTGTTATAAGTCCGATGACAATTATCTTTGTAAGATGAGAAAAGATAATATCGGTTTTGTGTTTCAGTTCCATTATTTGCTTGCCGATTTTACGGTTTTAGAGAATATTTTGCTGCCGGTGTGGGA
This sequence comes from Candidatus Endomicrobium neocapritermitis, assembly GCA_009778325.1. GTDB lineage: Bacteria > Elusimicrobiota > Endomicrobiia > Endomicrobiales > Endomicrobiaceae > Endomicrobium_B > Endomicrobium_B neocapritermitis. The sequence continues at coordinate 48,406 of WRJZ01000036.1, read as the reverse complement.
AGAGAAAGATAAAAAAATGTCTTATGCCGAGGAGATTCTTGCGAAAGTCGGGCTTTCTCACAGGAAAAATCATTTTCCGAATGAGCTTTCCGGCGGCGAGCAGCAGAGAGCTGCGCTTGCCAGAGCGCTTATAAACAAGCCGAAAATTATTTTTGCCGACGAGCCTACCGGAAATTTGGACAGGCAGACAGGGCTTGAAATTGAAAATTTGCTGTTTTCGGTTTCAAATGACGCGAAATCTACTTTAATTTTGGTTACACATAATCAGGAATTGGCGCAAAAAGCCGACAGGCAGATAAAAATGATAGACGGGAAAATAAAAACGGCAGAAGTTTAGAAGTTTGGAAGTTTAGAAGCGTGGCAGCGGCTGTTAAAGTCTTTGCCAAACATCTAAGCCCTCTAAGCTCTCTAAGCTTCCGATTTGGGAGCTTTAAAATGAAGATTTATTTGGACGGGAAACTTGTTTCAAAAGAAGAAGCTAAAGTTTCGGTATTTGACCATGGTTTGCTTTACGGCGATGGAATTTTTGAAGGAATCAGAGCTTACAACGGAAGAGTATTCAGATTAAAAGAGCATTTGGACAGGCTTTGGGATTCGGCAAAGGCTATTAATCTTACTATTCCGATAACAAAAAACGAAATGGAAAAAGCTATTATAAAAACGCTTATTGCCAATAAACTTACTGAGGGATATATAAGGCTTGTCGTTACAAGAGGATGCGGAGATTTGGGGTTAGACCCGAGAAAATGTACCGAACCGCCCTCAATTATAATAATCGCCGATAAAATTTCCCTTTATCCGGAAGAGCTTTATGAAAAAGGCGGGGAAATCATAACGGCTGCAACCAGAAGAATAAGGCCTGACGCGTTAAGCCCGAATGTCAAATCTTTAAATTATTTAAATAACATTATGGCAAAAATGGAAGCCACAAGGGCAGGCGTTATGGAAGCCATAATGCTTAATTCCGAAGGTTATGTAGCGGAATGCACGGGAGATAATATATTTATCGTCAAAAACGGGGTTTTATTTACTCCGCCGGCTTCAGAAGGCGCTTTGATAGGAATTACCAGAGACGCGGTTATTGAGCTTTCGAAAAATAAACTCAGGGTACAGGTAAAAGAAGAACGTGTGACGACATATAATGTTTATACTGCCGATGAATGCTTTTTGACGGGAACAGCCGCGGAAGTCATACCTGTTATAAAAACAGACTCAAGGGTAATAGGCGACGGTAAGCCTGGAAAAATAACCGCGAAGCTTATAAAAGAATTTAAAAGCTTAACGCGCCTGACAGGCGTGCCTATAAAATAAGTAAGTAACGGGCAATAAAATCCTTGCCGTTGCCGTTAATTTATTATATGTTGCTTATTACTTAACGGGTCTCTATTTTCCGTGTCGTCATTGCGGCCGAAGCCTGTCCTGCCGCAATCTTGTATAAATCATAGATTGCGGGTCAAGCCCGCAATGGCAAAAAGAGGATTTTTAGAGAAACCCTAATAATTGTTATATCGAGGGAAAGTGTGGAAATTTTTTAGATATATCATATATACCGCAATACTTTTAGCGGTTTTCATAGCGGCATATAATATAAGAATATTTTTATATGTGCCTCATTTGGAAAATTTTTTACATAAACATACCGGACATAATTTTACGATAGGCACTTTTTATGTTTCTCCTTTTACCGGAAGCGTTACATTTACCGATGTTTCGGTTGACGGCAGAATAAGTACGGAAAAAGTCACGGTAAGAATAGGTCTTATGAAAATGCTGAGAAATTTCACAAGGCCGATAAACTATATCAGAACAATTGAATTTTATAATACAACCATAGATTTAAATAATGAAAACAGATTGATTGAAGACGGCGGGAATGAGAAAAACGCATCCGGCCGATCGGCTGCATTCAGACTTCCGGAATCCGAAATAAAAATTCTTGCCGACAATATTGTTATCAAATCAAGCCGGGAAATTTTAAGAATAAGCAGTACCGAAATAACCGTAAACCCCGAGGGGGTTTTTCTTTCTTCCGTCGTGCTTCCTTATGAAATACCGTTTTATATAACCGGCGCAATTAAGCCTAGCGGGAATAATTCCGTTTTTAATACAGAATTTGTAATTTCTTCGGAAGATATTATTGAGAGTATTATGAGCGTTTCCGGAACATTTGACGCCGAGAATTTTTCATTTGAACAAAACATAGCCGTAGAGAAATTAAGATCCAATTTTTTTGAAATTTTGGACTCATCCGGAACTATTGTCAGAAGTGACGGCATATTGCGCGCGTCTTTATCCGGAGATTTCGGAAATTTGTCGTTTGAGCGGAACTCTGCCGAAGAATTTTACGCCAAAGCAAATATTTCGCTTTCAAAGCTGAACAGCGATATCGGCGGCGAAGTTGAGTCTAAGTTCGTTTATAAGAACGGCGAAGGCAATCTTGCTTTGTTTTTAAGGAACTTGTCCGTTTACGGGATAGGCATGGGAAATTTTGAAGTTTCAGGCGTGCGGCAGCCCGACGGAAAGTATGATGTTTCCTTCGATTACGGCAGAAGCGGACAAATATACGCCGTTTATAAACCGGGAGGCATTTATCTTATCAGGCTTTTGTTTGACGGAAAGCAGATAGGAGAACTTTCGGGAAATTTAAGAACCGGGGAAATAAACGTTGACATGGTCAATATGCCTGTTTCCCAATTGCCGATAGTGCATGGATTAAGGCAAAAAGCCGGCGGTACGGTTACCATACAAGGAGCGTTAAACGAAACATCCGGGATTATCAATTTCTCAATTATAAATCTTGAAACCCGTAAAATCGGCAAAACCGATATTTTCGGAACTATCACAAGAAGCGCCGATATTTATGTTTTCTATTTTTATAAAAGCGATAAAAGCATGATATTTAACAGCGTAGTGAGGGCGGGAAAGAACTTGTCAACCGATTTTAAATTCACAAATACCGATATTGCGAATGTATTGAAAACTTTCGGATATGCAAAGGAAAGTATCCGGGGGCTTGCAAGCGGACGCATAAGATATGAAAAAGACGGCACTACCGATTTTGACATAAAAGCTTATGACGGTTCTTTTTTCGGTAATAAATTTAAAAAATTTGAAGCAAAAGGCGATTTAAATCTCAGCAGAATAAATATAAGCAATTTCAGTTTAAAAGGCGAAAATGAAGGAGTAAACGCTTTTGCCAGCGGGCTTATCGGTTTTACTAACGAGAATCCCGTGTCTTCTCTGAGTTTAAGAACAAGAAAGATTAATATCGGCGGTTTGTCCGTTGACAGCGACATAACGTTCAGCGGGCAGCTTAATACTAAAAATGAAGTCGTGGGAACGATTGCCGGCAATTCATTGAAAGTTTCCGGGGTTGCTTTTGACAATCTCAGGGCGGATACGGTCATATCTTTAAACAAATTTACTTTATCGGATATAAGATCGGATAACGGGTTTGAAGGCAATTTATCATCTTTTTACGGAAAAAATACGAACCGCATAACAGGCTCTTTAAACTTAAAAAATACTAATATCTCGGGACTCAATCCTGAACTTGAGGCTTTTCTTAATATGTCCGCAAAAATTTCGGGCACTCTTGATAAGCCGGTAATAAATATTACGGCGTCAGTTAAAAACGGAAAATACTCCGGAATTCCGTTTTCTTTTACGTCCGAAGTTTCTTATGTCAATAATGCCCTGAGAATAAGAAACGCGGAGCTGCTGTCCAGTAAAACAAGATTTTCCGTAAAAGGCAAATACGCGCAGGCGCAGAGAGGCGCGCTTTCCGTTGAATTTGAAAATCTTAACGAAACAATAATCAATAAATTTGTAGGTTTTAGAACTCCTGTTACGGGAGAATTTTCCGGAAAAGGAATTTTATATCAGTACGAAAAAGCTTCGCCGCGTTTAAAAGTAGACGTCAGAAGTTTTAATACTAATGTCAAGGGGATTAGACTTCACGACGTAAAAGCGCAAATTGACGTTAACAGTTCAAGGATACTTGTAAGCAGCGCCACGGCAAAAATTGCCGACAGCGAAATACGGGCCGACAGAGGCAGTTTTAACATAAAAAACGGAACATACAGTCTTAATCTTTTCCTTGTTAACACGCAGTTTGGTCCGGCGAATATTTTTGGAAGTATCGACATATCGGGTAAAATGAATAAAAGAAAAGGCGGCTCTACATATCAGGGTAAAATAGATATAAAGAACTTCTGGATAAACAAACACAGGCTTTCATCATTGGGGCTCGGATATGTCATCAAAGACAGAAGATTTGTTATTACGCAGAGTTCCGGACCTGTCAGCGTTACCGGCACCGTTGATTTTAACAATAATGTAAGAATAGAAAATTTTAATATTTTCAAATCGTCTTCCGCGGTAACGGTTAACGCCTACTTCGCGGATGATATTTTCATTTTTGACGCGCAGGGAAAGAGTATTGATTGGGAAATTTTGGGCGAAATCATTGATTCGCCCGTAAGCATTACCGGGAAAACGGATTTTTTCATAGGAGCGGAAGGCTCATTCTCGGCGCCGGAAATAATATTCGCGGTGAAATCAAGCAAGGGCGCGATAGCGGATATTCCGTACGATAGTATCGATTTGGAAATACTCTCTTCAGATAACAGGGCTGAAATAAAAAGGGCTAAAATATTCAAAAAAAATGAAATTAATGTCGAGGTTAAAGGTTTCTTTCCTTTTTGGATGGACAGTTCTTTGAATGAACGGATGAAAGAAATGCCGGTTGACGTTACTTATGAAATGGATGACTCCAAAATGTATTTGCTCCAATATCTTTCAGGCGGAGAAATAATACCGAGAGCCGGAAAAATATATGCAAAGGGCAGCATTAAAGGCACTGCGGGCAATATAAAGAACAGCGGACAGTTAAATGCGTCTAACGGGGTTTTTGATTCCAGAACATATCTGGACAGAGTGAGAGATTTTAACATGAATATCGTATGGGACGATAACAATGTTAAAATAAACAAATTTTACGGCAAGTCGGGGTCAGGGAAGTTTAACGCTGCCGGCGGTTTGGCATTGGACGGGTTTGCCGTAAGCGATATTAACATACAGGTTTTTACGGATAATAAAGGTATTCCCGTAACGGTTCCGCAGCTTCCGCTGTCAGGATCCGTTTTATCAAGAGGCATACTGCAGGAATATTCCAGAGGCGAACCGAAATTTAATATAAATATTACTGGAACTCCCGCTAAACCGAAAATTTCAGGCTGGGTATCTCTTGAAAATACGAGATTCAGCTTTCCGCCTCCGGACACGCCTTCCGACACCGAAGATTTTCTGCCTGACGATACCGAATTTGACTTGGAGCTTAGGACGGCTAAAAACACAAAGTTTGAGAATTCATTTGCCGACGCGTGGATAAACGGAACATTGTCTATACGAGGCACGTATGCTTCGCCTAAGCCGCAAGGAGTTATTGAGACTCAGAGAGGAACTATAAAGTATTTAGGAATTATTTTTGACATAATAAGCGCAAAAATAGAAATAATCGACGAAAATACGCTGTTTGTAAGCGGCGAAGCGCAGACGACTGTTTATTCTCCCGGGAGAGTTGAGCCTGATACGATAGTACTTGTTATAACCAGATCCGACATAGATAATTTAAATGTGCGTTTTTATTCAAAAGATGACCCTACCATGGATTCTCAAACCGCGCTGGCAAAAGTGACAAGGACCGAGCAAACCGTAAAAACAGGCGACGGCCCGGAGCTTATCCTCGGGATAATATCGGATTTTGATTTAAGGCAGCAGGCGCTCAGGCTTATTGACAGCAGTTTTGCCACTCCCATAGCGCGAAATGTTTTAAGAAGAACCGGCATCGCCGACAATTTTAGAGTTTCCTATGTAACTACCGAACAGGCATCGAATACGGATGAGCCGACTTTCGCGGATTTGCTTTACGGAACAAAGTATTCGGTCGAAAAAAATATTACAAATCAGCTTTTACTCGGATATTCCCTTACTTTTGACCAAATACAAAGAAGGCTGGACTTAAGGCATGAAGTAGAAATGAGATATAGATTAAACAATAATTTATTTTTGAGCGGAATCTACGAACTTGAATCTGAAAATTCAATGCACGCGCCTGACAGGCGGCTTATGCTTCAGCATCAGATACGTTTCGGTTTACCGTCAAATAAAAGATCCAGAGGAGCGTCAAGGCAATGATAAAATCATTTATAACGGAGTTTAAAAATTTTGCCGTAAAAGGCAATGTTATCGACATGGCGGTGGGTATAATTATCGGTTCGGCTTTCGGTAAAATCGCGGATTCTCTTGTGAAGGACATAATCATGCCTCCTATAGGGCTTCTTTTGGGAAATATAGATTTCAGTAATTTGTTTATAGTTTTAAAGGACGGAGTATCCGGTTCATATCCGTATCATACTCTTGAAGCGGCCAGACAGGCAGGCGCCGTTACTTTGAATATAGGCACATTTATAAATGTCGTCATTTCATTCCTTATTGTTGCTTTTGCCGTATTTTTGATGATAAAAGGCATCAATAAATTGAAAATAGAGCATGAAGAAGCCGCGCCGGTTACAACAAAAGAATGCCCGTTTTGTTTTACGCAGATACCGGTTAAAGCGGTAAAATGCCCCAATTGCACATCGGATTTAAAGTAAAATAAATTCGGAAGCTTGTAAGTTCGGCAGCTCAGAAGCTCGGCAAAGACAAAGGCTTTGTTGTTGTCGTTACCGAACTGCCGAACTTCTGCACTTTTTTATGCAAAAAATCATTGATTTATTTATGTATTTTTAATAAAATACTTCAATTAATCGTTTATTAATTGAACAGCTTGTTTTTAAAGGACATTTTCATGAAAAAACTTTCATTTGCCGTTATATTTTCTTTTATTTTTACTGCCGCTGCCTTTGCCGATTCAGGAGTAATATCCCAGATTGTTATCGAAGGGTTGCAGAATGTGAAACACAAAACAGTTATTTCCGCGGTAAACCAGAAAAAAGGAAAACCTTATTCTGCCGAGGCTGCCAGAGATGACGTTCGTTCTATCCTTGAGCTCGGTTTTTTTGATAATGTTGAAGTGCGTTTTGACAGGGCAAGCGGAATACTTACATATGAAGTCACCGAAAAGCCTTTTATTGAAAAAATAAGTTTTAGAGGAAATAAAGAGTTTTCCGAGTCAAAACTTAGAAGTCAGAGCACTTTAAAAGAAAAAGAATTCTACGATTTGGCAAAATTTGAAGAAACAAAATCAAAAATACTTGCGTATTACCGCGACCGCGGTTTTGCCGATATCCGCATTGAAGTTTATCCTACGATAAACCCTGAAAATAATAAAATGACCATCACGTTTCTTATAACCGAAGGAAATAAAATAACTATCGGCGGCATAGATATTGAGGGAGTTATTTCTTTTAGCAGGAGCAAAATACTCAAACTTATGAAAACAAGGCCTAAAAAAGTTTTCAAAGAGGATATTTTTCAGGCGGATTTAAGAGCTATAGAAATATTTTATAAAAATAGCGGTTTTATGGATTTTAAGTTAGTTTCGTCTTCGATGACATTCAATAATGAGCGAACCCAGATGTTTATAGTTATAAATATCAGCGAAGGACTAAAATATCGCCTGGGAGATATTACGCATACGGGTAATTCCGCAATTAACGACAGACAGTTGCGCAAGCTGGTTAAAATAAAAACAGGCGATACTTTTGACCAAAGCAAAGTATATGAAACAATGCAGGGCATATACGAAGCTTATTCCGACAGAGGATTTCTTCATGCCATGATAGACCCGGAATTTAACAGGGGTGAAAAAGAGGGCATTGTCGATATAAACTTTGTTATTACAGAAAATTCCGTTGTTTATGTCGGAAACATTTATATTGACGGGCTTGTGAGCACCAGAGAAAAAGTTATAAGAAGAGAAATATTGGTAAAGGAAGGAAATGTTCTTGCAGCAGGAAAAGTGCGCAGAAGCATGGAAAGGATTTATAATTTGGGTTTTATCGAGTCGGCTGAGCCCCAGATTCTTCCGACAGGCTCTCCTGATATTATGGACTTGGTTTTTAATGTTACCGAAGGAAAACCAGGAATGATAACCGCCGGCGCGGGATATTCTTCGGTTGACTTTTTTGTCGGTTCCGTTCAATTTCAGCATATGAATCTTTTCGGACTGGCGCAGAGGCTTAATTTGCTTTGGGAGTTCGGTTCCAGAAGGCAGAATTATGAAATTTCCTGGACAGACCCGTGGATTTTTGAAAGGAACGCAAGTTTAACGCTTAGCGCATATAATATAGAGAGAAAGAGGGATTATTCCACGGTTTCTGACGCTTACAGGGAAAACAGAGTCGGCGCGTCCGCAAGAGTGGGCCCGAGAATCAGCGATTACGTAGGCCTGATGTTCGGATACACATATGAGTTTATCAGATTGTACGATATAGACCCGAGCGTTAAAAATGACATTGAAGCGACTACCGACTTGTCAAAAGACAGGACGTCGAGCGTAATGGGACAGATTGTTTATGACTCAAGAGATTATATATTTGATCCGTCAAGGGGAAACAGGCAGCTTTTCAATTTACAACTTGCTGGAGGTCCAGTAGGCGGAAATGTGAATTTTATAAAAGGCATGGCAAAATCCAGCTGGTTCTTTCCGACATTTTGGAAGTTCGTTTTATCCGTTAACTTAAATGCCGGATATATCGCGCCGTACGGCAGCCAGGACAATGTGCCGATTTACGAACGATTCTTCATCGGCGGAGCCGATACGGTCAGAGGGTATAAATACAGAACGGAAATCGGTCCTGATGAAGGCGGTACGATTATGACGGTCGCAAACGTAGAATATAAGTTTCCTATAGTTATGGAAAAAGGAAGAACAATCCTTCAGGGCGCGTTCTTTTACGACATAGGCGGCACATGGGCAAAGATGGAAGACGTTGATTTTACTTTGGGTACCGGCGAAAAAAATCTTCGTTCGGGCGTAGGGTTTGGCATAAGGTTTGCGACTCCCGTATTTCCGCTCAGGCTTGATTGGGGTTATGGTCTGAATCATAAACCCGGAGAAACATTACAGCAGTTTTATTTTACTATAGGAAACGTTTTTTAACGGCAATTACAAATTACTAATTACGAATTACGAATCAACGACAGACAGCGAAACGGAAATTTTTATGTTGAAAAAAATATTTGTATCATCATTATTGTTTATGTTTATCTGTTCCCGGGCTTTTGCTATTGAGATTCCGTTGAGCGGATCTGTTAAGAGCGATAAAAGCGGCGGAAGCCGAATTGTTTTTGTGGATATGGAAAGAGTTTTTAATTCTCATCCCATGGCCGAAAGGTTTAAAGCGGAGCTTAAAAATTTTGCAAAGACCAGAAAAGAAGCGATTGAAGAGATGATAGCACAGCATGACAGTATGCAGGGACAAATAAAGGACATAAATATAAAAATAGCCGAAGCTCAGTCCTCGGGCGACGAGGCTGTGCTTTCAGAGCTTGCCGGACAGCTCGACGCGATACAAAAATCAATAGAAGAACAAAAAAATAAAATTGCGGATTTATCCAAAAGGACTAAGCTTGAGCTTACAGCGCTTGAAGAAAAGAACTCTTTGGAAGTTTTAAAAGATATTGAAATAGTTTTAAAAGAAGTTTCAAAAAAGCATGACGCGGAAATAATTCTCGACAAGCAAAGCGTTTTGTGCGGAAGCGATTCTTGCGAAGACATTACCGATACAGTAATAAAGAAATTGCAAGGACGATGAATCAATTACGAATTACTAATTACGAATTACGAATCAAAGACAAAAAAGCCTTGGCAGTTTATTCGTAATTCGTAATTAGTAATTTGTAATTGCCGTTAAAAAAGGGTTTTAAATGAAAATTACAGTGGCAGAACTTGCTAAGATAGTTTCCGGAGAGATTATTGGAAATAGCGGAGAAATAATAACCGGGGCTAACGGTTTGGCTGAAGCTGAATCCGGAGATGTTTCGTTTTTAGGAAATCCTAAATATGCCCATGCTGCGGCAGCGACGAATGCCGGCGTTATTTTTGTATCCGATGACGCCGATATTTCGCAGTTTAAAAACAAAACATTAATAAAAGTAAAAAATCCGCAATACGCTTTTTCAATGGTTCTTGTTATTATTGACAAAGAAAGGCTTGCTTCCATTGAAAATAAAATTCATGATTCGGCTTCGATATCGGAAAATGCGGTTGTGGGAAAAAACGTTTATATAGGTCAGAATACGGTAATTGAAGACGGCGCAAATATCGGAGACGGGACAAAATTATTTCCGAACGTTTACATAGGAAAAGATTCAAAAGTCGGAAAAAATTGTATTTTTTATCCGAATGTCGTAATAAGGGAAAATGTAACGGTCGGAGACAGAGTTATACTTCAGCCTGCCGTAATTATTGGCGGCGACGGTTTTGGTTTTGCGACGGTTGACGGCGTAAACCACAAAATTCCTCAGATAGGAAGAGTTGAAATCGGCGACGATGTTGAAATCGGAGCTCATACTACGGTAGACAGAGCCGCGGTTGATGTTACTAAAATAGGCAAGGGCACGAAAATAGACAATTTTGTGATGATAGCTCATAATGTACAAATAGGCGAAAATTGCATTATAGTCGCTCATTCGGGAATAGCGGGTTCGACAAAAATAGGAAATAATGTGACCATAGGCGCGCAGGTCGGCATAGTCGGACATATAAAAATAGGAAATAATGTGACGGTATCCAGCCAGTCCGGAGTAAGCAGGGATTTACGCGACGGCGAGGTTGTAGGAGGAAATCCTATTACTGAACTTAAACAAAGCATAAAAATAAGAGCTACGATGAGAAAACTTCCCGAAATGTATAAAGATATAATAAAAATAAAAGAAAAACTGGAGATAAAAGAGTAAAATGGCGAAACAGACGACTATCCAAAAAGAAACGCAGGTTGAGGGAATAGGACTTCATACGGGAAACAAAAGCGCGGTTACTTTTAAGCCGGCGGAAGCCGGATACGGAATTAAATTTATACGCGTTGATTTGCCCGGGAACCCTGAAATTGAGGCAACATGGCAGAATGCCGTGACAGGCATGGCGGTAAGAGGCAGCGTTATCGGCAAAGGCAGCGCGAAAGTGCATACGATTGAACATATAATGTCGTCGGCATGCGCTTTGGGAATAGATAATTTAAAAATTGAGATAAATAATAACGAGCCTCCGATTCTTGACGGCAGCGCTAAATTTTTTGCCGCAGCTTTGATGAATGCCGGAATTAAAGAGCTTGACGCGCCTAAAGAATATTTTGTTATAACTGAACCTGTTCATTTTGAAGCCGGAAAAACGAAAATATCCGCTTATCCTTCTGATAAATTTGAAATTGACTGCACAATAGGATTTGACCATCCTTTTCTAAAGCACCAGCAGATTTCTCTTGAAGTAAATAAGGAAATTTTTTGCAATGAAGTTGTCGGAGCCAGAACTTTCTGCTTTGATTATGAGATTGAAGCTTTGCAGAAAAGCGGGCTTGCGCTCGGCGGTTCCTTGGACAATGCGATAGTTGTCGCTTTGGACGGAATACACAATAAAGAACCTTTGAGATACGACAATGAGTTTGTCAGACATAAAGTTTTGGATTTAATTGGCGATTTTTATCTTGCCGGAAAGCCGATTAAGGCAAAGATTGTCGCGGATAAGCCGGGACATCAGAATAATATAGGCTTCGTTAAAAAGTTTGTTGAAAAAGCGGTTATAAAAAAAGATATTACAACAGCGGAGGCAGTGATGGAGAGCGGCAAGAGCACGGCAGCGCCGGAAGAAAGAATATTGAGCCATGAGGAAGTTTTAAAAATTATCCCTCACAGATATCCTTTTATAATGATTGACAAAGTGAAAATAAATGATGCCGAGCCTTTGAAAGCCGCGGGATATAAGTGCGTAAGCGGAAACGAAGGCTTTTTTCAGGGGCATTTTCCCGGAGCTCCGATAATGCCAGGAGTTTTAATTGTTGAAGCTATGGCGCAGACTTCATGCGTTATGTTTCTTTCAAGGCCTGAAATGAAAAACTGTCTGGCATATTTTATGTCCATAGACAATGTGAAATTCCGCAGACCAGTGAAGCCCGGAGATTATCTTGAACTTAAAGTCGAAGTAGTCAAAGACGGCGGAAGGCGCGGCAAAATGAAAGGACAGGCTTTTGTCGAAGGAAAGCTCGTTACGGAAGCGGAGTTTATGTTTATTATTGTAGACAGAGAGGCTGCAATATGATACATCAGACGGCCGTAATAGATAAAAGCGCTGTTATTGAAGATAATGTCGAGATAGGTCCGTATACCGTAATAGGTCCGGAAACAATAATTAAAAGCGGGACTAAAATACACGGCCAGTCGGTTATTGAATATGCCGAAATCGGACATAATTGTGAAATTTTTAATTTTTCGTCGATAGGCAAACGCCCCCAGGATTTGAAATATCAGGGCGAAAAAACAAAAGCCATTATCGGCGACGGAACAACCATAAGAGAATGCGTTACGTTTAACAGAGGCACTGCCGCGGCAGGTCAGACTGTTATAGGCAAAAACGGTCTGATAATGGCGTGCGCGCATATTGCTCATGACTGTATAATCAAAGACAATGTTATAATCGGTTATTCGACCGGTATTGCGGGGCATGTTGAAATAGACGATTACGCTATTCTCAGCAGCAGCATAGGCGTTCATCAGTTCTGCAGAATCGGCAAAGGCGTAATGATAGGAGCTGGCTCGATGGTTGCCATGGACATAATTCCTTATGTGACTGCCCAGGGCGACAGGGCTGTTTTGGCCGGATTAAATGTTATCGGAATGAAAAGAAAGCAGATGAAACTTTCCGAAATTGAAGATATAAAAAACGCTTACAGAGTTTTATTTATGTCAAAGCTTTCTCTTGAAGAGGCTTTGGTAAAGCTTGAAGATACGCAGTCTCCTTATGTAAAGGAAATGACGTTGTTTATAAAGACCTCCCAGAGAGGGATAACAAGACCTTAGAACGGCAATTACGAATTACTAATTACGAATTACGAATCAACGGCAAACGGCTATAAGAGGAAAGATGATACATCAAACGGCAGTAATTGACAAAAGCGCTGTAATTGAAGAGAATGTTTCAATCGGGCCGTATTCCGTAATCGGAGAAGGCGTTGTTATTAAATCGGGAACGGTTATCGGTTCTAATTCGTATATAGAACATGCTGAAATAGGGCAGAACTGTAAAATTTTCAACTCCGTGTCAATCGGCACGCCTCCTCAGGACTTGAGTTATAAGAATGAACCTTCAAAGGCTTATATCGGCGACGGTACTACTTTGAGGGAGTTTGTTACCGTTAACAGGGGAACGGCTAAAACCGGTAAAACAATTGTAGGCAAAAACTGTTATTTTATGGTTTCATCGCATGCGGCGCATGACTGTTTGGTAGGCGATAATGTAATTATCGGAAACTGTTCTATGCTTGGCGGGCATGTTCAAGTCGGCGATGACGCGTTTTTAAGCGGTCTGGCAGGCGTTCACCAGTTTGCAAGAGTCGGAAAGGGCACGATGACGGCAGGCGGAGCCATAATTACTATGGATACGATTCCTTTTACAATGTGTTACGGCGGAAGCACGGGAGACAGAGCGGTGATAAACGGTTTGAATCTTGTCGGAATGAAAAGAAGAGGCATGAAGTCCGGCGAAATATCGGAAATTAAAAACGCTTATAAAATATTATTTTCATCAAAGCTTTTATTGGAAGACGCCGTTAAAGAACTTGAAAAAAGCGATTCACGCTATGTTAAAGAAATAGTTGATTTTATAAAAACCTCAAAAAGAGGAATAGCAAGGCCGGGTAATTGATGAAAAAGATAGGCTTAATTGCCGGCAACGGACGTTTCCCGTTTTTGGTTGCCGAGGAGATAAAAAAGAACGGAGATCAGGTTATATGCGTCGGTTTAAAAGAAGAAGCTGACCCCGGACTTGAAAAGCTTTGCGATAAATACTTTTCGCTTTCCGTAGGGAAATTTCAAAAAATTGTTGACGCTCTTAAAAGTGAAAGCGTTGAAACGGCCGTTTTGGCGGGACAGGTAAAACACGTCAAAATTTATTCCGCCATAAGCATGGACTGGCGCGCGGTTAAAGTAATGGGAAGCCTTATAAATAAAAAAACCGATACGATTTTGGGAACTATAGCTAATGAATTTTTGAAAGACGGGATAACGCTTTTGCCGTCGCATATGTATTTAAAAAGCCTTTTGCCGGAGAAAGGGCTTATTGCCGGAAAAAAACTTTCCGCGGACGAAAATAAAGACGTGGAGTTCGGGTTTAAAATAGCTAAAGGCATAGCCGGTTTTGATATAGGGCAGACGGTGGTTGTGAAAGATAAATCCGTTCTTGCCGTTGAGTCCGTTGAAGGCACGGATGAATGTATAAAAAGGGCGTATCAGCTAGGCGGCGGTAATTCGGTGGTTGTAAAAGTCGCAAAACCTAATCAGGATTTTAGGTTTGACGTTCCCGTTATAGGAACCAGAACCGTTGACATACTTAAAGACAATAAAGTAAGGGTTATGGCAATAGAAGCAGGCGTCACTCTTATTTTGGACAGAGAAGAAGTCGAAAAGAAAGCGAAAGAAAGCGGTGTGACGATTGTTGCCGTGTAACGGCAATTACGAATTACGAATGACGAATTACGAATCAACGGAGAACGACAACGACAAAATAAATGTTGTTAAAATTCCCCTTTTTGTAAAAGGGGTGGCAGGCGCAGCCTGACGGGGTATTTCGTCTTTGATTCGTAATTCGTCATTCATAATTCGTAATTGATTACCAGGGGTAAATATGATCAACGTAGCTCATCCGGTTATCGGAAAAAGAGAAAGGCAGCTTATTAATGAAGTTCTTGATTCAAGAATGATTGCAAGCGGGAAATATGTTACGGCTTTTGAACAGAATTTCGCCGAATATTCCGGAGCAAAGTTTGGCATAGCCAATGCCAACGGCACTACGGCTCTTCATACGGCTTTGCTTATGTGCGGTATTAAACCCGGCGACAAAGTTGTTACGACTCCTTTTTCCTTTATTGCAACCGCAAATTCCATTCTTTTTTGCGGAGCCAAACCTGTTTTTGCTGACATTGACCCTCTAACATATAATATTAATCCTGCCGAGCTTGAAAAAATTCTTAAGAAAGAAAAAAATGTTAAAGCCGTTATGTTAGTGCATCTTTACGGGCTTGCATGCGACATGGCTGAGATTTTAAAATTAAAGAAAAAATATAAATTTAAACTTATTGAAGACGCTTGCCAGGCTCACGGCGCCGAGTTTCAAGGTAAAAAAGCAGGTTCATTCGGAGATGCCGCGGCTTTTTCTTTTTACGCAACAAAAAATATGATGACCGGAGAAGGCGGAATAACGCTTACAAATGACGCAAAAATGGATAAATACGGCAGACAAGTTATCAATCACGGCAGGGAAGGCCATTCTACGCATACCGTATTAGGTTATAACTACAGACTTACAAATCTTGCGGCCGCAATAGGCATAGCGCAGTTGGAACAGCTCGAAGGCTGGATTAAAAAAAGAAATGAGAACGCTGCTGCTTTAAGCAAAGCGTTTGAAAATCTTGATTTTATTAAAACTCCGGCAGTGCCGAAAAATTGCAGACATGTTTTTCATCAATACACCGTCAGAGTAAAAGCGTCTGAAAGAGAAAAGTTTATGAAATATCTTGCGGATAACGGAATCGGCAGCGGTATTTACTATCCGGCTGTAATGTACAAACAGCCTTATTATAAAAAGCTGGGTTACAAATCCGGGTTATGCCCCGAAGCGGAAAAGGCGGCAAAAGAAGTTATTTCATTGCCGGTGCATCCGATGCTTTCCAAAGAAGACATTGAAAAAATAATAAACGTAATAAAAGAGTACGGCAGAGAATAGAGAAAAGATAATAGATAAAAGGTAATAGGTAATAAAAATGAATATTGTAAGAACTGCCGTGATAGGCGTTGGTTCATTAGGGCAGCATCATGCGAGAATTTTAGGGCAGCACCCAAATTCAAAGCTTGAGTTTATTGTGGACGCCGATGAAAAAAGAGGGGAAAAAATAGCTAAGGCAAATACCGCAAAGCCTGCCGTTTTAACTGATTTCAGGCAGCTGATCGGAAAGGTTGACGCTGTCGTAATTTCAGCGCCGACGCAGTTTCACTACGAGATAGCAAAACCGCTTTTGGAAAGCGGGATTCACTGTCTGGTTGAAAAACCCATTACAATAAATGTCGAAGAGGCTGAAGAACTTATAGAGATTGCGAAAAAGAAAAATATTATTTTACAGGTCGGGCATGTAGAAAGATTTAACCCTGCCGTAATCGCCGCCGCTCCTTATGTGCATAATCCGAGATTTATTGAAGTTAACAGGCTGGGGCCTTATGATCCGAGAACAGCTCACATCGGAGTGGTTTTGGATTTGATGATACATGATTTGGATATGCTTTTTTACCTTGTAAAAGATAAAGTTGTTTCTTTTGAAGCTCACGGAGCAAAGATTCTTTCCGACACTGAAGATATCGCTAAAGTGCGCCTTAAATTTGCAAACGGATGCGTTGCCGACGTTTCGGCAAGCAGAGTATCTTTGGACAAGTACAGAAGAATAAGAATTTTCCAGCCTGACGCTTATATATCCATTGATTATGCGGGAAAAAGTCTTAAAATGTACACAAAAAAAGAAGGCAAAGAAAAGATAACGTCTCTTTTTGATATAGATATAAAAAAGCCTAAAATTCCTTCAAATGAACCTCTCTTTTATGAATTGGATAATTTCTTAAACAGCGTAATGGAAGGGAAAAAACCGATGGTATCCGGCGAACAGGGAAGAGACGCTGTTGAGCTTGCGCATAATATTTTGAAACAAATGCAGTTTTAGAACGGCAGAGTGAAGAGTGAAAAGTGGAGAGTGAAGATAAAGTGTTTTCGCAAAGCGAAAACTAGTTAATTAGATTTCGGCGGGAACTAAGTTCCGCCGAAATTCAATATCTCCACTCTTCACTCTCCACTTTCCACTTTCCACTCTTTACTTGAGGTCTAATGCCAAACAATAAAATCTTCATATCAGCGGGCGATTTGTCCGGAGAAATACATGCGGCTAATCTTGTCCGCGAGATAAAAAAAATAAATCCTTCGTGTTATATATCGTGTGCCGGTGGAACAAACCTTAAATCCGTATCCGACAATTTTATTGAAGACATCGTCAATATTAATGCGTTTGGTTTTCTTCCCGTAAAACAAATATTCTTTCTTAAAAACGTTTTGAAAAAGCTTGTTAAATATTTTGAAACCGAAAAACCCGAGAAAGTTATTTTAACGGACTATTACGGATTTCATATTCATGTAGCTAAAGCCGCTAAAAAACTTAACATACCCGTTTATTATTATATAAGCCCTCAGGTGTGGGCGTCCAGAAGCGGAAGAATTAAAACTTTGGCGAAAAATATTAAAAAGATGCTTTGCATCCTTCCTTTTGAAGAGAAACTTTATAAAGATAACGGCATTGACGCTGTTTTTGTAGGAAACCCTCTCATAGACATTGTTCCGGAAAAGCAAAGCTTCAAACAAAATTTTGAGTCTTCAAAACTTCCTGTTATCGGATTGTTTCCGGGAAGCAGAAAAAGCGTAATAAAAAAACATATGCCTATAATTTTGGAGACGGCGAAAATTTTAAGAGAAAAACTTAATGCGGAATTTATGATGTTTGCAGTAAATAAAGAGTTAAACTATAAACTTCCCGAATATATAAAGTTTGAAACCGGCAATGATTTTGAAAAGAGAAGGCTTGCGGATATTGCAATATGTCCTTCCGGAACCGTCAGCCTGGAAAATTCATTGTTAGGCATACCGATGGCTGTGATGTATAAACTGTCATATTTTAATTATTTTCTTATAAAGATGATAGCGAAGGTAAAATATATCACGATTGTAAATATTATGGCAGACAGAGTTATAATTCCTGAATTTATACAGTTTGACGCAAAACCCGAAAAAATTGCCGAATCGGTAATCAGCCAGATTAACCCTGAGCAATACTCCGCAAAAGTTAAAGAATTATTAGAGTTCAGGAAGATGTTTGGCCGCCCCGGTGTAAGTAAACGCGCCGCGGAGATAATTTTGAACGATTAAAAGAGTTTAGATGGACAAGAAAAAAGCAGAATTTAAAAGATTATTTAAATACCTGAAACCTTATATCCCAAGGTTTATCTTTGCGCTGTTATTTATGGTAATTTATGCCGTCATGGATATATACGTATTAACGGTATTAAATAATTTCATCAATAAAATATTTTTGAGAAACGACACCGCAGAAATGCTTTTGCGCATAGCTCTTATTTTTCCGATTGTTTACGCGGTATTGGGGATTACGGAATACGGAAGAAGCTATTTGTTAAATTATATAGCGCAAAACGTTGTCAGGGACATGAGAAAAGATCTCCATACCAAACTGATGTCATTATCACACAACTTTTACGTGCATACTTCATCCGCTAAAATTATGTCCAGGGTTACAAATGACCTCGGCGCGCTTCATGCCGCTATAACCAGAGTTCCCGCAACGATAACAAGAGAATTTCTTATTTTTGTCGGAGTTACAATCTACATTTTTTATTTAAACTGGAAGTTTGCTTTGATAGTTCTTATAGTCCTTCCGCTGGTAGCGTTTCCGCTGGTAATTCTTTCAAAAAAAATGAAAAGGGCCGCTGTGGAAGGTCAGCAGCAAATGGCTGAAATATATTCGTCTTTATCCAAAATGCTCAACGGTTTTTCCGTAATAAGAGCTTTCAGCAGCGAAAAACATGAAATACAAAAATTCAGGAGCGACAACAATAAATTTTACAATATCGCGCTAAGAATGATAAGAATTGATTCGCGCCTTGCGCCGATGATAGAGTTTATCGGGGCTTTGGCTGCGGGCATTGTTTTGTTTTTCGGAGGAAGAGACGTAATTAACGGCGTTTGGACGCCGGGAGATTTCCTTGTTTTTTTCTATGCGATAACCAAAATGTATAAACCGATAAAGAATTTTGCTTCTTTAAACTCTCAAATACAAAACGGTCTTGCCGGAGCCGAAAGGGTGTTTGAAATTTTGGACGAACAGCCTTCCGTGCGCAATATTTCCGGCGCTACGGTATTGAAGCCGTTCAAAAATTCCATCGTATATAAAGACGTTACTTTCGGATATTTAAAAGAAAAAAATATTCTTGAGAACTTTAACATTACAATAAATAAAGGCGAAAAAATCGCCGTAGTCGGGCATTCGGGTTCGGGAAAAACAACGATTGCCAACCTGCTTATGAGATTTTATGAGCCTGAAAGCGGCATGATTTTGATTGACGGCACAGACATAAGGAAAGTTACACTTGAATCTCTCAGAGAGCAGATAGGCATAGTAAGCCAGGACGTGATGCTTTTTGACGATACTATAAAATATAATATTTCTTATGGCAGCTTTAACGCTTCAACGGAAGATATAATACGGGCGGCAAAAAACGCCAATGCCCATGATTTTATATCAAAACTTCCGCAAGGGTACGATACTTTGACCGGTGAAAGAGGCATGAAACTGTCAGGCGGCGAAAAACAGAGAATTTCAATAGCCAGAGCAATGCTGAAAAATCCTCCGATTCTTATTCTGGATGAAGCTACCAGCGCTTTAGATTCGCAGTCAGAAAGACTTGTCCAAAACGCGATTGAAAATCTTATGAAAAACAGGACGGCAATTTTAATCGCGCATAGGCTTGCTACCGTAAAAAATTCCGATAAAATAATAGTTATGGATAACGGATGCGTTGCCGAAACCGGAACTCATGAAGCTTTAATGTGTATTGAAAACGGAATATATAATAAATTAAACAAGATGCAGGCATTATGAACGAGAATAAAAAAATAGAAATCAAACGATTGTACAAATATCTGAGGCCTTACGTCTTCAGATTTATTGTCGCGGTTGTTTTTATGAGCGCTTTTGCAGGGCTTGCAACTTCTCTTCTTGTTGTTTTAAAGAAGGTTATAGACGGAATATTTATAGATAAAAATCTTTTAATGCTTGGTTTCGCGGCCGTTGTTCTGCCTTTGATTTTCGCTTTAAAAGGAGTCGCGGATTACGGCAGAAGTTATTTGCTCAATTATATAGGCCAGAATGTCGTAAGAGATCTGCGCATGCAGCTTTTTGAGAAACTCATATCTTTATCGCATGACTTTTACGTAAAAAATTCATCGGCGAAGATAATGTCCAGAGTTACAAATGATTTGAATGCTTTGCAGACTGCCATTGTCAGGGTGCCTGCAAGTCTTATTAAGGATGTTCTTACGTTTTTAGGAATGATTATCATAGCTTTTTATTTGAACTGGAAATTTTCTCTTATAGTATTTGTCGGTTTTCCTATAGCGGCTGTTCCTTTGGTAATTTTTGCCAGAAAGATAAGAAAAGCGGCTAAGCAGGGGCAAAAACAAATGGCGGAAATTTATTCGTCTTTGGCGCAAATGCTTGCGGGTTTTTCCGTAATAAAAGCTTTTAACACCGAAAAACATGAAGAAGCCAAGTTCAAAGATGAAAACAACAAATTTTATAATTTTGCTTTACGCGTGGCTAGGGTTGACGCGAGATCAAGCCCGATAATGAATTTCATGGGCTCTGTCGCGGTGGCGGTAGTATTGTTTTTCGGAGGAGCTGACGTGCTAAGCGGTAAATGGACGGCAGGTGCTTTTTTCGCGTTTATAGCCGCCGTGGGGCAAATGTACGAGCCTATAAGAAATTTTGCCCAGGTAAATTCTCAGATTCAGTCCGGACTTTCCGCCGCGGAAAGAATATTTGAAATACTTGACGAAGAGCCGACAATAAAAAATACGGAAGAGGCCGTTGAACTTAAATCTTTTAAAAATTCAATAGTATACAAAAACGTAACGTTTGGGTATATTCCGGAAAAAGACATTTTAAAAGATTTTAATTTGACAATAAAGAGCGGGCAGACGGTGGCTTTTGTCGGTCATTCAGGCTCAGGGAAAACAACTATAGCGAATCTTTTGTTAAGATTTTACGATACGTCATCGGGAGCTGTTTTGATTGACGGGCAAGACATAAAGCTGGTTACTCTTGAATCATTAAGAGAAAAAGTCGGAATAGTTTCGCAGGATGTTGTTCTTTTTGACGATACTATTAAGTATAATATCTCTTACGGAACTTTCGGCGCGTCCATGGATGATATAATAAAGGCGGCAAAGAGCGCAAACGCCCACGATTTTATATCTAAACTTCCAAACGGATATGATACTCTGGCCGGGGACAGAGGGCTCAAGCTTTCAGGCGGGGAAAAGCAGAGAATATCGATAGCCAGAGCGATACTTAAAAATCCTCCGATACTTATACTGGATGAAGCGACAAGCGCTTTGGATTCGCAGTCCGAAAAGCTGGTGCAGTCTGCCGTGGAAAATTTGATGAAAAATAGGACCGTAATTTTAATTGCGCACAGGCTTGCTACCGTAAGAAACGCCGATAAAATTCTTGTTATGGACAACGGCCGCATAACCGAAACAGGCATGCATGAAGATTTGATCCGCTTAGAAAATGGAATATATAGAAAGCTGAATGAGTTGCAGGAAATATAAAGAGAGTGCGGAGTTAATGTGTTTTCGCTTTGCGAAAACTTATAAATAGGTTTCGCCAAAGGTGAAACGCAATAACTCCATACTTTACGCTCCTAACTCCAAACAGCTGCTAAAGGAGATGTTATAATGCCGTTTACTTTTAAAAAACTGGATATTCCCGATGTTATTGTAATTGAGCCTAAAAAATTTGAAGATGAAAGAGGTTTTTTCAGCGAGCTTTTTCAGGAATTGAGTTTTAAAGAGGGCGGTATAGACAGACAGATAAAACAGATTAATATCTCGAAATCTTCAAAAGGCGTTTTGAGAGGCCTTCATTATCAGCTCAATCCGTACTCTCAGGGGAAAATTATAAGAGTCGTATCAGGAAAGATATTTGACGTTGCCGTTGACATAAGAAAAAACTCCCAATATTTCGGAAAGTGGGTCGGCGTTGAGCTTGATTCAAAAAATTTAAATATGGTGTTTATTCCCGAGGGGTTCGCGCACGGTTTTGAAGTTCTTTCGGAGACGGCGGAGTTTGAATATTTTTGCACGTCTGTTTACAATTCGAAATATGAGAGAGGAATTTTATACAGCGACCCGGATTTAAATATTAAATGGAATACAAAAGAGCCCGTTGTATCGCAAAAAGACTCGATTTTTCCTTTATTTAAAGATGCCGAATATAATTTTTAGCGGTTTACAGCGTCACACTGAACTCGTTTCAGGATCTGTCGTTGACAAAATATAAGGCGGGATTTTAATGAAAATTTTACTGACCGGCTCATCAGGACAGCTTGCCAGAGAACTGCAAAAACTTTTCAAATCAAAAAATATAGATTTTTCCGCGCCCGATGAGAAAATACTTGATATTACCGACAGCAAAAAAGTGAAAACAGCCGTTTCGGCATATAATCCTACACATATAATTAACTGCGCGGCGTATAATCTTGTAGACGATGCCGAAGAGAACCTGGAAAAAGCGTTTTTGATAAACAGGGACGGCGTTGAAATTCTTGCCGAAGAAAGCAACAGAATAAACGCTTTTTTTACGCATTTCAGCACGGATTATGTTTTTGACGGTGCAAAAAACGATTTCTATACGGAAGCGGATAAGCCGAATCCTTTAAATAAGTATGCGCAGAGCAAATATGAAGGCGAAGAAAAAGCAAAACTGGCGAAGAAAAATCTTATTTTGCGTTTAAGCTGGGTTATAGGCGAAGGAAACCAGAATTTTTTGTATAAGCTGAATCAATGGTCAAAAAATAACAGAACGCTTAAAATCAGCTCCGATGAAGTTTCGGTTCCTACTTTTACTTTCGATATTGCGGATGTTTTCTTAAAAGCTTTGGAAAATGACTTGCGCGGGACTTATCATCTGACAAATTCGGGATATGCTTCAAGGTACGAACTTGCGAAATTGTATTTTAAATTAAAAAAATTAAACAATATCATTATTCCCGTGCCTATGGACAGTTTTCAAAGTAAAGCGGTGAGGCCGCATTTTACGGCAATGTCCAATGCGTTAATATCTTCAAAACTTAAAATAGAAATACCTTCATGGGAAGAATCTTTGGAAAAGTATATAAAAGAATATGGTAATTAAAAACCTTGACGAGCTGATTTTTGCCGTAAGCTATCATGATATAGATAAGTTTCATATGTTCATGAGGGATTTTAAAAGCCATCCCGAGACATTCAATAAACTTGCGGATTTTTTATGCGACAGAATAAGGCTGGAGAAAGATTTTTTAAGCGGTTTTGATTTTTTTGTTTATGTCCCGTCGACTGATTTGGACAGGACAAACTACTCGCAAAAGCTTGCGAATTACCTCTCCGAAAAATTAAATAAACCTTTGAAAAACGATATTTTAAAAAAAATAAAAATTACCAAAGAATTAAAAACTCTTCCAAGAGAAGAAAGGCATAAAGAAATAGAAGATTCTTTTATCGCCTCTCTTAACGGAGGGGAAAGAGTCTGCATAGTTGACGATGTAACCGCTTCAGGAGCGACTCTGGGAGAAATTTCAAAAGCTTTAAAAGAATCCGGAGCGGCTTACATAAGCGCAGTAGTCGCGGCGGTGTATAATCCGCACTGATAACGGCAATTACTAATTACAAATTACGAATTACGAATTACGAATCAAAGGCAGCAACAAAACTTACTCGTAATTCGTAATTGATTTTAACTGTTGACTAAAAACAGGATATTTTATATACTCATAAATCAGTTTTAAATTAGATGTTTTTTGGTGCGGTACCCAAGTGGTAAGGGAGCAGTCTGCAAAACTGTTATTCGCCGGTTCAATTCCGGCCCGCACCTTGTTAAAGACAGTTAATAGTTAATAGATAATAACTAATAGTTATTGTGTTTCGGCAAAGCCGAAACTTATTAATCTGTTCGCCTTCGGCGAACTCCAAAACTATTCACTACTATCTATTAACTATTAACTGTAGTTAAAGCCCGGTTAGCTCAGTTGGTTAGAGTACTTCCTTGACATGGAAGGGGTCAGAAGTTCGAGTCTTCTACCGGGCATTCCCTTCATAAAACAAACTCTCGACTAAAATCGGGGGTTTTTTCTTTTTACCGACGACGAAAAGCATTGACTAAAACAACGATTTGAAAGATTTGGAAGGGTTTTAACGATTGGACTATGCCCAAATTGCATGGGTATTTGGTCCGTTTTTTGCACATAAGTTCTGCGGGTTTTAGGGTGGCGTTAGTGGTTGGGGCAGAGTTGGGCCAAAGAAGCGAAAAATGGCAGGAAAATGCCTTTAAACGCCATTAGTAATGCCCATAGGGATAGTATTTGCCGTCAAACTCTATATCGCCTTTTGCCATAAAACACCGCTTCTATTGGTTGTGCGAAAAGTATATTAGAGTGTTGGCAAAACATAAAGAATTTTACGAATTGTATGTAGGGAGTCATTCTGGTTATATAGTTTCTCCATTGCCAAAGCGGCAGCCTTTTTAAACTCATAGTTGAATTATACTAACATTTTTAAAAAAACAGTCAAACATCTGTATAACCTATATGCCCCTTTTTCTGCTTACCCTATGTATTATTGTGGAACAACCCCGCAGAAACCGCCTCTTCTCGTCGGTTCGAAGTTAAAATAGTTATGTAGAGAATAAACAAGAGTAGCCCAGCCTGCCGTTCCCGTAGCAGCAGGTAAACGGGCTTTCAACGCCTGCTCGGTTTGATACAGGGCGGGCTTTTTTTATGCCAAGAGCTTGAAAATCCGAGCAAGAGTATCGAACTATTGAGTAAAGAGCTTGCGGGAAAGTGCGAAGAGATACTTTTTGGAAGGAGGTAACTGAATATGTAAAAATTCTACAAAATTGCATTTTGAAAAAAAATATTGTACACTTTTAAACAACTTAATAACTTGGTAAAAAGGCAAAGGCGTCTTAATCAATCCTGAGAGGGATTTTTTAAGACGCCTTTTTACTTTAACTGACAGCACCGGCGCTGAAAAATTATATTTTTAGCGCCGGTGCTGTATTTATAAGACACAAAAAAGGAGGCAGCACAATGAAAAAGTTATCGGTTGCGGTAATGTTTGTTATATTTTTGGCCGGAAACGTTTTCGCGTTTGACTGGTACGCGGGAACGGCTTTAAAGTATACGTCTCTCGGAGGCGACGACAGCGGCTCATCTTTTATGATAGCGCCGGAAATAGCGCGTATTTTTTCAGATAAGATTGATGCCGGAGTCGGGTTCTCTTACACTGCCGACGATACAAGCGGCGTAAGTACGTATGAATATGAAATAATCCCTTTTGTCCGTTACAAAGCTTGGGAGTCAGGCAATTTTGCGTTTTATACAAGAGGGCAGGTTTCGTTTGGAAGTTCAGACGACGGCACAGCAACTACCGATACTTTCGGCATTGCGGTACTGCCGGTTGTGGAATACGCGCTAAGCGACAGGTTTACGCTTTTTGTAAGTTTCGGTGAAGTTGCTTACAAAACGGCGATGCGTACAGGTTATAGCGGAAACGAGTTTTCGGTTAATTTGGATATAAACACCTTAGTATTTGGTTTTTGCGTAAACTTTTAAATATATAAAGGAGGAAGATATGATTAATGCGGCAGATACGGCTTTTATTCTCATTTGTACGGCGTTAGTTTTTATAATGACTCCGGGGCTCGCTTTATTTTACGGGGGACTGGGTCGAAGAAAAAATATGGTAAACAATATGATGAACTCTGCATTTATTTTAGGTCTCGGAGTTATCATGTACATGCTTGTGGGGTATTCACTGTCTTTTAGCGGAGACGGTTTATTTATAGGTAATTTATCTAATTTCAGCCTTAGCAGAATAACGAAAGATTCGATTTTTGACGAAAATCTGCCGGTTTTCGCGTTTGTAGCTTTTCAGATGATGTTTGCTTTAATAACGCCAGCCATTATTACGGGTTCTGTTGCGGGAAGAATGAAATTTAAAGCATTGTTTATTTTTATAGCCTTGTGGTCTGTGCTTGTTTATTATCCGCTGGCGCATATGGTTTGGGGCGGCGGTTTTATCGGCGAAACAATAGGCGCTTTAGATTTTGCCGGCGGCGACGTAGTGCATATAAGTTCAGGGCTTACGGGGCTTATACTTGCCATAATTTTGGGAAGAAGAATCGGTTACGAACAAATGGCGTATCGCACGCATAATGTGCCTTTTATATTATTAGGCACAGGACTTTTGTGGTTTGGATGGTTTGGGTTTAATGCGGGCTCGGCTTTGGCGGCAAACGGTCTTGCCGCGCACGCTTTTATGACAACGGCAATTTCTGCGGCAGCGGCGCTTGTTGTCTGGATGCTTATAGACGTTATTCGCCACAAAAAACCAACGCTTATAGGCGCCTGCACGGGCATTATAGCGGGGCTTGTCGGCATAACGCCGGCGGCGGGTTTTGTGGATATGTGGGCGGCGCTTATCATAGGAATAACGGTTGCCCCCGTGTGCTACTACGGCATAGCGCTTATCAAAAAGATATTTAAAGTTGACGATGCCTTAGACGCGTTCGGCTGCCACGGCATAGGAGGAATTTGGGGAGGCATTTTAACGGGCGTTTTTTGCAATCCTGCCATTAACGGCGGAAACCCGGGCCTTATATACGGAGAGTTTAGCCAGTTTTTCGCGCAAATTTTGGGCATACTTGTAACGATTGCGTATGTCGTTGCGCTGACCGTGATATGCGTTATAGTTGTAAGAACGTTTACTCCTTTGCGCGTTGACAAAAAAGACGAGCTTAAAGGTCTGGATATTTCCGAACACGGCGAAAGCGCGTATCCGTCTTTCAACGGACTTGATTAATGCAAATATAAATTTAACGGAGGCAATATGATTAAAATAGAAGCAATAGTGCGTGAAGAAAAGTTTGAAGACATAAAAGAAGCGCTTTGTAAAATAAATGTTTGCGGAATAACAGTTTCCGAAGTTCAGGGATGCGGCAAGCAAAAAGGCTACACCAAATATGTGCGCGGAACGGAAGTAAATGTTAACTTGCTTAAAAAAATCAAGTTTGAAATTATCGTTTCATCGCCGGAATGGGAACAAAAAACGATTTCCGCAATCAGCGAAGCAGCTTATACGGGAAATCCCGGCGACGGCAAAATTTTCAGCTATGATTTGCGCGAAGTCGTAAGAGTCCGCACGAAAGAAACGGGCATTGCAGCGATTAATTGACATGAATAATTTAAGGAGTTCTCATATGCGCTTATCTTTTACAAAAATGCATGGTTGCGGTAATGATTACATTTTCATCAACTGTTTTGACCTTACCGTCAATTCACCGGAATCTCTGTCGGTGTTCCTGTCGGAGCGGCACACGGGAGTGGGCGGCGATGGGATTGTTCTTATACTTCGTTCCGATATGGCCGACGCAAAAATGCGGATGTTCAATCTTGACGGCAGCGAAGGTAGCATGTGCGGCAACGCCATACGATGCGTAGCGAAATATCTTTATGATAACAACGTAGTTCAAAAACGGCATATGCGGATAGAAACGCTCAGTGGCGTTAAAGAACTTGATCTGTCAATTAAAAACGGAGTTGTCTCTTCCGTCAGGGTAGACATGGGCCGTCCGGAACTGCGGCCTGAAAAAATTCCCGTTAAACTGCCGGGGGAGAGCGTAATCGCCAGACCTGTGGCGGTTGACGGCAAGGAATATAATATTACCTGCGTTTCCATGGGTAATCCGCATGCTGTAATATTTTGCAAAGCCACGGATAAACTTGATTTATGCAAGATCGGGCCGAAATTTGAAAATAACGCCGCTCTGTTTCCGGACAGGATAAATACTGAGTTTGTTGAAGTCGTCGGAAGGAATCATTTGAAAATGCGTGTATGGGAACGCGGCAGCGGTGAAACGCAGTCCTGCGGTACAGGCGCTTGCGCTTGCGCAGTGGCCGCAGTTCTGAACGGATACTGCGATAAGGACGCGAACATTAAGGTGCAGCTCCTGGGTGGAGAGCTGACAATTAAGTACACGGACGAAATAGTGTATATGACGGGCGAATGTAAAAAAGTGTTTGACGGCATTGTGGATATATGACCGAATTTATTTTTGTAACGGTCGTAGTTGTCTCGGGTTTCGGTAAAAGTATTGCGTCCGAATCGCCGGGCAGGTTGCTCAAATAAAGGGGCTTATATGAACATAAACAAAAATTATTTGAATCTGAAAGACAGTTATCTGTTTTCCCTGATATCAAAAAAGGTAAAAGAATACGCGGCGGAAAATCCGGATAAAACATTATACTCTTTGGGAATAGGAGACGTTACTCTGCCGCTTGTTCCTGCAGTCACGAAAGCTATGCAGCAAGCTGTTTCCGAAATGGGCGCGCCTGAAACATTCCGCGGTTACGGAGAGGAACAGGGCTACTCATTTTTGAGACAGGCAATCTGCGGTTATTATCTAAAAAAAGATGTAACGCTGCAAGAGAGTGAAGTTTTTATCAGCGACGGCGCAAAAAGCGACCTTGGCAATATACTTGATATTTTCTCGTATGACAATACTGTTCTGATACCCAACCCCGTTTATCCGGTATATGCGGACACAAACGTTATGGCGGGCCGTAAAATTATTTATATAAACGGAAACGCAAACAATAATTTTCTGCCTTTGCCCGATAAAAATGTAAAGGCTGACATTATATATATGTGTTCGCCTAACAATCCCACGGGAGCGGCTTATAACAAAGAGCAGCTTGGACTGTGGGTCAAATACGCTTTGGAGAACGATGCTGTTATTTTGTTTGACAGCGCGTATGAAATATTTATTCAGGATAAAGCTTTGCCCGCGAGCATATATCAGATTGAAGGCGCGAGAAAATGCGCGATAGAATTTTGCTCTCTTTCCAAAACTGCGGGATTTACTGGAACTCGCTGCGGTTATACGGTTGTTCCGCGCGAACTTGTCCGTGGCGGCGCAGCTCTAAATAAACTCTGGCTTCGGCGGCAGACCACTAAATTTAACGGCGTTCCTTATATAGTCCAGCGCGGCGCGCTGGCAGTGTTCAGCGAAGAGGGAATACCTCAAATCAAAACCAATGTAAACTACTACCTCCAAAACGCGCGCATTATAGCCGACACGTTGACTATGCTGGGCATTTGGTTTACCGGAGGTAAAAACTCGCCGTATATTTGGCTTAAATGCCCCGGCAAAATGTCTTCGTGGGAGTTTTTTGACAAACTGCTTGAAAAAGCGAATGTCGTCGGCACGCCGGGCGCGGGCTTCGGCGCCAACGGCGAAGGGTTTTTCCGGCTGACTGCTTTCGGTGCAAAAGAAAACGTGGAGGAAGCGATGAAAAGATTCCATTTATCCGTCTGAAAATAAAAAAATAACAATTTATCTCTTGCATTTTAAAAAAAAATATTGTATATTTTTAAACAACTTAATAATTCGGTAAAAAGGCAAAGGCGTCTTAATTAATCTCAAACATGAGGTTTTTTAAGACGTTTTTGCCTTTTTTACGACGTAAATGGGGGGTAAAATGTTAAAAGAAGGCGATATACGAATACCTGCGGGTTGCGCCATAAGCGCTATAATAGACAAAACCGGCAAACGTTTCAGCGGTAACGATATTATACAGTCTATCGCCCTTATGCATGAGCGGTCAAACGGGCTTGGCGGAGGATTTGCCGCTTACGGCATTTACCCGGAATATAAAGATTTATTTGCCCTGCATATCTTTTACGATAACCTTGCTATAAAAATGAAAACCGAAGAGTATCTTTCCAAGCATTTCGAAATAGCAAGCGCCGGTAATATTCCTACGCGTAAGGTCGCTTCGGTAAAAAACAAACCTCTTATATGGCGGTATTTCGTACGTCCGAGAATTTATATAGTTCAGGACGGATATCTTGACGAAGAAGAATTTACAAAGAGGTGCGTCATACGCATAAATAAAGAATATAAAGGCGCTTATGTATTTTCAAGCGGTAAAAATATGGGAACGTTTAAGGGAGTAGGTTATCCCGAAGATATAGGCGACTTTTTTATGTTAGACACATATGATGCCCACCTATGGACTGCTCATGGGCGTTTTCCCACTAACACCCCGGGTTGGTGGGGCGGGGCTCACCCGTTTACCATGCTTAACTGGTCTATCGTGCATAACGGCGAGATATCTTCTTACGATGCAAACCGCCGTTTTGTTGAAATGTACGGCTACAAGTGCACGCTTCAAACCGATACCGAAGTTATAACTTATTTGTTTGACCTGCTTATAAGAAAACACGGGCTGCCTATTGAAAAAGCCATTACTGTGCTTGCAGCGCCGCTTTGGGATGAGATCGCCCGCAAAAGCCCCGAACTGAAAAAAGAACTTACTGCGCTGCGCACGGTTTATTCAAGCGCTCTCATAAACGGACCGTTTTCAATTATTTTAGGTTTTGATAAAGGCATGGTCGCTTTAAACGACAGAATAAAATTACGTTCCCTTGTGGCTGCGCAAAAAGGCTCAAAAACTTATGTGGCAAGCGAAGAAAGCTCCATACGCGTAATTTGCCCTGAACCCGACAAAGTGTGGTCGCCCAAAGGCGGCGAACCCGTAATAGTGTATCTTGACGGTAAGGGAGCAAAAAAGCGGGAGGAACTATGCTAAATTTTAATATGCCGCGTTATGAAATAATCCGCAATGAAAAAAAATGTATAAACTGCAAAGTATGCGCCAAACAATGCGCTAACGAAGTGCACTCTTATGATGAAGCCGATAATATCATGCGCGCAGATGAAGCATTATGCGTCAATTGCCACAGATGTGTTTTACTTTGCCCGACAAAGGCGCTTACAGTAAAAAAATATCCTCTTGAATTTAAGGAAAACGCTAATTGGACTGCTGAGGCTATGAACGAAATTTACAAGCAAGCCGAAACCGGCGGGGTGCTTCTTACGAGCATGGGTAATCCAAAACCTTTCCCGATTTATTGGGACAAAATGCTGCTTAACGCAAGTCAGGTTACTAATCCGTCTATAGATCCTTTGCGCGAACCTATGGAAATAAAAACGTTTATAGGAAGAAATCCGGACAAGTTGGAGTTTGACGGCAAAGGCAAACTTATAACCAAAATGCCGCCAAAACTTGAACTTAACGCGCCGATAATGTTTTCAGCGATGAGTTACGGTTCTATTTCAAAAAACGCGCATGAGTCGCTTGCTCGCGCGGCGGCTGAACTTGGCATTTATTACAATACCGGCGAGGGCGGTCTTAATAAAGAGTTTTATAAATACGGCAAAAATACTATAGTGCAGGTGGCATCAGGCAGGTTCGGTATAGACAAAAAATATCTTAACACGGGCGCAGCCATTGAAATCAAAATCGGTCAGGGCGCAAAGCCCGGCATAGGCGGTCATTTGCCGGGTGCAAAAGTAGACGAAGATGTTTCGGCGACAAGAATGATACCCGAAGGGTCAGATGCTATTTCGCCTGCGCCGCACCATGACATTTATTCTATTGAAGATTTGCGCCAGCTTATTTATTCGCTTAAAGAAGTAACTGGTTACAAAAAACCCGTTTTTGTAAAAATAGCGGCGGTGCATAACGCGGCGGCTATCGCTTCGGGCATTGCCCGCGCAGGCGCAGATGCCATAGTTATAGACGGTTTTCGCGGCGGTACGGGCGCGGCACCTGCAAGGGTTCGCGATAATGTGGGCATACCGATAGAACTTGCCCTTGCCGCCATAGACCAGCGTTTAAGAGAAGAAGGAATCCGTAACAGCGTTTCATTGATAATAGCAGGGAGCATTCGCAATAGCGCCGACATTGTAAAAGCCGTGGCTTTAGGCGCTGACGCGGTTTACATAGCCTCTGCCGCTTTGATAGCAATGGGCTGCCATATGTGCCATTCGTGTATGGGCGGCAAATGTAATTGGGGCATAGCCACGCAAAAAGCAAATCTGGTTAAACGCCTTAACCCCGACATTATGTATAAACGCCTTGTAAACCTTGTTTCGGCGTGGAATCACGAAATACAAGAAATACTGGGCGGAATGGGCATAAACGCCATAGACAGCCTTAGAGGAAACAGGTTTATGTTGCGCGGCATAGGGTTAAACGATAAAGAACTTGAAATACTCGGCATAAAATACGCAGGGGAGGCAATATGAAAAGAATTTACGCTTTTGAAAGTAAGTGCCTTGGCTGCGGGCTTTGCGAAGTTTACTGCAAAACTGCGCATTCAAAATCCAAAGATATTGTTAAGGCGCACAAAAACGAAAATATAGCTGCAGGTATAACCATAGAGGAAATGCCTGAGAAAAAAGCTATTTCATATTTTGGCTTGCAATGCCGCCATTGTAAAGACGCAGAGTGCGTCAAAGCCTGCATTTCGGGCGCGATGTATAAAGAAGACGGTTTTGTGAAGCACGACATAGAACGCTGCGTGGGGTGTTTATCGTGTATGCTGTTGTGTCCTTTCGGCGCGATTAAACAAAGCGATAGCGGCCAAGCAATATCTAAGTGCGATTTATGCGAGAGCCAAAAAGCTCCGGCCTGCGTTTCTAACTGTCCTAACGGCGCGCTGAAATTTTTAGATGAAAAAGAAGCGGCGGAGGTAATATGAAATATTTAATAATAGGCGCAGGCGCGGCAGCAATAAGCGCAGCAGAAAGCATACGTTCTGTTGATAAAGCAGGTTCTATTACAATGCTGTCTGCCGAAAGCGTTATTCCTTACGGTAAGCCGCTTATATCTTATTTGCTAAGCGAAAAGCTTTCCGAAAATAAAATGTTTTACCGCCCGCAATCTTTTTATAAAAGATTGAATATAGACATAAAATTGGGAAGTGAAGTTTCTAAAATAGACACAAAACGCAAAATTGTAACAACGCGGCAAAATAAAAAATACGGTTATGAGAAACTTTTAATAGCATCGGGCAGCGTGCCGTTTGTCCCGCCTATCGGGGACTTGGCAAAGCAAAAAAATGCGTTTACTTTTTTAACTTACGGCGATATGAAAAAAATAAAAGCCGCCGTAAACAAAGAATCAAACGTGGTAATTGCAGGCGCGGGTCTGGTAGGGCTTAAAGCGGCTGAAGGCCTGTATGGAAAAGTAAAAAACATTACCGTTATAGATTTAGCCGACAGGATTATGGCAAGCGTGTTGGACGAAGAACCGGCAAAGATAATACAAAATCATATTGAAAGCAAAGGCATAAGCTTTAAGTTTGGCGTAAGCATAAAATCGGTGCGCGGCAAAAAAATTACGCTTTCAAACGGCAAGGATTTGCCTTGCGATATTTTAGTGATAGCTGTCGGCGTAAGACCGGGCATAGCGTTTTTAGAAGGTTCGGGCGTTAAAGTTGAAAAAGGCATAGTTGTTGATAAAAACATGCAAACTTCAGTTAAAAGTGTTTACGCGGCGGGAGATTGCGCTTTAAGTACGGATATGTTAAGCAAGCAGAAAAAAGTAATGGCTCTTTGGCCGAATGCCGTACTGCAAGGACAAGTTGCTGGGCTTAATATGGCGGACGTAAAGTCAGAGGCTGCCGACGCCCTTTCAATGAACGCTATATCATTTTTCGGTATGCAGGTAATGTCTGCCGGCATTCAAGAGCCTAAGGCGCATTATTTAAAAAATACCAAAAATGCTTTAAGCCGTTTAAAAGTTAACAAAGACATTTTAGAAGGGTTTACGCTTATTAACAATGTGGCCCGTGCGGGCATTTATACCGATTTAATTAAAAATAAAACCTCACTTTCTGCTCTTACTTACGATATAAAAATAAAAGATATTGCTTTGGGAGTTTATCCGTTTGAAACCCGGCGCAAAAAGTTGTTTGGGGGAGGCGCACAATGATAACAATAAATGCAAAAAACATTCATTACCGCGCGCTTAACGATAGCATTGATAAAGCTGTGCGGACTTCCAAAAATATTAAGCTTACGGATGTTTGCGGGCAGCGTTACATAGGGCGCGGGCTTGACGAGAATATAAAAATAAAAATTTACGGAACGCCCGGCAACGATACCGCCGCTTATATGGACGGGGCGGAACTTGAAATATTCGGTTCCGCGCAAGACGCTCTTGCCAACACCATGAATCGCGGTAAAATTATAGTTCACGGGCATTGCGGCGACACTGCGGGTTACGCTATGAGAGGCGGCGAAATATACGTTGAAGGCTCAGTCGGTTATAGGGTGGGCATACACATGAAAGAATACCGCGATTTGAAACCTGTTATTGTTGTAGGCGGTGCGGCAGGCGATTTTTTAGGCGAATACATGGCGGGAGGTGCCATAATTTTGTTGGGGCTCGGGCTCTCTAAAAACGAGAGAATTACAGGCAGATTTTGCGCTACTGGCATGCACGGCGGCGCTATCTACCTTTACGGAGGAACTGATGCGTTTAATCTCGGCAAAGAAGCAGCAGAGGTTAAACTTACAAATTCAGATAAAGAATTTCTTAAAAAACACGTTAAAGCGTATGCGAAACACTTCAACAAAAATTTGTCGGCGGTAAAAGTTAATAACTTCAAAAAGTATGCCGCATTAAACAAAAATCCGTACGAAAATATGTATTGTAAAAACTGAAAATTTTTTGTAAATTTATATTTAAAGAAAGCGGTTCGATAATTGTTTTCAATATTTACTGGGCAAAGGCGCTCATAAAAAGTGAAACTTTTTAGGGGCGCCTTGTTTGATATATATACATAAAAAAATACGACTCAACTGGAGGCAGTAAAAATGAGTAACACAAGAGAACAAGTAATTCAAATGGTAAAAGAACAAGCGGTAAAATTTATCAGGCTGCAATTTACCGATATTTTCGGTACTTTAAAAAACGTGGCAATTACCGCAAGCCAGCTGGAGAAAGCCTTAGATAACAAATGTATGTTTGACGGTTCGTCAATCGAGGGTTTTGTGCGTATAGAAGAAAGCGATATGTATCTTTATCCCGACCTTGACACATTTATGATTTTTCCGTGGCGCCCGCAAGACGGCAAAGTTGCGCGTTTAATATGCGATATTTATACCCCTGACGGCAAACCTTTTGAAGGCTGTCCAAGGTATACGCTGAAAAAAGCCATAAAACAAGCCGCCGATATGGGATATACTTTCAACGTGGGTCCTGAATGCGAGTTTTTCTTGTTTCTTTCTGATGAAAAAGGAAATCCTACAACTATTCCTCACGATGATGCGGGCTACTTCGATTTGGGTTCCACAGACAAGGGAGAAAACGTCAGACGCGATATTTGTTTAACGCTTGAGGCAATGGGTTTTGAAATAGAAGCCTCGCATCACGAGGTTGCAAGAGGGCAGCATGAGATAGATTTTAAATACGGCGAAGCCCTTAAAACCGCAGATAATATTAATACTTTTAAAATGGTTGTTAAAGCGATCGCAAAAAAACACGGATTACACGCAACTTTTATGCCAAAGCCCATATTCGGCATAAACGGTTCCGGCATGCATACCAATATGTCTCTTTTTAAAGACGGGCAAAATGCTTTTTTTGACACTAAAGACGGCCTTAATCTTTCGCCTGTCGCTTACAATTTTATCGGCGGCATTATCAAGCATATGCGTTCCATGGCACTTGTAACAAATCCTCTTGTAAACTCCTACAAAAGACTTGTGCCGGGCTATGAGGCGCCGGTTTATATAGCATGGTCGTGCAAAAACAGAAGTCCACTGATAAGAATACCTGCGGCGCGGGGAAACAGCACACGCGTTGAATTGCGTTGCCCTGACCCTTCGGCTAATCCGTATTTTGTTTTGGCAGCGTGTTTAATGGCAGGCTTAGACGGTATAAAAAACAAAATAAAACCTCCTGAATGCGTAGACAAAAACCTTTTCAAAATGTCATCTGACGAAAGGGCGGCAATCGGCATTGAGGATTTGCCCGGCGACCTTGAACGCGCCATCGTGGAATTTCAAAAAAGCGACTTAATGCGCAACACTCTCGGCATTCATATTTTTGATCGTTACCTTGAAGCAAAAAATAAAGAATGGTTTGAATATATAAGCAAAGTGCATCAATGGGAAATTGACAGTTATATATCAGCATATTAAAAAAAAGGCTACAGATATGCCACAGGTAAAAATAATAATCGCCGGTTCAGAATTGGCGCTGTCTGACTTAAAAGACAGGCTTAGGGTTCAGTTTTTTGAAATAATTGCCAGCGCCGCGAGCGGTAATGAAATATTAAGAAATGTCAGCTGCTTTCAGCCCGACTTTGTCATAACGGATTACTTGCTTACCGACATGAACGGTATGGAACTCGCCCAAGCCATAGAACATTTAGACATATGCCCTACGGTAATACTCGCCAACTCTGAGCAAAGCGAATACATTGACGAGCTTAAGGGAGAGTCGTTAAATATTTTTTGCATTACAAAACCATTAGACACTACGGTGCTAAACCATACGCTGGCTTCCGTAGTGCGCCTTACGAGAAAAATACACTATTTTGAACACAAGATAGAGGAGTTAGAACACAAACTTGAAGACAGGAAGCTTATAGACAAAGCAAAGGGACTTTTAATGGAAAAGTTTAACATGACCGAAGACCAAGCGTACAAACAAATGAGGCGCAAAGCCATGAATTTGTCAAAGCCTCTTATTGAAGTGGCAAAAAGTTTGGTTGAAATGCTTACGCCGTCAAAAAACAGGGATAGCAAATGAATAAAAAACGGTTTTTCAAAACGCATAGAAAAGCAATCCTTAAACTTTCAAACGGGCAATCGTTTAAGGGGCGTCTTATAGGTGCTGATACCTCGGTAAGCGGCGAAATGGTGTTTAATACCGGAATGCTTGGCTATACGGAGGCTATGACTGATCCGTCGTATTTGGGGCAGATACTTGTATTTAGCTTTTGCCTTATCGGTAACTACGGTATCCCCGCATTTCAAGACGGGGATTTTTTTATGTCTTTAGGGCATGAAAGCGCGGGAATAAAAACCCAAGGCATAATAGTTTCCGACATTTTTGACGGTGCCTATCATCACGACGGCACACAAAAATTAGAAGATTGGATGTGCTCCCAAAACGTGCCCGGCATTACCGGCATAGACACAAGAAAGTTAGTGCAGATTATAAGGGAAAGCGGAACGCTGTTTGGCAAAATTGTGCCGGAAGGCAATCCGAAAGAAACACCGGACAAATTTGAATTTTTAAGTAATTTTAAAAAAGACGAATACGTAAATCCGTCAAAAAGCTTGCTTTTACCGTCGGTCAGCGTAAAAAAGCCGCAGGTGATTTCAAAAGGGAGAAAAAAAATTGCCGTTGTAGACTGCGGGGTTAAATGGAACATTTTACGGATGTTATCAGACAGAAATTGCGCGGTTGAGCTTGTTCCCTGGGATTGGGATTTTTCAAAAATAAACGCTGACGCGTGGCTTATCTCAAACGGTCCGGGCGACCCTAAAAATACGGCTGACCTTTCCGACCGCGTTAAAAAATATATTATCACGCAAAATAAACCGATATTGGGAATTTGTCTGGGACATCAAATACTTTCTCTTGCGGCGGGCGCTAAAACAATAAAGCTTAATCACGGACACAGAAGCCACAACCAGCCGGTTTTTTCTTTGCCCGATAAACGCGCGTTTATGACGAGCCAAAATCACCGTTATGCGGTTGAAAGAAGTTCCATACCCAAAGATTTCAGGCTTTGGTTTGAAAACGCCAACGACGGCTCGGTTGAGGGCATACGACATAAAACAAAACCGTTTTTATCGGTACAGTTTCATCCGGAGGCAAGCAGCGGTCCCAACGATACGGCGTGGATAATGGACGAATTTATAAACTCAATATAAAGGTAAAATTATGCCTATTTTTAATTTCTTGCGTCCCAAAAACGGAAAAAAACAAAAAGTTATTTTGTTAGGTTCGGGCGCTTTGTCTATAGGGCAAGCGGGAGAGTTTGACTATTCGGGTTCGCAAGCGGTAAAAGCGCTTTGCGAAGAAGGGCTTGAAGTTATAATAATTAACCCCAACATAGCTTCCGTGCAGACAAACCACGGTAAAAATAAAAAAGTTTATCTCTACCCTGTAACGCCTTTTTGGGTTGAAAAAATAATTAAAATTGAACGTCCTGCAGCCATTATTTCGGGATTCGGCGGACAAACCGCTCTAAACTGCGTTATAGCGCTTGAAAAATCAGGAGTTCTGAAAAAGCATAATGTAAAAGTTTTAGGCACACAGATAAACGCTTTAGAACTTTCCGAAGACAGAGAACTTTTTGCTGAAAAAATGCGTTCTATTGGCGTTCCCACAGCGAAAAGTTATGCCGTTTCTACGACAAAAGACGCTTTGGAAATGGCTGAAAAAATAGGATACCCCGTAATAACGCGCTCTGCTTATGCTTTAGGCGGGCTTGGCTCGGGGCTTGCAAAAACTCACGGTGAACTTTTGGCGCTTACAAGTTCAGCGTTAATGTCATGTCCTCAGGTGCTTATTGAAAAGTCGCTTCACGGGTGGAAAGAAATAGAGTATGAGGTTATGCGTGATAAAAGCGGAAATACAATAACTATATGCAATATGGAAAATTTAGATCCTATGGGCATACACACCGGCGATTCAATAGTTGTTGCGCCTTGCCAGACAATAAACAATACTGAAAACAATATGCTGCGGGACACTGCTTTGAAAATAGCCGGAGCTGTCGGGATAGTCGGCGAGTGCAATGTCCAGTATGCGCTCAATCCTCACGATTATTCTTTTTACGTTATAGAAATTAATGCAAGACTTAGCCGCAGTTCGGCGCTTGCAAGCAAAGCCACCGGTTATCCTATAGCTTATATCGCCGCAAAAGTGGTTATAGGGTTTGACTTGCTTGAACTTAAAAACCCCGTTACGCTTACCACGTCTGCTTT
Source organism: Candidatus Endomicrobium neocapritermitis (assembly GCA_009778325.1). Taxonomy (GTDB): domain Bacteria; phylum Elusimicrobiota; class Endomicrobiia; order Endomicrobiales; family Endomicrobiaceae; genus Endomicrobium_B; species Endomicrobium_B neocapritermitis. Next base: position 9,464 of record WRJZ01000036.1, on the reverse strand, counting down.
TTACGAGCCCTCGCTTGATTATGTTACTTTAAAAGTGCCTCGGTGGGATTTAACAAAATTTTCCGGCGTGTCTAAAAAACTCGGCACTCAAATGAAATCCGTCGGCGAGGTTATGGCAATAGGACGCAACTTTTGCGAAGCCCTGCAAAAGGCTTTCCGCATGGTAGGCGAAAATGATTTGGGTATTTTAAGTCCCGTATTTGAAAGAGTTTCGGATCCGGAACTTGCAAACGAATTATCCAGCCCAACAAATTTAAGGCTTTTTGCCGTATACGAAAGTTTTAGACGCGGAAAAACCCTCAAGTGGGTTTATGACAAAACAAAAATAGATTACTGGTTTTTAGAGCATATTTTCACGCTTGCCGGCGGTGAAAACGAACTGTATGATTTTTTTAAGGGCAAAGCCCGCTCTTTTAAGAAATTGTCTAAAGAAATTCTTTTGGAATATAAATCCAAAGGCTTTTCGGACTTTCAGCTTGCCAACATATTTTTAGACTATCCTAAAGACAATGCCCGCATAAGAAAAACGGCGTTAGAAATACGCAAGTTTAGAACCTCTTTGGGTGTTGTGCCTTATGTTAAACAAATAGACACCACTTCGTCGGAATATCCCACAAAATCAAATTATTTATATTTAAGTTATGACGCTGTTTCGCACGACGTGTCCGCCAACAAAAACAAACCCGTTATAACGCTTGGCTCGGGAAGTTACCGTATAGGCTCCAGCTGCGAGTTTGACTGGTGCTCGGTAATGGCAAGCAGCTATTTCAAAAATAACGGCACGGGAAGCGTGATTATCAACTGCAATCCTGAAACCGTCTCAACCGATTACAGCGCGTCCGACAGGCTTTATTTTGAAGAACTTTCAACCGAACGTGTTTTAGATATTGTCGAAATAGAAAACCCCAAGGGGGTGGTTTGCTCTATGGGCGGGCAAAACCCCAATAACCTTATACCGGATTTGTCTGCCGCCGGCGTAAAAATTCTCGGACACAGTGCAAAAAGCGTGCAAGACGCAGAAGACAGGGAAAAGTTTTCAAGCCTTTTAGACAGTTTAGGTATAGACCAGCCTCTTTGGACTTCCGCGCGCAACCGCGCCGAAATAAATGCCTTTGTAAAAAAAGTAGGTTTTCCCGTGCTTATACGCCCCAGTTTTGTGTTGTCGGGCACGTTAATGAACGTTGCTACGGACGAGGAAAACCTCAACTATTACCTCAGCCTTGTAAAAGACATATCAAGCGATTGCCCGGTAGTTATTTCGCAGTTTATTTTAGATGCCAAAGAAATAGAGTGTGACGGCGTGGCAAAAAACGGTGAAGTTATAGCTTCTTTCGTAAGCGAACACATAGAAAACGCGGGCGTACATTCCGGCGATGCTACGCTTGTTTTCCCTGCGCAAAAAATATATGCCCACACCTATAATACGGTTAAAGACATAACGCGCAAAATAGCAAAAGGCTTAAATCTTAACGGACCGTTTAACATACAGTTTATTGCTAAAGAAAACGATGTAAAAGTCATAGAATGTAATGCGCGCGCGTCAAGAAGTTTCCCGTTTGTTTCAAAAGTGGCGGGGCTGAACCTTGCGGAACTTGCCTCTAAAGTGATTAATGGGGAAAACGTCAAAAAAGTTTCATTAGACGAAAGCGAAATACCTTTTACCGGAGTAAAAGCGTCACAATTCAGTTTTACGCGTCTTGACGGGGCAGATCCCGTTACAGGCGTGGAAATGGCTTCAACCGGCGAAGTCGGGTGCCTTGGCAAAACTTTTAACCACGCAATGCTGCTTGCAATGGAAGCGACGCAAATAAAAAAACCGCTCAAAGGAATATTGCTTAGCACCGGCAGAGAAAAAGAAAAAATTAAATTTATGGACGCGGCAAAAGAAGTTTTCAGCATGGGTATTCCGGTATATGCCACAAAAGGCTCGTCGGAATATTTGGCAAAACACGGATATATCCCGCAAACGCTTCACTGGCACCGTAATCCCACGGCTCTGGACGCAATAAAAAACGGCAATATAGATTTTGTTATCAATATCAACAAAAACCTTACCATTGAGGAATTAACAAATAATTCCCAAATAAGAAAAACCGCCGTTAAGTGCGCGTGCTCTTTATTTACTAATCTTGAAAAAACAATGGCTTACTTAAAAGCGTATTCTTCTTATGATGAACTTGAAAACATTGAAGATTGTATTTATTTCTAAATTAAGAGGCTTATTATGTGCGGAATTGTCGGAATTGAAAATAACGAGAACGCATCCGTTTTAGCTGCAGCCGGACTTCTGACGCTCCAACACAGGGGAGAAGAAAGCGCAGGCATTACCGTCAACGGACCTGAAAAAATGAGAACTTTTAAGGGCATGGGGCTTGTGTCAAAAATTTTTGACGAAGAAACTCTTTCGCGGCTGTGCGGTAAAGCGGCTATCGGACACGTGCGCTATACTACGTCGTCAAAAAGTTCTTTAATTAATGCCCAGCCTTTTCAGATAAGCTGCATTCACGGAGACATTTCCGTAGCGCATAACGGAAATATTACTAATTTTTCTGAAATTAAAGAATGCTTATCAAAAAAAGGGGCTATTTTCAGCCATACTTCAGACACGGAAATTTTACTGCATTTATTAGCGATGTCCAAAGGCTCGGTTGAGGACATTCTAAAAACCGCTTTGGGTAAGCTTAAAGGAGCGTTTTCTCTTGTTATGCTGAAAGGCGGCATGCTTATAGGAGTAAGAGACGTTTTTGGTTTTAGGCCTTTGGTGCTGGGGAAACTTGAAAACTCCTACATTCTTGCGTCCGAAACCGCCGCAATAGAAATTTTAGGCGGCGTTTATCTTCGCGACATTGCCCCGGGCGAAGTGATAATAATAGAAAACGGAAAAATAAAAAAATCTTTCCCGTACAAAAAACCGAAAAAGCAAAATTTTTGTATTTTTGAGCATGTTTATTTTTGCCGGCCCGACAGCATTCTTTTTGAAAAAACCGTAAAAGATTCCAGAACTGAAATGGGGCGGCTGCTTGCCCGCCAAATGAAACATATAAAAGCTGATTTTGTATCGGCGGTTCCGGACTCCGGCGTTTTTGCGGCTTACGGTTTTTCAAAAGAGTCCGGCATACCTTTTGAAACCGCTTTTATAAGAAATCATTATGTGGGCAGATCTTTCATTAAACCGGCTCAAAGTATGCGCGAACTTACCGCGAAATTAAAGCTTGTGCCCGTAAAAGGTGCGGTAAGAGACAAAGAAATAATACTTATAGACGATTCAATAGTCAGAGGAACAACGGCTAAACGCATAATCGGCTTACTGCGTCAGGCGGGCGCGCGGAAAATTCATTTTATGCTTTCGTGTCCGCCTATAATCGGCTCGTGTTATTTCGGCATAGACACGCCCGATCAAAAACACCTCTTAGCAGCGCAAAACTCCAAAGAACAAATGCGAAAGTTCTTAAATGCGGACTCGCTAAACTTTTTAGAGATAGGCAACCTTATAAAAGCCTGTCGCGGTAAAAATTCAAAAGAAAACGTTTTCTGCGCTGCGTGTTTTAACGGAGCGTATCCCGAAAAAATTATAAGGACGTCTAAAAATGGCTAAATATATTTTTGTCACGGGAGGCGTGGTAAGTTCGCTCGGCAAAGGCATTACGGGCGCAAGCGTCGGCAAACTTTTACAGTTGTCGGGCTTTAGGGTCAATATGATAAAATTTGACCCTTACATTAACGTCGATCCTGGTACGATGAACCCTTACCAGCACGGCGAAGTTTATGTTACAGTTGACGGAGCCGAAGCAGACTTGGACCTTGGCACCTACGAGCGTTTTTTAGACATAAACGCCACAAAAGCAAACACTAACACCGCAGGTGATATTTATTTAAGCGTTATCCGCAACGAGCGCAGGGGCGATTATAACGGCGCTACCGTGCAGGTAATACCTCATATCACCGATGAAATTAAAAGGCGTTTTGCCCTTTCAAAAAACGATTATGACATAATTATTATAGAAATCGGCGGAACGGCGGGCGATATTGAAGGACTGCCTTTTATGGAAGCGGCGCGCCAATTTAAGCTTGAAAACCCTAAAGACGTGTTAAGTTTGCACGTAACGCTTGTCCCTTATATTGCGGGCGCGCATGAACTTAAAACCAAGCCTACGCAGCACTCGGTAATTAAAATGCGGGAAATAGGGCTTTCACCCGACATTATCGTATGCAGAACGGAACGCGAGCTCGATAAAAACATAAAAGAAAAAATTTCGCTTTTTTGCAATGTTAAGCCCGGGTGCATCATTGAAGCCCGCGACAGCGCTTCGATTTATCATGTGCCTGAAAGCTTGTATAAACAAAAAGCGGACAAAATTATTTTAGAAAATCTTAAACTTAAACCTAAAAAGCGTTTTGATAAAACTTGGTTTAACAAAATCAAACGCCTTGAAAAATATGATAAAGAAGTTAAAATTGCCGTTGTAGGTAAATACGCAGGTCTTAAAGACGCTTATAAATCTATAGACGAATCTTTAAAAATAGCGGCTGCAGACTTAAAAGCGAAAGCCTGCGTGGATTATCTTAACGCAGAAGACCCGATGACATTAAAGAAATTAAAAAATTATAACGGCGTGCTTGTGCCCGGAGGTTTTGGCATAAGAGGAGTTGAAGGTAAAATCGCAACGATAAAGTATTGCAGGCAACATAAGATTCCTTTTTTGGGCATCTGCCTTGGCATGCAATGCGTTGTGATAGAAGCCGCCCGAAATATGGTCGGTTTGAAAGATGCCCATTCCGCCGAATTTAACAAAACAACTCCGCATCCGGTAGTAAAAATATTAGACCAACAAAAAAACGTAACTTATCGCGGCGGCACAATGCGACTTGGCAATTATACCGCAGTCGTAGAGAAAGGTTCTTTGGCGTATAAACTTTACAAAACGGCTTTTATTACCGAGCGTCACCGTCACAGATATGAAATGAATCCGTCCTACATATGGGAATTTGAAAAAGCAGGCGTTAAAGTAAGCGCTTATCACAAAGGAATATTGCCGGAAATAACGGAAATTCCAAGCCACCCGTTTTTCATAGCGGTTCAGTTTCATCCTGAATTTGCTTCCCGTCCTGGAAATCCGCACCCTTTGTTTAAGGGGCTTATCGGGGCTGCTTTAAGGAGTGAGAAGAGGAATAATAAATGAATGAACTTTTATTAGTGCTTGATTTTGGCGGGCAATATAAAGAACTTATAGCAAGCGCTGTCAGAAAGTTATCCGTATACGCTGAAATAAGGTCAGGCAGTATAACGGCAAAAGAAATTAAGAGGTTAAATCCCATAGCTATTATTCTTACAGGCGGGCCAAACAGCGTATATTTGCCTGCCTCGCCTAAATGCGACCGTGATATTTTCAGGCTTGGCATACCTGTGCTAGGCATTTGTTATGGTATGCAAATGATGTGCCATATTCTTGGCGGTGAAGTTATATCGGGCGGTAAGGGTGAATACGGACGCGTTACGGTAAAACCTGAAAAGGCTTTATCAAAATTATTTGGATGTAGGAAACCTTTTGCGGCTCTCATGAGCCATCGGGATATAGTAAAGCGTTTGCCGAAAGGTTTTGTTGCAACGGCCTATAGCGATGAATGTATTGCCGCTTGTGAGGATACATCTAAAAAGCTTTACGGCGTGCAATTTCACCCTGAAACTAAACACACGGAGTGCGGGCAGGAACTTATTAAAAGATTTTTATACGGCGTTTGCGGAGTAAAGGGCAATTATAAACTTGATGATTACATAAACTTGCAAATCAAGCAGATACGGCAAAAAGTCGCAAATCAAAAGGTTTTGCTTGCTTTGTCCGGCGGGGTTGACTCATCCGTATGCGCGGCACTGTTATCAAAGGCAATACCGGATCAGCTTACTTGTATTTTTGTTGACCACGGCTTCATGCGGCTTAATGAGGGCGATGAAATAGAACATATGTTTTCAAATCAAAAATTAAAGTTTATCCGCGTTAATTCGCAAAATAGATTTCTTGCCAAACTCAAAGGCATTGCCGATCCGGAAAGAAAGAGAAAACTTATCGGCGCGGAATTTATAAGGGTGTTTGAAAACGAAGCGGGAAAGCTGGGCAATATAGCCTTTCTTGCCCAGGGAACAATCTATCCCGACATTGTAGAATCCGGAGACAAGCACGGCGCGACAATTAAAAGTCATCATAATGTGGGCGGTCTTCCCGAAAAACTTGGATTTAAGAGTATTGTAGAGCCGCTGTCGGGACTTTTCAAAGATGAAGTAAGGATATTAGGAAAAAAGTTGGGGCTTCCGCTGTTTCTTGTCCGTCGCCAACCTTTTCCGGGCCCGGGTCTTGCCATACGCATAATAGGCGAAGTCACGAAAAAAAAACTGGATATTTTGCGTAAAGCCGATGCCATTTTGCGAGATGAACTTGATGCCGTAAAACGCAAACCAAACCAATATTTTGCCGTATTAACCGATACGCTTTCCGTGGGAGTCAAAGGAGATGCCAGAACATATGACCCTGTAATAGCCCTGCGAGCAGTAACCACAGATGATTTTATGACGTGTGAGTATACTCCGCTTCCGCATAAAGTTTTAAGTCGTATAGCCTCACGCATTACAAGTGAAATAAATTCCGTCAGCCGCGTTGTCTACGACATAACCTCAAAACCTCCCGCCACAGTTGAGTGGGAGTGATACCGAATGTATTATTAAATAGTATTGAAGTTAAACCGGATTTATGATACAATCTCTGATAATTTGGTAGTAAATTAATAGTATAATATGGTTGTAATCAGTACAATTATTAGGGCGGCTCGTGCTGGTTAAATGCTCAAAAGGTGCTTGCCTAAACAATGCCCAGTTTAAAGAACAGCGACGAGGTTGGAAACTTCTACCGGGCATTTTATTTTTTAATAACATGAAAAAACAATCTGAATCATCATTGGCACGTCATTCAAAAGCCCCGTTGTTCGACACTCTTATGGGACACGCGAAAAGAGATGTTATATCTTTTCATTGTCCGGGGCATAAAAACGGAAGAAGCATAGATAATAAACTCAAAGATTATACCGGCGAAGAAGTTTACAAATTTGACGTTACCGTATTTGACGAAGTTGATTCCCTGCACGATCCCGTAGGCCCGATAAAAAAAGCGCAGGAATTGATGGCGGACGCTTACAAAGTAAAAAACTCTTTTTTCCTTGTAAACGGAACTTCCGTCGGTAATATGGCTATGTTTCTTGCAGCCTGCGATCCCAGCGATTCCGTAATAGTTTCAAGGAGTTCTCACAAATCAATTATGGCCGGAGTCATTTTGTCAGGCGTGTGGCCTATATGGATTCAGCCGAAAATTGATCAGAACCTTGATATAATTTTTAATTCTTCTTATGACCAGATAAAAGAAGCGCTTGACCGTTATCCGGAAGCAAAAGCGGTATTTATCACAAGTCCTACATACAACGGCATAGTTTCGGAACTTGCTAAAATAGTCGACCTTTGCCACAGAAAAGGCAAAATAGTTATGGTTGACGAGGCTCACGGGCCTCATTTAATATTCAATAAAAATCTTCCGCAGTCGGCGGTAAGCGCGGGAGCTGATTTGTGCGTTCAGTCTACGCATAAAATACTTTCAGCCATGTCTCAGGGGTCGGTTCTTCACTGCAATTCAAATCTTGTTGACGTAAACAGGGTAAAAAAAGTTGTCTCCATGCTGCAGACGACCAGCCCGAATTATCTTACTTTGGCAACGATTGATTTGGCAAGAAGGCAGGCAGTGATTAAAGGTTCCCAGATGCTTGATAAAGTTATTGAGGCATGCGAATGGGGGCGTACATATATTAATAATGATATTTCCTCAATGAAGTGTTTTACCGGAAACGATATAAAAAAACTCGGATATGACCTGGATGTGACAAAGCTGACGGTTAACGTGACAAAAACAGGTTTGTCCGGAAACGAAATAGAAAGCATTCTCGCTAAAGAGTATAACATACAGGTTGATTATGCAGATATATTTAACCTCGTGGCAATATCAGGAATAGGCACTGAAAAATCAGACGTTGAAGCTTTTGTGCGCGCTTTGAAAGAAATAAGTAAAAAATATCACGGAAAACAAAAAAACTGGATACTTCAGATTCCGTCGCTTGCAACTGAAATGGTCATGATGCCGAGAGAAGTATATTTGTCCAGCAGCACAAAAAGAATTGCTTTAAATAAAGCGGTGGGGCATGTCGCTGCGCAGACTCTTACTCCTTATCCTCCGGGCATACCGGTTGTGATACCTGGAGAACGCATAACCCAGGAAATATGCGACTATTTAATGGATATGTCTTCAAAAGATATAAGAATAAGCGGTCAGGAAACAGAGATGCTTAAGACCGTAAAAGTGTTTACTAACTAAAATTTATAAGGAGTGTATGCAATGAATAAAAAAGACGCCGCGCAGTTTAAAAAGGTTTTGACGCAGAAAAGAACGGAGATTTTGAATAAAGTCAGCGCGCAAAAAGAGAGAGAAGCGGATTCTGAAATGATAGTCGGCGATGAGATAGACACTGCAAGTCAAAATAGCGAAAAAGAAATGTACTTTGAGCTTGCCGCTGCCGATAAAATAACTTTAAACGACATAAATGACGCGCTTGCAAAAATAGAAAAAGGAACTTACGGAAAATGCGAATGCTGCGGATGCGAAATTCCGTTGGAAAGACTAAAAGCCATTCCCTGGGTAAGATATTGCATACAGTGCCAGGAAGAAGCGGAAAGGCCTAAAAAATAAGCGGCAAGACAATGAATTTACTTTATAAATCTCACAATGCGCAGAGAGTATTTTGATGTTTTCTCTAATCTCCATTGTGGGATTTTTGTTTAGGAATATTGTTTTGATTTTCGGCTATGCGTTTTACATTCCGATGCTGAAAACCAAAAATAATTTGATACAATAATAAATTATAAATTAACTTTGTATATGTATGGAGAAAAAATAAATGAAGTTTGTTTTAAGTTCAAAAATTTTCAGGGCTACCGTGACTGAGGCGAATTTGAATTATGAAGGCAGTATAACGATTGACACGGAGCTTTGCGATAAAGCAGGCCTTTGGATAGGCGAAAAAGTTTTGGTTGTTTCAAATACAAGCGGAGCAAGGCTTGAAACTTATATTATACCCGGAAAGCCCGGGTCAGGCGTGATATGCATGAACGGCGCCGCGGCTCATTTGATAAAAGAGGGCGAAGAAATAATAATAATGGGATTTACTCTTTCCGATAAACCCGTAACGCCAAAGCTTGTCTATGTTGATAAAAATAATAAGTGCGTTAACGTTAAAGACGTATGATAAACTTGAATAATGATGTACGCCTTCGGCGAATGATGTCGCTGTGCTAATGATGTATTGCCGCTTTGCGGCAACATGATGTAATGTGTCCTTGTCGTTAATGTATCCGAAGGATATACATCATTTCCGCAGGA
>WRJZ01000035.1 GCA_009778325.1 Candidatus Endomicrobium neocapritermitis | reverse complement strand
TACATTCCGTCTTCTATTCTTATCTGATTATTTACCGCATTAAAGTTTATTATTGAACTGCTTGCATATATGTCGTTTCCGTTTGTCCCCACATTGCCCGTAAATATTACCGCTCCGTTTGTACTGTCTATTGTCATTGTCGAATTTTCCAGCGCTATTGCTCCTCCTAGCGCTGACTCGTTCCCGCTGAACGTGCTGCTTGTTATTGTCACCAACGAATTTACCGCATATATCGCTCCGCCTTTTACCGTGGACGTGTTCTCGCTTACCAACGCGTTATTTATTTCTATCACGCTGTTGTTTTGTCCGTATATTGCTCCGCCCATTGCCGCCGTATTTGTACTTATATCCGCGCCGTCTATTATTATCTTTGAACTGTCCAAATATGCAAACGCTCCGCTTGACGTCGCTATATTTCCTATCGCTTCAAGGTTTGTCGCCGTAAAATCCGCTGTCGATCCGCTTACCAAATACAGCACTCCGCCCGATATGCTTGTGTTGCTGTTTGAAAGTTGCGTCTTAACCGGATCAACAAAATAAAATCCCGTATTGCTTCCGTATAATACTCCTCCGTAATTCGCTCTGTTGTTTGCAAAATTTACCGCTCCGAACGTTATTCTCTGCGCCGTGTCGGAATATAAAAATCCGCCGGCTTCCGTAGCTGTATTTCCCGTTCCGTTTACTATCGCGTTACTGAAATCTATATTTCCGCTGTTTGATATATATATCGCGCCGCCGGAACTTGCGGCTATGTTACCGTTAAACGTTAATGTGTTTCCGCTTGCGAAATCCATATGCGAACTGTCCAAATATATTGCTCCGCCGTACGCAGCCGTGTTTGTTGAAAAATAGGTACTGTCCGCCGTAAACGATATTGTCGAACCTGCCGCGGCGTATATCGCTCCGCCGTAACCGGTCCCTCCGGCCTGATTATCGCTGAACACGCTGCTGCTTATCGTAGTTATTGAAGCGGATGAATATATTACTCCGCCGCTGCCTGCCGCCGTGTTTGCGTTTATAAACGCGTTATTTATTGTTGCCGAACTTCTGTTTTGAGCGTAAATAAATCCGCCTAACGCCCCGCTTCCCGAAGCCTGATTACCGCTTATAGCAGACGTGCTTATTATTATTGACGAATTATCCAAATACGCAAAGCCGCCGCTTGACACCGCGATATTCCCGGTTGCCGTCAGGCTCGTGCCGCTGAAATCCGCTAAAGAGTTATTTGTCAAATAGACAGCGCCACCCGCGATTGATGCGCTGCTGCTATTTATCTCCGTATCTGCGGCCGTAAAATAAAAACCCGATTGGTTTCCGTATACTATTCCTCCGTATTTTGCAGTGTTGCTTTCAAAGTTCACTTCTCCGAATATTACTTTCTGCGCCGTGCCGGAATACAAAAATCCGCCGGCTTCGCCCGCTCTGTTATTTTGTGCGTCTACAAAAACATCGCTGAAATCCGTTAAAGACGTTCCAGTAAGATATATCGCTCCGCCCGAACTTGCCGCGATGTTTCCGTAATAAGACGTTGTGCTTGCTTTGGTCAAATCGAAAAACGAATTTGAAATGTACAATGCTCCGCCGTAATTTGCGTTGTTGCCTGAAAAAATAGTTTCCGGAATGCTGAAAGTTACCGTAGAAAGATTGCCCGCGTAAACTACTCCGCCGCCGCCGTTAGCCGCCCTGTTGTTTTCTATGAGCGCGTCGCCGAATATTAAATTAGATTGGTCTATATACGCAAAACCTCCGCTTGACACCGCGAGGTTGCCGACAACGCTAAGGACAGTGCTGCTGAAATCAACCGTTGAGCCGCTTTCCAAATATAATACTCCGCCGGCAACCGACGCGCTGCTGTAGTCTAAATTCGTAACCGGAGCGGACGAAAAATCAAAATACGCGCCCTTTCCGTAAAAAATTCCGCCGTATGACGCCGTATTGCTGGAAAACTCCGCCGCCGCAAACGTTACTTTCACTCCTTCCGCATACATAAATCCGCCTGCCCAACCGGCTCTGTTTCCTATGGCTTCGGTATATATCGTCCCCAAATTTCTTTCGCCTGTTCCCGTAAGATACATTGCTCCGCCGGAACTTGTCGCGACATTTCCTATAAATGTCGCCGTGCTTCCCGTAACAAAACTAAACTCGGAGTTGTCAACATATAAAGCTCCGCCAAGCCTTGCCGTATTGCTCGTAAATACCATCGCCGGATTTACAAACGTCAATGTCGAATTGTTGGTCGCGTATATCACTCCGCCCGCTCCGCCTATCGCGCTGTTGCCGTATATCGTTGACGTACCTATTCTTATCTCCGAACTGTCCAAATACGCAAATCCGCCGCTTGACGCCGTAACGCCGTCTCCCGCATAATTTCCGACCGCTATCATATTTGTGCCGCTGAAATCAATTAATGAATTATTTACCGCCGCTATTGCTCCGCCCGCTATTGTCGCGCTGCTGTTTAAAAAGGTTGTCGAATCCGCAATGAATTTATAGGTTGACTCATCACCGTACAGCACTCCTCCGGTTTTTGCCGTATTGCTTGCTATGAATGTATCCTCAAATGTTATCGTTACCCCTTTGCTGTACATAAATCCGCCGGCTTCATCAGCGCTGTTTCCTACCGCCGTTACGAATATCCTGCCGAAATCCTGCTCGTTTGTACCTATAAGATATATTGCTCCGCCGCTTGACGCGTGGTTGTCGAAGAATGACGCCGATTCCGTAAAATTAAACGTGGAGTTGTCAACATACATTGCTCCGCCCATTAACGCCGTATTGTTTGTAAATACGGTTTGCGTAGAAATAAAAGTTAAAAGCGAACCGTTTGAAGCATAAATTACTCCGCCGGCTGTTGCCGCATTGTTGCCGTATATAGTCGCGCTTGCGATTATTATGTTCGAATTGTCCAAATACGCAAATCCGCCTTTATCTGCCGAGTTCCCGGTAGCGTCCAAATACGCTCCGCTGAAATCTGCCGTTGAACCCGATATCAGCGCTATCCCTCCGCCGGAACTTGTCGCGGTATTGTATTGAAACGTTGTTGTTCCCGTAAATATTAAACTCTCTCCGAACTCACCGTATAATACTCCGCCGATATTTGCGCGGTTTGTCAAAAATACGGCATCCTTAAACGTCACGGTAGTACCAGCATTGGTATACAAAAATCCGCCCGCTCCGTTTGTCGCCGTATTGCTTATTGCCACAACGTGCATGCTGCTGAAATTTACTTCCCCGCTCGTAATCATATATACCGCTCCGCCCGAACTTGTCGCGGTATTTCCCGTAAACGTTACCGTGCTGCCGTATATAAAATTGAAATCCGAATTATTTAAATACAGCGCTCCGCCCAATATCGCGTTATTATTGTTAAATACCGTGTTTGCCGCCGTAAATGTCAGCGTTGAACCGGCGTCAGCGTATACCGCTCCTCCGTAATTCGCGCTGCTGTTTGTTATTGTCGCGCTGCCGAATACTATTTCCGAATTATTTAAATATGCAAAACCTCCGCTTGACGTTGCAATATTTCCGTAGGCGCTCATAGACGCGCCTGTAAAATCCGCTCTTGTTCCGCTGTTTAAGGCCAGCGCGCCGCCCGTTCCGCCTGCTCCGATTGCCGTGTTCGAAGTAAAATTAACGCCGTTTGCGCCGACAAAACTTATCGCTTCGCCGGACGCGTATATCGCGCCGCCCGAAGCTGCCGCCGCATTTTCGTTAAATGTCAGATTCGTTGCTCCGGCAAAGCTCATAGACGCGCCAATTCCGTAAATAGCGCCGCCTTGCCAGCCCGACGTATTGCCTGTAAACGTAACGCTTGACGTATTTGAAAAATCTACCAAATTGCCGTTAGCGTATATCGCGCCGCCCGAACCGTAATCCCCTATTGCCGAGTTGGTAGTGAAATAAACATTTGACGCGTTTGAAAAATTTATGGCTCCGCCCGCTGAAATCGCACCGCCGAAAACAAACCACCCGGTTGCGGAGTTTAAAGTGAAATTGACGTTCGTCGCGCTGGAAAAATTTACGGAACCGGCAGCATAAATCGCGCCGCCGTTGACACCGGTTATTGCCCCGATATCGGTTACGGTATTGCCCGTAAACTTGGCGTTTAACGCGTTTGAAAAATCTACTACCGAACCGTTAGAGAAAATCGCACCGCCGGCTCCGCCGGCCTCATTATCCGTAAATGTGACGTCTGCCGCGCTGGAAAAAGATACACTGTTGCCGACAGATATCGCGCCGCCCGAACTGCTTGCGACATTGCCTGCGAATGTGACGCTTGACGCGTTTATAAAATTTGCCAAACCGGTACCGCTGGCGAATATCGCTCCGCCGGACGTCCCGGCCGTATTTCCCGTAAACGCAACGTTTGACGCATTTGTAAAATCCGCCACACCGATAAGACCGCTGACGAATATCGCTCCTCCGTAGGTACCGGCCGTATTGCCTGTAAACGTAACGTTTGACGTATTTGAAAAACCTGCCGCAGCAAGCATACCGCTTCCGGCGAATATCGCTCCGCCGGACGTCCCGGCTGTGTTGCCTGTAAACGCAATATTTGACGCGCTGCTAAAGTCTACATTAGTAGAGTAGGTAACATCATAAGAGTAAATAGCTCCGCCGGAACCCGTAACGGAAGTGTTGTTTGTAAATGCAATATTTTTAGAGTTTGCAAAACTCAGGTCCGTCGCATACACGGCGCCGCCGGAACTTGCCGCGATGTTTCCGATAAATGTAATTGACGAAGCGTTAAACGTAAATGGCGAAACTGCAATGTATATCGCACCGCCGGAACCGCCGTTTAACGCTTGATTGCCGATAAACGTAAGCGTGCTTCCCGCAAAATTGATATTATTATTGTCCGTATATATAGCGCCGCCGGCTGCCGACGATATATTATTAGTAAAAACCGTATTGCCCCCAAACGACATTGAACTTTGAGTTAAATATATCGCCCCGCCGCTTGAGACCGCGGTATTTCCTGTAAACGAAGTTCCGTTTAAAGAAATATTACTGCCGGATTCCGCGTATATTGCTCCGCCCGTACCGGTCGCGCTGTTTGAACTGAACGTTATATTATTGCCGCCTGTCGCAATGAAACTCATTGATGCCCCGGACGCATATATCGCTCCGCCGGTACCTGCGTTGTTTAAACCGAATGTTATATTACCGCCTGCCGCGCTAAAACTCATTGTCGAAACATTTGCAAATATTGCTCCGCCGTCAACACTTGCGCTGTTTGAACTGAATGTTATATTATTGCCCGCGGCGCTAAAACTCATTGACGAATTTTGCGTATATATCGCGCCGCCGCTGTTGGTTGCGGTGTTCGAACTAAATAATATACTCCCGCTGCCTGCCGCGATGAAACTCATCGTTGAATTTTCAGTCGTTATCGCGCCGCCGCCGTAAGCTATGTTTGAGCTAAACGTTATATTGCCTCCCGCCGCGTTAAAATTCATTGCTGAAGCGGTTGAATATATGGCTCCGCCGATAAGAGATATATTGTTGATAAAACTTACGTTTCCGCCAAAAGACAAATTTGAGTTTGCAGAATATACCGCTCCGCCGGAGTCCGCGCTGTTCGCATTAAACAGCATGCCTCCCTGAAAATCTGCGGTGCTGTAAGCTATGTACATCGCGCCGCCGCTATTGCCTTGCGCTGCGGTATTGCCCGTAAACGTTGAAATCACATTTGAAGCGACCGTCATGCTTGAATTTGTTACTACTACTCCGCTGCTTCCGGTTACCGTCCAGGTTCCGGCGGCAAACGTAAAATCCGCCTGATTTATTGTTGTTGTTCCAGCTGTCTGGCTGAAAAGCCCCTGTATATAGTCCGTTCCGCTTATATACAATTCGCCCTGCCCTGTTTTGTAAATCGCGTTATTATTGCTTCCTACATATATTCCGCTTGATATTGTTATACGGCTGCCCGCGACAAAGTTTATTACGGAATTATCGGTATATATATCGTTTCCTGATGCTGTCGCGGCATTTCCGGTAAATGTTACGGCTCCGATTGTGCTGTCTATTGTCATTGTTGACGCTTGTATTGCTATGGCTCCGCCGCTTGCCGCAGTGTTTCCGCTAAAAGTGCTGCTTGTTATTGTCATTGACGAACCCGACAAATATATCGCGCCGCCCATTCCGCCTGCCGTGTTTGCGTTCACCAGCGCGTTATTTATTGTTACGGCGCTGTTGCTTTGCCCGTAAATAAATCCTCCGGAAGCCGCCTGATTTCCGCTTACGTTGGATGTGCTGATTATTATCGACGAATTATTTAAAAACGCAAACCCGCCGCTTGTTACCGCCGTATTGCCTGACGCGTTAAGAATTGTTCCGCTGAAATCCGCAAGCGAACCGCCCGTTAAATACATTACCCCGCCGGATACGGACGCGCTGCTGTTTGACAGCATTGTCGTAGGCGAAGCCGTAAAATAAAAACCCGTATTGCTGCCGTATAATATGCCTCCGTATTGCGCAGTATTGCTCGCAAAACTTACTTCGCCGAATATTATTTGCTGCGCAGTGTCCGAATACAAAAATCCGCCGGCATAACCCGCAATATTTCCGACGCCTCTTATATACGTGTTGCTGAAATCCACTGTCCCGTTGTTTGCCAGATATATGGCGCCGCCGGATGTTGCCGCCTGATTGCCGTAAAACTCAGCCGTGCTTCCTAAAGCAAAGCTGAATGTAGAATTATTTACATACATCGCTCCGCCTAAAGCCGCGGTATTTGTCGAAAAATTCGTGTTTAAAGACGTTAACGATATTAGCGAGCCGCTTGACGCGTATATGGCGCCGCCGGTGCCTGAGCCCGCGCTGTTATTGCTTATAACGGACGCCGCGTGTAATATAATCTGAGAGTTGCTCAGATATGCAAAGCCGCCGCCGATAACGCCTGGTCCCGAAACGCTGTTTCCGGCTACATTCAAATATGTTCCGCTGAAATCGGCTACAGAGTTATTCGTTAAATATAACGCCCCGCCGGCTACCGACGCGCTGCTGTTTGATAATGCCGTATTTGTCGCGGTAAACGAAGACGTAGTATTGCTTGAATAAATTATTCCGCCGTAAGACGCGGTGTTATTTGTAAAATTAACAGTATTAAATATTAAAGTACCCGCGCTGTCGGCATACATAAATCCGCCGGCATACGCGCTGTTGCCGCTTGCGTTAATATAGTCGTTTCTGAAATCCTGCCCTTGTACGCCGGTTATATACATCGCGCCGCCGGAACTCGTCGCCGTATTTCCCGTAAACGTAAGCGTGCTTCCGGACGCAAGATTAAAAAAAGAATTGTTTGCGTATATCGCGCCGCCCGCGGCAGCCGCATTGGCTGAAAATACCGCTTCGTTTGAAGTTAACGTTATCGTGGAACCGTTTTGAGCGTATATCGCGCCGCCGGAAACTCCCGCGCTGCCGCCGGATATTGTAGCGCTGCCGAGCATTATGTTTGAACTGTCAAGATACGCGAAACCGCCAGAAGCGCCGGCATAAATACCCGTTGCCGTAAGACCCGTAGCCGTAAAATCCGCCGTTGAGCCGCTTACTAAATACAATCCGCCGCCGCTGGTATCGGCAAATCCGCTTGCGAATGTCGTTGTAGTTGCGGTAAATCTAAAGCCCGCATTGCTTCCGGAGAAAGTTCCTCCGAGAACTGCATTATTTCCGGAAAAATTTACGTCTCTGAATATAACAAGTGAATTATACGCTTGCATAAATCCGCCGGAATTGTTTGAACGGTTGTTTTGCGCCGATATATACGCGTTCGTAAAATCGGTAGTCGTATTGCCGTTATTTAACCATATCGCTCCGCCTTCGTTGGTCGCGGTGTTGCCGGTAAACGTAAGAGAGCTTCCCGGCGCAAAAGATAAAGTGCCGCTGTTTCCCGAATAAATCGCTCCGCCGGTATACGCTCTGTTATTTGTAAATGAAAGAGCGTTTGCAAAATTAACAGTCGCTCCCGCGGCATTTATCGCGCCGCCGGAGCCGCTCATTGCGGTATTATTGTAAAAAGACGTGTTTTGGACATTTGTAAAATCCAGCAGGCTTGTGACGTTTATCGCGCCGCCCGAACCGCTTGTCGAGTAATTTGAATTGAATGAAACCGAAGCGTTTGTAAAATTAATTGTAGCGGCGTTGATTGCTCCGCCGGAACCGCTTGTCGCAAAATTTGAGTTGAACGAAACCGAGGCGTTTGTAAAATTAACTATTGAAGCGTTGATTGCTCCGCCCGAAGTGTATGCGGAATTTCCGGTAAACGTAATGCCTGATGCGCCCGTAAAATCGACGGTAGTAGCAGCAGCGTTTATCGCGCCGCCGGACTGCGACGAAGCCGCGTTGTTTGAAAAAGTTACATTTGTAGCGCCGTTCAGATTTACGTTGCCCAAGGTATAAATCGCGCCGCCGGATGTTGCTCTATTGCCCGTAAAGTTTATACTGTTTGTATTTCCGGCAAAACCTATATCGCTTGCCGAATATATCGCGCCGCCGAAACCCGATGTCGCCTGATTGCCGTAAAACCACGCCGAATTGCTAAAAGTTATGGTCGTATTTCCCGTAGCGTATATTGCTCCGCCAGAGCCGGTTGTCGCGGTATTGGTTCCCATGACTACAGCGCCGCCGAAAGTTATACTGTTTTTATTATTTAACGCTGTAAATCCGCCGTTTACGGCCCGGTTGCCTATTGCCGTTATACTTGTAGTTCCAAAATTTATTGTATTAAAGCCCGTTACCACTCCGTCTCCGGCAGAAGACGTATTATAGTAAAACTCTGCCGAATTTCCGGTAAAATTTATATTGTCGTTATTAGCGAATATTGCGCCGCCGGACTGCGCCGTATTGCTTGTAAATGTCACGTTCACAAACGTCAGCGTAGAACCTGCAGTCGCGTAAACCGCGCCGCCCGATGTTCCGGCTGTATTTCCCGTAAACGTCAATCCGTCGGAACCCGTAAAATCAATTTGCCCGTAAAGCGCGCCGCCGGACGTTCCCGCCGTATTTGTATTAAACGCGGCATTCGTTATTCCGTTTAAATTTATCGTGTTTGCGTATATCGCGCCGCCCAAACCGTTTGTCGCAGTGTTTCCCGTGAAATTTATCGTATTGCCGTTTACAAATCCTACGGAATTCAGCGAATATATGGCTCCGCCGGACGTTTCCGCTCTGTTTCCGTAAACGTTTACCGCATTATTAAATTGTATGGCCGTTGTTCCGGTTGAATATATAGCTCCGCCCGAGCCGCTTGTCGCCGTATTGTTTCCTATTGTTACAGGTCCGCCGAAAATTAAGTTCGGCTGATTGCCTAACGACATAAATCCGCCGTTTTGTGCGGCCGTATTGCCTATTGCCGTTAAAGAATTTGAGTTTAAAAAATACGCAAAAGCGGTACTTTCTAGAAACAGGCCGCCGCCCGAACCGCTTGCAGCCGTATTGTAATTTATTGTAGTTGCTCCGCTAAAAGCCGAGGTCGTGCTTATTAAATAAAAAGCGCCGCCCGAATTTGCGGCGTAATTGTAAGATATGTCTATGGGATTGTTAAAAATTAAATCCGCGTGGCTGTCAAGAAGCAAAAAGCCTCCGGAACCGGCCTCTGCCCTGTTGCCGTAAGCGGTAAGATACGACGTACTGGCAAAGTCGAGCGTTGAACCGCCGGCAAGATATATGGCGCCGCTGTTGCCGGTCAGGGATCTATTGTAGCTTATGGTCGTATTTCCGGTAAACGTAATGTTTGTGTTGTCTAAATAAAGCGCGCCGCCGTAACCGCTTGCCGTATTGCTTAATAAATTGACGGTTCCGTCAAAAGTAAAAGGTCCCTGATTGAGAAGATATAAAAATCCGCCGTTGTTTGCCTGATTGCCTATCGCGGTTATAGTCATGGCGCTGTTAAGAAACGATAAAAACGCATAGTTGGCGATTATTCCGTTGCCGGCCGTGGATTTGTTATAGTTAAAAGCCGCGCTTGCGCCGTCAAAAGAAATATTATCGCCGTTAGCGTAAACAGCGCCGCCTTGCTGCGCCGTATTGCTTGTAAATGTCACGTTCAAAAACGCCAGCGTAGAACCTGCAGCCGCGTAAACAGCGCCGCCCAATGTCCCGGCCGTATTTCCCGTAAACGTCAATCCACTGGAACCCGTAAAATCAATTTGCCCGTAAAGCGCGCCGCCGGATGCTCCAGCTGTATTTGTATTAAACGCTGCATTTGTTATTCCGTTTAAATTTATAGTGTTTGCGTATATCGCGCCGCCCGAACCGCTTGTAGCCGTGTTTCCCGTAAAATTTATCGTATTGCCGTTTACAAAACCTACGGAACTAAACGAATATATGGCTCCGCCGTGCGTTCCCGCGGTATTTCCGTAAACGTTTACCGCATTATTAAATTGTATTGTTGTTGTTCCGGTTGAATATATTGCGCCGCCGGAGCCGCTTGTCGCGGTATTGTCCCCTATTGTCGTCGGTCCGCCGAAAAATAAACTCGGCTGATTGCCTAACGCCATAAATCCGCCGTTTTGCGCGGCCTTATTGCCTATCGCCATTAAAGAATTTGAGTTTAAAAAATACGCAAAAGCGGTCCATTCCAAAAATATGCCGCCGCCCGAACCGCTTGCAGCCGTATTATAATTTATCGTAGCGGCTCCGCTAAAAGCCGAAGTCGTGCTTATTAAATAAAAAGCGCCGCCAGAATTTGCGGCGTAATTGTAAGATATGTCCGCGGTATTATAAAAAATTAAATCCGCATGATTGTCAAGAATCAAAAAGCCGCCGGAACCGCCCTCTGCCCTGTTGCCGTAAGCTGTAAGATACGCCGTATTGGTAAAGTCGAGCGTTGAACCGTTGGCAAGATATATGGCGCCGCCGTTGCCTAACGATGACCGGTTGTAGCTTATAGTCGTATTTCCGGCAAAAGTCATGTTTGTATTGTCCAAATAAAACGCGCCGCCGTAGCTGCTTGCCGTATTGCTTGTCAGATTGACGGTTCCGTTAAAAGTAAAAGGCCCCTGGTTAACAAGATATAAAAATCCTCCGTTAACCGCGTTATTGCCTATTGCGGTTAAGTTTATGCCCGGAGCAAACGATATGTTCGTAAAACCGTCGATTATTCCGTTGCCGAGCGAGGAGGTGTTATAATTGAAAGTCGCGTTCGCGCCGGTAAAAGAAATATTGTCGCCGTTAGCAAATATCGCCCCGCCGTACTGCGCGGTATTGTTTGAAAATGTTGCGTCTTGGGAAAAAGTCAATGAAGAACCGGCAAGCGCGTAAACCGCTCCGCCCCGCCCGCCTGCGGCCGAATTGCCCGTGAAAGTTACTGCTTGGGCGTTTAAAAAATCAACTATGCCGTATATTGCTCCGCCGGAACCTCCTCCGGACAAAGTATTATTTGCAGCGTTAACAGTTGAATAAAATTTTACCGTACCTGTAGAGTAAACAGCTCCGCCCGAACCGTTTGCCGCAGTATTTCCCGAAAACGTAACGGGCGCTTGAAAAGTCACGCTTCCAGTGGAATAAACGGCTCCGCCGGAACCGTTAAGAGCCTTGTTGTTCAAAAATGAAATCGTATTTAAAAAAGTTATGTCTCCGTTTGCGAAAATCGCTCCGCCGGACGTTCCCGCCTCATTAGCTCTAAATTCAGCGGTGCCTGTGTTTGCAAACGTCATGCCGGATTCGGAATATATTGCTCCGCCCGAGCCGCTTGACGAGGCCGTGTTGCTCGTAAAACTTACGTTTACGAATGAAAACGTTGAGCCGGAAAGCGCGTAAATCGCTCCGCCGGACGTTCCCGCGGTATTTTCGGTGAAAGAAATATTATCCGCATTTGTAAAATTTACTGTTCCGTAAACGGCTCCGCCAGAGCCGCTTGTCGCCGTATTATTCAGGAAAGACAAAGAATCCGCATTTGTAAAATCTATTGTTCCAGCGGCGAAAACCGCTCCTCCGTCCGTTGAAGCGGTATTGGTTGAAAAGGTTAGCGACGAAGTATTTGTCAGATATATGTCGCCCTCGGAATATAATGCCCCGCCAGGACCGGATGTATTGTCGTTAAGGTCAAATATGACGTTTGACGAGCCCGAAAGGTCAAGCAAAGTAGAAGTGGAAGTTATTGCTCCGTTAAAATTTGAAAATATAAGGTTTTGTAAAATCGTCAGCGGAGTTTCGTAAATAACAATACTGTATGCGTTCTGGCCGTTCAAAATAACGCTTTCAAAAACGTTTGCCATGAGAGTAAAAGATTTGCCGGGTATTGTTAGGTTTGATGTGAAATCGAATGTTCCTGCCTCGAATATAAGCCTGTCGCCGGAATTGTAAGAAGTGTCGATATCATTCTGAAGTACTGTCTGGTCAAAACCTGCGTTTGGTATGTTCTGATCTGCGGAAAAAAGGTCGGTGTTTAAAAATGTCAACAATAAAAAACAAAAAATAAAAATGAGAAAATTTCTGTTGGCTTTACACTTTTTCGACACAGATTTGCAAATCATATGCCTCCCGTTATTCTTTAAATATATATAAATTATATTACTATAAAAATATCTTATTTAAATAATAATTAGATTATGCCAATTTCTTTTTATTTTTACAAGTAAATTTTTTTCAAATATTTTTCAATATTTTTTCAATTGAGTTCCTTTTTTGTAACCCGGAAATAAAAAAAGCCCTGAGGCAGTATAATAAGCCTCAGAGCTTTAAATTTTTTTAAATATTATTTATTTTTAGTTTCCTGTATTTTTTCGGCAACTACGCCTTGTTCAACTTTAGGATGTCCTTTAATAATAACATAAACAATAAACGCTAAGAATGCGGCCATAAAAAAATACGCCGGCCAGTCTGACGCAAAATCTATATACATAATACTTCCTCCCTCAATTTCTTATATTTTTAGTAATTATACTTGTTTTAAAAAATATTAGCAAATTAAACGGCAGCAGCTCGGAAGGTCGGAAGCTCGGCAGTTCAGCAAAGACAAAAGATTTGTTGTTGCCGTTACCGAGCTTCCGAACTTCTGAGTTGCTGAACTTCTGCTTCACTTTATTTGATAAACCCGCCGCCGATAACCGTATCGCCTTTATAAAACACTGCTGACTGTCCCGGCGTTATGGAAGCCTGGGGCTCTTCAAAAATAACTTTATCTTCATACACAACGGCTTTTGCCGGTTTGTGCATGCGGCGTATTTTCACTTCCGCTTCAAACGGATACGCGGCTTCTTGCGAAGTAAATTTTATATCGTCAACTTCCATCTCTTTTGAATATATTTCTTCTTTTGGTCCCACTATTAAGGCATTATGCAAAATATCAATTTTTATTACGTAAACGGGTTTTTCGGTTGTAATTCCGAGCCCGCTTCGCTGGCCGATTGTGTAATAAATCAACCCTTTGTGCCTGCCGAGCTTCCTGCCCTGCGTATCATAAATATCTCCCGGGCGTACTTTTGAAGGCTCGAGATTATTTAAAAGAAAATCTGTGTATGAGCCTTCAATAAAACAATTTTCCTGGCTTTCTTCTCTTTCGGCAGAGGGAAGCAAAGCTTCCGACGCAATTGAGCGGACTTCTTGTTTGGTTAAACCGCCAAGCGGAAATAAAACATGCGAGAGCTGCTCCTGCCCGAGTCTGTAAAGAACATAAGACTGATCTTTTTGAACGTCTTTTCCTTTCTTCAATTTAAAAATGCCGTTTTCAGACTCAATCTTTGCATAGTGTCCCATGGCAATTTTATCAAAGCCCGACTCTTTGGCCTTATCGAGAAGAACTCCGAATTTTATATTTTCATTACAGATAATGCACGGGTTGGGCGTTTTGGCGGAAATATAGCTTTCAATAAAATTTTTTATTACGACTTCTTCAAACTTTTGTTTAAACTCAAAGACAAAATGATTTATCCCGAGCATATCGCATATTTTTTTAGCGTCTTCAGCTTCCGTCTTTACGCAGTCGTGAAGAACAAGCGTCGCGCCGGAAACATCATATCCCTGTTTTTTCAGTAAATACGCGCTCACCGAGGAATCAACGCCGCCGGACATGCCTACTAAAATTTTTTCCATATTAACCTTTTAACGACAGTAAATAGTGAATAGTTAGTAGTTTTGGAGTGCGCTTTGCGCACCTATTTATAAGCAGGGCAAAGCCCTGAACAACAATTACTCACTACTAACTACTCACTATTCACTGTCTTTTTGACTGCCATACCGGCGACATATTTCTGAGTTTTCCCACTATGCCAGGCAAAACTTCCAAAACATAATCAACTTCATCATGCGTATTTGTATAACCGAAAGAAAACCTTATCGCTCCCTGCGCGCTTATCGGGTCAACGCACATTGCGGATAAAACATGCGAAGGTTCGGATGAACCTGACGCGCAGGCCGAGCCCGTTGAAGCGGCTATGCCGTTCATGTCTAACATTGCAAGCAAAGACTCGCCCTCTATATATTTAAAGCTGACATTTAAAATTCCGGACACGGCTTTTTCATTGCTGCCGTTTATTATAACTTCGGGAATTTTTTCCAAAATGCCTTTTTTAAGTTTTTCCCTCAAGCTTAATATATGCTTATCGTGTTCGTCCATTTCAGCTACGGAAAACTCCAAAGCTTTGGCAAGCCCTTTCGCAAAAGCGACATTTTCGGTTCCCGGGCGCAGGCCGTTTTCATGATGACCGCCGAACATAACAGGGGATATGCCCGTGCCTTTTTTTACATATAAAACCCCTATGCCTTTAGGTCCGTGAAATTTATGAGCGGATATCGCGAGCAAATCAACGCCGAGTCTTTTAACGTCAATTTTAACTTTGCCGACAGTCTGAACAGCGTCGGTATGAAAGTATATTTTGTCTTTCCTGTCTTTGTTGATTTCTTTTAAAACCGCGGCAATTTCTTCTATCGGCTGGATTGTGCCGACTTCATTATTGGCATGCATTATGCTTACAAGAAGAGTGTCTTCCCTGACGGCTTTTTTTAAAGCGTCAACCGAAACCGCTCCGCTGCCGTCAACATCAAGAAACGTCACTTCATAACCCGATTGGGCAAGATGCCTGCATGAATAAAGCACCGCGTGATGTTCGATTTTACTGGTTATCACATGACCTTTTTTACCGTAAGCATTAAGAACGCCGAATATGGCAATGTTGTCCGCTTCAGTCCCGCATCCGGTAAAAATAATTTCTTCGGGTGCGGCGTTCAAAAGAGAGGCTGTTTTTGCTCTGGCTTCATCAAGAGCCTTTTTTGCTTCCCTGCCGAAAAAATGAAAACTCGACGCGTTTCCGTATATATCCGAAAAATAAGGAATCATTTCTTTTACGGCTTCGGGAGCAGCCTGCGTTGTCGCGCTGTTATCCAGATAAATTTTTTTCTTTTCCATTTCCGTCATCCTTTTAGAAGATTGGCAGCTCGGCAGCTCAGAAGCCCGGAGAAGCTCTGGTCGTTTTGCCTTTGTTTTTGCCGTTGCTGAGCTGCTGAGCTTCCGAACTTCTGAGCTTCCGCTGTTTTCATTTTATTTCAAAAGATAAATCAATCCGCAAATTCACGGGTTTATTTTCTTTCAAATATTTAACGGCTTTTCTTATTTTAAAAGAAAATCTGGCGCAGTCTTTACAGATTGCGGTATGTCTTTTATATTCTTTCTCTCTGCCTTCGTCTAATTCGCCGCAATAAAAAGGAATTATCTCGCAAACGGCTTCTTTACATTTCATTTTCCAAATCCTTCAAAGCGTCCGATACGCGTTCAGTGCTTTTTAAAAGAGACTTCTTTATTTTTTCGGACGAAGATCTCAAAATATATGAAATCTCATTCACCGTAAAATCAGCTTCATATTTTAAAACAAAAACTTTTTTGTCAAAAACGCTGAGGCTGTGTTTAGCAATATTTATAAAACCCGCTTTATCAAGGCTTTTTTTGCAGATGCTGAAAAAACCGATATTGTTAAAAAGATTTTTATACAATTCGACTCTTGTCTCCGAAGAATCGCAATGATAAGATTTTAAAATCTTATTAAAGGCTTTTATTACGGCCTTTTTCGATTTTTCGGAGTCGCCCGTAAAACGCAAAGCCAGGCCGTATAATTCATCTTGAAGTTTTACGATTATCTGCATTTGAATTAATCCGACGACAATTAACAATGAACAATGAACAATTAATAATTGTTGTGTTTTCGCCTTGCGAAAACTTGCAATAGGTTTCGGCAAAGCCGAAACTCCGACATTGTTATTTGTTAATTGTTCATTGTTAATTGCCTTTTTTTTATTATTTTCTTTGTTTCCCGCTTATTTTTTACATGCTCTTCAAAATTTTCGGCAAAAAGATGGCTGCCGTTTCCCTGGGAAACAAAAAATAAACTGCTTGAATTTTCCGGATATAAAGCCGCTTCTATTGATTTAATCCCAGGGCTGCAAATAGGACCGGGAGGAAGCCCTGAATGCCTGTAGGTATTGTAAGGCGAATCAAAAAAGAGATCTTCAGCGGTAAGCCTTGCTTTATTGACGCCCATGGCGTACAAAACGGTCGCGCATGATTCAAGCCTTATGTTCTTTTTCAGCCTGTTATGAAAAACGGCGGATATTGTAGCGCGTTCATCCGGTTTAACCGCTTCTTTTTCAATAATTGAAGCAAGAGTTATTATTTGATCCATTGTCATGTTAAGTTCTTTGGCTCTTTCATACATTTCAGGCGTAACTTTTCTGTCAAACTCTTTTCTCATTACCGCGATAATATCTTCTTCTTTCATTGAAGGGTCGATAAAATATGTTTCAGGCATTAAGTATCCTTCCATATTTTCTTCATAGGCCAGCCGTATGAACCGTTCGGCGCTTATATTTGTTTTGGAAGCTATAATTTCCGCCGTTTGTTTTATATTGCTGCCTTCCGGAATTGTAAATTTTATCAGGCTTTTTGAACCGCTTTTGAGCTCATTCAAAATTTTAAACATGCCGTCTTTTGCGGAAAACTCATAATAGCCCGCTTTTATTTTATCCGCAGAATCTGTGAACTTGGCATAAGCCAAAAATAAATTTTTGGAACAAATCAGATTCTCCTGTTTTAAACGCAAAGCGACTGAAGACGCGCTTTCGCCGCTTTTAACCTGAAAAGCAATTTTTTCCGCATTGCCGCCGTTGCACGCGCACCCCGCCGCAAACAGGCAAATCATTGCCGTAAATATTATTATTTTATACCGCGCTTTTTTAACCACAGCCGTTCAAACTCCTCATTTATTTCTTCTTTTATATCTCCTGATAAAGCTTCCCGGGACCTGTTTATATTTTTCTGTTTCGAACCTTTATCCAAAAAACTTTCAACGGCTTCATGCTTTGCGCCGCTCGGAGCCGTGCGGCGTCTTATTCCTTTGTCGTTTGTCACAACGGTTATTTCATAAGGATTTTCGGCATTATCGACGATTTCGGCAATAATATCGTCGGCCGAAATAATCCCGTCGCTGAAAATTATTTCTATGTTTCCTATATGCGACCGGTTATATCCGTTTGATTCGTAAGGATTTTTCGACTTACAGTCAAACACAACGGTAATGCTGTTTCTGAGGCTTCCGTGCGGCCTGTTCTGCGATATAAAATCAATAAACTTATTGCGCCTGCCCTCAAGCGTGGAAGCCGCAAACTTATCGCTGCAGTTAATTACATTGTAGCCGTCGATTATGTAATGCACAAAAACTCCAAATAACAATTAATAATGTCGGAGTTTTGATAAGGCTAAGCCTTATCAAAACATATTAACAGGTTTTTGCTTCGCAAAATCACAACAATTGTTCATTGTTACTTGTTAATTGTTAATTGTTGTTCATTGTATCTAAATAAGTCTGTAAAATGAACGATGCAGCCAGCCTGTCTTTCAATCCTTTTCTTTTATCCCGCGAAACGTCGCCTTCGTCAATAAGCATTCTTTCAGCCTGGGCGGTTGTCAGTCTTTCGTCTATTTCAAAAATTTGCATATCGGTAATTTTTTTAAGTTCTTCAATAAATTTTCTTACGGTTTGCGCCATTTCGCCTTCTGTGCCGTTCATATTTACCGGAATGCCTACGACAATTGCCGAAACATCGTTATTTTTTGCTATTTCGACCACGGCAGCCGCGTTTTTTCGTATAGATTCGCTGCTGTCTATTGTGTCAAAAGGAGAAGACATAATCCGCATAATATCGGTCATGGCAATGCCGATTCTTTTTATGCCGTAATCTATTCCCATTATTCTGCCCAAAAAATTACCCCCCCCTTAACAACATATAATATATAAAATATAAAACGTAAAAAACCACACATTACTTTTTACATTTTATATGTTATTTGTCTTTTCATCGTTCCACATAAATAACTCGCTGTCTTCGGTATTTCTCATGCCTTTTGCGGTAAGATAAACATAAGGCACAAAAACCAAAGCCAGAACAAGCGCAAATGCAAGCCCGCCTACCACGGCAATAGCCATCGGCTGGTTTGTCGATGTTTTTCCGCCGAAACCGGCTGCCAAAGGAAGCATTGCCGTAATTGTTGTAAGAGTCGTCATGGCGATAGGCCTTACGTGGTTGACGGTTGTTTCAACGACCTTTCTTTTAAGAGTAATCATATCAAGTTTTTTACCGCCGTTTTTCGCCGACTCTGTTTCCAGCATCCTGTTATATCTGTCAACAAGCAAAATTGATATATTGGTAACATTGCCGACAAGCATGATAAAGCCCAACATAGAAATGGAATTTATGGACTGCATTGTAATAAAGAGCACAAACAAAGATCCCACTACTCCAAGCGGCACGGCAATCATAACTATTAAAGGCTGGTAAAGCGATTCAAACTGCGATGCCAAAATCATAAATATGATTATAACGCCCAGAATTAAAGCGAATGAAATCTGGGAGAGAGCTTCCTGCATGGCAAGCATTTCGCCGGAAATAACGCAGTGAACGTCGTCATTATTATATTTGTCTTTCAGTATTTCTTCTATTTCCCTTACCGCACTCGTAAAATTGCCCCTGACATTTGCTGAAAGAAGATATGTTCTTTCGCCCTCGATTCTTTTAATGGCGGGAAGCGTTTTAACAAATTCATGGTCAACAATCTGTTTGAGCGAAAGCGTCATTCCCCAAGGCGAATAAGCGGTCATCTCAAGAACTTTTTCGAGACTGTCCCTGTCTTCGGGCCGCATTCTGACTCTTATGTCCATTTCATCGTCTTTCCGTTTAAGTTTTGTCGCGACAAAACCTTTGATAGAGGCAAGAGTCATCGCCGAAATATCCTGGGTGGAAAGACCGAAAGCAGACGCTCTTTCTCTGTCAATCGTAAGCCTCAATTCCGGAACTTCATCCGGAGGGTCGAGTTTGATGCCGTAAAACTGAGGCATATTTTCCATTATTTTTCTTATTTCATCCGCAGACCTTTTCAGGATTGCCAAATCTTTCCCTCTGATTTCAACCAAGAGTCCGGAAGACGCGCCGACGCCCGTGCCGAACAATCCCTGCTGCGTTATAAATTCGGTTTCTAAACCCCGGATATTCCATTTTCTTATTTCGTTCGCAATGTCGGCGACAAGCTCATTCGTCGACATACCTTCTCTGTTTAATCTTACTATTATTCTGGCCTGGTATGTGGCAAGCGACTCTATGGCCGCGACTCCCGCGCTTTCGCCCGTTGAACCCACGCTGACGGATATGTCTCTTATTTCAGGATATCCCGCTATCAGTTTTTCTATTCTTTTGCTTGTGGAATTTGTTATTTCAAGCGGAGTATCGGGGCTTAGCGTCATATTTAAAACAAATCTTCTTTCGTCTACTTTAGGCATAAACTCTTTCGGAATAAGCATAAAGCACACGACTCCGACAAAAACATATATTAAAATGAAAAACGCCACTTTACCCATTCTCCAGTCCAAAGCTTTTTTGAATATCGGGGTAAAATATCCGTTTATAAATTTCATTCCCGCCGTTATCGACTGCTTGCTTAAATCCGCGGTCAGCGCAAGACGCGGAACCAAAAACATGGCGGCAAAAATCGACGATAAGAGCGAAAACGTTATCGTCAAAGCAAGCTGTTTAAAAAGCTGCCCTATCATGCCCGCCACAAAAACGAAAGGAATAAATATCGCGACCGACGTAAACGTAGCGCTCAAAATAGGCGCCAGCAAACTTCTGGTCGCGGCGTAAATCGCCTCTTTCTTTTCCGATACCTTATTTTTATGATACTGCATCAAAATATTTTCAAGCACCATGTTGGAGTTATCAATAACCATGCCTATGCCTACGGTCAAACCTCCGAGCGACATGGTATTGATTGATATATCCTGAAAATACATAATGCTCAGCGTTGTAAACAGCGCGACTGGAATAGCGACATTGATAATAGTGGAAGCCATAAAGCTTCTCATAAAGAAATAAAGAAGAATAAACGACAGCAGTATACCCTGAAGACCGTTCGCGTAGAGGTTTGCAAGAGACTCCTTAATAAAGTCCGACTGGTCGGAAGTGATTTTAATGTCCACGTCTTCCGGTATTTTTCCCTGTTCTCTGATTTCCTGCAGCTTTCTGCGCACCGTGTTAGACAAATTAATAAGGTTTGAACCGGACTGCTGGTATATGCTGACGGAAATATTTTCATCGCCGTTGTACCTGGAATAACCTCTTCTGTCTTTTAACGACTCTCTTATTTCGGCAATATCTCTAAGGAATATTATTTTATCGCCGGTTTCCTGCAGCTGGTTGCGGATTCTTTTTGTGCTCATATTATGCTGTATATTGTAATCTATCTTGCTGAAAGAAAGCCCGGCTATATCTTCTATGTCCCTGAATTCGCCGACGGTTTTGACAAGAAATTCGCGCTTTTCTTCTTTAATGGTTCCTGCGGGATAAGTGATATTGGCGTTTTGCAGCGAAGTGATAATTTCGGTAATCGACACCTGATTGGCCAGAAGCCTTCCTTTATCCACTTCAATAATAATTTCTTTTTCTTCGCCTCCGCGAAGCTCGACTTTAGCCACGCCTTCAAGCCTTTCAAGCTCGTCTTTAAGATTTTTCTTCGCGATTCTTCTGAGGTCGGCCATTCTCAAAGCCGAAACCGACCCGCTGTTATAGCTTACCGAAAGCATCATTGCTTCAACCTGCGTGGGATTATACTTCAAAACTACGGGTTCCAACGCGTCGCGGGGAAGAGCCTCTTTGATCAAATCTATTTTTTCACGGACATCCATGGCGGCAAAGTCCATGTTTGTTCCCCACCTGAACTCGCACGTTACGATAGACGTTCCTTCTTTTGAAATAGATGAAACTCTTTTAATGTTTTTAACTGTTCCGGCGGTTTCTTCAACCATCTTGCTGATGAGTTTTTCCGCTTCTTCAGGGCCTGCTCCTTCGTATTTTGTGACAATGGTTATCTGCGGATACTCCATTGAAGGAAACAGCTCCTGGGGTATCCTCGTGTAAGAAATCAAACCGAGAAGCCCTATGGATAAAAATATCATAACCGTTGTAACCGGTCTGTCAACCGGAAGCCTTAAAATGCTCATTATTCACCCTTTATTTTATGTTGTTCGCCGTTGATTCGTAATTCGTAATTCGTCATTCGTAATTGCCGTTGCTACAGTTTTATCTTCGGGATTTTAGGCAAATTTCTATTTCCGACATTTATGTCAGGAGCAACAGGAATATCCGCTTTTCCCGGCAATTTTTTAAGAGTTTTTTCTTTTATCTTTTTCAAACTTTCGCCGGCGTTAATTTTATTAAAAAGAACCAGCAAAAATTTCATATTTCCGAGAAAACCGTAAAAGCTTTTTCTGGGATTTTCCATCAGATAATACGCCGTAGGAATAATCAAAAGCGTAAGCATTGTGCCTGTTATCGTGCCGCACAGCACGGTAAGGCCGAGAGAACGCCACATTGAGGCGGCTTCGTCGCGGCTGAGAACCATCGGAAGCAAACCGAGCGTTTTCATTAAAAACGTAATAAGTTCGGGACGAAGCCTCTCTTTACAGGATTCAAAAATAACCCTCATCATATTTTTTCTGCCGTGTCTTCTCTGGTTAATTTTATCGACGATAATAATCGAGCCGTAAACTACCGAACCGAACAAAATCATTATGCCTATCCACACGCCCAAACTTATGGGTTTCTTAAATATCCAAAGAGAAAAAGCAACGCCTATAAGACTCAGCGGCAGCGCCCCCATAATCAAAAACGGCTGTTTGTATGATTCAAAAATAGAAGTCAAAACAAAAAATATTAAAATAATCGTCAGCGCGACCGCCATCCTGAACTGCCCCTGGTTGCTGACCGTTTTTTCGTAATCTCCGGATATATTAAACGAATAATCTCTGGGAAACGCGATGCCTTTTAACGCGGTTGTTATTCCGGCGGCGGCGGTCGTCAATCCGGTTTTATTTCTGTTCGCGCTTACCTGAATAAAACGTTTTTTGTTCTTATGCCATATTTCCTGGGTTGATTTAATTTCCTGGGCGTCGGCTACCTGCCCGACGCGCACAACGTCTTTTTGGGGATTTATGATGGATAAAAACAGCACATCGTCCACATTGCGCACGCTGCCCGGCACAAGCCTTGCGATCGTTTCAATCTGTTTTCCCTCAGTCCTGTACTGAGTCGCGATAAGCCCTCTTATCTGGCAGTGCAGCGTATTTCCGAAATAATATGCCGTAAGCCCGAAACGGGCGAGTCTGTCATTGTCGACAAAAAGATTGATTTCAGGCTCGTCTTCGCGCATCCTTATTTTTACATCGGTAAGCCCTTTTACCTGCTGCAATCGTCCCGAAGCGGAAAAAGCAAGCTGTTTTAAAGTATCGTAATCCTGCCCGTAAAAATCCACGTACATTTCTTTTGCGCCGGCGGCGTTTGAATCCTGATAATACACAAAAGCCGGAGTATACTCGGCAAAACGCTTTCGAAACTCTTCCTTAAAATATTCCGCGTTTTTGTAAACTTTTACTTCGACAAACGTGTGCAGTTTTTCTACTTTTGACGAAACCCTTTCAACGTCATCCCTGTATGACAGAAGATCTTTCTCCATCTTTTTTACGATTTCGTTGGAAATTTCTATGCGCGTAGCGGGAGGAAACTGTATTCCTATTCTGAAAGTGTTTACGTCTCCGGCGTCAAGAAACTCGGAATCTCTGCTTTGCAGTATCTTTAACGAAATCAAAAACAAAGCGAAAACAAAAATCCACACGTATGTCTGTCTTCTGAAAACGAATTTGAGCATTTTTCCGTAATACAGTCTTATTTTCATGTACCAGCTCTGAAATTCAAGTTCAAAGTTATTCTGCCATCTGAATATCTGGGGAGGCACAAAAATCATCGTGCTTATAAGAGAGGCTATCAAAGCAAAAGTAATCGTAGCGCCGAAAGGTATGTAAAGCTGCCTTATTTCGGGCTCCAAAAACACAAGGGGAAGAAACACGACTATCGTCGTGACGGTTGAAGCGAAAATAGGCTGCCATAACTCGGCCGTTCCTTTAACGACAAGCTCCTCTTTCGTTTTAAACGTTTTTCTGTGATGATGAAACGATATATTTTCAATAACGACTATGGCGTTGTCCATAACGTTTGCCATACCCATGGCAAGGCCGCTGAGCGTCATAACATTGAAAGTCTGTTTCGTAAAATACATGAGCAGAATAGACATAAAAAGACTGAGCGGAAGAGTGGTTCCGACTATAATGATGTTTCTCATATTGCGGATAAAAAGGAATAAAATTCCCGCCAGCAAAAGAGCCCCGACTACAAGCGCTTCGCACAGGGAACGTATCGCTTTAATGATGTACTCGGCGTCGTTTTTAACCACCGTTACTACAATATTTTCATCCAATACGCCTTGAAAGCCGTCAATTACTCTCAGAGCGTCTCTGGCGGTGCTTATAGTATTAGCCGTAGACTCTTTTTGAATGTATAAAGATACGACGTCGCTCGCGTTAAGCCTTGCGAAAGACGTCGGCTCGTAATAAGAGTCTTTTACCGTGGCAATATCTTTTATCCTTATAATCGAACCTGCGCTGGTAAGAGCTATGCCGGTGTTTTCAATTTCTCTTATATCGTTATACTCGCCTGTCGCTCTTATGACATAATCTTTATCTCTTCCGTCTATTATATTTCCGGCCGAGATTGATATGTTCGACAAATTTATTTTTTGGACCACTTCAAGAATGGGAAGACTGTGCTTGAGCAATAGAGCGTTATCTATCTCTATCAGCAGTTTTCTTTCACGGCCTCCGCCGATTTCAATGTTTGCAACTCCCGAAACGCGCATTAACTTTTCTTTTATCTGTTCTTCGGCTATTTCTCTGAGCTGTTCCGGACTGTGCTTACTGGAACTCAGCGAAATAATCATTATCGGCGCGTCGGATTGTTCAAATTTCGCGATAATAGGTTTTTCTGTTTCTTTCGGAAGGAGGTGCCTTACCATAGCAAGCTTTTCGCGTATGTCAATGATGATAAAATCCGTATCAACGCCGTGATGGAACGTCATCATTATGTTGGATTCCGATTCTTTCGACGAAGAAATCATTTCTTTTAAGCCGCTAAGCTCCGAAAAAACTTCCTCGAGCGGACGGGTAACGTATTTTTCAACTTCGCTGGAAGCGACGCCTCCGCGCAGTCTGGTTATTACGCTGACCATTCCTGTCTGCATGTTGGGATTTAATTCAACGGGGATACGTACCAGCATGATAGATGAAAACATCATCAATGCAAGCACTATCATAAGAGTGGTAACAGGCCTTTTTATACCTAATTCAATAAACATAGTTAAGTTAGTTTTTGGATTTCTCTAAAAATATCCTCACTATGTCACCCTGATGCTGAAAAGAGTTACGGAAGTAAACTTCCGAGATGCTGAAACAAGTTCAGCGCTCTTTGGATTGCATCGATTTTTATAAGTTTTTAGAGATACCATTTTAATACTCTGCGGGAGCGGCTTCTTCATCGGGAGTAACTTCTAAAAATTTCACTTCGGTGCCGTCAGACAGCTGCCCCTGCGTTTCGGACACTACAAGCTCTCCGATGTTTAACCCCTCCAGGACAACAGTCCTGTCGCCTACTTTATCGCCTATGACGCAGGGTCTCATCTGGATTATGCCCTGTCCGGGAGTTCTTGAATCGGGAGCGACTACAGGCACCAAAAATGTCGTATTGTTAAGAGATATGACGCTGTCGGATGGGACAAGAACGACATTTTTCCATACTTTAAGATGAATTACTCCTCTTCCGAACATTCCCGAACGAAGTTCTCCTTTTTCATTTTCAACTCTTATTTTAACGTTAAAAGTTCTGGTTCTGGGATTTACCACCGGTGAAATCTCATAGAGAACTCCGTCAAACTCCCTGTCGCGGTAAGAGTCGCTGAAAATTTTAACTATTTGCCCGACAGCGAGCCTTTGTATGTCTTTTTCAGGAATATCGACTTCAAGATTTGTTCCGGAATTGCTTATAAATTTACAGACAACGTCCTGCGGAGTAACATATTCTCCGGGTTTTATTATTATCTGCGCGAGTATTCCGTCGCTTGGCGCCGCGAGGTTAGTCTTTTTAAGGTTCGACTGCGCAAGCTCAAGCTCCGACAGCGCGGCTTTCACGCGCGCTTCCGCAGACTGGATTTCAAATTTTGCTTCATAAAGCTTGCTTTCCGCCAAAGCTTTCGTTCTGAATAACTCTTCATAAACTTGATATCTTTCTTTCGCGGCCATAAAAGCGGAACTTTCGCTTCTGTATTTACTCTGCGCGTAATCCGCCTTTGTTAAAGCGTCTGTAGGGTCAAGAGAACAAATATGATTGCCTTTCGGTATAAAATCTCCTTCTTTATAATAATATTTAGCAAGATATCCTTCTATCTCAAAACGCATATCATTTTCAATAGCGCCCCTAATGGTTCCCATAATATTATATTTTTCGGTATAATCCTGTTTTACTACTCTTATTACTTTTACCTGAATAAGGTTATCCTTCTGTTCCTCAGCGGCATTTTTTTTGATAAAAAGCAGATAAACCGTAATACCCGCGAAAATCAAAAACATGGTAATCGCCAAAAAATAAACCATCTTTTTAAATCTTTCAGGCGACTGCGCCCTGTAATTGGCAAGCGTATGCGAAAGATTGTCCTTAATCATAAAAAAGTAATATTTAATCTTTTCCAAAACACCCTCCGGTAAAATATATATAAATTCAAACTGTTTTATCTCAAAGGCATGAGCGTAAGCCTTTCCATTTCCGTCACGGCGGCATGATTCTGAAATGTCACTCTTGAATACGCTGAAATTGCTTCCGCGTATTTCCAGGATTCTTCCATGAGGCTCACTGTCGGAACTTCATATAAATCGTTCCTTTTTCTCATCAAAGCAAGCTTTCTTTCCCTGAGCTGTATCTCTTTTCTGTAC
Organism: Candidatus Endomicrobium neocapritermitis; assembly: GCA_009778325.1. Taxonomy (GTDB): domain Bacteria; phylum Elusimicrobiota; class Endomicrobiia; order Endomicrobiales; family Endomicrobiaceae; genus Endomicrobium_B; species Endomicrobium_B neocapritermitis. Next base: position 22,736 of record WRJZ01000035.1, on the reverse strand, counting down.
GTGCGCGAGCTGTTAAGCGAATTAAGATAGTCGTTATGAGCTCTCTCAACTTCAAGTCTTCTTGTTTTGAGCGTATCCACAAAATCGGCATTTGCCTGATTTAACCCGACGCTCCCTTCCTTCGCGTCTACAAAATAAGTTATATCATCAAGCAGGGAAAGTCTTACGTCCCACGTAGTCGTCTCTATTCTTTTGCTGGCGTCAACTATGGTCGAGGGGTCAGTCCTTTCATTGTCATACGCGACTTCCAGAGAGTTTCCCCACAAACTCCATGACATCCTTCCCACAACGCTCCATGCGGCCGTAAGATTCAGAGGCTCGGTGGTAAAAGCTTCGCCGCTCCTGCCGTAAAAGCCTTCAACATAAAATTTAGGTATAACTTTCGCGCGGTTAATTCTTATCCTCATGTCAGCCATTAAAGCCTGAATTTTCGCCGTCTGCACATCAAGATTATTCGTAAGAATGAAGCTGAGCAAATCCTGAATGGTAAAAGTGATTTCCGGCGTATCGTCCGTCAATTCGTCGGAAACAACCGCGTTAATATCGTCAAGAGTATTAACGCCGATGGTTTCTATAAGTCTTTTTGTGGAAAAATCCAAATTTATTCTCGAAGCGGAAAGCATGTCTTCGACTTTATCTTTAAAATTTTCAGCCTCGGTCATGTCCAAGTCGGAAATAGCCCTTGCCTTAAACTCCTTTCTGACTTTTGTCATAAGCTGGTCTACAATATCAAAAGCTTTGCTCAGAGCTTTATATTCCTGCTTCAAAGTAAGGTACTCATAATAGGCAAGCTTAATGCTTGCGAAAAGTTCTTCGCGCGTTTTAGTATAATTAAATCTTGCTGCGTCAACCATCATGACTTCATATCTGTAAGTGCCTTTGGTCCTATAACCTTCATAAATCGTCTGGATCGCTCTCACTCCGTATTCTTCCGAGTTATATTCCGCGTCGGCAAGACTTGGCATATTTTGCCCCATCTTGGTTTTACCTTTGGAAGTTCTCTGCTGTAACAGTACCTGAGGAAAAAACGAACGGCCTGCCCTGATAACTCTTATTTCCGCAAGCCTAACCTGATCGGCAGCCACCAAAACTCTTCTGTTTCTGGCTTCCGCGATTTTCATAGCCTGGTTCAAAAAGTCATCATTCGCGGCATTTGACATTGAAGACGCGGCTAAAACCTTTTCAGGAACAAAAGTTAATAAAAAAAAACCGCATACAATCAAGCCTATGGTCTTTTTCGTTATGTTGGCATTCAATTCCAGCTCCATTTTCGTCTTATTTTGAGTATATTTTTGATATATTTATCATTTTGAGTATATAAGAAATCTGTTAATTTGTCAATGAGTTTTTGATTTTTTGAAACCTTGACCGTATAAGGAAAAAATAATATAATTCTCATTAAATTTTAAAGGCGGAAGTTCGGCAACTCAGCAGCTCGGCAACGGCAAAAAACAAAGACAAAACGACCAGAGCTTCTCCGAGCTGCTGAACTTCCGAACTTCTAAGCCTCTAAATAAGGAGCTGTCATGGCAAATGTTTTACAAATAAGAGTGGCATATGCCGATACTGACCAAATGGGCATGGTTTATTACGGGAATTATCTGACTTTTTATGAAAGAGGCAGAACCGAATTGCTCAGGGAAGCGGGCCTGCCTTACAGCGTTATTGAAAAACGGGGATTCTACTTTCCCGTAATTTATGCGGAATGCAGCTATCACGCGCCGGCAAAATATGATGACCTTATAACAATAGAAACAAGACTCAGCGAAATAACCGCTGCCAGCATAACCTGCTCATATGCAGTGAAAAACGGAGATAAAGTTCTTGTTACCGGAAAAACAAAACACCCGTTTGTAAATAAATCGTTGAAACCCGTAAGATTTCCGCAGGACATCAGAGAACTTTTGGAAAAATACCTTGAAAAAGGCAATTAACAAATAACAATGAACAATGAACAATTAAAAAAAAACATTTACTTTATGAAAGAGGCGCTTAAGCAGGCGAAAAAGGCGCAGGATATCGGCGAAGTTCCTGTCGGGGCTGTTATAGTAAAAGACAATAAAATAATCGCAAAAGGGTTTAACAGATGTATAATTGATAAAGACCCTACGGCGCACGCGGAAATCGTCGCGCTGAGAAAAGCTTCAAAAAAACTTGAAAATTACCGTTTGAACGGCTGCAGTATCTATGTTATAATAGAACCGTGCACAATGTGTGCCGGCGCTTTGGTGAATGCCAGAATAAAAGAAATTTTTTTCGGCGCATACGATAAAAAAGCAGGTGCATGCAGCAGTGTTTTCAAAATCACAAATAATAAAAAGCTGAACCACAGAATAGAATTTAAAAGCGGCATACTGAAAGATGAGTGCGCTGATATAATAAGAAAGTTCTTTGAAAAAAAGAGAAAAAAATCAAAGACATGATGTACGCCTTCGGCGCATGATGTCGCTTCGCTAATGATGTATTGCCTTACGGCAACATGATGTAATGTGTCCTTGTCGTTTATGTGTACGAAGTACATACAGCATTTCCGAAGGATACATCATGCACGTAGTGCACATCATGTCCGCAAGGACACATCATTGCCGTTAACGGGGGTGTACAGGTCTCGACGGAGATGGTCAGAGGTACAGACAGCAGGCCGGAGTTGGTCGATGGCTCCGTAAAAATCGACCGCAAAATAAACAACGATATCAATATCGTTCCAGTGCAGAACGTAAATCCCATGCCAATGATGGGATTTGGGTTATTGCCAATAGCCGCTTAAGCGGCTTCGTTTTACCTTAGACACCTGCTATAGGGATAAAACGACAAGGGCAGGTTAGTTTCGGGCGGCTTGTGCCGTCAGTCTGAAATGAAATCAAAACGGCGCTGGTTTATAATGTAATCCCGTCCGGAGACGGCATTATAAACGAGATAAATCTTCCGGACTAAGCCTGTAGCGGTCGTACTGAAGCATTTTCGGACGCGGGTTCGATTCCCGCCACCTCCATAAAGGCAATGATGTGTCCCTGCGGGACATGGTGTGCACTGCATGCATGATGTATCCTTCGGAAATGATGTATGTACTTCGTACACATTAACGACAGGACACATTACATCATGTTGCCGAAGGCAATACATCATTAGCGCAGCGACATCATGCGCCGAAGGCGTACATCATGCCGTTGTCAAAATCCTTTGCAAAATAATTTTCAATTGCCTGCAAAAAAAGACATTTGAAGAGTTCAATGCTCAAACTCTCAAACGTCTTTTTTTATTTTTATAACCGCCAAAAAGTATTACTTGATAAACGGATTAAAATTATTTTTGTACTTTTTTTTATCAAGCGTATATTCTGTACTATCTCCGATACGAACGTCATAATTTTGCTTTAACCCCAATTCAGTTGCTTTTTTTCTGGCAAACCGCACATAATTTATTACTTCTTTACCGGGAACAATAAAAACTTCATAGTTATCATTAGGCTGCAGCCAAACGAAAGCAAAATAAAAAGATTTATCGCTATATTCCTTCCGTTCCAAAATACTTTCCTTCAACCACCAAAACAAATGTTTTCCCCATTTCCCTCCATATTCTTTTTCTAAAGCTGTGGTTTTAACTTCTATATTAAAACTTTTTCTTGTATTAGGATTTCTTACAAATATATCAACAGCTTTTGTGTTGCCGAATGTCAATGAAGCGTCCAATCCTTTCCTTAATAATCTTGATAAAACATAAAATTCCCCGGATAAACCATTACCGTTTCTATTCATAACTCCAGCCTCCGCCTAGCGCCTTGTTAACGTCTACAACGGCGTTCAGCCGGTTTTGTACTGCTTTAACATATGAAAGTTCGGCTGCCAAAAAATTTCTTTCTGAATCTAAAACGTCAAGAAGCCCTATTAGTCCCGCTTCTTTTTGTTTCAACGCTATCGAATACGCTTTTTGCAAAGCCTCTTTTTGGTTTTCAACGGAAATTACGGTTTCCCTGTTAATTTTGTTCGCGTTTAAAGCATCCAAAGTTTCTTTGAAAGCGTTTTGAATGGTTTTATTGTAAGAAGCAAGCGCCTGATCGTATTTTGCCTGCGCCTGTTTTTGCTGTTCTTTCAGCTTGCCGCCCTGAAAAACCGGCTGTGCGACAGAACCGGCAAAATGCCATATTCCGTTAGAAAACAAATCGGCAAGAGACGGGCTTGCATAACCGTATCCTCCGGTTAAGCTTATCGAAGGAAAATACGCGGCTCTTGCAGCGCCGACTTCGGCGTTCGCTGAAACCAGAATTTCTTCAGCCTGCATAATGTCGGGTCTTCTTTCAAGCAGGTTTGAAGGTATGCCTTCGGGCACTTCGGGTATAACCGCAATATTTTCAATTTCTTTGCCCCTTTCTATATTTCCGCCTGCTATTTCTCTGGGATTAGACCCTATAAGCACCGATAAAGCCGTTTCATTTTCGCCTATGGCCTTTGTTATGCTTTGAACGTTAGTTTCAACCGAATACATTTCCGCCGTAACTCTTTGCAAATCAAGGTTTGACACTAATCCTTCCGCCAGCCGTTTTTTGTATATTTCAACAGTTTCTCTTCTTGCTTCAAGCGTACGCTCGGCTATCGTGAGCTGCGCGTCATTTGAACGCAAAGCGAAATATATTTTCGCGACTTCCGCAGTCAAAGCGATTTTGACGGCATCCTTGTTTGCCTGGGCTGCAAGAAGCTGGGCTCTTTTCGATTCCGACAATCTTTTATATTTTCCCCATAAATCGATCTCGTAAGACATTCCGGCGCTGAGAGAATAACTTTCCCTGCCGCCTGCGTCGCTGCCTTCCAACACAGCCGTTGACGACGGTTTTTTTGAAGCCTCTGAGATTCCCGCGACAGCCCTTGCTTCGTCGACTCTTGCGATCGCAAGTTTTAAATCCTGATTATACGAAAGAGCTTTTTGCACAAGTTTGTTTAAAACGTCATCGTTAAAACTTTCCCACCATCTGTCGGAAGAATACGCGCCCGCGTCAACGGAAGAGCCTTCGGGCAAATCAATCTGCGGTCTGGCATAATCTTTCCCCATTGTGCATGAAGACAGAATAAAACATACCGAAAAAAACATTATTAATTTTTTCATTTAGATTCCCCGCTTTTCTTTTTAAAACTTAATTTATCGGCAAGTTTAAGTATCAGCGCGAAAAAGTACGGTATAAAAAACGGCGCTATGGCGGTCGCGCCTATCATTCCTGCTATTACGGCAGTGCCTATTGCGTGCCTGCTTGCCGCTCCCGCTCCTGAACTTATCGCAAGCGGTATACAGCCGCAGATAAACGCCAGCGAAGTCATTATTATAGGCCTGAAACGCATTTTCGAAGCTTTTATAGCGGCTTCCTCGTAAGAAAGACCGTGCTTTATATTAAGCTCCGACGCAAACTCTACGATAAGTATCGCGTTTTTAGCCGCAAGGCCGACAAGAGTGATAAGCGCCACCTGAAAATAAATGTCATTAGGCATGCCTCTTACCATAATGCCGAGCAAAGCGCCGAAAACCGCGAAAGGAAGCGCGGAAAGAACCGCAAGCGGCAAACTCCATTTTTCGTATTGCGCGGCAAGTATAAGAAAAACGAATATTATGCCAAGAATTAAAGCCGACGAAGCGCTGCTTGAAGAAAGTTTTTCCTGATACGTGGAACCCGTCCACGCGAGAGCGTAATCTGTTCCCAAAACTTTCGCGCAAACTTCTTCAACGGCTTTTATGGCCTGCCCGCTCGAATAGCCGGAAGCCGGATTGGCAAGAATTTTTGCCGACGGAAAAGAGTTAAAATGTTCCACCATATCGGGTCCCGATGTCCTTTCCAAAACGGCAAGATTGGACAGCGGTATCATATTGCCTTTACTTGAACGCACAAAAATTCCCGATAAATTTTCAGGACGCGCCCTGTAATCGCCGTCCGCCTGCATCAGAACTTTGAAACTTCTGTTGGATTTTGTGAAATCGTTTATGTAAGTTTGCCCAAAAGTCGCCGCCATAGTCGCGTACAAATTGTCCAATGTTACGCCTTTAGAGTGCGCGTTTACGGTATCGACTTTCATTCTGTATTTCGGAGACAGGACGTTAAAATTAGTCCTTACTCCGGTAAGTTCGGGTCTGGCTGAAAGCTCTTCTACCACTTCCTGGGTTTTAAACGCCAGTTCCTTTAACGAACCGCCGCCTTTGCTTTGTATATAGCCTTCAAGCCCGCCCGTAGTGCTTAATCCCATAATCGCCGGAGGATTAAACGGCATGACAAACGCTTCCGGAACTTCTTTCGCGGATCTCAGCGCTATCTGGTAAATTATTCCTCTGGCCGACTTCTTAATGCCTTTTCTTTCGCTCCACGGGTCAAGACGTATGAAAAATCCGCCGGCATTGCTTTGGGCTGCGCCGCTTATTATGTCAAATCCCGAAAAATTGAGTTCTTCCCTGACGCCGGGTATGGATAAAATGATATCTTCGACTTTTCTTACCGCCTCTCTTGTTCTTGAAACGGGCGACGCAGGGTCTGTCATAACCGCGGCCATTATATAGCCCTGATCTTCAGCCGGCAAAAGCGCTCCGGGGATTTTTTTAAACATAAGTCCGGCCGCAAGCCATATTATCAGAACTACAATCAAAGCGGTTGAAACATGTTTTACGAAAAACGCGACTTTCCCGGTGTAAAAATTTGTAATTTTATCAAACAGTCTGTCAAAAGCCGCAAAGAAACCTTTTTCCTTTTTTTCTTCTTTTTTAAGAAGCATGGCGCACATAGCCGGCGTCAAAGTCAGCGCAACAAGCCCGGAAACAACTACGGAAAAGGCTATGGTAATCGCAAACTGTTTATACATAACTCCCGTGAAACCGCCCATAAAGGCTATCGGCACAAAGACGGAACATAAAACCAAAACTATCGCGACTACCGGTCCGGAAACTTCCGACATCGCTTTTATCGTCGCCTCTTTTACCGGAAGTTTTTCCTCTTCCATAATTCTGTCCACGTTTTCTATCACCACAATGGCATCGTCAACGACTATGCCGATGGCAAGGACAATTCCGAACAATGTCAAAGTGTTTATCGAAAATCCCATAAGCATCATTCCCGCGAAAGCGCCGGCTATGGAAATCGGCACGGCGACGCATGGTATAAGCGTCGGACGCCAGCTTTTCAAAAATAAAAATACAACTAAAAACACCAAAAGTATTGCTTCAATAAGAGTGTGAGTTACTTCTTTTATGGATTCGCGCACAAAGACCGTTGAATCCTGAACCACAGAATGTTGCAGATCGGCGGGAAATTTTTCGGCAAGTTCCGCCATTTTTTTGTTTATTCCGTCGGCGGTTTTTATCGCGTTGGCGCCCGGAGAAAGATAAACGGCGACCGCCATCGCGGGAACGCCGTTTTTGCTGCTTTCAATATCATAACTCATAGCGCCCAGTTCAACTCTGGCGACATCTCCGAGTTTTAAAGTTGTTCCGTCGGGATTTGCCCTGATGATAATTTCTTTGAATTCCGCGGGGCTTGTAAGCCTGCTTTCAGCAATAATGGAATAAGTCCTGTCCACTTCCACGGTAACCGGAGGCTGCCCGATTTTTCCTGCGGCTCTTTGCCTGTTTTGTTCCGCAACCGCGGAATAAACGTCCGCAGGCGTAAGGTTGAACCGTTTAAGTTTGTCGGGGCTCAGCCATATTCTTATGGCGTAATCGCTTTTGCTCATAAGGGTCGCGTCGCCTACGCCTTCAACTCTTTTCAGCTCGTCGATGACGTTTAAAAGAACGTAATTGGCGACGTAAATCAAATCGTAGGTATTATTAGGTGAAGTAAACGCCATAAGCTGCAGCATTGTCGAAGATTTTTTATTTACTGTAACGCCGTATTTGCGTACTTCTTCGGGCAGCAGATTCATCGCGGCCTGAACCCTGTTGTTGACGTTTATCATCGCCATATCGGGATTCGTGCCAATGTTAAAATAAACCATAAGATTTAAATATCCGTTGCTGTCTGAAACGGAATTCATGTATATCATATCCTGAACGCCGTTTATCTGTCCTTCCAAAGGAGCGGCAACCGTTTCGGCTATGATTTCCGCGCTCGCGCCCGGATACTGCGCTTGAACAGAAATTGACGGAGGAGTCAAATCTGGATACTGTTCTATAGGAAGGTTGCGCATTGCTATAATGCCCGCTATAAAAATTATGAGCGCAATTACGGTGGCAAATATCGGCCTTTCAATAAAAAATTTTGAGAACATCTTTTCCTCCAGTGAGTAGTTGTTGTGCGTAGCTTTGCTCCGCTTATTCCAGGTGCGCAAAGCGCACTCAAAAATTACTCATTACTCACTATTCACTACTAACTGACTTTCTGTATTTTTCCGGAAGTTCGAATTCTTCTTTCTGAACTTCCACGGGTTTTCCCGGAACTACTTTTATTACGCCTTCGGAAACAACCGTTTCTCCGCCTTCAAGACCCGAAGTAATTATTGCCAGATTGCCTGCGATCGTATAAGTTACGGGAACGGATTTCGCTATATTATCGCCGCCTATCACGTATACGGCAGGACCTGCGGCCGTTTCCAAAACGGCAGTCAGCGGAACTATTACCGCGTTTTTATATGTGACTCCTTCTAGTTTAACTCTTATAAATCTTCCCGGCATCATCAGCCTTTTACTTTCGGGATTTGGAAATTCGGCTTTCACTGCTATTGAACCGGTATTTGCGTCCTGCTTGTTATCAAGAAAAATAAGTTTTCCGTCAAAAGGATAAACAATATCATCGTCAATTATAGCTTTAACCGTTATTGCCTGCTGCCCGATAGGTTTTTGCGTTTCCAGTTTGCCGGAGACAAGCCCTTTTTTGGCGCTGTCCGCGTTTGAACCGGGTATTGAAAACACAGCCTGCAAAGGATTAATCTGGACTATAGTGGTAAGCAATCCCTTGTCGCCGGCTGCGGAAATAAGGCTTCCTATATCCTGCAGAGAGGCGCCCGTTATTCCTGAAATCGGCGCGACAACTTTGGTATATTTTAAATTGATTTCAGCGTCTTTAAGATTGGCTTTGGCGGCTTCAACTTCGGCTTTAGCGCTTTCATACGCGGCATTAGCGTCGTCATAATCTTTCCTGCTTACCGCGTCCTGCGCGAAAAGAGATTTCATTCTGGAATAGTCGGCCTGCGCTTTTGTCAGTGCGGCGTTGGCTTTGGCAAGTCCGGCTTTCGCTTTATCATAAGCTGCCTGATACGGTTCCGGATCTATAAGAAACAGCTGCTTTCCGGCCTCGACAAACTCGCCTTCCTTAAACATCTTTTCCTTCAGTATGCCGCCTACCTGCGCGCGCACTTCGACTTCAAGAGAACCCGCGGCCTGCGCAGGATATTCGATATCCCACAAAATGTCGCTTTTTATGCTTTGAACTCCTACGACTTTTGGAACTTCCGGTATTTTTTCAATACCCTTGCCGCACGCAGAAAATAAAAGAGATAAAGAAAAAAACGCAACCGCCGCCGTGTAAATTTTTAGATTCATAATGCCTCGCTTATTTAATTTTGTAAAAAATATGCCGTGATTTATTATACAAAAAAAACCTTTATATATTGAAAACAGAAAATCTTTCATTGTTTTTATATTTTATGTATAATTGCTCAATAAAAGGATAAAATATGATTATCGACAGAATAAAAGTTCATTTTGAAGAAGAAGCAAAAGAGTTTGACTCTATCATTCAAAAACTTATTCCTCATTATAACGATATGATCGAGGCGCTGGTTTCCGTTATTCCTTTTGCGAAAGACAGCAGTTTTTCAATAATAGATTTAGGCTGCGGAACAGGTACAATAGCAAAAGAAATAAAAAGTAATTTTAAAAACGCTGATATTACCTGCGTTGATATTTCCCCCAATATGCTCGAAATAGCAAAAACTAAAGCCGGCAGCGGCAAATATATTCAAGCGGATTTCAACAGTTTTGCTTTCCCTGAAAAATATGATTTAATCGTATCGTCATTAGCTCTTCATCATCTGGAAAATGATAATGCAAAATTAGAATTTTATAAGAAAATATACGAAGCATTAACGCCTGACGGCGTCTTCATCAATATTGACGTTGTTTTAGGTGAAGATGATATCATACAAAACGCATATATGGAAAAATGGAAGAGCTTTATGAGAAAAAATGTTTCCAAACAGGAAATAACGGACAAGTGGCTGCCGAACTATTATGCGGAAGACAGGCCTGCCCAGCTGATGACTCATATTGATATGCTTAAAAAAAGCGGATTTTCTATTGTTGATATTATTTATAAGTACTATAATTTTTCTGTTTATCTGGCAAAAATTTAAGATGTCCGGTTATATACAAAACAATATTTTATAGAGAGGTGACAGAAATGATCAAATCTTATTCTGCGTTTACAAACGAAATTGATAATGTTGAACTTGCCGTATCAGAAATATTGGAACAGCTTGAACCGGAAAAAAATTGTTTAAAAAGCACGGTAGCCGTTGTCCTTTGTTATCATGAATTCGCAACAAACGGCATAGTTGCGGAGCTTTATAAAAAGCTCAAATTCCCGATCATCGGAACCACCACTACCGCAATCTCAACGAACCGCGGCTTTGGCCAGCTTGATTTCTCTATCCTGATGATTACCTCCGATGATGTCGTATTTACCGCTGCTTGTTCCCCATCTCTTGAAAACGGGCTGGAAAAGCCGTTTGAACAAATGTATAAAAACGCCCTCTCGGGACATGCCGAGACTCCGAAGCTTATCCTCAGCGCCGCCCCGTTAATGCTTAAATACGCGGGAGATAATTATGTCGATGCGCTTAATAAGGTTTCGGGCGGAGTGCCTAATTTCGGTACGCTTGCCATAGACAACACGGTGAATTATTTAGACAGCTATGTCGTATTCAATGATAAGGTCGGAAGAGATTTTTACGGTATTATTGCCGCAAGCGGGAACATTAACCCTAAATTCATTTACGCGTCGTTTTCACCCGAATACATTTTCTCGCAAACAGCGACAATCACCAAGTCCGACGGAAACATTGTAAAAGAAGTCAACGGCTGTTCAATCCTTAAATATATGGAAAAGATGGGGTTGGCCGAAAACGGAAAAATCAAAGACGTGCTCCACTCAATACCGTTTATCCTTGATTACGGCGGCGAAGGAGTCCCGGTATCCAGAGTTTTATTGTCATGGAGCGAAGACGGGCACGGCATATGCGGCGGCCTGATACCGGAAGGAACAAAATTTAATCTCGGAATGTGGGACAAAAAAGACGTTCTCGGAACTACCGTGCGCACTATTGAGAACATATTGCAAACCGAAAACATAAGCACTCTTATACTGCACTCATGCCTTGCAAGAAGCTACGCGTTAGGCACCGAGATTTTATCGGAAACGGAAATAGTAAATAAAACTATTGATAAAAGGATCCCGTATATATTCGGCTATTCCGGAGGAGAAGTTTGTCCCGTTAGAAACGCGGCAAACGCAAACAGCTTCCATAACAATACGGTTATCGCCTGCGTATTTTAAATTTACTGTGCCAATTGGGGAGGTACCTTGGGTACGATTGAAGTTGAGAAATTAGCCGAAGAAATTAAACATCTCAGGCTGGAAAATAAAAAACTTACACGCCAGCTTAATCTGGCTAATGACAATATGATGAAATACAGAAACGTTACAAGCGCCAAGGAAAACCTCAGCGCGGTTATTGCCGTGGAAAAATCAAAGCAGGGAAAGCAGCTTCAAGTCATTATGGAGAACACTCCGGACATTATCATTCTCATTGACAGCGCGATGAAGTTTCTGCTGTCCACAAAAAGTTTCTTAACACTTACCGGCATCCCAACTCTCGAATTTTTGCAGCACAAATCTTTCAGGCAGGTATTTTCCTTATTTGCCGACGATGTATGGATTGAGTATATGGAAAATATCTTTAAAAAAGTTCTCAAAACAAACGAAATTCACTCCTCTGACGCAAAACTCTATGTAGGCTCGTCGCGTAATGCGCGAAACTTTTCCGTAAGCGTTATTCCGTTTGCTTATGAGAGCGAACTCAATGACGGACTTCTTGTAAGTTTTCATGATATGACCGAGCGTATAGAAATAGAGGACAAACTAAAAGAGGCGCTTAATAACGCTACATCCGCAAATAAGGCAAAAAGTAATTTTCTTGCCAATATGAGCCACGAGATACGCACGCCGATGAATGCTATCATCGGCATGACGAATATAGGCATATCCGCCGCAGATATAGAGCGGAAAAATTACAGCTTTACTAAAATTAACGACGCTTCAAAGCATCTGCTTGGCATTATTAATGATATTTTGGATATGTCTAAAATTGAAGCCGGCAAACTGGAACTCACGCCGGTAGAATTTGATTTTGAAAAAATGCTTCAGCGGGTCGTCAACGTTATTAATTTCCGCATGAAGGAAAAGAAGCAAAAGTTTACCGTAAATGTAGACAGAAAGATTCCGCAAATCATGATCGGCGACGACCAGCGTCTGGCGCAGGTTATAACAAACCTGCTTGAAAACGCGGTAAAGTTTACGCCGGCAGAAGGGTCTATCAGCCTTAATACTTACTTTTTAGGAGAGGAAGACGGAATCTGCAGTATAAAAATAACCATAGCCGATACTGGTATCGGCATAAGCAAAGAGCAGCAAGCCCGTCTTTTCCGGGCTTTTACGCAGGCTGAAACCGATACTACGCGCAAATTCGGAGGAACGGGTCTCGGGCTTGCAATTTCCAAGACTATTGTTGAAATGACGGGCGGAGAACTATGGGTTGAATCCGAAATCGGAAAAGGGTCCACGTTCGCCTTTACCACCAAAATGAGACGCGCTAAAATTAAAAAGCAAGGGCTTGCGGATATGATAAGCGAATATCTCGAAGCGCCTGAGCAGCACACTGATAAGGCGGCGGATATTTCCGGCATCTTTAGAGGACACAGAGTTTTACTGGCGGAGGATATAGACATTAACCGCGAGATTGTGACGGCATTGCTTGAACCGACGTCGTTAGACATAACTTGCGCGGTAAACGGCGCGGAAGCTGTCCGTATGTTTTGCGAAGAGCCGGATAAGTATGAAGTGATTTTCATGGATTTGCAAATGCCCGAGATGGACGGGTTTGAAGCCACGCGCCGAATTCGGGCTTTTGACAATCCAAAAGCCAAAACTGTGCCGATAATAGCCATGACCGCGAACGTATTTAAGGAAGATATTGAGCGCTGTCTTGAAGCCGGTATGAACGGACATATAGGCAAGCCCCTTGATCTTAATGAAATTATAAAAACACTTCGCATGTACATATCGTAAATACCGTTCAACAAGCGATAATTGGGAACGAAATTTTTATTATGCCTGTATTTTATGTATAATTATCATATAAAATGAAAAAACACATTGAGAAATGGCTTAACGAAGGTTTGATAAACGCTCAGCAGGCAAAACAGATGCTTGCCGATATTGAAAAAGAATCTTCCGAAAAGACATCAAAAAAAATCATCTTCACTTTTTCCATAATAGGCTCGGTACTTGTGGGTATCGGAGCTATTCTCTTTATTGCCGCAAACTGGCAGCAGATTCCTCATCTTGTCAAAATTTTCTCGCTTATGGCATTGACATTAGCCGCGGCTTACGGCGGATATTATCTTGAATACGAAAATAAAAACTATCCGAAAACAGGCAGTTCTCTTATGTTTTTGAGCACAATGCTTTTCGGCGCGGCAATCTTTCTTACGGCGCAAATATACCACATCGAATCAACCCACAACCTGAACCTTTTAGTATTAATATGGATGCTGTCGATTTTACCATTTGTGTATTTGTTCAAATCAAAAGCCGTTGCGGTTCTTGTAAGCGTATTATTTTTTGTATGGTTTGCGGTATTTATGTTTAACCGCGACGCTTTTCGCGATTACGAAGGCTCTTTGGCTATGCTTTTTGCCGTAGTGGCATTATTTACTTTTGCTTTCGGAAAACTGCATGATTTCATAACGGAATATGAAGATCTTTCTCCGGTTTTTGAAAAAATTTCCGTTTTTATAATTTTCTTCTGTTTATTTTTAACAACGTTTCATTACTTTGCAAAACCGGTTATTACAAACGCTTTATTTATTTCGTTTAAAGGATATTCGTTAAATTTAAGCAACCTGATGCTGGCGGGCTCCATACTTATTCTTCTTTGCTCATTTATTTTTAATCCCGCTAAAAGAAAAGCAAATACTTTTGAAACAATCTTTATGATTTGCATTTTATTGTACTGTATTCTGCTTAGCAACGCGGATATAATCCGGCATATATTTACGCCTGAGTATGATACGTATTACTACTACGGCTATCGTTCGGGACTTACAATATACACAAACATTTTCTTCGCGTTATCGGTTTTGGGATTGATACTGTCCGGATATTTGAAAAGAAGAATGTTTTACGTTAATTTGGGAATTTTCTGGCTTGTAGTTTTTATGGCCGTTAAATATTTTGACGTTTTCTGGAAACTTCTGCCGCGTTCGATATTTTTTCTTGCGGGCGGAATCATACTTGTAGGCTCGGCATTGTTTTTTGAACACAAAAGACGGGCAATAAAAACGGAGTTTAAGTTAAGTGAATAGAAAAAATTTATTTCTCATTTTACTTGCGGCGTGGTTTTTAATGATAAGCTCTTATGTTGCCTACAAAGAGTATCTTCTTAATTTCGGCACGGAAATTATGCTTAGAACCGTTCCGGTTGACCCGAGAGATTTGTTCCGAGGCGATTATGTGATTTTAAATTACGAGATAAGCGAAATATCGGAAAACCAGAAAATTATCAACGAATACGGCGGATATGTTGATGAAGAAAACCTTTACAACAGACAAACCGTTTACGTAACGCTCATAAAAGACGGGGACTATTATATCGGCGGAGACATATACACGGAACGCCCGCCAAAAGGATTGTTCATAAAAGGACTCATTGACAAATATCCAAGACCAGCTATAATTTACGGAATAGAAAATTTCTTTGTTCCGGAAGATGAAGGCAAAGAAATAGAACATGCCAGAAACATAAATAGAGTTTCCGCGAAAATCGCCGTTAATGCGTACGGACACGCGTCGATAAAAGAGTTATACATAGACGGGAAAAAGGTGGTTTTTAAACATAAAAATGAAGAAATTTATTAATTTATTTATCTCTTGCCTTATGCTGTTTTGTTTTTCGGCGGCATTTGCGGCGGAAAAAAGCGGCACGCTTAAAACAAAACCTGTTTTCGTAATTATTGACGGAAACGTTTTTTCCGGCGTCAGCGCGTACGCGGTAACCGATAAAACGGACTTTTTACATATAAAAGAAGTCGCTGAAATATATAATGCGAATACGGCATTCGGTCAGGTTAGCAAAAGGGCTACTCTTACTTTCCCCAACAATAAAACCGTTGTTATAAGAGGAAACAGCAAAGAAGTATTCTTCGGCAAAACATTATCAAAAACCGAAATGCCTTCAAGAGTAATAAACGGCGAGCTCTACATTTCGCCTGAAGTTCTCACGTTAAAAGAGTTTGCCGATGCCGCGCAAGCGGAAACTTCATGGAACAGCAAGACTAATGTATTGAATGTTATCCCGTACGCGAATATTTCCGCGGTAAGGTATTTTACAAGGCCTGAAGAAACACAGGTAATTATAGAGCTAAGTGAAAATCTTCCTTACACCGTGTCAAAAGCGTCCGGTTCAATAATTTTAAATGTTCACCGCGGACAGGTGCAAAGGGATTTTGTTTACGCAAACAACGGCGCGATTATGGACATTCTTTATAATACCGAAGGGAAAGACGCGGTATTTAAAATAAATCTTCAGCAAACGCCTAAATTAGTAAAAATTTCAAAACTTAAAAACCCTTACAGAATAGCAGTAGATATAGAACATTCTTTGCCCGTAGACATAACAATGCTCTCGAATTCATCCGTACCGGAAGCGGAAGAGTATGATACTTTGCCGGATTATTTAAAAGACAGCGCGAAACTCCAAGCCGAAGATTCCGGCGGATCCGAAATTACGGAAACGCTCTCGCCGATAGAATTCGGTCAGGATAATCAGGATTTGGCTAAAGTGCAGATAATCAGTTTTGAAGAACAATCCATAGTTGACGACAGCTACGCGATTATTGACGACCTGTCCGGCGTTGAAGGTTTGCTTCCGGAAAACACGGCTCCGAAGAAAAAACTTCTCAAAAAGAAAAGAATTATTGTTGTTGACGCGGGACACGGCGGCGAAGATCCGGGAGCGGTAGGGCCGAACGGCACGAGAGAAAAGAATATCAATCTTTCAATCGCCCATGAGCTTGCAAAAATTTTAAGAAACGATACGGATTATGAAGTAATTATGACCAGGGGCGACGATACTTTTATACCTTTGGTGGAAAGAACAAAAATTGCAAATGACAATAAAGCCGATTTATTTGTTTCAATACACTGTAACGCGAATTTTAACAAAAGCGCTACGGGATTTGAAATTTACTTCTTATCCGAAAAAGCGACCGACGAGCAGTCCGCGGCTACGGCAAGACTGGAAAACTCCGTTATAGAGCTTGAAGGCAAGCCTTCAAAAAAACGTTCGATGCTTCAGGATATGTTATGGTCAATGATGGTGAATGAATATATTAACGAGTCTTCCGAGCTGGGCAGCTTTATAGCCGGAGAAACTCCCGGAAGGCTGAAGATCCCGAACAGAGGAGTCAGACAGGCTAACTTTTACGTGCTTAGAGGCGCACAAATGCCTGCCGTGCTTGTCGAAAGCGCTTTTATAAGCAACTATTCGGATGAATCAAAACTTAACCGTAAAAATTTCCAGGTTGCAACAGCGGATTCAATTTATGAAGGAATAAAAAAATATTATGCGCGCAAAGACAAAATTAAACCCAAAACAAAATAAAAAACCTATCGGCATTTTTGATTCGGGTTTCGGCGGGCTTACGGTTATGTCCGCAATATACAAAAAATTTCCGAATGAAAATTTAATTTATTTCGGGGATACCGCCCATGTTCCGTACGGCTCAAAATCCAAGGATACCGTTATAAAATTTTCTAAAGATATAGCGGCTTTTTTATTGAAAAATGACGTTAAGCTTATAGTCGTGGCCTGTAATACGGCCTCAGCCTTTGCTTTGCCGGCGCTTCAAAAAAGCGTAAGCGTGCCGGTTATAGGAGTAATAGAGCCCGGAGCAGAATCAGCCGCGGCTTCAACGAAAACAAACAAAATAGGCATTATCGGAACGGAAGGAACCATAAACAGCAGATCGTACGCGAAAGCGATAAAGAAAATTTCAAAAGCTTACGTATTTGAGCAGGCATGCCCTTTGTTTGTTCCTCTTGTCGAAGAAGGATGGACCGACAATAAAATAACTTCCGAAACAGCGGACGTTTATATGGCTCCGCTTATAGCAAAAAAAATAGACACTTTGGTTTTAGGCTGTACGCATTACCCTCTTTTAAAAACGGTTTTGCGTAAAACAGCCGGAGATAAAATAACTCTTATAGATTCAGCGGACGCGATAACAATGAAAGTCGGAACGCTGTTGGCAAAAAACGGGTTTGCTAATGATTCAAAAAAGAAAGGAAGCGTCTCTTTTTACGTAAGCGACAACCCTGAAAAATTCAAAAAAATCGGCGCGAAATTCTTCAGCGGTAAAATAAATAAAGTAAAAAAAATAGACTTGGAATAACGGCAATTACAAATTACGAATCAACGGCGAACGACAAAGGCAATGTTTTTTTGTCATACCCGAGTGTCTCTATCGGGCATCCATTTTTACTATTATCGTCATTGCGGACTTGATCCGCAATCTATTCCTTATGTTTTTTAACGACTAACTTGGATCCCCGATTACTACATTCGGGGATGACAAATAGGGTTTTTCAAGAGACCCGATTATGATTAGGAGAAACTTTTGAATTATAAATTGTCGGTTACAAAAAGTTTTGCTTCCGCGCATTGTCTGAGAGAGTATAAAGGCAAATGCGAGAATATGCACGGGCACAACTGGAAAGTGCGCGCGGCGTTTTGCGGAACGGAACTTGATAAAACCGGCATGCTTTTTGATTTCACCGACATAAAAGCCCATTTGGATAAGATTATGCATTACCTTGACCATAAATTCCTTAATGATATTCCCCCTTTTAATACAATTAACCCCACCGCTGAAAATATTGCCGCTTATATATTTGCCGAATTGAAAAAAGTCGAAACAAATACGGCAAAAGTCTGCGAAGTGGAAGTATGGGAAAGCGAAAGCTCTTCCGCTATTGTATCCGAATAAAAAATATTTATATTGTTAACGCTAAAATGAAAAAAGAAAAAAAGGCAGTTATATTATTTTCAAGCGGTCTGGATTCGACGGCTGTGCTTTATTACGCTTTATCAAAAGGGTATAAGTGCCATTGTCTTATTTTTGACTACGGGCAAAAGCATGATAAAGAAATAAAATCCGCCGTAAAAATAGCGAAATTGTTAAAAGCAGATTACTCGGTTGTTAAAGTTTCTCTGCCGTGGCTAAAAGATTCTTTAACAAATAAAAACAAAAAAATTCCCGTTCATAAAACAATCTCCGGTATTGTGCCGTCAACTTATGTGCCGGGAAGAAATACATTATTCCTTTCTTTCGCTTTATCCTGCGCGCAATCCATAAACGCGAAATCAATATTCATAGGAGTAAATTCGGTTGATTTTTCAAACTATCCGGACTGCACTCCGGCATTTATAAAAGCTTACAACGGTGTTTTAAAAGCTTTAAAGACAGCAATACGGGTTAAGACTCCGATCGCGAAGATGTCTAAAGCACAGATAATAAAACTCGGCATAAAACTTAATGTCCCGTATGAACTTACATGGACATGTTATAACGGAGACAAAAGCCCCTGCGGAAAATGCGACTCATGCAAACTCAGGGCAAAAGGTTTTCGGGAAGCCGGGGTGAGAGATCCTATTTTAAAAAGCAGTGAGGAGTGAGTAGTGAGTAGTAAAGAATTAAAAACAGCACCAATATATGAAGTCTTTTTTTCTTATCAGGGAGAGGGTTTGTATACCGGTCTTCCGCAGATTTTTGTGAGGTTTGCAGGATGCAATATAAAATGCGGTTACTGCGATACCGCGTATTCAATTAAAATTTCAGATAAAGCCGTTTATATTACGGCCTGCGAACTGCTCAAACAAATCAAAAAAACATATAAAGCAAATAAAAAAAGTTTTACATGCGGAAAACCATCGGTAGCATTTACCGGCGGTGAGCCTCTTATTTATGCCGGCTTTCTCGCATACATTATTCCCGCCCTGAAAAAAGAAGGTTTTTCAATATACCTTGAAACAAATTCAACAATGCCTAAACAGCTTAAAAAAATTCTAAATTTATGCGATGTGGTTTCAATGGACTTTAAGCTTGCTTCGGATTGCAAAAAAAGCTTTTGGAAGGAACATGAAGAGTTTTTAAAACTTTCAAAAAAGAAATCTTTTATTAAATGCGTGATAACAAATAAAACAAAGTTTAAAGAAATACAAAAAAGCGCGGCAATAATAAAAAAAATTTCAAAGAATACCCATTTTATACTCCAGCCGTCAACAACCAAAAAAGACATTCCTAAACCGGTAAACCTTTACAAATTTTACTCTTACATCCTAAAAGAACTGCCAAACGCGCACCTAATGACGCAAATGCATAAAATTTACCGCATAAAATGATAAACAGCCGATAATAATTCAATCTATTATCGGCTGTTCGCGATTTTTTAATTTTTATTTGTTTTTGTTAATTGCCGTTGATTCGTAATTCGTAATTTGTAATTCGTAATTGCCGTTTTACTGTTCTGACAATTTCTTAATTTCGGTATCAGCTGGTTTGCCGTATTTTAGGTCTGACTTTTTTGCAAGCTGATAACTGGCAATAGCTTCTTCTTTTTGCCCGTGCTTAGCGTATATATGTCCCATTCCCATATACGCTCCGCCGTGCCTTGGATTTATTTCCGAAACTTTTTTATAATCCGCAAAAGCTTCGTTAAACATGTCTTTTGAAAAATAAATTTCCGCGCGTTTAAAGTATGCAAGGACGGAGGCAGGAGATATCTCTGCTGCCCTGCTCAAATCTTTTATCGCCTTATCTTTATCGTCAAACATAATGTATAAATCAGCTCTCAGTATATAAGCCTGCAGGTAGTAAGGGTCTATTTCCAAAACTTTAGTAAAATCTTCAAGCGCGGCTTCATATTTTTTATTTTTCATATTGGCGTTTGCCCTGTTGAAAACAGAATCCGCATTCATCGCGGGCGGAGCCTTTTTTGAAGCTAACGGGGCCGGTGCGGCCTTTGGGTCGCGCTTTTCAGTCTTAGCTTCCGTTTTCGGCAATTCGGATTTTGGAGCAGCTTTGGGAAGTTCCGTCTTAGGTTCAGCCTTTGGAAGCTCTGTTTTTTTAGGCAGCTCTGTCTTTGCTTCCGCTTTCGGAAGTTCAGACTTTGGAGCGGCTTTAGGAAGTTCTGTTTTTTTCAATTCTTCTTTTTTAGGCTGCTCATCGCCGGAGACAGAGCTTTTCTTACCGAACAGCCTTGCAAAAAAGCCCGGTTTTTCTGCTTTGTCTTCTTTTTCTTTAGGCTGCTCTTTAGCTTTCGGGAGAATATTTTTACCTGCCTGTGCCAATACATCGGAAGATTTCGCCTTAGGCAGAACATCGTCCTTCTTGCCGTCTGTTTTTTCTTTTAACTTATCCGATACATTTTCAGACTTAGCGGCAAGTTTCTCTTCTTTTTTCGTTTCTTTAGCTTTTTCCTCCTGCTTTGCTTCTCCTTTTGATTTTGCCGCAGCTTCTTCCTTTTTTTGTTCCGGTTCCTGTTTAATTTCAGCAGTATTTTCTTTTTTATCTTCAAGAGGTTTTGACTGAACTTCCGTTTTTTTCTCATCTTTTATTTTTTCTGCGGCAGTCTCTTTTTTATCTTCTCCAGCTTTTATTTCAGGTTTAGCGGCTTCCTGTTTTTTTACCGTTACGTCAGCTTCCGCTTTAGGTTTTTCTATAGGAACGTCAATCGCGGGATTTAGTTTGCACGCCTTCTCAAAATCTTCCTGCGCGTTCTTTTCTTTTCCAAGTTTTTTATAGCATAAACCGCGGTCCCTGTAGAACTCCGCATTCATATTTTCAAGCCTTATAAGTTCCGTGAAATCTTTTACGGCAAGTTCGTACGCGTCATGATTAAAAAGGAATTGCGCTTTTTCGACTCTGAGCTCAATATTCGAAGAGTTGAATTTCAAAACTTTTTCATAATCTTTTAAAGCCTTTTCCGTCATATTTTTCTTTCCGTAAACTCTCGCTCTCAACAAATAAAACGAGAAATCCCTGGAATCCAAATCAATAGCTTTTGAAATATCCTCTGCGCTCTTATCGAAATTTCCGAGTTGAAATTCCGCTTCCGCTTTGCTTGAATACACAGCTTTATCCTGTATTCCGTACTCCAATGCTTTAAAAAGATAATTTACGGCATCCTGATATTTTTCAAGTTTGCAGCAGCATATGCCAAGATATTTGTACACTTCCCTGTCTTCGGTTTTAAGCTCAAGGGCCTTGCGCATGTTTTCATAGCAGCCGTTATAGTCCTTGAGGTTAAAGTATATAAATCCTTCAAAATAATATACGCTGGCATTATCTGGTTTAAGTTCAAGCACTTTTTTTACGTCGTCTAACGCTTTCTGAAAAGCATTCTTGTAAACATTATGTTCCGCGCGCATGACATATGCCTGAGGATTTTTATCGTCAAGCTTTACGGCGTTCTCAATATCTTCCATAAAAGCCGTTTCTTGCCCCAAAGCCTGCCTTACCTGAGCTCGCTTTAAATAAATGCCAGCGTCATTCGGATTTATCTCAAGAGCTTTTGTAAAGTCCGCCTCCGCTTCCTTCATCTTATTGGTAACAAAATACAAATTTCCTCTTGCCGCAAATACAGAAGCATCTTTCCCTTCCGTTAATTTTTCAGCCTTCTTATAATCGTTGAAAGCGTTTAAATTGTCTTTTTTGCGTTCATATAAAAGCGCGCGTTTCATATAATGGTTAAAATTATCAGGTTCGGCTGCCAAAGCTTCGCTTGCTTCGCCGAAAGTCGTGATATTTGAATAGTCTTTTTTCGTTTCCGTCTTCTGAGGATTTTCATCCGCCTTGAATTCATGTTCTTTTTGTATTGTTTCTTCCTGAACTTTTTTCTCGGCTTCAGGCGCGGATTGTTTTTCCTGTTCCTCTTGCTTAAGCTTCGCTTGTTCGGCAGCGGCTTTTTCTTCGGCCGCTTGCTTTTCAGCTGCCAAGGCAGCTTCTGCCAGAGCAGCTTCTTTTTGATCTTTTTCTAATTTTGCTTTTTCTTCCGCAAGCTTAGCTTGTTCGGCAGCTTTAGCTTCTTCCTGCACTCTTTTTTCAGCTTCAAGAGCAGCCTGCATTTCAGCTTCCTGCTTGGCCTTTCGCTCTTTCCTTTCTTTCTCAGCTTGTGTTCTTTCAGCAAGCTTAGCTTCAAGCTTTGCTTGTTCTTTTGCTTTGCGTTCGGCTTCCTCAAGGACAAGCCTTTCCTGTTCCTCTTTTGCTTTACGCTCAGCTTCTTCACGGGCAAGCCTTTCCTGCTCTTCTTTTGCTTTACGCTCAGATTCTTCACGGGCAAGCCTTTCTTGTTCTTCTTTTGCTTTGCGTTCGGCTTCTTCACGGGCAAGCCTTTCCTGCTCTTCTTTTGCTTTACGCTCAGATTCTTCACGGGCAAGCCT
>WRJZ01000034.1 GCA_009778325.1 Candidatus Endomicrobium neocapritermitis | reverse complement strand
GCGGAGCGTCCGTATATTGAATCCGCGCCGAAACGGTCAATGCTTACAAAACAAGTATTGCCTGTTTTCAGATATTACATTAGAGCCAGAAGATAATTTTAATCGGTATTGATTGTCCAAGAGTCTCCCGTTTAACCCGGGAGACTCTTGTTATTTATAACGCGTAAAATTAATAGGATTGTTTTATTCTACGGTATGGATTTCTACCCTTCTGTTTTCAGCATCGGCTTCCGGGGTTTCTTCCAGGTTTATCATACGGTTGAAACTGAAACCTTTATATGTAAGTTTATTTGCCGGCACGCCTAATTCTATAAGTTTATCGTAAACCGCTTTTGCCCGGCGTTCAGACAAACCCTGATTATATTCTTCAGTGCCGATTCTGTCCGTATGTCCGTCTATTTCAATTTGCCTTTTTGAATTCTTTATTTTATTTACTACTTCTTTCTTAAGAAATTCCGCATATTCAGGAGTGATATTGTATTTGTCAAAAGCAAAGTGCACATTGCGCATGTGGATTGACCACATTTCTTCGCCTGAGTCTATACCAGAATCCTGCTCATTTTTAGAAACTGTCTCTCTATTGTCCTGCAAAATTTCCGCTGCTTCTGCCCCTTTATTCCCGCTCTCTGTCTGGCTTGCCGATGACTCATTCGACGCTTCAGCGCTATTTACTTCATTTACATCGGTAACATTATTTCTTTCCGTGTCTGATTTCTCCCCGGCTTTAACTTCCGCTTTCTCTTCTTTTTTCTTGTCGTAGTTCTCTGTACGTTTTGCTCTTGTCAATGCTATTCTAAATCCAGCGTTGACGGACAAATTTTCAATTTTGTCGCCTTTTTCATATCCGGCATATGTGTAAATCGAAAGGATTTTTGTGACAATAGCGTTGAATCCGCCGCCTATGTCAAAGCTTCCGCCGGAAATTCCGCGGGAATCATATCCGCTTATTTTCATATCGGACGATAAATCCTGATTATATCCGCCTTCAATATACGGCTCCACTATAGCGCCGTTGTTAAGCGTTGCCGAATATCCGGCAAAAACCGCGGGGCGGACAATAAAAGTATTCGCCGAGTCGTACTTAACGGAATTCAGCGTTGCTCCGCCAATATGACCGAATGTTCCTTTAATCTTCGGCTCAACCATAAAAAAGTTTGAAGCGTTTGTCGGAAATTTGAATTCTTTCCCCCCTTCAACGTTTACGGCAAACATTCCGAAGTCCGTTTCTTGACCGGACACAACATCCTGCGCGCTATAGAAAAAATATCTGGCAACAGCGTCTATAAACCAGCCGTCGGGGTTAAGCCAGGTTTTGTATAAGCCGATTAAGGGCGCGCCGGATTTAACGTTATTTGCCTGATCGAAATTTTCCGCTCCTACATAGCCTGCCAAAACGCCGATATACGTCCTGTTTGGGCTGTCTTTTAAAATGCGAAAATCAACGCCGGCTTCCACTCCTGAAATGTTCGCGTCCAAATCAATCCCGCCGTATTTTGAGAGTTCGTTATAATAGCCCCTCATCCAGACTGCGCTAGTCACTTCTTCTTCCGTTCTTCTCAAATCGCCCAGCCTTTTGTTAAGCGAATTTGTACCCGCTTTAAGCACCGCGGAATTTAACGCCGAAACAGAAAACGGATTATTAACAGCCTGAGCTTGAGAGACAGAAAAAACAAACATTATTGCAATAAGCACAACAATGCTTACAACTCTGGATTTCTTCGCCGCGTTTACGGCGCTGCTTTTAATACTTTCGCCGTTGATTCGTAATTCGTAATTCGTAATTTGTAATTTTCTCATATTATAACCTCCATCCTGCGCCGGCTCTTACGCCGATATCGCTGTCTCTGTTGGTTTTATAAACGCCCTTAACCCAGACATTTAATCTTTCGGCAAACCTTTTTGACGCGCCTGCCGTATATTCAAAATAACCGATTTCGGTTTTTAATTCCGGAAGATCGATATTTCCCGCTTTTCCCTCAACTTTATTGCCTAGATTATATACGTACGAGCCGCCAATCAAAAAGTTCCACGTTTCTAACCCGTAAATAAGGTTGGCTCCGGGAGAAGCGTTAAGGCCGTTCAGGTATTCTGTTTCCATACCGATATCGCCATAAGAAGAATCCCATTTTTGTTTGCCGAAAAGATTATAAGAAATCTGCGCGAAAGGCTGCAAAATAAAATTATCGAAATACATATTATAAGCGTTTTTGACGCCCGCGCCTACAAACCAGTTATAAACATCATCTCCCATTCCTTCGATTTCTATATTATTTTTATAACCGCCGCCGTAAGCCATTGCCGATACGGTGTAAACGTCATTAACCATCGCCGAAGCCATAAAACCCGCCTGAGCCGAGTTTTGGCGCATAGTTGCTCCGGCGAACGTCTGAGCCGCGCCCGTATATTCCGCAAACAGAGTAGGTAAAAAATATGAATTTTCGCCTATATCGCTTGCTCTAAAATCAAGTCCTAAAATAGCGCCGTAAATGTCATTTTTGAGCTCCATATTAGAAGTAGTAGTTAACTTTTCGCTTTCATAATAACTTTTTACCCAGTAATTTTTCCCCCTGTTTTCTTTGAGAAACTGCGAAGGCAAAAAGCGGTAATCGCTTTTATCCTCTCTTACAAGCATTTGGTTGCTGTCAAAAAATACGTGGTCAAACAAAACATTATTTGCAAGAAGCCGCGCTCCAAGCATAGCCAAAACCGACGCCTGCCCCCCGCCGGTGCCGGGGTTTAAAGAAGCAAGGCTTAACATATACCAGCCGTCTTGCCCGGCTATGGGCGCAAAATCATATATCCCGATAGCTGTTTGCACCTGCGTTTTGTCGGTCGCAAAAGTTATGCCGGTAATTGAACTCGCTACAAAAATCTGGAAAGGTATTTCTTTATCGGCAGGCGCGCTCAACAGACCAAAATCGGATATATTTATAACGCCCGGATCTATTGTTCCGCCGAAAACAAATTGGTCGCTGACTTTCTGTTTCGGGTCAAGGTCAACCGTAAAATTTGCCGTACTGTTATTTACATACAGACTGCCGGCAAAATAATCAATGAGTATGACTCCGTTTTTTCCATCCACCAAAGAATTATTGCTCATGGATAAATTGCCGCTGCCGTTTATTCCCGCAAGGCTGATTCCTACGCCGTTGGTAACTATAACCGAGTTATCAAGCGAAATTTCGCCGTCCGTAACTACGGACTTTCCGCCCATTGTAAGAACGGAATTTATGAGAACCAGCGTTCCTCCGTCCTGCGAATAATCGCTGTTATAAAGATTTTTAAGACCGTCCATCGTAGTGGTTCCGTTGCTCATTTTGATGTGTCCCAGCCAGGTATCCTGCGTTGAAAGATATAATTGCGCGCCGCTTGCCTCAACGCTTATTGTGGAATCCGCGTCAAGATATATCATTGCGCTTTGGCCGATTATGTCAGCGGCATTGTTAAGCGTAAAGTCAGCCCCTCCCTGTACGAAAAGAGACGCCGAAGAGTTTATATTCACAGACGAAGTATTCGTTTTGGACGCGCTGCCGGAACTGCTATTCATCCAGTAAAGATTTCCGCCTGAAATATTGCTTGCGCCGCCAAAGAAAACGCCGCCGTTTGTCACTGTGCCCGAACTTTGGGTAAAAGTTCCCAAATAACCGGAACTGTCGCTGCCGTAATTAAGGATAACCGCGCCGCCGCCGCTTTGGCTGATTTGGGCTCCGCCGACAGAACCGCTTATGCCGCCGTCTATGCGCACCATGTTTCCGTTACCGGTAAAATTGATTATGCCGTCGTTATAAATATCGTTGCTTGCGCCGCCCGTAACGGTATTTTGGGTAAATACGATATTCCCCGATGTAGAGTCAAAGGTAAGCACGCCGGAAGCATCGTTGTAAATAGCGCCGCCCTCGGCAGCCGTATTAAGAAGAAAGCCTACGTTGCCGTTTATTGTAAAATCCGCCGTATTGTTATATATCGCTCCGCCGTTGCGCACTGCTTCGTTGGTCCCGAAGATGGTGCCGAAAAGCCAGTCTGAAGACAGCGTCAGAGTTCCGCCGGTATGGCTTATAGCGCCGCCGTTTTGCGCCGTATTGTATCCTATATAAGTGTTTTTAATCAGAACGTCTCCGCCGCTTATGCTTATCGCTCCGCCGTCGCCGTCAGCGCTGTTTCCGGAAATGCCGTCGACTATGCTGTCAGGCACGCTGTTAATATATCCCGATAAGTTCAGCACGCCGCCGTTTACGTTAATCGCTCCGCCGTCGCCGTTCTGCGAGTTGCCCGCCATCGATTTATTGTTAGACAAATTCACAAAATTCATATTCAAAGTGCCGGTCGTAAGATTAACGGCTCCGCCGTTGCCCACAGACGTGCTGTACTGCACCAAAAGCCAGCTCAAATTTGCCGTAGAAGCCGCGTCGTTTAGCCTCAGAACCGCACCGCCGTCAGTGCCTAAATAAGTGTCTTGGATTGTTAAATCGCTCAAATTAAACGTCGTGCTGGCATTTACCATATTAAATAAAGAGCGCGGACCGCTGTATGTTCCGCTAGCAATATCAACGAATTTTCCGCTTAACACGGAAGTTACGTCGTTTTGAACGGAACCGTAAACGTTGAGCGTCCCGCTTGCCATGTCGTTAAGTCCGGTTGTAACGATTGAGCCGTTGGGGTCCGGGTCAAAGTCGTAATAAGTTCTTCCGGAATATATCTGCCAGCCTCTGTTAGCGCCAATATTAAAAGTCGAAACCGCGACCGACGTCAGCGCTGTCACGTCGTTTAAGTCAATAAGAGGTATACCTATGTCCGGGAAACCGGGATTTACATTGGATTGGGAATTGAACTCAATACTGTCGTTTGCAGTCGTTGTAGTAGCCAGACTAAGAGTATAGATAGTTGAGCTGTTAGCGACAACATATGTGTCATTCCCCAAATATAATTGCAGGTCATCAGTCCCGCTGTTATTTAACAAAACCTGCTGCGTTCCGCTAAGCGCGTATGTTTCGTCATTACTTATATATATTTTTCCAAGCTCCAAAGTCCTGCCCGGGATGGACGAATCAAAAGACATCGAATCCGCCGTGTAATTGTCAGGGCCTGCCGCGCCGGTGCCTATGGCTTTAATATTGATGTATGAGTTATTGGTAAGCGAGTTTATCACGTCTATCATGCCGAATTTGTACTGTTGAGTCGATAATGAAGAATTTGCCAAGTCTATTACTGACCCGTCGAAAATATATCTGGTAAGCCCGCCGTAGTCAGCCGATCCGGCTGTGCCAACATAATCTGTCGTGCCAAAAGAAACAACGCTGTTGAAAAAACCTATTTGATTGCTCTGTCCGTTGCCGATGCGGTCTTGTACCAAAAATTTAGACATGACGCCGTTTGTATTTCCGTTGGAAAACAGCGCTACGGCGCCGCTTCCATTAAACTGAATTCCCGGCGCGGAATCGCCGGCAGCCTGGGTAATTGTCACAATGTCCGACGTCAGAGAAGCGTGGTTAAGCTCCACGTTTGAATAAAGGTTTGCATTATAATATACGGAATTTTGATTTGAATAAACGTTTAGCACGCTGTCTGTAACCGTAATGCTGCCGGTATTTTGTATATTGTTTGTTCCGCCGAACATTGTGCCGTAAACGTTTGTTATGCCGAACGTCTGATTAAAAACGCCCGTAAAACCTAAATTGTCGGAACTTGCGGCAAGATAAAGGTCCCCGGCTGCCACTTTGGCTCCGTGCATATTTATAGTGCCCAAACCCGCAAAGCCGCCGTCAAGATAAACCTGCCCGCCGTTGCCGGTTGTTATAATATCAATTATACCGTTGGCAGACGCCTGGTAAATATCGTTGGTGGCGGAATCAAAAGGATTGAAGTTTGTGTTGCCTGTAAATTTTATTCCGGCCGAGTCGGCGTTGATTGTAATATGGCCGAAATTATCGTTATAAATTGCATAACCTCTGATAGCTTTGTTGTTTGAAAAAACCGATCCGTCGGCGATGTTAAGAGGAGTGTTTGCGGCGTTTGCGCTGTTATAAATCGCTCCGCCGTTTTGTCTCGCGCTGTTTCCGGAAAATGTTCCGCCGACATTTGTATAAGATACCGACTGCCCGCGATTTACAAGGTTGTAAATCGCGCCGCCGGAACCGCTTGCCGCCGTGTTATTTGTAAAAGACGCAACTCCGCTAAAATCAAAAACAGCAGCGCCGCCGTAAGGGCTGTTTCCCGAAAGCCCGACATAGTTTGCCGCAGCTCCGCCGTTTTGCAAGGCCTTGTTGCCGGTGAAAGAGCCCGTGACGGTAAATGTGCTTATGCCGTTGCCGCCCTCAATCTGGTTGACAAGAGCTCCGCCGTTTTGCGCGCTGTTTCCCGAGAAAGTTCCGTTTATTGAAAATTGGCTTATTCCCGAGCTTGCCGGATTGTTTGAAAAATTGTAGATTGCGCCGCCGTAACCGTTTGCCGCGGAGTTGTTTATAAAAGATATGGGGCTTAAAGACGAACCTATTACAAAACTGTTATCCAAACTCGCGCCGCTCCCATAATTAGAAACATTGTAAATAGCTCCGCCGGAACCGCTTGCCGCGGAATTTGAAATAAAAGATCCGCCGGTTATTAAAAAATATACCGGCAGCTGCGAATTATTTGAAGCATTATACAACGCACCGCCGTTTTGGGCTGAGTTATACGTAAAAACGTTATCCGTAAATGTATATGTTCTTGCGCTTCCGGCTACCTGAGCCTGGGCGTGGCTGTAAATCGCGCCGCCGTTTGAAGAAAACGAGTTGCCGGTAAAAGTTGAATTTGTTACGTTATAAGCATGATTATTTTGCCCGTCGCCGTTAAACTCAACCGCGCCTGCGCTTGCGCCGTTAATAGTAATGTTTTGTATCGTAGCGTTAAGGCCGTCATTCCAGTTAGGCAAAAAGATAAGCGTATTATTATTAAGGGTAAGAGTGTGGCCCAAGCCGTCAATAGTAAGATCAACGGAACGGGGAACGCCAAGAGTATTCGTTAAATTTATATCCTGCTGCAAATCTATCAGCGGGATATTCTCGTTAATCCAATGCTGGTAAAAAGCCTGCGAACTTCCCGCGCCTGCGGCATACAAACTGCTTGTAAAAAAATAAAACACAACTGTGCAAGCAAGAAATTTTTTCATCCCATTCCTCTCTTTTTAGACTTCTATACCGGCCTGTTTTTTAATACCATTTAATTTTTAAGTATTCCCTAACCTATTCAACACCCTCTCATATGAGCATATTTTTTGATGCATATGCACCATCTTTTTTGATAGTATCAAAATAATAAATATTTTACAAATATTTTACAAGTTCAATAGATTCGATATTAAAAAGTATTGGGATTCTATGTATAAACCAAAAGCCTCCCGAGTTAAACGGGAGGCTTTTGGCGGTTATAAAGCGCAAAAATAATCGGTTTGTTTTATTCTACGGGATTAATTTCAACTCTTCTGTTTTCCTCATCTGCTTCTTTGGTTTTATCCGGGTTCATTTGATGTGTGGAGCCAAAACCTTTATACGTAAGTTTTTCTGCAGGCACTCCTAATTCTATAAGCCTGTCGTAAACCGCTTTCGCGCGGCGTTCGGACAAAGTGCGGTTATAATTGGGCTGTCCTATTCTGTCGGCATATCCGTCTATTTCAAAGCTTTCTCCCGACTTTTTTATATATTCCGCGACGCCTTTAAGATAGTCGTCTTCTTCCGGAGTTATGGTATATTTGTCAAAAGCGAAATGAACGGGATGCTCTGAAACCGCGTTTGCAACCGCGTCGTCAACATTAGTTTTTCCTTTAGCCTTGCTATCGGATAATCCGGCAGGGCCCGTATTCTTGACAATCTTTATAGTTCCGCCGGAACTTAAAGATGAACTTGAATTCTTTTTTGAATCGTCAGGGAATACCGAATCCGCTTTCTCTTCAGCCGCAGCCTCGGCTTCCGCTTCTTTTTTCTTGTCGTAATTCTCTTTACGTTTTATTCCTGTCAATGCTATTCTAAATCCCGCGTTGACGGACAAGTTTTCAATTTTATCGCCTTTTTCATATCCGGCGTATGTGTAAATCGAAAGAATTTTTGTTATTATCGCGTTGAATCCGCCGCCTATGTCAAAACTTCCGCCGGAAATTCCGCGGGAACCGTATCCGCTTATTTTCATATCGGACGATAAATCCTGATTATATCCGCCTTCAATATACGGCTCCACTATAGCGCCGTTGGTTAGCGCCGCCGAATATCCGGCAAAAACCGCCGGACGGACAATTAAAGTATGCGCCGCGTCGTATTCAATAGAATTCAGCGTTGCTCCCCTGATATGTCCGAATGTTCCTTTAATCTTCGGCTCAACCATAAAAAAGTTTGAAGCGTTTGCCGGAAATTTGAATTCTCTTCCCCCTTCAACGCTTACGGAAAACATTCCAAAGTCCGTTTTTTGCCCGGACAAAACGTCCTGCGCGCTATAGAAAAAATACCTGACAGCGGCGTCAATAAACCAGCCGTCGGGGTTAAGCCAGGTTTCGTATAAGCCGATTAAGGGCGCGCCGGATTTAATGTTATTTGTCCGGCCGAAATTGTCCGCTCCTATATATCCTGCCAAAACGCCCGCGTAAATTCTGCTGGGGCTGTCTTTTAAGACGCGAAAATCAACGCCCGCTTCAACGCCTGAAATATTCGCGTCCAAATCAATCCCGCCGTATTTTGAGAGTTCGTTATAATAGCCCCTCATCCAAACAGCGCTTTTTATTTCTTCTTCCGTTCTTCTCAAATCGCCCAGCCTTTTGTTAAGCGAATTTGTACCCGCTTTAAGCACCGCGGAATTTAACGCAGAAACAGAAAACGGATTATTAACAGCCTGCGCTTGAGAGACACAAAAAACAAACATTATTGCAATAAGCACAGCAATGCTTACTGCTTTGGTTTTCTTCGCCGCGTTTACGGCGCTCTTTTCAATGCTTTTGCCGTTGATTCGTAATTCGTAATTCGTAATTTGTAATTTTCTCATATTAGAACCTCCATCCTGCGCCGGCTTTTACGCCTATATCCGAATCGCGGTTGGTTTTATAAACGCCTTTAAGCCAAACACTCAGTTTTTTCGAAAATATTTTTGACGCGCCTGCAGTCCATTCAAAGTAGCCTATTCCCGTGTTAAAAGCCGGAAGTTCTATACTCCCGATCCTTCCGGTGGCTCTGTCTCCCAGATTATAAACATATGCTCCGCCGGCTAAAAAGTTCCATGTGTCCAGCGCGTAAATGAGGTTGGCGCCCGGCGAAAGATTAAAGCCGTTCAGACAATCCGTTTCCATTTCTATGTTGCCGTAAGAAGATGTCCAGCTTTGCGCGCCGTAAAAATTATAAGACGCCATGGCAAAAGGCTGTAAAACAAAATTATTCATATACATATTGTAAGCGTTTTTAACGGCAGCTCCCGTAAAAAAGCCGTAAAGGTCTTCTCCGCTTCCGCTGACTTCCATATTATTGCGGTATCCGCCGCCGTAAACCAGCGCCGACGCCGTATAAACATCATTAACCATTACCGAAGCCATAAAGCCGGCTCTTACGGCGTTTTGATTCATTGTCGCCGAAGCGAGGCTTTGCGACTGGCCGGTATAACCGACAAACAAACTCGGCATAAAATATGAATTATCGCCGATGTCTTTTGCCGCAAAATCAAGCCCGAAAATCGCGCCGTAAAGATTGTTTTTCAAATCCGTATTATCCGCAACAGGCAATCTCTCGTATTCGTAATAGGTTTTTACCCAATAAGATTTTTCTCTGTTTTCCTTGAAAAATTGTCTCGGCAAAAATTTATATTCGTACTTATATTCATCGACAAGCATTTGATTGCTGTCAAAAAATACGTGGTCAAACAAAACGCTGTTTGCGGTAAACTGTCCTTCAAGCATTGCAAACAACGCCGCTTGTCCGCGAAGAGCCGCGGGATTAATTCCCAACAAACGCAGCTCATAATTGCCAATCCCAGTAGAATAAAGCCCGTACGTGCCTACCGCCGTGTCATATTTTTTGTCCGTAGCTACAAAGATAAGCCGCGGGTCGCTAAAAGGCGACACTGGCGGGTCTATAATAGTGAAAGGGACAACCGCGGTCCTTGGCGTATTTAGAAGGTTTATATCCTCAAGCATAATAAAACCGCCGGTCGCGTAAACGTCGTTCACGGTAAATTCTGGGTGGGACGGATCATTAACGCCGTTGCCATATATGAAAGGGGCAGTACTGCCGATAACGGCCGATCCTTGCGCGAATACAAGAGTATCGGATTTGCATGCCCGCGCGTCCACATCCACCATAAAGTTGGCAGTAGTCTGCACGGAACTGGACATTACGGAGAACAAACCAAAACATCCAGCGAAGTTATGCGTTTGTATAGCGCCGTCTATGGAATTAAAAATCGCATTGTCGCCCATCGCTAGCGAACCGCTCGTCTGAACTGTCCCGCTGCCGTCGCTGTGAATGCCCGGGCCGTAATCAATAATATAATTTTGCGCGTACAGCGTGGCGTTTGTCAGGACAATATCTCCGCCGAAAATGCCGCTTCCGGGAAGATTATAGTTAAGATGGGCCGTAGCCTGGTTTTCCACGCGGATTACGCCGCCGGTCTGCTCAAACGCGCCGGAATAAACAAGCATATCGGCGCCGCCAATAACAAGATAACCGTCGCTCATGCTTGCAGTGCCGTAAGTTCCCTGCGGGGTTACAAGCATATCCGTAGTATTAAGAAAAACCGTCCCCCCGGCTATCTCGTAATAGCCGCCCGGGAACAAATTAAGAGTTGAAGCCGGACCTATAATATCATACTGATGGTTTAGGATTAGACTGCCGTATATATTGATCGTGCCGCTTATTACCTGAAGTAATGCCGCAGCAGGTCTTACGGCGCCTGCGTTCCAGTTCAATATGCCGCTTGCTATTGTGCTTTTTCCGCCGAAAAACGGCGCGTTAACATTTACAATACCGTTGTATTGGTTAAAATCGCCGGTAAAGTTTGAATTGTCGCTGGTAGCGGCAAAGTGCAGCACAACAGGGCTGTACTTGTTTATCGTGCCGCTGCCCGCGAAACCGCCGCCGACATACCAACTGCCGCCCGTGCTGGTGAAATCAAGTATGCCTTCATTATAAATGTCGTTGCGCGTGCCTGTGCCGGCGGTGCTGTCCCAGTTAGAGTAATTTTCGTCAAGTACCACATCCGCGCCCGTAATCGAAGCCATAGACATATAGCTTCCAGCGGCATTGTAAATAGCGCCGCCCAGACCGCCTGCTTTATTACCGGTAATCAGCATACCGCTGAAAGTGCCCAAAGGAGTAACATAATCTCCTCCGGCGCCGGCGCATATTGTCAGCATATTATTTGGGTCTTGCGCGTCATTATAAACCGCGCCGCCGTTGCCTGCAGCGTAGTTATTTGTAAACGAGCCGCCGTGTTTAGTTATGGAACTTGTATTATAAACCGCTCCGCCGTTGCCTGAGGAGGTGTTATGGTCATAATCAATGCCCCAGCCTGTCATAACGCCTGCCGTTACGTTAAACACGCCGCCGTCACCGTCGGAGTGGTTATTCTGAACAAGCAGTTTTGTAACCGAGACCGTTGAGTTCGGGTTGCTCATATTAATAACTGCGCCGCCGACCGCTGAGTACGCGTCCTGTATGGTTAAATCTTCCAATGTAAAGAATGTCGGACTGCTATTGGCTATATTAAAAAGAGATTGATGCCTTACGGTGCTTGAGCCGGCTGCCACGTCGGACAGGTTCAGCCCGCTTAATGTTGACGTTGTTTTATCCGCGCCATAGACGGAGAATACGCCTTCCGCCATAACGCTGAGGTCCATATCGTTATAATAAATTTCGCCCGCGCCGATTTGGTAAGCGCGCGGCGTAGCGGAAGATATACCGACGGAAATCGCGGCGCTGTCAATGTCATTGACGTCATTCAATACAAGAACCGTAGGGGTGGTTGGAGGCGGAGTCGTAACCGTACCCGTCGCGCCGCCGTTGTTCACCGTTGTGCCGGCCGTGCTGCCGTTGGGATTTGTCACGCTTGAACCGCTGCCGTCAGGATTAGTAGTTGTTGTCGTGGTTGAACTGCCGCCGCTGCCGTCAGGCGTAGTTACGGTAGTTGTCGTATTGCCGCTGCCGTCTCCCGGCGTAGTGGTGGTGGTTGAACCGCCTCCGGGCGTAGTGACGGTTGTCGTAGAGCTGCCGGACCCGGTTGACGTATCAATGGTATTGCCGCCGGAATCAGTACTTGAACTGCTTGAACCGCCCGTGCCGCCCGGAGTGGTTGTTGTGGTGGTAGAACCTCCGCCCGCCGGCGTGCCTGTTGTCGTTGAGCTTCCGTCGGAACCGGTTGTAGTATCTATGGTATTGCCTGAAGAATCCGTAGTTGAACTGCTTGAACCGCCCGTGCCTCCGGCAGGTGTAGTTGTGGTGGTAGAACCTCCGCCCGCCGGCGTGCCTGTTGTTGTTGAACTTCCGTCGGAACCGGTTGTAGTATCTATGGTATTGCCTGAAGAATCCGTGGTTGAACTGCTTGAACCGCCCGTGCCCGGATTTGAAGTAACGGTGCTTGAACCGCCATCCGGCGTCGTAACCGTCGTCGTGATGCTGCCGCCGGCACCCGGAGCTATGGTTATAGTGCCTCCGTCTTCAGTGGTATAACTGCCGCTTCCGCCCGGCGATATAGTACCCGACGGAACATTCGGGTCCGTTGACGAAATTGTTGTGCTGCCGTCCGGATTAGTCGTAACTGTTATTGTACCGCTGCCGTTATTATCGTTATATGTAGTATTGGTAGAGCCGTTGGCATTGGTAGTATTGGAAGCCGTACTGCCGTCCGAATCAATAATTGTAGTTGTCGTACTCCCGTCAGGATTTGTTGTTGTAGTGCTGGTTGTATTGCCGCCGGAACCCGAGTTGGTCACTGACGTGCCGCCGTCGGGGCTGGTCGTTGTGGTAGTTGTGTCGCCGCCGGGATTTGTTATGGTCGTTGTTGTACCGCCGTTCGGATCTGTCGTGCTGCTGCCTGTCGTATTGCTGCCGGGGTCCGTATTGGTAACCGATGTGCTGCCGTCGGGATTGGTCGTTGTCGTGGTTGTGTCGCCGCCAGGATTTGTTATAGTTGTTGTTGTGCCGCCGTTCGGATCCGTAGTGCTGCTGCTGGTAGTTCCGCCGGAACCCGAATTGGTAGTGCTGGAACCGCCATCGGGATTTGTCGTTGTAGTGGTAGAATTGCCGCTGCCGTCATCAGTCGTAGTGGTCGCGCCGCCGTTAGGGTCGGTTGTTGTCGTGGTTGTGCCGCCGCTGGGGTTGTCCGTCGTCGTGGTTGTGCCGCCGCCGGGATCAACCGTTGACGTCGTGCCGGTCGAAATGCCGACGCCTATGCTGCTGAAATTTATGTACTGGTCGCTTATTGTCGTTAAAGTATAAGTGCCTGTGCTTGTAGCCACGTATTGCGTAAGGCCGTTTGCCGTCCAATCTACCGCATTGCCGTAAATAATGCGGTATTGGCCGGTTATAACGCCGTTTGAGTCGTTAACATATATTTTGCCTAAGCCTACGGCGCCGCTTCCGGTCAGAACATTAATGGTATCGGTCTGCGTAGAAGTCAGGTCATTGCCTATTTTAAAGCTGAGCAGCGTTGTGCCGTCGGGAGCGTTCAGGCTGCCGAAAGTATATTGGTTGTATTCATTAACATTGGGCGCAGAATTAGCAAGGTCTAACACGGAATTATTAAAAAAATTGTAAGTGGTGCCGCCGGTATAATCCGTGGAACCGAAGGTAACATCGCTGTTTCCGAAGTTAATAGTATTTGCCTGCCCGTTGCTTATGTCGTTTTGCAGCAAATACAAACCCTGCAGCTGATTGGTGCCAAAGTTTATAGTCGCTCCGGTGCCGGCAAAACTTATACCGGGCGTACCTGCGCCGGTCGCCGCGCCTACGGATGTGCGCCCCACGGAGTTAGCCGTATAGTTCATTACGGAGTTGTCAAGCATATTCGCGTTAAAATAAAAATTAACCGCGATACTTGTTATATTGGCAGTGCCGCCGAAATTATTTGCCCCGCCAAACATCTGCCCGCTGGAGTCCAGCGTTGCGCCGAACGCCTGGTTAAATACGCCTGTGTAACCAAAGCTTTCGCTTGCGCCGTCCAAATACAGAGTGGTGCCGGCCGCCTGGTTAATTGTACCCGTGCCGCCGAAGCCGCCGAAAATATTAACCTGTCCGTCGCCGGCTATGTTTATAACGGCCGTAGGAGAGCTTTGGTAAATATCCGGCCCCTGAGTGGAAGCGCCGGCGTAGTTGTTTTGAAAACTTATGCCGAAACCGCCGGATGAACTGTTAACGGTGTTAAAATTTATCACGCCGTTGCCGGCATTATAAATCGCGCCTCCGTAATTGGCGCCGTTGCCGTAAAAATTTGTGCCGTCCGCTATATTAACCGCCGCCGTGCCCGGATTGTTGTTGCCCGCAGTATTATAAATCGCTCCGCCGTTGCCGCTTGCGTAATTGTTTGTAATGCTGCTGCTGATATTTATTACCACGTTTGCCTGTCCGGCTTGTATATTATTGTATATCGCTCCGCCGTTTGCCGCTTTATTGCTGTCAAACGGCCCTTCTATATTAAAAGTGATTGTGCCGCCGTAAGGGGAATACTGGCCGCCCACAAGATTAGCTATCGCTCCGCCGTTGCCTGATGTTAAATTGGAATAAAAACTTCCGTTTATATTAAAATTTACCGTAGTGTTGCCGCCGTTTATTTCATTAGCTATCGCTCCGCCTCCGCCGCTGCCCGCCTGATTTTGAGCAAATGTACCGCTTGTTATATTAAAATTGTTTACTGCCGGATTATTGCCGTTAAGGACGCCGTTATAAATCGCGCCGCCCATGCCTGTGGCGTAGTTCTGATAATATGTATAGCCTTGCGCGGTGAATTCATTTATTACATTGCCGCCGTCGGCATTATTAGCCATGAAATATATGCCGCCGCCGTTGGCAATAGTCATCTTTTTGCTCGCGTCATTACCGGAATTTTGACCGCTGTTGCCTTTACCGCTATCCGTGACTCCGCCGCCTGCCTGATTCAGCGATATGTAATGGCTGTTTGACCCTGTGTCGTCTATGACGGAAAAAACGTTTGGGCTGCCGCCCGAATAATAAGAATTATTAGAAGCCATATAAACCGCGCCGCCGCCGTTCATCGCTTGATTGCTTATAAAATCATTATCGGTGAGCGTATAAGAGTTTGTGGAAGCACTTTGCATTTGGGACTGAATATTAACGGCTCCGCCTGTAGAGCCGGCGGTGATATTGCCGTAGAAGTAAGTTCCGTCAATTGTAAAAATGTGGGCTCCGACGCCGTTTCCCAAAAACGAGACCGCACCGTTTGTCGCGGCGTAAATGCTTAAGTTAGATATGCTCGCGCTCATGTCGTTATTCCAGCCGGGTGAGAAAGCCAGGGTATATTGATTCATTAACAGAGCAGTGCCGTCGGGCGTTCCGCTGTAGCTGTCAAGCGACATGTCCGCTCCGCCGAACGCGTTTAAGGAGTTTGCCATGGATATTCCGTAATTGCCGGCCGCGTCAAGCTGCGCGCCTATCACTATTATCGGAGATATACCGCTGTTCCAGTTAGACGCGAAATCAGCTGATGTTACCACATTAACCGCATAAGCGGAAAATGTGTTTAAAACCATACACACGGCGGTAAAAAAAACCGTCGCCAACCTTGCCAGCTTTGTTTTTTTCATTTTTACCTCTCCCCGATTTTGTCATGAGAATGCACCGACTTTAAAAATATATTCAATTAAATTGAAAACAAAAAAAATGATGCGTATGCACCAAAACAAGAAATACGGCAACCGTTTTCCGGCAAATGCGTTGTACGTAATATTATCAGTCTATATTAATTGTAAACTTTCTTCCTTTAAAATTTATAAGTTTATCTTTTCTCATGGCGGAAAGTTCTCTTGTCATCGCGCTTCTGTTTATAAAAAGGTAATCCGACAAATCCGTTTTACTGAAAGGTATAAAAAATTCATTGTTGCCGGCTTTATTTTTTACATCCAGAAGATAAGAAAATATCTTTTTTCTGATATTATGCTTGCTTACATGGTCAAGCTTCGCGACTTCATTAAAGACTATATATGAAAGTATTGAAATTATGTTTCTGAGTATTTTTGAATGGAAGCGCATTAGAAACGGATGCATATTTATAATATTTTCAAAAGGGACAGCCATTACGACACTATTAACGCTGGCGCAGATGTTGACGGAGGATTTTGGCAAATTAACGGAAGGTTCGCAAAAAGAATCTCCGGTCAGATACTGCGCTATTAATGTACGTTCTCCTAAAATATCTTCTTTTATTATTTGCACGCAGCCTCGCAAAAGGATGAATATATCCGTAACTTTGTCACCCGCCATTATTATATATTCGCCCTTTTTATATCTCCGAATATCAGGTTTAAGGTAAGGCAGCAGAGACTCCATCTCTGACTTAGAGATCCCTTCAAAAATGCGGCACTTTGCTATTGTTTCTATGTGTTCTTTCATATTCATTATAATTATGCCGGCACACCCTGGTTCAAGACGGCATCCGCGCAGGCATGTTTTTAAAAAGAAGCGCGTTTTTTCTCTTTTTATTCCGTTTTTGCGATGTCATCATCCAAAAGCTTTTCAAAATCTTCCGGAGGAAGAGGGCGTGAGAAAATATATCCCTGGGCCTGGTCGCAGCCGATATTTTTTAAAAATTCAGCCTGCTCTTTTGTTTCAACCCCTTCGGTAACAATAAGGCAGCCGAGCTTTTTAATCATTTCAACGGTGCTGCTTATAATTTGGCGCATACGCTCGCTGCTTTCTCCGCGGTTAAGAAACTCTTTGTCCAGTTTTACGCAGTCAAAATACAAATCTTTAAGCGTGTTAAGAGACGAATATCCCGAGCCGAAATCATCCATGGCCACGGAAAATCCGCGCGCATGAAGTTCGTCGACGACATTACGCATGGTTTTCCATTTATCAAAAGCAATGCTTTCCGTAATTTCAAGTTCTATAAATTCATGAGGCAGGCTGTAGCTGTCTACGATTTCCGTTAGCGAATCTATAAAACGCGGATCTTCCAAATGCAAACGCGAAAAATTAACCCCCACAGGCACCACGCGCCGGCCCTCGCTTATTCTGCGCGCAAG
The DNA here is from genome assembly GCA_009778325.1 of Candidatus Endomicrobium neocapritermitis. GTDB lineage: Bacteria > Elusimicrobiota > Endomicrobiia > Endomicrobiales > Endomicrobiaceae > Endomicrobium_B > Endomicrobium_B neocapritermitis. Next base: position 31,257 of record WRJZ01000034.1, on the reverse strand, counting down.
CAGTTTAACCGTTTCTTCCAGAATATACATGTCCAGCTTAAGCACAAAACCGTTCTTTTCAAATACCGGAATAAATTTATCGGGCGTGATAAGCCCTTTCTGCGGATCCTGCCAGCGCGCCAGCGCTTCGGCGCTTTCAATGCGGCCGGTTTTGAAATTATATTTAGGCTGTAAAAATAATTTAAACTGTTTAGCGTCAAAAGCCGCGTTCATTTTGCTTTCGATGTCGGCTATGTTATCAATCTGTTTGCGGTAATCATCATTATAAAATGAAAACGTCTGCCCGGCGCGGCGGGCTGACTTCAGAGCCATATTTGCGCGGTCAATCATTATGTAAAACGGAATGTCTTCGTCGGCCATATATACGCCGGCGTTTATCGGTATTTCAAAACATAATTTTTCATTCTCGCAAAAATGCCTTATATCCGACAAAATCTTTTCTACGCGAAGTTTAAACTCATCGCGGTTCCCGCATGAAAGCAGCAATAAAAACCTGTCCGCGGATGAACGGCACAGGAGTTCGTTTTCTTTGACTTCTCCGCGCATAATTTGCGCCGCGTGCTTTAAAATTATGTCGCCCTGCTCAAAACCGTAAATATCATTAATGGCTTTGAATCTGCTTATATTTATTACCGTAAGCGTAAAGGGCGTCCCGCTTTTTCTGAAAGCGTCTGCGGATTTAGTGAAATTAACCTGAAAATAATTGTGGTTGCCTAAACCGGTAAGCCGGTCAACAAAACCGGTGCGGTACAGGGCGAGGCTGTGCTGCCTGTAACCGTGTATGATAAACAGCAGCAAAAGACATAATACGATAATAATCGACACGCTCATAAACAATGCAGTCATCAATTGCTTTTGAGGTCTGTTGACTAAGGTATCCATGGAACGCAATGACAGCAAGCGCCAGTTATTATATGCAAGAGGAACATGCGATACAAGATAATTTTCGCCGTATAAAGAGTGCTGCGCTATGCCTTCGCGTTTTTGGTCTGTGTCCTGCAATAAATATTTAAGGTCAAAAATATCAGCGGATTTGGTTCCATACAATATATTATACATCGCGTCAAAATGTTCCAGTATGACTTCTCCGTCCTGCCCTAAGATAAACCACTGGGTATTCCCAAAAGGCAGTTCGCAGTTTAGGAGCTGTTCGTAAAAGACGGCAGGCTGAGACGCGAATAATACTCCCGCTTTAGCGCCGTTCCTATATACCGGCACAGCCGTTATAATGCTTTTTCCGCGGTCCGACATATCCCTTGGCGCGGAGATATAGTAGTTATTCTCATAAGTATCCGCCGTCTCTTTGGCCGAGAGAAAATCCTGCCGTACGGAACCGTCAGAAAAATAAGCCCGGCCATCCGGGAACTGAAATCCCATCATCTCAAAATTGCCGCGCTGATTTTGGCGGGCAAGATAAAGCATAAGCCCTTTTTTGTCTTCTATACGAGGCAGTCCTTCCAGCGATTCCCCTACTGAAGCCAAAACTTTAAGTTTAGCGCCCATCTGGTAGTCAAAGTTTTTTGCGAGGTTGCGGCTTACGGAAAATAAGTTCGCGCTTTCTTTCTGTATCAGCGCGGAGTCCAGATATTTCCAATACATAACGGCGCTTAACGATACTAAAACGGCCGCAATTAAAATCAATACGAAGATGTGCTTGAAACCTGATATTTTATACATGCAACTCCTTTTATAGTGTATTAACACACCCTAGCTCAAGACTGCATTTCGCCGGAATCAGCTGTAATTATATAAAATTATAATATTTTTAAAACGTTTTGTGAATTTTTTGTGAATTTTAAATTGTACTTATCTTTCTATTTTTGCTAAAAGTAAGCTGATTATTGTTTTAAATTAAAATGTTTTTAAAGGCGGCGCCAATGAAATGGACACAGGAAAAACCGGAAGATATTTTAAAAGCTTTATACACCGATAGTCACAAAGGTCTTACAAGCAACCAGGTGACTGAAACGCAGGAAATAAAAGGCTTAAATGAATTTGAAGAAGAGAAAAAAGAGAGCTTTTTTATAAAAATACTGCGTTCCTTATCGGACTTAACGACAATAATACTTTTATCAGCCGTCGTAATTTCCGGTTTTCTGGCATTAAAAACGAACGAAGGATGGATTGAACCGATAGTGATTATGGCTATCGTCATAATAAATTCCGTATTGAGCCTGCGTCAGGAAATAGGCGCCGAAAGAGCGCTGGAAGCTTTAAGAAAAATGAATGCCGATACGACCGTTGTAATAAGAAACGGAATTCAGGAAGAAGTTGACGTAAAACAGCTTGTGCCCGGAGACATTCTTGTATTAAAAGCGGGCGATAAAATTCCGGCTGACGCAAGACTGGTAGAAAGCGCCGCTTTAAAAGTCGACGAAGCCGTTTTAACTGGCGAAAGCGTGCCCGTTGAAAAAGACGCGGACGCTAAAGTTGACGCGGACGCTCCTCTTGGCGACAGGCTGAATATGCTGTTTTCAAGCTGCCTTATAACAAACGGCAGGGCGTTGGCTGTTGTCGTTAATACGGGGATGGAAACCGAAGTCGGCAAAATCGCGGGACTTTTAAACAATACAAAAAAAGATAAAACGCCTTTACAAAAAAGACTTTTTACCATCGGCAAGGTAATGACGGTGGCTGCTTTATTTTCAGCGGCGCTGTTTTTTGTTATGGGTCTTAGGCGCGGCGAACAGGTTATGGATATGCTTATGCTCGCGGTCGCTTTGGCTGTTGCCGCGGTGCCTGAAACGTTAATGATTATCGTTACTTTAACTTTGGTGTACGGCATTCAAAATATGGCGGCCAAACATGCCGTTGTGCGCAGAATAAACGCCGTTGAAACTCTTGGAAATACGTCGGTTATATGTTCCGATAAAACCGGCACTCTTACGCAAAACAAAATGACCATAAAAGCCGTTTGGGCTGCCGGGCATGAACCTAAAAAAGCGGAAGACGGTTTTGACGAAGCGGAACTGCACCTTCTTACGATATTAAGCCTTGCAAATAACGCCGTTATAGAAAAAAATGAAGATGACGGCGAGGAAAAAGCCATAGGCGACCCTACCGAAACCGCGATAATACGCCTTTTGCATGATAAAGGAATAAATAAAAAAGATTTGACGGCAAAATATCCGAAAGTTTTTGAAATACCGTTTGATTCCGAAAGAAAATTAATGACTACCGTTCATCATCTTGAAAGCGGAGGATACATTTCAATAACCAAAGGCGCGGTTGACAGAATTCCGGTTACAAAAGGCGTCTCCAAAGAAGAGATACTGCAAATTCACGACCGGTTTGCCGGACAAGCTTTAAGGGTTATTGCCGTTGCCGAGAAACATTATGACGAGCTCCCTAAAGATTTAGACGTTGACGAATTGGAAAAAGATCTGCACTTTGTCGGACTTATAGGCATGATAGATCCTCCCAGAGAGGAAAGCATTTTGTCCGTGGCCGAAGCAAAAAATGCCGGAATAAAAACAGTAATGATAACCGGCGACCACGCCGTAACCGCAGCGGCAATCGCCAAAGAAATAGGAATACTTGAAGAAGGCGATAAAACCGTAACGGGAACCGATCTTAGCAATATAACCGACGAAGAACTGGCAAACAATATAAGGCAGTACGCGGTTTACGCGAGAGTCAGCCCCGAAGATAAAATAAGAATAGTTAAAGCGTGGCAGGCTAATAACGAAGTAGTGGCGATGACCGGAGACGGAGTAAACGACGCGCCCGCCCTTAAAGCCGCGAACGTCGGCACAGCTATGGGCATAACAGGCACGGATGTGTCAAAAAATGCCGCGGAAATGATTTTGACGGACGACAATTTCGCCACCATAGTCGCGGCCGTAAAAGAAGGAAGAAAAGCTTATGACAATATAAGAAAAACGGTTTATTTTCTTTTAAGCACCAATATTTCGGAAATACTGATAATGATTTTGGGGTTTGCCATAGGCTGGGGCGTTCCGTTAACGGCATTGCAGCTGTTATTTATTAACACGGTGGCAAACGGAGTGCCGGGCTTTGCGCTAAGCAGGGAGCTTGCCGAAGACGACCTGATGAACAGAAAGCCCGTTCCGGCAGGCTCAAGCGTTTTCGCGGACGGATTTGGCGTAAAATTAACGGTTATGACCCTGACGTTTACCGTTATAACGCTTATAGGTTTTTATATAGGCAGGTTTGTAACCATTGAAGCAGGCGGCATAATGCCGTCCGCGCAAGTAGGAAAAACCATGGCGTTTTTAGTTTTAGGCTTTTCCGCGATTTTGCACATTTTTAATGTAAGAAGTATTAAGAAATCAATTTTTAAACTCGGATGGATGTCAAACCCGCCGCTGTTTTGGAGCGCGATGCTTACGTTCGCGATATTGTTCGCGGTAGCTCTTATAAAGCCCGTAGCGGAAATGTTTTACCTTACCCAAATAAGCCCGGCGCATTGGATTATAGTAATAATCTTATCTTTTTTCGCTATAATTGCAGCTGAGATTGAAAAATATTTTCTGCGCGGAACCGGAAAGGAACAAGTAATAAGTAACAAATAATAGGTACGGCAACGGCTTAACTACAGGCAAGGAAACAGGTTTTACCTTTTACATTTTATCTATTATCCTCCATATTCGCGGTGTAAATATGAAATTGTGCTATTATATTCGCAGTTTTTCATGATATATGCTATAATCACGGCCAAAACGGTAAGTACAGCAGCTGCTTACTCCGTTTTTTATTTTGCCTTTTCCAACAGCAATCATTCATAATTAATATAGAGAGGTGGCTCAGATGAAATGGACTCAGGAAAAACTTGAAGACATTTTTAAAGCTTTGTACACAGACCCTCACAAAGGGCTTACAAGCAACCAGGCGGCGGAAATTCAGGGAGTAAAAGGCTTAAATGAGTTTGAAGAAGAAGAAAAAGAAAGTATTTTTGTAAAAATATTACGCACCATTTCGGACCTGCCTATAATAATACTTTTAATAGCCGTGGTTATTTCCGGTTTTTTAGCCTTAAAAGAGGGGCACGGCTACGCGGAACCCATAATAATTTTAGCTATTGTCATAATAAACTCCATACTGAGCCTGCGCCAGGAACTCGGGGCTGAAAAAGCTCTTGAAGCTCTCAAGAACATGAATGCCGACGTAACGGTCGTAATAAGAAACGGCGTTAAAGAAAAAATTGACGTAAAGCAGCTTGTTCCGGGAGATATACTCGTATTGGAAGCCGGAGATAAAATCCCGGCTGACGCGAGAATAATAACAAGCGCCGGTTTGAAAGTTGACGAATCGATTTTAACCGGCGAAAGCGTGCCCGTTGAAAAAGACGCGGACGCAAAAGTTGACGAACACGCGCCTCTCGGGGACAGACTTAATATGCTGTTTTCAGGCTGTCTTATAACAAACGGCAGAACCGCTGCCGTTGTAGTCGGCACCGGAATGGAAACCGAAGTCGGAAAGATAGCCGGCCTTTTAAATCAAACGAAAAAATCTAAAACTCCTTTGCAAAAAAGGCTGTTATATATCGGCAAATTGATGACGGTTGTCGCTTTATTGTCCGCAGCGGTATTTTTTGTTATAGGCGTTATGCGCGGCGAAAAGCTTATGGATATGTTTATGCTCGCGGTTGCTTTGGCTGTCGCGGCAGTTCCCGAAACATTAATGATTATAGTTACCATAACTTTGGTGTACAGCATTCAAAAAATGGCAAGAAGAAACGCCGTTGTGCGTAAAATAAACGCCGTGGAAACTCTTGGCAATACTTCGGTTATATGTTCGGATAAAACCGGCACTCTGACACAAAATAAAATGACCATAAAAGCCGTTTGGGCTGCCGGGCATGAGCCTAAAAAAGCCGATGAGGATTTTGACAAGGCCGAACATCATCTTCTCTCATTATTAAGCCTTGCCAATAACGCCACCGTAGAAATAGATGACGAAGGTCATGAAAAAGCCATCGGAGACCCTACTGAAACCGCGATAATACGCCTTTTGCTTGAAAAAGGCATAAGCAAAGAAGAACTGCTGGCAAAGTTTCCGAGAGTTTTTGAAATACCGTTTGATTCCGAAAGAAAATTGATGACTACGGTTCATCATCTTGAAACCGGCGGATATGTTTCAATAACCAAAGGCGCTATAGACAGAATCTCGATAAAAAAAGGCGCGGTGAAAAAAGACGCTATAGCAAAAGTTCATGACGAGTTTGCGGGACAGGCGTTAAGAGTTATAGCCGTTGCCGAAAAATATTATGACAAGCTTCCTAAAGATTTGGATGTCGATGAATTGGAAAAAGACCTGCAGTTTGCGGGGCTTATAGGAATGATAGATCCGCCAAGGCCGGAAAGCGTTCAATCCGTAGCTTACGCGAAAAACGCAGGAATAAAAACAGTCATGATAACGGGCGACCATGCTATAACCGCGTCTGCCATTGCCGCCGAAATAGGAATACTTGAAGAAGGCGACAAAACCATAACCGGAGAAGAACTCAGCGTTTTAACGGATGAAGAACTTAAACAAAACGTCAGACAGTACGCGGTATATGCCAGAGTCAGCCCTGAAGATAAAATAAGGATTGTTCAGGCATGGCAGGCTAATAACGAAGTTGTAGCAATGACAGGAGACGGCGTCAATGACGCTCCTGCCCTGAAAGCCGCGGATGTCGGCACTGCTATGGGCATAACCGGCACTGATGTTGCCAAAAGCGCGGCGTCGATAGTTTTGACGGATGATAATTTCTCCACTATTGTCGCTGCGGTAAAAGAAGGAAGAAAAGCTTATGATAATATAAGAAAAACTGTTTACTTTCTTTTAACCTGCAACATTTCCGAAATAATAGTAATGATTACCGCTTTTGCTCTTCATTGGGGAATTCCCTTAGCCGCGATACATTTGCTATTTGTTAACACCGTGGCGGACGGCATACCCGGGTTCATGCTTAGCCGCGAAGAAGGCGAAGACGATATAATGGATAAAAAGCCCATGCCCATAAAAAGCAGTGTCTTCGCGGACGGCTATGCCCTAAGAATAGGCGTAATGTCCGCAGTATGCAGTATTGTAGTGTTTGTGGGTTTTTATATAGGTAAATTCGTTACTATAAACGCCGGAGGCATAGAGCCGTCCCACAGAGTAGGACAAACTATGGCATTTTTGATTTTGGGGCTTTCTTCGGTTGTGCACGTTTTTAATGTCAGAAGCGCTAAGAAATCCATTTTTCAAATCGGCTGGTTCTCAAATAAACCGTTGTTTTGGAGCGCAATGTTTTCGGTAGCAATAATGGTCGGAGTAGTTTTGATAGAATCCGTAACGGATATTTTCTATCTTGTTAAGATAAGTTTAACGCACTGGATTATCGCGATATTGTTATCTGTTTTCCCTCTTGTGTTTGTTGAAGTGTGGAAAGGTTTTTCACAGCTTGTTGAAAAATGTAAAGAAAATAAATTTTGCAAAAACCGTTAATGGCGATACTATATAATTGATGCAATTATATAAATTGAAATTGGCAAGTTTTTTCAAATATTTCACAAAAGCATTGTAATTATTTTTGAACAATACTATAATGTGCGTGCTTAATGAAACTTACTATATTTTACAAACAAAAAAGCGGATTTAATCAAAGGGGGAAGTTATGAAAACCATTTTAAGAAAAGTATGCAGTTTTGCAGCTGCAATAATGTTGACGGCTTTTACGGCGCAGGGATTGTTTGCCGGCAGCGACATCGCCAGTGTGGATACAAGGGTAAACATTGTAGAGCAAGTATCGATTAACGGCGACACGCCTCTTCATTTCGGCTCGTGGTATTCGCCTACGGCTAATGTGACAATTAGTGTTGACCTTACAGGCGCGGCGACGGCGAGCAATACTTCCGTTATAGATGAAGTGGGTTCCACCATTACCGGATACGAGGCTCCGAGCGCGGCGCAGTTTTCAATCAACGGCGACAAGAATCAGCCGGTAGATGTAACAATAACCGCTTTAGGCTCGGGTTATACTTATAATCTCGGCGCTTTTCCTAACGAGATGCCGGTCAGTAATTTTATCAGCAACCTGGACGGATATACCGCCGGAGACGGTTCTTCGGCTACACCTACGGCCGATCCGACTGAGTGGAGTATAGTATTGGACGATTCAGGCCAATTTTTTATAACAATCGGAGCGGATATCGAGATTAACGCATCACAGCCTGCAGACAGCTATACCGATAGTAATGACGGAAAGAACCCGGCTAACCTTTACGTTATGGTAAGCTGGTAAGCAGCTAAGATGTTAAGATATGGTATATATTATCTGTCGCGCGGGCCTTTGGCGGTTCCGCGCGACAGCTTTGTAAATCTTGTAAATTCCAGGAATATTTTATGAAACTTTTTCGTATAATGCCGGAAAGGCGGCAGCTCGGAAGTTCGGCAGCTCAGCAGCTTGGTAACGGCAACAACAAATCTTTTGTATTTGCTGAGCCGCCGAACTTCCAAGCTGCTGAACTTCTATACTGTATTGCCTGCGCGGTAATTACATTATTGCTTATTCCTTATGCTGTCATGGGGCAGCAAGTAGGGACTCTTACTGGCATAGCTACGCAGCAGCCCAGCGCGGGCAGTTTTTATAAAACAGATTTGCAGCCGGCGTGGATTACGGTAACGTCTTTAGCGGACGGCAGCACATCATACAGCGCGTCCGGTAATATAAGATTTGAGATACCTCCGCAGGGAGGCGTTTACTCTTACTCTGCTGTGACTATTCCGGGCGGCGGTATAAACGCATCTATTTTGGCGCAGCCTGTCTGGCAAGTTGATCAAAATCCGCCTCCGGGGCTTGATATTAACGGACAGCCTATACCTGGACTGGGGCCCCCAAATCCGGCCACTACTATATATTTGACTAACAGTACTTTGAGCGGGGCCGGCAGCATTACTAATAATTCCAATCCTATTGTGCTTGGATACGCTAACGCTACTCCTTCTCCGACAAAATATGCTATGACCTCTGTCGGCGCTGCCGCATCAGTGGGCATGAGTATTACGCTAAATATTCCCGGAAATTACAGACCGGGGACATATACAACCACGTTTATAGTCGCTCAAATGAATTCGACTCAAGGCGGCCCCACAGGCACTAATCTTCCATGGGTAGGCACCCCGGATAGGATTATACTTTCTTTTACATTTTTAGGGTTTTTAGAAGTCAGCCAATTAGCGCCGCTTCATTTCGGCACGATTGGCGCCAGACCATACCAATCATATGTATTGATCGACCCTGTTAGCGGCAGGTCCGGCACAGCGTTTATTTATGACAACAGAAACCCGCAGCCCAGCATAGCGAAAATCCGTGTTTGGGGTTCGGCCAATACCGAGATCAGGGTTTCGTTTCCCAACTCAATAGATCTTGCCAACACCAATGACATCAATTTGAAAGTAGCCGTGGAAGAATTTACGGCTGCGCCGCTTGTATGGGATTCTACCGGACAGGTATGGGTTGGCTTTACGGACTCAAGCGGAGACGGCGGAGAATTACAATTTACAATAGGCGGTAAATTGATTGTGCCGGATGAAAGCAGTGTGACACCCGGGCTTTACACCGGAGAACTGCCGGTAACGATTAATTTTTAATTTATATTTGTCATTCCCGAATTTTGTTATCGGGAATCCGCATTTGAAAATAAAAACGGATACCCGATAGATACACTCGGGTATGACAAAAAAAAGGTAGAAAATGAAAAAAATTACTTTGTCGGTCTTATTATTCTCTTTGTGTTTTTGCGCAGTGAAAGTTTACGGGAATATTTCGATATATCCTTATGCCGTAGATTTTGACGCTTCGTCAAAAAAGCGCGTAGTGTCGATAAGCGTGAGCAATCCCAGCAATGAAAGAAAAACTTACAGGGTAAGCGTTATCGATATGAAGCAAGGCATAACCGGAGGCTTTAAAGAAATACCGTCGGACAAAAGACCGGAGTTTTCAGCCGCTCCTTTCATTGCGTTTTCCCCTAAACAGTTCACACTTGGTCCCGGAGAATTTCAAACGGTAAATATCAGCCGTAAGCCCATGTTAAACGCGCCCACGGGAGAGTACACATCGCATCTTAAAATACAGGAAGTGGATACGCCTATGCCGAAGGAAGCGACTGACAGCGAGGGGATTTCGGCGGTTCTGAAGTTTAAATACAGCATAACTATTCCTATATATATAAGGAGCGGCAAAACCGAAGGCCGCGTAAGCATATCCGCGGCGAAGCTTGAAGAAAGAAACGGGCAGCAATATATCTCGATAACTTTAACAAGAGAAGAAGGACTGAAATATTTCCGCGGCAAAATAATTGCCACAGTGAATAAAAATATCGTAAGCGAAATGAAAAATATGCGCCTATACCCTGAAAGCCATGAAAGAATAATTTTTCTGCCGTTAAACAAAGGCGTAACGGATTTAGCCGGCAAGAAAGTAAAGATTATCTATCAATCCGACACGGATACGGACAAAAAGAAAGAGGTTTTCAGTGAGGCTGAGTTCACTCTTTAATCATAAACTTTTACGTTTTTGCATATGCGCGGGTTTAATACTTTCTTTTAACCTGCATTTTTTTTCAAGTCCTGATTTATACGCGCAAAATTCAGATTTAGAAAATGATGACGATATGGCGGCTTTCGCGACTATCGTGCAGGGATACTATACGGACGAGTATGTTTACGCCATGCTTTTAGGCGGCGGCGTTTTCATTTCGCCTCAGCAGTTTGCCCAAGCCGCGGGTTTGACTATGGAAAGCAGTCTGAGCGGATTCTGGGGAACTCCTTCAAGAAAATTCGCCATAGACGTTCAAAACGCCACAGCCAAATTTAACGGCAAATCTTCAATAACCATAGACCCCCGTTTTATCAGAGAAATCGACGGACAATATTATTTCAGCGCGGAGTTTTACCGCGAATTATTTCCCACCGTGCGCGTGGAATTCGACCAAAGGCAGATGTTAATGACCCTTGACGCGGATGAGCAGCTTCCTTTTACCGAAGCGCGAGAGCTTCGCAGAAGAGCCGGCCGCGTAACGCCGCTGCGCCAGAGAGAAAGTTTTAAGGAATTTACTTTTGACGAAAGATTATTTGCCTGGCCGGTTTTGGATGTAACGCTCGGCTACGGTTTGAGCATAATAGACGGAAACACCGCGACAAGAGATTCTTACGCGCTTGATTTGGGAATGCTCTTTTTAGGCATGGATACAAGAGCTTTTATGTCCGGCAGTTCCGACCGCGATCCCACAGCCAGATTTCTTATGTCGCGCGTTTTTTTGGGAGACGAGCCGAATTTTCTTAATCTCGTAAAAATTCAGGCGGGCGACATTTCCGGCATAGGCGGCGGCTTTTTTACCGGCTCATCCAACGGGCGCGGATTAACGGCGAGTTCGTTTAAAGATATTGTCACGTCGGCGGACAGAACTATTACCATAGCGGGCGATTTGCCCGAAGGCTGGGAAGCGGAACTTTATTTGAATAACCAGCTTATAAGTTTCCGCCAGCCCAGCGTTGCCGGGCGTTATGAGTTTCCCGATATTCCCGTAAGTTTCGGATTAAACAATTTCAGAGTTGTTTTATACGGACCCGCGGGAGAAATAAGATTTCAGGACAGACGTTATTATTCCGGACGTTCGCCCGTAGCCAAGGGAGAGTTCGGATACAATATATCCGCTTATCAGGCCAACCGCTATTTAGTTGAAGCTAACGAACCGAGCGCGAGCGATTCCGAAGACGTAACTTTTGATTCTATGTTTTACTACGGTTTAAGCGAAGGGCTCACGCTTCTTTCCGGTTTTACAAGAACGGCGGATGACGCCGGATATTCAAATTCCATGGGCCAATACGGAACGGTCGGCGCCATGTATGTCACGCAGGGCATGCAGCTGCAGTATAACGCGCAATACGGATTTAAAAATGAAGCGCTGGGGCACAATATTTCCGCGCAGGGAAATCTCTATTTTGCGGATATATTTGCCCGATATCAATATTACGGCGATTTATTATTGCCGGTTTCTTATAACGGCAGTTCTTACGCGAAAGATTTGTTTGAAGCAAGATTAACGGGCAGTATGCGTATAGCCCCCCGTTTTCCTCTTCCGTGGTCTTTATCGTACAGAGATACGAATACAAATGACGGAAATAATTACAAAAGCATAAGCGCGCGTCTGTCGCCCAGTTATAACAAATACTTTTTCAATATAGAAAACTTCTATGATCTTTCTTCTTATGCTGGCGGCGGCCAAACGGAACGCAACAATATTACTTTTAATATGTCCAGAGCGCTCGGAGTCATATCCCTGGGCGCCGGCGCCTTTGTTGAAACAATGCCGGATACGGACTGGCGCGAAGTCAACGCGAGGCTCAACTACCGCGCCGGCAGAAGAACTTATCTCAGCTTTATCGCCAGCAACTATAACCGAACGATAAAAAATCTTCAAACCTACACGGCTTATTGCGGAACGCTTTTACCTTTCGGCACGCTTACCATGAGCGCGTCGCATAGTTCTAACAACACCTTTGCAGCTTCGCTTACTTACAGCATAAGCTTCGGTAAAAACCCGCATAGAGCGGCTATTTTTGTGTCTCCCGATGCAAGGCTTGCCGGACGCGCCGTTGTCGGCGTGTTAGCCGTTGACGAATTCGGCGAGTCGGTAAGCGGAGTAAATATACGCTCCGGAGGAATGCCCATGACAACCGATAAACACGGCACGGCTATTTTGTTTAATGTTCCGACGTATGCCAGAGCGTCTATAATGGCGGGCGGAGGAGATGAAATTTCTCTTACGCCGGAAAAAGATACTTATAAGCATGTTTTCCGCCCAGGCACCGTTTATCCTCTTGAGATGACATTTATACATAAAGGAGAAATCGAAGGACAGATAAAATTTAAAAAAGCGGATGCCAATAAACGCGGCGCGCTTATAGGACATGCCGTGCAGGTGATAGGCTCAGACGGCAAAGTAGCTGCCCAGACATATACCGACAATGAAGGCTATTTTATTCTTGAAGCGGTGCCGTTCGGGCATTATAAAATAGTTGTTTTAAGATATGACGGAACAGTGGCAATAACGCGCGAAATTAATGTCGATGATATAATTTATACTATAACCAAGCCTTTGGAGATTTAAGGATTTTTATGAAAAAAAACGGAAAACTTTTTTTATTGTTTTGTATAGCGACGGCTTTGCTGCTGCCTGCCTGCGTTCCTAATGATTTTAAACAAATGGTTATAGCCAGGCATGAAGAGGAACTGCAGCAGCCTGTAAGACCGATTTCGACCGGCCTGCTTATCTTTCCAAATCCCAAACTTGCCGCCAAAGCTGCCGAGGAAGACGATATTAAAAAGGAAAGGATCGAAGCGCTGGCAAGAAGAACGCGCGAGATGATGGAAAAATTTGAAATGACTGCCGCGACTTTTGCGGTAGGCTCGGCAAATTTGACCGCAAGCGCGAGAGCCGACATACAAGCCATGGCCGAAAAAATAAAACAATATAAATATAACTCTATAACTATAGAGGGGCACACGGACTCGACCGGAAGCGCGAGCCTGAACATGAGATTGTCAAAAGAAAGGGCAAGAGCCGTGTATAACGAATTTGCCCGGCACGGAATAGACCGGCAAAGGATGAGGTATATAGGATTCGGCTCGGAATTGCCTATAGATACCAATGCCACGGCAGCCGGAAGAGCCAACAACAGAAGAGTCGAAATATTCGTAGAGTAGAGAAACCTGCCGCAGTTAATCCCTTTCCACATCTATTTGCAGCATTCGGATAATATGCATCGGAATTGCATGTTATCCGATTTTTTTTATTTTAAAAAATATGAGGCAATTCTTCAAAAAATCACTAAAACGACTAAATTATGATTTAAAAGTGGTCATGAAAATGTGTTTACAATCTTTAAAAGTCATCAATAAAATGTGTTGTTAAGCCAAAAAGTGGTCACGAAAACGTGCAACAAGAGTTGACAATGTATAAGTAAAAGAGTTAAAATTTACTTGGGGTATTTAATATGAAAAGAGACATAATAAGTAAATTTTTTGATTGGAAAAATAAGAAAAACCGGCAGCCTTTAATTCTGACAGGAGCAAGACAAGTAGGTAAAACTTGGGCTATGAAGGAATTCGGCGCTAAAAATTTTAAAAAAAGCGCCTATATTTCTTTTGACAATAACACGAATATGAAAAATCTATTTGAAAATTCCGTTCGCCCAAATGAGTTATTGCCGTTTTTAAATGCTGAAGCCGGTATAGAAATAGATTCTGAAACATTGGTTATTTTCGACGAAGTTCAAGAAGTTCCAAAAGCTTTGACAGCCTTGAAATACTTTTTTGAAGAACGTCCCGATATTGCAATTATTGCCGCAGGTTCAACGCTTGGCGTGAGTTTGCATAACGGAGTATCTTTTCCCGTAGGTAAAGTTGAATTTATGACGCTGCACCCTATGTCTTTTGCAGAGTTTTTAGACGCTATATCCGAAACTCAATTGCGTACCGCGATAGAAACAAAAAATTATGTCTTATTAGATAGTTTCCACGAAAAACTGCTGGGACTTGTAAAGCAATATATGATTGTAGAAGGAATGCCGGAAGTTGTGTCTGAATTTGTAAGAACCAAAGGATTCGGCGAAACTCGTAATATTCAAAAAAAAATCTTAACGTCATATGAAAAAGATTTTTCAAAATATACAAATGTTGAAATGGCCGTAAAACTTGGTTTGTTATGGAAATCAATTCCCGCGCAGCTCGCAAGAGAAAATAAAAAATTTTTATACGGCGCCGTTAAAACAGGCGCGCGAGCCAGAGACTTTGAAGTAGCGATACAGTGGCTTGCCGACAGTTCTTTAATTTATAAAGTCGGGCGGATATCAAACCCTTCGCTGCCGCTTAAATCATATGAAGAATTCGGAATGTTTAAGATGTTTTTGCATGATATCGGGCTTCTTTGCGCAATGAGCGGAGTCAGCGATAAACTTATTTTAGAAGCAAACAGCATATTTAAGGAATTTAAAGGCGCATTGGTTGAGCAATTGATATGCCAGGAACTATTGACTCTTGGCGAAGAACCTTTTTATTGGTCTGTTGAAAATTCTCAGGCAGAAATTGATTTTTTAATTCAGCGTGACGATAAAGTTATTCCTATAGAGGTTAAAAGCGGAATAAATTTACAGGCTAAAAGTTTAAAGACGTATATCGAAAAATTTAAACCTTCAATAGCGTTAAGAGTATCGCAGGCAAATTATAAAGTTTCAGATAATATTATAGATCTGCCTATTTATGCTTTTAGAAGTTGGTTTCAATAGGGCTTTGTTCTTATTTTTTCTTTCAAAAAAATTTGATAAAATCTAACGAATAATTAAGAAGTAAATCTATATACCAGGGGAGAAAGTTTGTCATGAAACGAGTTTATGAAGGTAAGACCAAAGATGTTTTCGCGCTTGAAAACGGCAATTATCTTTTAAAGTTTAAAGACGACGTAACCGGAACCGACGGCGTTTTTGACCCCGGAGCAAACACTGTCGGGCTTTCCATTGAAGGAATGGGCAAAGCCGGTTTGAGGCTTTCAACGTATTTTTTTGAACTCCTTGCCAAAAGCGGCATAAAAACCCATTATGTAAAATCCGACATTGAAAACAATACGATGGAAGTTTTGCCTGCAACGGCTTTCGGCAAAGGCATAGAAGTTATCTGCCGTTTCAAAGCCGTCGGAAGTTTCATGCGCCGCTACGGAATGTACGCGAAAGAAGGACAAGACTTAAACGCTTACGTGGAAGTAACGCTCAAAGACGACGAACGCGGCGATCCGCTTATTATTAAAGACGCGCTTGCGCTTTTGAACATTTTAAATAACGACGAATATGAATCGCTTAAAAGCCAAACCCAAACAATTTGCAAAATGATAAAAGACGAACTTGCAAAATACGGCTGCGAGCTTTATGATATCAAACTTGAGTTTGGAAGAAATAACGGGCAGGTTATATTGATTGACGAACTTTCGGCCGGAAATATGCGCGTTTACAAAGACGGAAAAATCGTTGAGCCGCTGAATCTTGGTAAGATTGTTTTAGGAAGTTAAAGAAAGGCAGAAGCTCGGAAGTTCGGCAGCTCAGCAGCTCGGCAACGGCAAAAAATAAAGACAAAGCGACCAAAGCTTCTCTGAGCTGCTGAGCTGCCGAACTTCTATTCTTCCGCAGTTTTCGCTTCTTTGTCAAAATCTAAGTCAATTTTTCTTTTAGCCGGTCTTCCCAGTTTCTTTCTCGTCCACACTCTTAAAGATTCCATATATTCAAAAATCGCCGGAATTACAAGAAGCGTGAGAAACGTGGAACTGATAATGCCGCCGATTATAACTATGCCCATGCTCTGCCTGAATTTTCCGACTTCGCTTAAAGCCAAAGCTGTCGGAAGCATGCCTGCCGCAAGAGCAAAAGACGTCATCAAAATCGGGCGCAGCCTGACTTTTCCGGCTTCCACTATGGCGTCTTCGATTTTTCTGCCGCGCCTCATAAGCTGCTGTATATAATCCACGAGAATAATCGAATTTTTGGCGACTATGCCCAGCAGCATTATAAACCCTATCATCGTAAACATATCCAAAGCGTTGTTTGTCATAAAAAGTGCGGCTACCCCGCCTACAACGGCAAAAGGAAGCGCAACCATTATCGTAAAAGGCGTTATTACCGACTCATAGAGACTTGCGAGAACCATAAAAATAAACATTATGGAAAGAAGCGCAGCCATAGCTATGCTTGTGCGCAGTTTTTGCATTTCCTCAATGTTGCCGCCGTATTGATGGCTTGCGCCCTGCCAAATTTCTTTATTTTTCGGATTGCTTTTGTGCTCGTTAATAATTTTTTGAACTTCCGCCTGTATGGGGCCGAGCGACGCGCCTTTGCTTAAATTTCCGCCGATTTCAATAAATCTTATTCTGTCGCGTCTGAAAATTTTTGTCGGACCTTCCGCCTGCCTTAACGTTGCGACTCTTGAGAGTTTAATTCTTTTGTTGTTCCTGTTGAAAACGTAAAGATTTTCGAAAGAGTTCATTATGTCTCTCTGCCCGTCTTTAAGCTGGACTCTTATGTCGTACTCAAGATTATTTGCCCTGAAAACCGCGGGAAGGTTGCCTTCGACCATTGCCCTTAACTCTTCGCCTACGGAAACCGAATTTATGCCGAAAAGCTTTGCCTGAGCAGGGTCAATGTCTATCTGCCATTCCGGTTTTCCCGAACGGAAATTCGTGCTTAAATCCACGAGACCCGGAATATCTCTGAATTTTACCATAAGCTGGTCGGCAAGAGTTGAAAGCTGCTTTAAATCTCTTGCGAATATCATAAGAGAGAAAGGCTTTTGCCCGCCGCCTGCCACTGTGTTGCCCGTGTTGTTGAGCGAGATTATTACCGACGGATCAATTTCTCCGGCAATTTTTTTTCTGAGAACGTCTTTAACGTCTTCGGTTGACAAGCTTCTATGTCTGTAATTTACCAAACGCACATAAATGTCGGCAATATTTAACTCTCTGCTGTTATTGCCTATGGTTGTGACAAGAAACTCCGCTTCGGGAATTTCTCTTACTATATCTTCTATCTGCAAACAAATGGCGTCGGTTTTTGCAAGCGAAGCTCCGGGAGAAGCTTCTATCGCAATTCTGAACTCTCCCGCTTCCGAAGCAGGCATAAAATTCATAGGAATTTTGCCAAAGTACAAAGGCAGAAGCGAAGCGGCAAAAATCAGCACGGACAGAAACAAAATTTTTATCTTATTTCCGATGATAAATTTTATCGTCTTTACATAAACGGATAAAAGTATTTCATAAACTTTTTCAAACCATACTACGGTCAGCGTTCTTATAATTTTGCTTGACGCCTGCACGAATTTCCCGGGACGGCGTTTTTTTGCTTCTTCATGCGTAGGAATTATATAAGCCGAAAGCAGCGGCGCTATTGTCAAGGCGTCCAAAAGGGATATAATCATTGCAAAAACAACAGTCAGCCCGAACTCCCTGAAAAATTGTCCGATAATGCCGCTCATAAATCCTACGGGCAAAAATACGGCTATAACCGACGCGGTCACGGCAACAACGGCAAGCGCCACTTCGTCCGTTCCTTTTTGCGCGGCGACATCCGGAGCTTCTCCTTCCTCGTAATGCCTGTAAATGTTTTCGCGCACGACTATGGCGTCGTCAATTAAAAGGCCCACGGCAAGCGACAAAGACATCAGGGAAAGAATATTTATGCTGAAATCAAACAAATACATAAATATGAACGCGCCTATAAGGCTGTTCGGAAGCGCCAATGCCGTGATAAACGTCGAGCGCCAGCTTCCCAGAAAGAAATACACTACGACTATCGCAAGAAAAATTCCTTCAAAAATAGTATTTCTCACGTCATTTATATTATCCCTTATGGCTTTCGCGTTATCCGTGACCACGGTAAGCCTGGGATTGCCTTTCGTACCCTTGTATCTGGCGTTAAGTTCGTCCACTTTTTGCAGAATGCCGTTTGAAATATTGACTTCATTGGCTTTTGACTGTTTAAAAATCCTGAAAAGAAGAGACTGTTCTCTTACCCATTCGCCGTCTTCTTTAATGTTTATTCTGCCCATTGTGAAACGTTCCATTATCGTATCTTTGACTATCGCAAGGTCGCCGACGGTTATCGGGACTTCGTTGCCGTGAAAGTTTACGACAACGTCTTCAATAGACTGGATAGTCCTGTATTCGCCGAGCGACCGAAAAGAAACATCTTCAAATCCCACTGAAATTCTGCCGATCGGAACGTTCATGCTGTTATTTGCTATGGCGTTTGAAACCGCGGTAAGCGTCGTATCGAATTTATTGAGCTTTTCACGGTCAACCGAAACATGGATTTCCCTTCTTGTGCCGCCTGCCATCCAGATCCTCGATACGCCGTCAACTCTTAACATTTCCTTTCTGAAATTTTCGTCGGCAAAATCAAATAATTCTTTCGGATCAAGATCCGCTTTCATGCTTATGGTCATCACCGGCGCAGATTCCGGATCGATTTTTAATACTACGGGTTCCTGAATGTCATCCGGAAAACCTCTGCGGATTTCAGCTATTTTATCTTTTACTTCCTGCAATGCGACTTCAGGATTTTTTGTTAATTCAAATTCCAGATAAGTTGTCGAAATCGCGTCCTGGCTTATGGAAGTTATATGTTTTAGCCCGGAAATGGCGCTCATGGCGTTTTCAACTCTGTTGCTTATCCTGTTTTCTATTTCTACCGGACCGGCTCCGGGATAAGTTATGGAAATCTGGACATACGGAAATTCCACGTCAGGCATCATTCTGACCTGCATTCTGCTCATAAAAATGAGGCCGATTACTATCATGGCCACAAGTATTGAAAAAACAAAGGTGGGACGCTTGATTGCAAGACTTGCTAAATTCATAGAAATCTCCGTTTGTTTTAAAATTATATTGATAACTATTATATCTAATTATTGTTAGAATTGTGTTAAAAATGCCATAAAATAAAAAACGCGCATAAAATATACAAACGTATTATGCGCGTTTTTTATTGCATTGCCGTCTTTAACGGCAGATATATTATCTGTAATCGAATTCGTTAAAAATTAAAACATTGCCGTTGGAAGTGTGAAGTGAAAAAATATTATCTTTTAAATCCCAGCGGGACACATCCGTCAAAAGACTAAAAAACTCCGTTTCGCTTAAACCGTCTGGAGTAAATATGCCAAACATCAAAGTGCTTGCGGCTTGTTTAAATGAGATTGCGTTTCCTTCTCCCAATGCGTAAGGCGCGCTATATCTGTTTGGAGCGGCTTTGCCCGAAGCAATAGAATCGTTAAACTGCATAGTATAAACATCGCCGAATTTTGTTTTATCCAGTTTTGAACTGTCAAAAGTTACCGTTCCCGACGGATCAACCACTTTTACAAGCTGCCAAACTTTGCCTTTTACAAAGCTGAAATACTGAGGTTCATTAGATTCATTCGAAACTTTGCCTGTTGTCGCGCAGGCGGCAACAAACAATGAACCGCAAACTACAGCCGCCGCAACAGCATTTTTTAAAACCGATGAAATTTTCATAATTTTACCCTCCGAAAATATGATAGCAAATTATGCAAATTTTATTTCAGTTTCCTATTTTTAAAGTCACGATCTCTGTTTTTATTTCTTTCCCGGACAGTTTTACAGCTTCCTGTGCCGCAAAAACGATCCCGGCGCAGCACGGAACTTCCATCCTTACGACAGTTAAACTTTTTATATTATTATTTTTTATTATTGCGGCAAGCTTCTCCGTATAATCAATATTATCAAGCTTAGGGCATCCTATAATCACAACTTTGCCTTTCATATATTTATTATGAAAATCGCCGCATGAATAAGCGCTGCAGTCTGCCGCTACAAGCAAATCCGCATTTTCAAAATAAGGGGCGTTCACGGGAACAAGCTTTATCTGCACAGGCCACTGCCTAAGCTGCGAGGGAGTAAAGCTCGGAACTTTGGAAACTTTGTTTCCATTATTATTACAGATCTCATTTTCTTTTGCCCTGCTGTTATTTAATTCAATGGTTTTGGCATTGCTGCCAGGGCAGCCGCAGGGTATATTCGCTTCTTCATCAACAGTTTCTTGATCGTGTGTATCAGGTTCATCTTTTATATCCATATTTAAAAGTCTTTCCATTCTTTTCTTAACTGTTTGCGCGTCAAAAGGTTTTGCTTCGCGCTCTTCAAAAGAAATCGCTCCTGTCGGACAGGCGGGCAGACAGTTTCCCAAACCGTCGCAATAATCATCCCTTAAAAGTTTTGCCTTGCCGTTGACCATTCCTATAGCGCCTTCATGGCACGCGCTTACGCATTTTTCGCATCCGATGCATTTTTCCTCGTCTATTTTTATTATCTGCCTTTTCATTTTATTCCCCCTTTTAACGACAATTACTAATTACGAATGACGAATTACGAATCAACGGCAACCCCTAACCCTCTTGCTTCGCAAGTCCCAAGTAGTCAAGCTACTTCCTCGGCGCTCACATCTCGCGCCCGCTCATGACTCGTGCTCCTTATTCGTCGCACACTCGCCCCGCAAGGGGCGAGGGAAAATGCATCTTTGTCTTTTTTGTCTTTGATTCGTAATTCGTCATTCGTAATTCGTAATTGTCTTTAGTATAATATAATGTTAGAAAATATTACGTTGCAAATGCAACAAAGGAATAATATGCGCAAGTATTTCCGCATACTGAAAAAAACAAAACTGTTTGAAGGGCTGGCTGAAAAAGAGATAGAAGCGGCTCTAAACTGTCTCGGTAAAAAAACGGTTAAGTTTAAAAAAGGCGATATTATAATTGACGCCGGCGAACCTGTCAAAGATATAGCTTTGCTTCTAAACGGCAGCGTGCAGATTCTGCAGGAAGATATTGAAGGAAACAGAGCCATAATAGCGCAATTTTATCCATCCGAAATATTTGCCGAAGCGCTTGCCTGCGCGCAGGCGCGGAAAAGTCCGGTGACTGCCGCCGCGGCAACTGACTGTGAAATAATATTTATACCTTTTAGTAAAATTACCGGATTTTGTTCCGAATCGTGCCGGTTTCATTCAAAAATTATTTCCAATATGCTCAAAATTCTCGCGCAAAAAAATATTTTTCTTAACGCGAAAATAGAACATCTAAGCAAAAGAACCATAAGAGAGAAGCTCATTTCTTATCTGAATGAGCAGAGCAGAAAAGCCGGAAATAAAAAATTCGACATACCTTTTGACAGAAGTGAGCTTGCTGATTTTCTCTTCATTGACAGAAGCGCAATGTCCAGAGAGCTTTGCAAAATGAGAGATGACTGTATTATAGAATTCGATAAAAACCGTTTCATATTAAAAAAGTAAAATTTAAGGAGCTTAGTTTACATGTTTTTACCTGTGACAAAAGAAGAAATCCAAAAATTCGGCTGGGATAAACCGGATATTATTTTAATATCCGGAGACACTTATATCGACAGCCCTTTTATCGGGACAGCCGTGATAGGCAATTGGCTTACCGCTCATGGTTTCAAAGTCGCCGTAATAGCGCAGCCGGACATAAATAATGATGATATAGCGCGTCTTGGCGAACCGTCTCTTTTTTGGGGCGTTTCTGCCGGGGCAATGGATTCTTTTGTTTCAAATTATACGGCTTTAAATAAATTCAGAAATGACGACGATTTAACGCCCGGCGGCGTCAATAACAAACGTCCTGACAGAGCCTGTATGGTCTATACTAATTTAATAAGAAAATATTTCAAAAACACTAAGCCGATAGTTTTGGGAGGCGTGGAAGCAAGCCTCAGAAGAATTGTTCATTATGATTTTAAAGATAATGCTCTGCGCCGTTCAATTCTTTTTGACGCCAAAGCCGACATATTAACTTACGGAATGACTGAACAAAGCTCTCTTGAACTTGCCAAAGCTTTAAAAAACGGTACGGAATGGAGAAATATCAGAGGGTTATGTTATATATCAAAAGAAAAACCTGAAAACTCTTTTGAAATCCCGTCGTATGAAGAATGCGCCGACGATAAAGATAAATTCTTTGAGGCGTTTTCCTCTTTTTATAAAAATGAAACTGCGAGAGAACCTAAAGTTTTATGCCAAAAACATGCCGAAAGATATTTGGTACAAAATCCCCGGCAGCAGGTTTTAACTACGGAAGAACTGGACGCGATATATGATTTGGATTACACGCGCGAAGTTCACCCTTATTACGCAAAACTGGGAAAAGTTAAAGCCCAGGACACAATAAAATTTTCAATCACAACGCACCGCGGCTGTTTCGGCGAATGTAATTTTTGCTCAATAGCGGTTCATCAGGGAAAAGAAGTTGTTTCAAGAAGCGAAAAATCAGTTATTGCCGAAGCTGAAAAAATCACAAAACTTAAAGATTTTAAAGGATATATAACCGACCTCGGCGGACCTACGGCAAATATGTACGCCGCAAAATGCCGTACAAATAAAAACGCAGGAGTGTGTGAAAACAAACGCTGCCTGTTTCCCGAAACGTGCAAAAATCTTATTCCCGGACACAATAAACAGCTTGAACTTCTGGAGAAGGTAAGCAGAATTGAAGGAGTTAAAAAAGTTTTTATATCTTCCGGAATAAGATACGATATTATCTGCGCGGACTCGGAAAACGGACAAAATTATCTTGATAATTTACTGGAAAAACATATCTCCGGACAAATGAAAATCGCGCCTGAACATTGCGATGATAAAGTTTTAGCGTTAATGGGCAAACCAAGTTCTGCTGTTTTGAAACAATTCTTAGAAATGTTTAAAAACTCAAAAGAAAATTCCTCATTGCCTTTCTTAACTTATTATTTTATAGCGGCTTATCCCGGATGCGGCGAAAAAGAAATGTTTAATCTTCAGCGTTTTATAGGCAGAAACTTAAAAATTAACCCTGAACAGGTACAGATATTTACCCCCACCCCTTCGACAGTCGCCACAATGATATACTACTGTGAGAAAGATTTGTCCGGCAATAAATTATTCGTAGAAAAAGATAGAAATAATAAACAAAAACAGAAAAGAACTATCTTGGGCGTAAAGTAAATGACTATCTGCCTTAACTGTTCTAGGGTGTGTCGACATATATAACGCACTTGCGCTGCTCAGATTTTTGAGGAAATTTTAACTTTTTTATGACGCGCATAGCCGAAACTATGTAAGGAATAAAAAAGTTAAAATTTACCAAAAAGCTGGCGCAGCCCGAAGGGTTTGGTCAAAAAAGAGCCAAATCCTAGGCGCGGAGACGAAGCAATAGCGGCGCCTATTGATAGGAGCCGCAACAACGGAGTTGGCTCTTTTTTGACCAAACGCAAGCGCGTTATATATGTCGACACACCCTAGCTAAACTGCTATCAAGATACATATGAATACATAGGTAAATGAGAAGCGCTATTTAATCCAATTTTGAAATATACCGAATTCGGTACAATTAAAAATTCAGCAGGCAGTTGAGTGGCGGAAATTGCTTGAATAGATCCGTTAAGCAGCTGTCGATATGCTGCGATATGTTTGTGATGGTCTTACTCTCTGGAAACTTTTCTTTCATGCGTTTTGCATGCCATAATCTTGACTTTTTTATTTTTAAACTGTATTATGAGTAAATTACTCACTATACTGAGTAATTTATTTAACAAGAGGAGGGGACTATGTTTGAAAGAAGACTAGTTGAGCAGCTAGTGCAGCGAGTAAATGAAAAACGTCATTTTATACAGATAGTTATAGGGCCGCGCCAAACCGGTAAAACTACAGCCGTAACCCAGGCAACTAAAAAAATAAAATTGCCTGTATATTTTGTCAGTGCTGATGATGCCGGCGCTCTTTCACAGGAGTGGCTTAGCAACGAGTGGGAGCAAGCCCGGTTATTACAAAAACGCACAAAAAAAGATACCATTCTTGTAATAGATGAAATTCAAAAGATTGCAGACTGGTCAGCAGCAGTGAAACAATTATGGGATGAAGACAGCCGCAGCGGTATGCCGCTTAAAGTTATTCTTACAGGTTCATCCGCATTGCTGTTACAAAAAGGTTTAACAGAATCTCTCATGGGTCGTTTTGAAGTTCTTTACAGCCTTCATTGGAACTTTGCCGAATGTAAGAAAGCTTTTAAGTATACCCTTGATGATTTTATATTTTTTGGCGGCTATCCCGGAGCGGCGGCTTTAAAAAATGATGAAGAACGTTGGGCGCGCTATATAGGTTCTTCTATCGTAGAACCTACTATTTCTCAAGATATTTTTTTAATGGAAGAAGTCCGTAAACCGGCATTGTTACGTTCTCTTTTTAAGTTGGGCTCAGTATATTCAGCACAAGAATTGTCTTACACCAAGATTCTAGGACAGCTTCAAGACGCCGGAAATACCGTTACGCTTGCTCATTATTTAGAACTTTTAGAAGGAGCAAATATATTGTGCGGTTTACAGAAATTTTCATTAAACAAAATCAGAGTCCGTCAGAGTTCGCCAAGATTTATGGTGTACGATACGTCTTTAATGACATATTCTGACGGCACAAGCCGCAAACGCTTGCTTGAAAACAGCGATGCAAAAGGGCATTTGGTTGAAAGTGCCGTCGGCGCGTATTTACTTTCCAGAGGAAAAGAAGAAGGCTTTGACGTCTTTTGGTGGAGAGAAAAAAGCGATGAGGTTGATTTTGTAATACAAAAAGGCGCTAAAATCACCGCCATAGAAGTAAAAAGCGGACGGATTAAAAAAAGCGGCGGAAGCATTGAATTTAAAAAGCTATATCCGCAGGCATTAAGTTTAACTGCGGGAAGCGCGAACGCCAAATTAGAAGATTTTCTGCTCGGTAAAGTTGATTTGTTTAAATAAGTATTTTCTCAAAGTGCCAAAAAGTTGAAGCGGAATGCAGTTATGTAAAATAGAATGTGTAAAGTTGCCTTCTGACATTGTAAAACGACGAACCTCCGCGCAACAAGACTGCGCTGTATCAGTTGCCATTCCGTGGAGCCTACCACGTAATATTTTAATCCGAAATGCCGGAATCTATTTTTTAACTTTGATTCCCGATTAAGACACTCGGTACGGCTAATATGCATGTATAGTCTTTTTATCTGCTCTCTTTTTTATGTTATTTATTATTTGCTTTTCTTAATCAGCGTTTTTCCGAAAGCTTCAATGCCCTTGCCTACGGCTTTTACGGTTCTCTTAACGCGGCTTATTCTTGAATTGGCTTTTTTCAAGCTTTTTTTTACTTCTTTTACGGATTTATCGGCTTTTCTTTCAATTTTTTTTAAAGTTCTTGCAGCCTTTTTTTCTGCGTCTTTTTTCACATTGTTAATTTTTCTGGCATATTTCTTTTGCATTGCTTTTTTCTCCTTAAAAATTTTCTTTTTTGCCGCCCTCGCGGCTTTTTTAGCCGCTTTTTTTATTTTTTCGGCGCTTTCATTAAACTTTTCTTCTATTTTTTCAACTATCTCCGGCTTTTGTATTTTAATGACGGGAATATCGGTTTTAATAATTTTGGCGTCGTTCCAAAGTTTTTCGAGGTTATATAAATCTCTTACATGCGGAGACATAACGTGCACCACAAGACCGCCGTAATCCAAAACTCTCCATGAAGCTGATGAAACGCCTTCCCTTCTTACGACAGGCATCCCTTTTTCTTTAAACGTCTTTTCTATTTCGCCGCAAATCGCATTAATCTGTGGAGTGGATTCAGCCGTAGTTATGACAAAATAATTCGCAATAGCCGTCAGATCCCGCACATCAAGAATAACCGTTCTTACGGCCTTTTTGCCATCGGCAATTTTCGCGGCTTGTTCAGCCATTTTGAGAAAATCAATTTTTGACATTTTCAACTCCTTTTCACTCTTCACTCTGTTTTTTTATCAAGTTTATCATATATTTCACAATCTTTTCCTATAAACACTCTCGCGGAAAGAGGATTTTTGTTATCATAAGAAATTATTACCTTCCCGCATCCCAAAGCGTTTGCTATTTCTTTTGAAGCTGCGTATTTTCCTTTATAATCTTTTATCAAAGTTTTTTCATAGCGCGTCTTATAGTTGCTCCACTCTAAAACATCAAATTTACTTTCGCGGAGTTTCCACGCTGCTTTTTCAGCCATGCGGGGTTTTCCGGAAGCGTTCCTGACGTCAATCATGCCGCTAAGCGTTTTTTTATCCATGTCGGTCAAAGGATAATATATGGTGTAAAGAAAATCTAAAATATTATCTTTGTCCGGCTCGACTCTTGTTTTTGTGTACTTTGCCGGAAGATCAAAAAACACTATCTCGGCGTCATACATCTTAAAATACATTATCATGTTGATAAAAGCAAGTTTCGATATGTTTGTATCAAGCAGACCGTAATTTTTTCTTATATTTTTTATGCTTGAAAACATTCCGGTTTTAAAAACTTTCATCACCGCTTGAGCAAATTCAAGCTGATTTAAACACTCTAAATCCCTGTTTTCAAAATTCCTGTTTGTAATCAGGTTTTTCAGCTCGCTGTTTTGTCCTGCCATCTGGAGCAGAGATTCAAAACTTACGGTAATATAATAATCCGGCGTAAAACTGTTGTCCGTCATTTCAAAAATACTTTGATAAAAAGTTGTCAAAGCCGTCGGCAAATCTTTAGTAGCGGAATTAAAAAATGAATATTTAAGGCTTCTTGCTCTCGCATTTTTCTTAAAAACAACGATATCCGTGTTAACGGAAAGGACTTTTAAAAGATTCGAATCTCTTTCATAGTAAACAAAGAAAACTTCCAAAATATCGGGATGCAGATTTTCGGTTCCATAAAATGTAATCATAAACTTTACAGGTTTTCCGGACGTAAGTTTATTTGTAAGCGGTTCGGATAGAGAAAAATAAACAAAAAGAAAAACTACCGCCATCAAAGCGGCTATGAGTACAAAATTTGCGATGAGAATAATCTTTTTAGTCCTTCTTTGCATAATAATTCCATGTGTCGACACTCTGCATGCACAGCCAAATACCTTTGTCAACTATATATTTTATTTCATCCGAAACAGTGTGAATAAAAGCTTCTTCCAAATTTACCATTGCCGTTTTTCTTATTTTTGAGGCATGTTTGTGTTTTCTGTCTAACGATGCGTAATCAGCGATAAATATTATTTTTTCCAAAACGCTCATATCTGGCCTGCCCAAAGTATGGTTTTCTATTGCCGCAAGAATATTTTTATCTTTTATACGAAAATGTTTTTTTGCAATATATGCCGAAACATGCGAATGAAGAAGATGAGGCGCATTTCTTTTTATTTCATCGAAGTACTTTACTTTTATCTTCGCGCGCGTGCATGTTTTCACAAGCCCGCTGCCGCTCATATTTTTAGCGCAGTCATGCAGAAGCGCCGCCGTTTGGGCTTTTAAAATACTTTCGCCATGCCGTTCCGCCAACGCGACAGACAGTTTTGAAACATTGTACGAATGTTCAAATCTTTTCGGACTGAGATTGCGGGACAAGTATTTGAAAATATTTTTTTCTAAATCTTTCATTTATATAATCCGCGCTTTTTTATATACTCATAGACATTTTTATCAAGCATATCTTTAACCATCTCATCATTTTTCTCCAAAAGTTTTCGTATTTGCGTTGAAGATATATTTTGTATTGGCACGTCAAGAAAAATACATCTGCCGGCATACTTTTCGTTTTTACCGATAACAACATCGGGCCTCTTGGCCACTATAAACCTGTAATTGGAAACAAGATAGTCTATATTTTTCCATGTATGCAAATCTCTGAGAGAATCCGAGCCTATAAGCATAAGAATTTCGCTGTCAGGATAAAGAGTTCTGAAATAATCTAAAGTCTGGTATGAATAGACCGCTTCCTGTTTTTCCGCTTCAAAAAAACTGATTTCGGTTTTTTCAATATTATTTACGGCAAGTCTCAGCATTGCAATCCTGTCGTCAATATTCGCGAATTGCTTTGTTTTATGCGGAGGAATATACGCCGGTACAAATATTATTTTTTCAATGCCGTGAATTTTAAGAGTTTCTTTTGCCATCTCCGCATGAGCTTTGTGCACCGGATCAAACGAACCGCCAAAAACCGCTATTTTATTCATTTATTCCCTCGATCTCCCCGCCTTGCACCCATCCTGAAAAACCTTCCGGAGAAACTTCTATATAGCTCCACCCTCCGCTCGTATTTTTAACCGTGACTATCCTTCCTTCCGGCAGATTAAAAATTTCAGGGTTATTTATTCCCGGACCGCTTCGTACCGACACTGCGGACAAAGACGCGGCTTTTGAAGTAAAAATTTCATCGTTGACCTTCAAAGCAAAAATTATGCAGGATATTACAAATAAAAAAATCAGCGGCGCCATTATTAAAGGCTTTGAAGCTTTTTTTATTCCAAACAGCCGCAGCGAAACCGACAATAAAATAAAAATCACAGCAGCCGAAAACAAAATCGTTATAGTATTTAAAGAACAAAACCCCGTCACTTTACTAAAAAAATCTTCAGGCTCGCCAGCGCCTGCTTTATTGCGCAGAAAAAGCCTGTTGTGCCTGATATTTTTGTCCGCGGGTTTTAAAATAAAAGCTTTTTCAATATTTACAATTGCTTTGCCGAGCTCGCCGCTTCTGTAATAAGCGTTTGATAAATTATAATATAAGTACGGATTTTTGACTTTTTCAATCTGGATAAGAGACTCATAAATTTCTATTGCTTGTTTATAATCGCCGGCGCCAAAACTATTTTCCGCGCTTTCAATAAACGCAACATATTTATCGGCGCCAAAACACGGAATCGCCGCTAAAAATAAAAAAAGCGCAATCATTATTTTTTTCATTTTACTCTTTCTCCGACAAATTTAGTAAATTTCTGGCTTTGCCGTCAACATGGCGCGTTAGCGCAGTATATTCAATATTTCTTTTACTTTATTCAAAATCCGCAGCATAGATTTTTCATCCGGTTTAATCGAAGTAAATCTGTAGAAATTCACCTGATTAATGACGTCCCGGATTTCCTTAGATATATCTTCGCTTAACCCTGATTTTTTCAGATTCTCCATAATTTCACCCGCGTGCAAATTATCGGAACGTATTCCGGTTTTTGCCATAATCCCGTACAGAAGCGCGGAATATACCGCTTCGTAAAAATCGTGGCCGGTTTTAACATCCAGCTTACCGGCAGCTTCGCCTATGTATTTTTTTGAAAGAATGTCAGCCTCAGCTTTCAATTTTGCCTCCGGGTTATTATTTTTTCTTAATATCCGTATTCTGTAAAAAACAGCTAAGATCAAAAGCAGAATAAACAGGGAAAAAATCATCCAAAATATCTTATTGCGTACAAAATATCCGCCGTAAGAGCACAAATTTTTCAAATCTTTATTGTAATTTATGTCGTTTTGTACATTAATAATATTAGAGTGTCTTCCTTGATTATTATCGGTGTTAGCGACGGCTGTCCCTTCAACTCTAATCTTTAAAGGTAAACTTTCCGCATAAGAATAAGCGGCTTTGTCAGGGTCAAAAAATGAAAGCCTTACTGGCGGCACTGTTTTCTCCCCTGGCGTCAGAGGCATTAACAGGATTTTAAATTCTTTTGAATCTTCTGCGTCATTTGAAGAAGAAACAATATCATAAACTTTAAAATCTTTTGAAGGCGTAAAACCGACATCGTTTACGCTTTTCATATTTCCTTTGCCGGTAACTTTAACGGTAAGAGTTACAAGATCTCCGGTATATGCTTCCGCAGTATCCAAAGAAGCTGAAATTTCAAAATTGCCGACTGCCCCTTTAAAATCCGCAGGCCTGTTTTTATCGGGAAGCGGAAGCACGGCTACGGTTATCAAATCGGTCTCAAGTATTTTTTCCTGTCCGCGAATACCCATTCCTGAAAATATGCTGAAGATATCGTCAAAAGACGCCTGTGAAGACAAATCCATAACGTTAACTTTTAGCCTGGCCGGACTGATTGTCACCGAACCGCTCTCTATCGCGTAAAGCGTAGTTTCAATGTCGCTAACGATATAATTTACGCCGTCTATATTTTCATAACGCCTGCCGGGTTTTGAGGAATCATTCCAAAAACCTTTAAAATCCGGCGGAGAATATTCCGGGTTTGACATTAAATCGACATTAGTATAAAAATCGAATTTGTAAATCAGCTTTTCATTTACATAAACTTTATTTTTATTAACTGCCGCTTTTACAAAAACATTGCCTTGCGCTTTTGCATCTGAAGTTCTGCCTGACGCCGCTTGTCTTGTTTGAGAAGTCCGTGTTTGCTGCGCTTGCGGATACGCCGCGGCATCCGTGACTTCTATTTCTATCGGTTCCGTTTTATAAGTTTTATTTTCATATTCTATCTTAGCCGAAGGTATCGTAAATTTTCCTGTTTTTTTCGGAGAAAGCGTATATGAGTAGGTTATACTGCCGCTTCTTTTGCCGTTAACAAAAGAAAAGCTTTGTGATTTTCCCGTACCGTATATGTTAAAATCCGCCAAATCCGCAATTTTAGGTTCGGGAAGACCGGACGCGTCTCCGCTTACCGTAAGTGAATAACCCAGATACTCGTTTAAAGCCATCCGGTTTTTGTCAACGCTTGCGCTGAAATTGATTTCCCCGGCAAACGAATAGGATATCGCAAAAATAAACAATAATAAAACAATTTTAAAACGGCAATTACGAATTACGAATGACGAATTACGAATCAAAGGAAACCCCTCACCCTCTTTCTTCGCAAGAGCCGGGGCGCTCACCGTCTCGCGCCCGCTCGCAGACACGTCCTCCTTATTCGTCGGACGCTCGCCCTCTCCCGCAAGGG
>WRJZ01000033.1 GCA_009778325.1 Candidatus Endomicrobium neocapritermitis | reverse complement strand
GACAAAAGAGAGGATTTAAGACCTGCCGGATTGCCACGTCAGGACTTTGTCCTTTCTCGCAATGACAAAAGAGAGGATTTAAGACCTGCTTTTGTCAATTATAGTATTCCGTTTTCGGGCTTGGAGCCTGCGGAACGGTTTCTTTTATTTGTCCGAATTTCGCTTCGTATCTGGCAATGTTTTCTTTCAGCGCTTCTATCATTTTTTTTACATGCGCCGGAGAAGTTATTATTCTGCTTCTTACTTTAGCTTTCTGGTTTTGAGGCTGAAAAAAAATAAAATCCAGAATAAATTCGCTTTCGGAATGCGTTATCAGAGCCAGATTTGAATATATCCCGTTTGATGTCTGCTCGTCAATTTCAATTTTTATTTCATTAGTCTTTTTATCTTCCATGATTCACCTCTTTTCAATTATAAATCTATAGCCTTAATAATTTCGTTTATTTCAGCCTTAACTTTTTTGGGTTTAACCGCATTTGACACAGCCGTATCAGGATCTTTTAAACCGTGTCCGGTAAGTATGCACACAACTTTAACAGGAGCCGTATTTTTAAAATATCCGTTCTTTATACTTTTAATAAGACCGGCAAGCGATGAAGCGGACGCAGGCTCGCAGAAAATGCCTTCAGCCGCGGCAACCATTCTGTAAGCTTCCAGTATTTCTTCATCAGTCACCATATCTATAATGCCTTTTGACTCGTCTCTTGCGGCTTCAGCCATTTTCCATGAAGCCGGATTTCCTATTCTGATGGCAGTGGCTATGGTTTCGGGCTTTTCTATAGGATGCCCTTTAACTATAGGAGCCGAACCCGCTGCCTGAAAGCCCATCATTTTAGGAAGAACGTATTGTTTGGGATAAAGTTTATTGTATTCTTTATATCCTTTCCAGTAAGCGGTAATATTTCCCGCATTACCTACAGGCATGAACTGGTAATCCGGAGCAGCTCCTAGCGTTTCGCAGATTTCAAATGCCGCTGTTTTTTGGCCTTCTATTCTGAAAGGGTTTATGGAATTCACCAAAGTCAGCGGATATTTACTGCTCAAATCTTTCACGAGATTAAGCGCCTCGTCAAAATTTCCGTCTATTTCCAAAACTTCCGCGCCGTGCATTACAGCCTGCGAAAGTTTTCCTAAAGCTATCTTACCCTCAGGAATCAAAACAACGCATTTTATTCCCGCTCTGGCAGCATAAGCGGCCGCGGAAGCGGATGTATTGCCGGTTGAAGCGCAAATAACGGCTTTGCTGCCTTCTTCAACGGCTTTTGAAACAGCCATTGTCATTCCTCTGTCTTTAAACGAGCCTGTCGGATTCATGCCTTCAAATTTAAAATATATTTCGCCGCCAAAGCCAAGCTTCTTAGGCAAATTTCTTGCCGGTATAAGCGGAGTGTTTCCCTCATTTAGCGAAATCACGGGAGTTTTCTCCGTAACAGGCAAAAATTTTCTGTACTTTTCAATCAAACCTTTGTAGTCCATAAATGTTCCTTTTACTTTATTTTACCTAATTTTAATTCTATCCGCTTTTTAATATCTTCTACTGACGGCAATAGTTTTGAATATTCCTTCGGCAGTCTTTCAAATATTTTATATGCGCTTACGCCCATCGGTTTGTTAATATCTTTAAGAGCGTATTCAGCCGTTAAATTATCTTTATCAGCACAAAGCAAAATACCTATACTTGGCTTATCTTCTTTCTTTTTCAAAATATCATCAACCGCAGAAAGGTAGAAATTTAATTTTCCCGCATACTCCGGCATAAATCCGGTTGTTTTCAATTCAACTACAATGTAACAGCGCAAATCAAGATGATAAAACAATAAATCTATATAATAGTCCTTTTTTGAAACTTCAATATGATATTGGTTTCCCACAAAAGCAAAGCCTTTGCCAAGCTCCACAAGAAATTTTGCAATATTGGTAACGAGTTCTTTCTCAACTTCTTTTTCTATTAAAGGATCTCTTGCCGAAATGAAATCAAAAATATAAGTATCTTTTATTGTTTGTAAAGCAAGCTCGCTTTGCGGTTTTGGCAAGAGTTTTTTAAAGTTTGTGGTTTTTCTTTCAGCAGTTTGACGTTTATATAATTCAGTATCTATTTGCATAGCTAAAACATTTCTTGACCAGCCGTTTTTTATGGTTTCGTTAGCATACCATAGATACTCTTTAATATTTTCTGTCTTATCCATTAAAGCAATATTGTGATACCACGTAATTTGTGCAAGTACCGCTTGCACAAATTGATTATTCGGATACAACTTTGCAAACTTAGACATATATTTTAAATTTCTGACGGAAAAGCCTTTTATGTCGGAAAAATCAGATTTAATGTCTCTTGCGAGATTTTCAACAAACTTATTTCCCCATTTCGCTTTTTGATTTATAGATTTACCTATATCCCAATAAAACAATATAAGCTCTTTGTTTGCATTTAAGGCAATACGAAACCTCGCATTTTGAATTTTTGCTTTTATGTCTTTGACTATTGATAAGTATTCATTATTATTCATCAACATTTTTATTTTACCTCTATACAAAAGAAGAGTTTTGTCACAATACTGCAAGTTAAATTTGCCGCACGCTGTATACTCTTAAATTATTTCAACTTCTTTACTTGTCTATGTCCAAGCATTTTAGTATTTTAGCATTTTCTAATGCATAACATAAAGTGCACGCATCAATTAACAATTGCTGTGTTTTCCGCGAAAATTCATTACTCTGTTTCGCCAAAGGCGAAACTACACAATTGTTACTTATTAATTGTTATTTGTTAATTATCTTTTTTATGTTTATTCCCAATATTTTTTGTTTGTTTTCTTCCGATATGTTTAAGTTTTTTATAAAATTAACTTCTTCTTTAGGGATTTGCATCGGAAAGTCTGAGCCGTAAATAATCTTATCAAAGCCGTGTTTTTCAAAAAATTTGTCAAGAAGTTCCGGTTTCATGGCTCTTATGCTGTCTGAAGTGTCAAAATACATGTTTTTTCCCGCAAGTTTTTCCAATACTTCTTCCCACATAAGAAAGCCGCCCATATGCGCGCCTATAAATTTCATTTCAGGGAATTTTTCCAAAACTTTTAATATTCTGTCCGGAGACGATTTTACTTCGCCCGGAGAACTGAGCTCAACGCCGCAGTGAAATATTGCGGGCAGACCGAGTTCCTGCAGTTTTTCATAAAGAGAGAAAGCTCTTTCATCATCAACATAAAAATTTTGAAATTCCGGCTGGAGTTTTATGCCGAAGGCTTCGCCTTTAATCCTTTGCAGTTCGTTTTCAAAAGCGCTTTTGCCCGCAAATTCGCCGTAAAAAGGGTGCATTGAAGCAAAAGGAATAAACCTTTCGTGCTTAATTGAAAAAAGCCAGTTATTTATTGAATTTACCTGGTCACCCCGCGAAGCTACCGAAGAAATAACGCTTTTACTTATTCCGGCTTCGTCCATACGCTTTAAAAGATTATCCGCAACCGGCAAATCAACCATTTTATGATTGAAAGCTTTTTCAAGATAATCTTTAGCTTTATGAACTACTTTTTCCGGCCAGATATGATTGTGAGAATCTATTATTTCCATTTTAACACCGGATGCAGAGATACAAGGAGGCAGAGACGCAGGATAACGACTTTGTCTTTGCTTTTACCTCGCATATAAGTTTTTATTTTTGCAAAAGCATTATCGCACTGACCATATAAACATCGTCGGCGCTGCAGCCTCTGCTTAAATCGCTTACCGGAAGAGCAAGCCCCTGGATTATGGGGCCTAAAGCCTGAAAACCGCCGAGTCTTTCCGCCATTTTATAGCCTATGTTTCCTGCGTTCAAATCGGGAAATATGAAAATATTAGCTTTGCCGGCAACTTTTGAATCAGGCGCTTTTTTTTGTCCTATTGCAGGCATAACTGCCGCGTCAAACTGCAGTTCTCCGTCTATGTTAACCGATTTATCGTTTTCAAAATATTTTTTTGTCAGCTCAACGGCTTCAATTATTTTGTCCAGCGTTTTATGTTTCGCACTTCCTTTTGTCGAAAATGAAAGAAATGCCGCATTAGCTGTCTGCCCTGGAAAAAGTTTTTTAAAACTCTGAACTGTCGCATTAGCTATATCTTTAAGCCCTAAAGACGAAGGGTCCGGATTTACGCCGCAGTCGGCAAATAATACGGATTCTTTTATTACTTCATGGTTTGCTGGAGGTATCATTAGGAAATATGAAGAAATAAGTTTTATTCCTTCCATTGTGCCTATCGTATGAATCGAGGCTCTTAAAACGTCCGCGGTGTCATAAACCGCCCCGCAAACGCACGCGTCGCATTTTTTGCTTTTAAGATACATCATTGAAAAATAAAGCGGAGTCTTTAAAAGCTCTAAAGCTTCTTCCGGGTTCATTCCTTTTTTCATACGGGCGGAAACAAACGCTTCTATCAATTTTTCGTCGATTAAAGCCCTGTCAATTTGTATAATTTCAACACCCTGAAGATTTACGCCGCCCTTAGCAGCAGCGTCTTCAACAGATTTTATATCCGCCGCAGGAAGAACAACCGAAGCAATACCGTCTTTTACAAGCATCTGTGCGGCTTTTAACACCCTTATATCGGTACTCTCAGGCAAAATTACCTTGCCTTTTACTTTTGCCGCCAAATCAAGAATATGCTTTCTTATGTCCATAACAACTCCATTTTTAACGACAAGAGTGAAGTTTGGAGTGTGGAGTTGTTGTGTTTCGCCTTTGGCGAAAACTCATTAACTCCACTCTTCACACTCCACACTCAAAACTCAGCTCTTCAGTCTTGCCGTTTATTTATTTTGGTCCGTTTCCCTTATCTCAACTCTTCTTATTTTTCCGCTGATGGTTTTGGGAAGTTCTTTGGCAAATTCAATAATTCTCGGATATTTATAAGGGGCCGTAACTTTCTTGACATGCTCCTGAAGTTCTATAATAAGTTCCTGGCTTGGCTCATATCCTTTTGCCAAAATTACCGTGGCTTTTACAATGGCGCCCCTTTCGGGATCCGGCACTCCGGTTATAGCGCACTCCAAAACGGACGGATGCTCAATCAGCGCGCTTTCAACTTCAAAAGGCCCGATTCTGTATCCCGAACTTTTTATAACGTCGTCGCAGCGCCCCACAAACCACAAATATCCGTCTTCATCTTTATATGCCATATCGCCGGTATCGTATATTCCGTTGTCCCACGCTCTTTTTGTCATGGCTTCATCTCTGTAATAACCGCAGAATAAACCCGTAGGTTTTCCTTTATCCGTCCTTATTACAAGATGTCCTTCCTGTCCCGGTTCGCAAGGATTATTATCGTCGTCGACTATATCAACGTCCCATCCGGCGGCAGGTTTGCCCATTGAGCCCGGCTTTGGAGTCATCCACGGAAATGTCGCGGCAAAAACTACCGATTCGGTCTGCCCGAAACCTTCTTTGATTTCAAGTCCGGCCATTTTTTTAAACTGGTGGAAAACTTCAGGGTTTAAAGGCTCTCCCGCCGTTTCCGCGTATTTAAGTTTTGACAAATCGTATTTTGAGATATCTTCTTTTATAATATGCCTGTATATCGTGGGCGGCGCGCAAAACGATGTAACGCCGTGCTTGGCGACAACGCTTATAAGCTCTTTTACGTTAAATCTTTCGTAATCATAAGTAAAAAGGCATGCTCCGCTTATCCATTGACCGTATATTTTTCCCCATGAAGCTTTTGCCCAGCCGGTATCAGCCACCGTCAAATGTATGCTGTCGTCATCCAGGTTCTGCCAAAATCTGGCGGTAAGTATATGCCCCAAAGGATATGAAAAATTGTGATAAACCATTTTCGGCATGCCTGTCGTGCCTGATGTAAAATATAAAAGAAAAATGTCGTCTTTTGTTATGGCTTCGCCGCCTTGCGGTCTTTCAAAAACATCGGAAAATTTTTCGACTTCTTTTGAATACTCAAGCCACCCGGCAACATTACCGTTTACGGAAATCAATGTTTTCAATTCAGGAAGTTCTTTTTTCGCTTCGTCCACAACTTCGGTAATTCTTTTATCGGCCGCCGAAACTATCATTTTTATGCTGGCCGCGGTTACTCTGTATATTATATCCTTCACAGTCAAAAGATGGGTTGCCGGTATCAATATAGCGCCTATTTTATGAAGCGCTACCGAACAAAACCAATATTCATACCGCCTTTTTAACATAAGCATAACGGCATCGCCTTTTTTAATTCCCAAAGATTTAAAAAAGTTTGCCGCTTTACCGCTTTCTCTTTTCATGTCCCCGAAGGTAAATAATCTTTCTTCGCCTTCTTCGTCACACCATATCATTGCTTTTTTGTCCGGCGTCCGATTGGCGGTTTCGTCTACAATGTCAAAACCGAAATTAAAATTATCGGGAACCGTTATTCTGCAGTTTTCCGTAAAATCTTCGTAAGATTTATAACTTGATTTTGTATATTTATCAACTAACATTGCTTCTCCTTTTTGAAGACAGAGTGGAAAGTGAAAAGTGGAGAGTGAAGATACGTCAACGTCTTTTTTCGTAGTTGCAGTATCTTCACTCCTCACTCTCCACTCTTTACTCTTTTTTTCTTAAAGTACAACCGCTATAAATTTCACGGGTTTATCGCCTACGGCTGACATCGTATGATTATATCCGGAATCAAAATAAACGGAATCGCCGGGCTCCAAAATATACTCTTTGCCTTCGAAAACGACTTTAAGCGAACCTTCGAGAATATAATTAAACTCCTGACCCGGATGCGAGTACGCATGTTTGGGAGCTTCCTTCTGCGGTTCGGCGGTAACAAGAAAAAATTCGGCTTTCTTATTTATAAAATTAAACGCCAAATCCTGATACTTATATTCTTTTCTTCTTTCAATGTTCAAACCTTTGCCTTTTCTTACGACATTAATCCGCGAAAGCCTCGGCTCTCCGCCGGTAAGAAGCGCCGTCATTTCCACTTTATATATACTTGAAATAGCCGAAAGCACGCTGATGGGAAGATCCGCTTCGCCGTTCTCATATTTGAGATAAGTTTCATTATCCAAATTAAGACTTTTCGCAAAATCGGCTGTAGACATATCCGAAATTTCCCTAATAGCTTTTATTCTGATTCCAATTTGTTTTAACGTATCCGACATATTGCCTCCTAAAAAGCAAATTTCATTGATTGTACAAAAAAATAATCCCGACAACAACAATTAATAATTAACAAGTAATAAGTAATAATTGCGGAGTTTCGCCTTTGGCGAAACATATTAATAAGTTTTCGCTTTGTGAAAACACAATAATTGTTACTTATTACTTATTAATTATTAATTGCCGTTAAAGTCTTCCAGCAAAAGAAACTCCTGCCAAAGATTGTAAACGTCTGATTCCGACGCGCTTTTAGGCTGCCTGATTGAAAAATTATTCGCTTTTGCATAAATAATCTCTATGACGGCAGGCTCTCCGCATTCCGCTTTTTTTACCCTGATTTTTGCAAACTCGCCGTTTTCCGCGCCTATATATTGAGCCGTAAATCCCGTTTTTTTATTTATAAAATCTATGAAACCCAAAGCCTTATTTTCCAAGTTTATGAATCTTCTGCTTGCCGTGCTTGATGTTGCCGTGGCCGCCTTTTTAGCCAAAGCGTCCGCCTCATCATTTTTAGAGTTGCCGGTATGGCTTTTAATATGACGCCACTCAATATTAATGCCGATATTTCCTATAAAGTTCACATAATCTTTAGAAAGATTATTTTTAGGCTTCCATTTGCCTGTGGCGAATTTTTCTATCCCCTGATAATCATAATTTATTCTTACTTTTTGTACTTTATTTGCCGCGCACCACTTCAAAACTTCTATGGCAGACTGCAGCTCTCCGCCGAACTGTCTGAACTCCACATCCAAAATTGTGCCGGATATTTCGGCTTTCAGTTCGCCGCCCAAATAAATAACAGCTCCGTATCCGGTTACTCCTGAAATATAAGAACCGTCAACAAAAGCTTCATATATTCCGCTTTCGGCGCCGTAAGTCCCGCTTTCGTTAATATTATCCCAGACATTTTCGACAATCCTGCTGATTTCTTCATCCGGAATTTGTTTTTTCACGGAATACGTGTTTTTTGACGGTTTGTAGTATATTGAAACTTTACCGAAGCTTATTCCGTTTTTTCTTATTGCCGCGATTACAAGATAGTCTCTGAAGCTCTCATCATTAAAGAAAGCTTCAATCCCTTCATTTTTCAAAGCGTTTTGAAATTCAAAAGCTTTACTGTTGAGTTCATTTTTATAAAGCGTCATGCTGTTTATTATACTATTTTTACATTATGAATAGAAGATAAGATGGCAGGAT
This sequence comes from Candidatus Endomicrobium neocapritermitis, assembly GCA_009778325.1. Lineage (GTDB taxonomy): Bacteria > Elusimicrobiota > Endomicrobiia > Endomicrobiales > Endomicrobiaceae > Endomicrobium_B > Endomicrobium_B neocapritermitis. Next base: position 39,930 of record WRJZ01000033.1, on the reverse strand, counting down.
GATAAGAGGATAAGAGAAACGAGGTTCGTTTTGTATTTGTCGCCACCTATCTTCATACCTTCCTATCATCTTACCTTCTGCCGTTTTTGTATTTGACCTTAAAAAATTTTTTGTGTACAATTATTGAACCACACTAAAAACAAGGAGAAATTGCATGCCAACAAACGCTTTTGACATTAAAGAAGTTTTTACGTCAGCCTGGGAAGGTTTTACAAAAAACGTTGTTTTGCTTGTAGTTTTGGCTTTAGCTTCTTTAGTTGTGCCTTTTGTATTTTACGGATTTTTAATGCTTTTCACAATTGTGCTTCCTATTTTCATTTTTTTATTTCCCATATTTATTCTTATTGAAATCGTTTTGACGTTTTACATATTGTTTTGCATCGTAAAAGCCTCTCTTGCCGTTTCAAAAGGAGAGACCGTTTCATGGGAAATTTTGAAAACAGATTTCATACCGCCTTTAAAGTTTTTTATAGTTTTCCTGATAATGGGAATAGCGACCGGAATAGTTTCAACGGTAATAACGTTTATTTTTCCGTTAATTTTAGGAGTAAACGCCGCTTCTATGTTTATCATTACGGTATTGATGCTTGCAATCACAATCGGCGTAATGACATTCTTCTTTCCGGCGCAGTTTATGATCATAGATAAGCCGAATGTTTCAATAATAGACGTTTTTACAAAATCCTGGAATATGACTTTTCCGCAAGCCGTACAGTGCCTCATTTTTATTTTTATATGCTGCGCGCTAGTCCTCATCGGCATGATTCCGCTAGGGCTTGGATTGCTGGTTGTTATTCCCGTAGTATATATAGCCGGCGCAATTGTTTACAAAAAACTTGATGCCGCCGCCATTGCGGCAGCTGAGAAACCTGCGGAAACAGCCTCTGGCAGCTGATTCGTAATTGCCGTTAAAAAAGGAGATTTTTATTATGGATACAAAAGCTTTTGATATTCAGGAAGTATTGAAGTCAAGTTGGGAAGGTTTTAAAAAGGCGCCTGTTTTGCTTATAGTTTTGCTGCTGATTCCGTTCATGGCGTCAGTAATAATAAACATTTTTGCCCAAGTATCTTACACTTTTTTCGGTTTTCTTCCCATTTTGACTTTGGCGCTTTTAAACATAGCGATAGGTTCTTATGTCATGCTTTCCACGATTAAAGCCGTGATTATGCTCGGCAATGACGAAATCCCGGCATGGGACGTTTTAAAAAATGACCTCAATACCTATTTAAGATTTTTGGCGGCGAGTATTATACTTTCAATAATCTTTCTTATATCAACGCTGTTATTTCTCATTCCTTTGCTTTTTGCAGCGGCAATTTTCTTCCCTGTGCCGTATATAATAGCTACCAGACAGGGTTTATCAATTATCGACTCTTTTCAAAAGAGCTGGCAGATAACAACCCCTCAGTTAATTCCATGTATTATTTTTATAATAGTTGCGTTTATTTTGATAATTTTAGGAATGCTGGCATTCGGCATAGGAGTTTTTATTACTGCTCCCATAACATATATTGCCGGCGCAATTATTTACAAAAAGCTTGACGCGGCTAAAACGGCAATTACGAATTAATAATTACGAATCAAAAACAACTAAAACAGGCAGAGCGATTTTTTGCTCTGCCTGTTTATTTTTTAATTTGTTTTTACCGTTGATTCGTAATTCGTAATTTTTAATTGCCGTTATCAAGTTCTTTAGGCATATCCTTTTTTACGGAAGCGCCAAGCTCTTTAAGTTTCTGTACTCTCTCTATCAGACTGTCGCCTTTCTTATCCGAATTTGAAAGCCTCTTAACCGCTTCTTCCGTTTTATCTTTGGCTTCCGACATTTTTTTATCGGCTTCAATCAAAATCTGAGCGAAAGAAACAAACTTATCGTAAAGAAGCCCTCCCTGCTTTGCAATCTCCAAAACGTTCTTCTTCTGGTTTTCCTGACGCCATATATAAGCGACAGTTTTCATTGTCGCAAGCAGCGTTGAAGGCGTAACCATGACAACGTTTTTGGAAAAAGCGTACTCTAAAATCTCGGGAGACTCTTTAACGGCAAGAGCGCTCGCTCCGTCTAAAGGAATAAACATTAAAACATATTCCGGCTGATTTAAAGCAGGCAAATCCTGATAGTTTTTTTTGGAAAGTTCGTCTATATGTTTTTTCACGCTCAGGATATGTTCTTTCAAAAAAATTTTTCTTTCTTCGTCATTTTGCGAGCCGTAATATTTCTCGTATGCGGTAAGCGAAGTTTTCGAATCGATTACCATGTGTTTCTCTTCCGGCATATTCACGATATAATCTGGCATTTTTCTGCCTTCTTCGGCGCTGAAAGACTGCTGCGCGCTGTAATGAACGCCTTTTATCATTCCCGCGGACTCAAATATGCGCTCAATATTAAGCTCGCCCCACACGCCCTGCATCTTGTTTTCGCCTTTCAAAGCGCCGGCAAGATTATTCGCTTCTTCGCTCACCTGCTTATTAAGCTCCATAAGCCTTTTTAGTTCCGCGTTTAAAACGGCTCTCTGCTGGTTCTCGGAAATATGTATGCTTTCAACCTTATTTTTAAACTCGTCTATTTTTTCTTTGAAAGGCGCGACTATGCCGTCAAGCTCCCGTTTATTCATATCGGATAGTTTTGTGCTTTTATCTTCCAATATTTTTGCCGCGATATTTTCAAATTCGGCTTTAAACGAATTTCGCGCATCGCCGCTTTTTACAAGATTTTCGGCCAAATCTTTAATTTTTTGTTCTTTTGCCGCATTTTCTTTGGACAGCGAGATATATTTGAAAATAAAAAGAGCAGCGCCGAACGCGGCGCCCAAAAAGAACATCATGATAAGCATAAGTATATTCATACGGTTATTATACCAATTTTTATATTATTTTCTGCGGCAGGCGGACCCTAGTTCAAAGGAAGTTTAATGCTGAAAACAGTGCCTTTATTTATGGTACTCTTAACTGATATATCGCCTTTGTGGGCATTAACAATGCCATAGCAGATAGAAAGCCCCAATCCCGTTCCTTTGCCTGCGGCTTTTGTGGTAAAAAACGGATCAAAAATTTTCGACATAATTTCTTTCGGTATGCCTGAGCCGGTATCTGCAATATCTATTACAAAATATTTATCTTTAATTTCAGTACGCACCGTAACTTTTCCGCCTGACGGCATGGAATCTTTGGCGTTAAGAAGCACATTTAAAAGAACCTGCTGTATCTGCATCGGATTTGCTAAGACGGATCTGTTGTCTTTTGTAAGATTTTTTTCTATTTCAATACCGGTTTTGCGAAAATCTTTATCGATGATAAGCATTGTCGATTCAATGATATCGTTAATACGCACAAACTGGTTTTTAGCCGTATCGGTTCTGGAAAACTCCAGCATATTAGTTACCACGCTCTTACTTCTTTTTGCCGCTTCATAAATATTTTCAATTCCCTTTCTCGTTTCTTCCCCGAGCGACGTATCTTTTATAAGAACCTGTGCGAATCCCAGGATTATGCTCAGCGGATTATTAAGCTCGTGAGCTATGCTTCCGGCAAGCTCGCCGAGCGACGCGAGTTTGTTCTGCTGTATGAGGTTTGCCTGAAGAGCGTCCCTTTCTTTCTGCATCTTTCTCTCATACGTCGCGTCTATAATGACTCCTATAATGCCGCCGAAATTCCCGTCAATTTTTCTGTAAGCCGATTTATAATATATAAGATTGCGCGGACCTGATTTTCTGAATCTTACGACTTTCTCATAAGTAATTGACGATAAATTTTCAGTCGCTATTTTATCGGTACGCTCCGATTCTTTTTCGGCCTCGCCGTCAAAGTATATTTCTTTGGCTAATCTTCCTATCATAAAATTCTTGGAATGCTCCATAATATCCTCATAAGCTCTGTTGCATCCGATAAGGCGCATCTCGCTGTCTTTATAGTAAACGGCTATAGGCATACTGTCTATAAGCATCTGCAAAAATTTTATCTGCTGTCCAAGCTCAGTCTCAAATTCTTTTGTAGCCGTTATGTCAACGCCGGAAAAAATATAGCCTATCAGTTTATTTTTAACCGAGAACTGCGGCAAAACGCTTATGAGAATTGTTATAAAAGTGCCGTCTTTGCGTCTGCACATGATTTCTACGCTAGGAATTGAAGAGTACGCCACGGCGTCTTCAAACGTTATCGGAGCTCCTTCTTTAAATATAATGTTTTCGATTCCTTTGTTAATAAACTCATCTTTTGTGTATCCTAAAATATCTTCCGCTCCCTCACCGTAGACTATGATTCTCCCATGCACGTCGGTAGAGACAATCATAATGCTCTTTGCCGAATTAAGTATGGCTTTATGCTGCAGAGCCAAAGCCAGTATTCTGTTAGACTGGTTTATTGACCAAAATAAAAGCAAAATAATTATCAGCGCGCTGCTGACTCCGGCTATGTTCAAAATTTTAAACTGGCTTACGGGGCTTAAAGAGCTGAAATAAATGACAGACCAGTCGGTTTCATTTATGAATTGCCGGGCAACAAAAAACGGTTCGCCGTTTACAATGACAACGTCGCCGTCAAAAACTTCTTTTGAAAGAAATTTTCCGTCGTCGGTTTCATTTTTATCGGATGTTTCCGCGCTATATAAAGGCCACAGGTAGCCGAAATAAGACTCGTCATTGTCCGCAAGTAAAACTATTCCGTATTTATCGACTATGAATATATTTTTAAACTGTTTCAATTTTTCGCTGATATCGTCAACATCATACTGAACTATCACCACGCCCGACATTGCGTTTCCGTCAGGCAATATGGGATGTGAAGAGAAATAGCTTTGCTGCTCCCCGGTAAGACTTTTATATAAAACGCTTCCGCGTTTTAAATTTTTCGCGCTGGTAAAATAAGGTCTGTGCTTTAAATTAGTCTTAAGGATGCCGTGTCCGCTTAATAGATCGGAGTAGAACACTATATTTCCCGCATTGTTCATGGTAAAAATTACGGAAACGTCAAAAATACGGCGATAGGTTTCAAGCATTTTGTTAATCGTATTTCTGTTTGATTCCTCTGGGTGAAGCATTCCTTCCACAAGAAACGGCGTTTGCGAAAGAGCAAGGCTTATCTGATCCGCCTTGGCAAGCTTAGAAGTAATGGTTCCGGCTATATTTGAAACCGTATTTCTGCTGTTCTTTTCTATATTATTTATAGAGTAATTCTCAAGATACATTGCGAAAAATAGCCCGCCTACTAAAACCATAAATAAAATGCTTCCTATCGGAATATGACGCCAATATACAGGCAAATAGTCGTAAATTCTTACATGCTTTTCATGAGATACTTTATAATATTTAAAAACTACGGCGCCTATGGAAAATACTATTACGGAAAGCATTGCGTCGCATATTGCCTGAAATTTTACGCTCAATCCAAACAGCATTCCGGCTTCGGAAGCAAGATAAACTATGCAGTACGCGATAAAAAACGCGAGAATAAAGAAAATATTCAGTCTGTCATATTTTTCGGTTTTTGTCATGTAATATATTGACACTGCCATTATAACCGACGCGGGCATCCACATAAAAACAAAGACGGATATGTTAAACCATTTGATTCCGAAAACAAGGCCTGTTATGATACCGGCGAAAGCGCACGAAATAATAATGTAGTTCAGGAATTTTTTTTCAGGTTTGAATCTGAGATATGTTTCTTTGGACGCCATGAAAAAGAATGACATGGCGGAAAACAGCATGAAGGAAGTATAAAGGGAGTATTTTTCAACCGTATAAACGCCGCCCGGAGTGAACATCTTGGAAAATTTTATTACGGCGAAAGTTACCGCGAAAAGAATTATCCATCCGTATGACATTTTCCCGAATCCCGCGCGCCATAAAAGAAAGCATGACAACGCAAAAAGCAGGAATGAACACCCGCAGAAGAAATTAAGATAATAGTAGTATTGCGAGAAAAAATCCATTTTTAACTGCAATTACGAATCAACTGCAAAAAGAGTATTTTCCCTCGCCCCTTGCGGGAGAGGGACTTGCGAAGCAAGATGGTGAGGGGTTGCCGTTGATTCGTAATTCGTAATTGACTCCTTTATCTGCCTTTACATATCTCCCTGTAGCTGCAGTATTTGCAGAAAAACGTTCTTTCCGTCAAAGGAAAATCTTTTTTGTCTTTCGGTATGTTCTTTTCTATATTAACAAGGTATTCATACATTTCTTTTGTTTCCGCCTCAACGGTCTGCGCGAAGTCTGAAATTTTTTTATCGTCGATTTTAACGCTTGTCTCGCTGTAAACCGGCGACAGATACACTACTATAGGCTCAATATTTTCAGCGGGCTTTCCGAAGTGATAGTTCGCCCAAAGCGAATAACCCGTAAGCTGCCTCATATGCTTTATTTCGTCCGGCTTTCCAGTTTTCCAGTCCATTATATAAATCTTATCTCCTACGGGAAACAAAAAATCGACTTTACAATAAGCTTTATAATTATTTATGCGCGTTTCTCCGAAACCGTTCGGCTCTATCACCCATTCGGAACTTTGAGGCACGGCGTATTTTTCAATCCACGAGAAACGTTTGCTGTCTATGAAATTTTCAAGCATGTCTTTAACTTTCGAATAAATTTCCTGAACGGAAATTATATCGTTGTCGTAATAATTTTCAAAAAAAGTTTTCGCGCCGCAGTACCGTTCGGCCAAATCAAACGAGTATTTAAAAAATTTGTCTTTATTTACGGGTTTGGAACTTTTCTGAAATCTTCGCAGCATATCCCTGATAATGTCATGCACGATATTTCCGGTTTCCAACGCTTTAGACGTAAGCGATTTTAAAAACTGTATCTTTTCAAAAGGAACGTCTTTATCGTATTTCGCATAATAATCGTAATAATACTGTCTTTTACAGTTTGAAAATCTGTCGTAGCGGGAAACAGACCAGCCCAGAATATCCGTATAAGGGAATTTTTTTATTTCATTCATGATTCTTCCTATGATAGAAGTTGGGAGGTTGAGAAGCTGGGAAGCTGAGCAAAAACAAAGCCTTTGCCCAACTTCTCAACATCCCAACTTCTCAGCTTCTTTTTTTATTTATCTTTATAATCACAAAAATAATTAGCGCGACAGTAACAATAAGCGCCGACTCTGATATTAAAGCATTTTTAAAGCCGAATTTATTTACAAAAACGTTCCAGAAACCCGCAAGTCCGAAAAGAATAAAAATTGCCGCGGAAATAAACTTTATTGTTTCCGCCGGAACTTTTTTACCCAAAATCACGCCTGCGCCTATGCCTATAAGATTGGCGCATATCATCCCGGCCGACGCCCCGATTAAAACGTATACGGGCGCTGCGTAATTCATCGTAAGAGTCATCGCCGCTATCTGGGTTTTATCGCCGAATTCCGATATAAAAAAGAATATTGCGACGGTAAAAAAAGGATTTATTATTATCTTTTTACCGGAATTTTCTCCGTCATCTTTGCCGCCGTATATCGTCCAAAATCCGAAAAGTATGAACAGAATATACGCTATGATTTTTATTACGGATAAAGAAAAAGCGCCGGATAAAAAACTTCCGGCCGTAACAGCAATTAAATTATTCAATATTGTCGCCGCAGAAATCGCAAGAATTACCTGAGACGCTTTAAACCTTGCCGTAAACGCCATGGCAACCAGCTGCGTTTTATCGCCCATTTCAGCTACGAAAATTAAGAGAAACGAAGCAATAAGAGATTCCATTATTTTTGAAGCACTTCCTTTTTATAATACTGTTTATCCGTCAGCAATTCAAGCCGGTTAATAAGCTCGAGGTTCTGTATGCGCAAAGCTTCAATCTCCAAATCTTTTATATTAAGCTTGTCCTGAAGATTTTGCCTCGTCAGCGCGCTTTCGGTAATCGCTTTATTTTGAATATTTTTTGAAGACTTAATAAAATTTTCAAGCGTTTTAGCTCTGTCTTCATAATTTTTAAGCGCGCTTTGCAAATGAGCGTTTCTGTATTCCAGCCTTTCTATTTCCGAGGCAAGCTTGTCGTTTTCCTGCGTTATTCTGGCTCTGGCAAGATTGCTTTGTTCCAAATGAAAAACGGCATTCTTATACTTTGATTTTGAAACGCAGCCAAAGAAAAGAAAAAAACCTAAAAACAGCGGCAAAATGATTATTTTTTTCATAAATTATCCTGCTAAATTTTAACATTAAAAAGCAACAAATACAAATTTAAGACAATTACGAATTACGAATGACGAATTACGAATCAAAGACGAAATACACCGTTAGGCGGCACCTGCCGCCTTTTTTATAATTTGTTGCCGTCAATTCGTAATTCGTCATTCGTAATTCGTAATTGCCGTTAATAGTACGGCGTCAAAAGACGGCAGGCATTATTCCTGATTCTTTTTAAAAAGTGAAGTTTTCTGCTTTTTTCAATTGTGGCTGTCCTGGCTTTTTTCTTTTTACTTTCGGTAATCGCAATAAGTTCGCCGGCAAGTTCTTTGCTTAGAAGTTCCATATTGCACTCAAAATGAAGCCTGAAACTTCTTACGTCCCAGTTTGCCGAACCTATGAACACCCACGCGTCGTCAACCACAAAATATTTGCTGTGATCAAAAGGCGGATGGGTTTTGTAAATTTTTACTCCTCTTTCAATAAGCTTGGCGAAATTAGGCTCCATAGCCCAGTCCATAATTATACTGTCGGTTTTTGAAGGTATTATAATTTCAACTTCAACGCCTCTCATCGCGGCCATTTCTATGGAAGTTAAAATATTGTTTTCAGGAAGAAAATAAGGCGTTACTATGGTGATTTTCTTTGACGCTGCATTTATCGCGCCCTGAGCTATAAGTTCAATTTTCCTCTGTTTATTATCCGGACCGTCAGGTATTATTCTTCCGGGAATACTCCCTTTAGGACTGTCAGGCAAATTTTTTGAATATCCGCGCATTGGTTTACCGGTTGTAAATTCCCAATCGTCTTCAAATACCTGCGACATCTGATCTACTACGGGCCCTTCAACCTTAAAAGTTATATCCTGGACCCCTTTTTTCATGTCATCCGTAAGAGTGTTTTCAAGAGCCAGATTCATTCCTCCGAAAAATGCCGTATTGCCGTCGACAATCATAATTTTTCTGTGATTTCTCATATTAACAAAAGGCAGCGCGACGGGTATATGCGGCGGAAGGAAAATACCGTACTTCAAACCTTGAATTTTTTTCAGCGCCGGTTCAATAGCCGCTGCTCCGGGACCGATAATGCCGATGCCGTCGGCAAGAATTTTTACCGACGCTCCGTTTGATATTGCCGTTTTACAAGCTTCAAGAATTTTTTCGGTTTCCGAGTCATAATCGAATATATAGCTTTCTATAAGAACTTCATGTTTCGCGTTTTTAATCGCCTCAGCCATTTCAGGATAAGCCTGCGTGCCGTTTTGAAGAGGTTTAACGGAGTTTCCTGCGGCAAAATTCTGCGGATGCACATTATGCCCGTACGCCATATACTGTACAAACCGGCGCGGCATCTGTTCGGCAATCACTTTAAGCTTTTCTTTCGGTATTTTATCCGTTATGCCGCCTTTTTTTCTGAGCCTGACGGCTTTGCGCCTTACCCTGTTTATACCGAGAAAAATATATAAAATAGGTCCGATAAAAGGCGAAAGAAAAACTATACCGAGCCAGCTTATGGCGCCTTTAATATCTTCTTTATACAGCAGTATGTGTATTGCGCAGCTTACGGATACCGTCAGATAGAAAAACGTTATAACGAAAGAAACCAGCGCGGCATTATTTGATAAAAAATGCATTTAAACCTCTGATTGGGCCTATTGAGAAACCCAATATTTGTCATTGCCGTTGATTCCCCCGATTACGACCTTCGGGGGCAGGCTCCATTCGTAATTTGTAATTGCCTTTCACTGTCCGACATTCATTCTGCTTATTTCGTTAAATTTCCCCGAAGCAAGGACTTCCGTCTTTATAATTTCTTTTGTTTCGGCAGAACGGCTTGTAAGCTCTATGTAATACGGCGCGCCTTTAAGGTTTATAACGGAATCGATTCCGTTGGAGCTGTCTGCCCACTCGTCATATCCCACAATAAGCGAAGCTATATATTTGTTGTTTTTATCATAATTTACAAGCCGGCAGATATGTTCATGTTCCGACGCGGCCAAAATAAGCAAAGACGAAATATCATCAAATATCTGAACGTATGAACCCATATAATATTTAAATTCCTTTCTGTCGTGATTACTGAAAGAGGCTATTTGGTAAAAATCAAAATCTTTTGAGTCGAGCTGCATACCGTCTTCAAGAACCTTCATCATAAATTCGGAATTAACTGCCAATTTTGAGTTATCCTGCAACGGCATATTGCCTATGTCGTTAATTCTTACTTCTCTTATTTCTTCGCCCGGAGCGCTTTCAACCGCAGCGGTTTCTCTTACGGCGGATATTTCATTTTGTTTCGCCGCTTTCTCTCCGCATCCCACGGTAAATCCGCATACCGCAAAAACCATGACAAAAAACAATACTCTTTCCATGATGTAAAACTCCTTTTTAACGGCAATTACGAATTACGAATGACGAATTACGAATCAACGGCAAAAGGCTTTTTAGTCTTTTATTTGTAATTCACAATTGCCGTTCTTCGTTGCCGTTATTGTCTTTAATTCGTAATTCGTCATTCGTAATTCTTAATTGCCGTTATTTAACGACTCCGCATGCAATTCTTGCTCCGCCGCCTCCGAGCGGCAGGGGGTCGTCCGAATAATTATCTCCGCCTGCGTGAATCATTATAGAACGGTTTTTAATATCAGCCACGGTAAGCCTCGGAGCTGTGACGGTTTGTTTGATTTTTCCTTTTTTATCAGCCGTCAAAACCGGCAAATCGCCTTTATGTCCTTCTCCGTAAGGCCCGAGATGTTTTCCCGTATTATCAGGATCATAATGTCCGCCGGCAGCAAGCGCCGCGACAATTTTTCCGTCAGGACCTGCGGCAGGCGCGCATGACGGATGTTCATGCACGTGAAATCCGTGTTCGCCTTCGGGAATGCCTTTTATGTTAACTTTTAGAACAAGCCCCTTATCCGAATCTTCCGCTTTTACAGTGCCGATTTTTTTACCGCTGCATTCAGCGCTTGTTTCATAAATATCAACAGAAACCTTATCCGCAAAAGCGCACGCGCAGTAAAAAACAACCGCTGATAATACAAATAAAACTTTTTTCATTAAATTCCCCCTGTTTTAACGGCAAAGTTCAGAGTTTAGAGTTCAGAGTTCAAATGTCGTGTTTCGCCAAAGGCGAAACTTGTAACAGGTTTTTGCTTTGCGAAAACACATAATTTGAACTCTGAACTTTGAACTCTATTATAACTTCTCCTGTTTTTACTTCCCGGCATCTTTACCGCCTTTTTTAATAAGTGAATCTAAAGACTTTAAAATATTAGTCACTGCGGGATTTACGTTTTTTTCGGATTCCGGCGCGGCAGAAGTTGATGATTCAGCCTGCGCTTGGCCGGACGTATTGCCGCCGGGTTCGGCATTGCTCTTATTTTTGTTTATCAAAGCGTCTATCTCCTTACCGAAAACAGACTGTACGCTTCCTGCAATATCCAGAGATCCTTTGGGATTTGACGGCGTGCCGGTAATTCTCATAATTATCGGCTTATTTGGCCCAGGCTGAATACTTGCCTTCATGTCAAGTTTATCGGCTTTAAAATCGCTCGTTCCGGTTATGTTTATGCTCAAAGCTTTTGAAATAAAATTCATTTTTTGTATGCTCATTTTTCCGTTTGTAAATTTTAAATCGCCTTCAAAAGAGTCATAGCGGATACCTTCTTTATTATTGGTTCCCGCCAAAGCGTCGATCTTCAGCGCTTGTCCGGCTTTATCCACGACAGCCAAAGCGCTAAACATTATTTTTGTTATTTTATGCGCTCTTGCCAGCTTTTCAGCATCATCCACATTGCCGGACGCCATGCTGAATTTGATTGTGCCGTTAGCTTTATCAAGTTTATCCGTTATATCCGTCATCTTTATGTTAATCACTGCGCCTTCATTCGAGTGAAAGTAAGGAATTTGAATCGCGCCGGTTTTTAAATCGGCAGTCAGGTTTAAAGGCAGCACAGAAGGCGAAGCCTGTCCCGTTTTTTTGACTTCGGCAGAAGGTTGCGCTGAAGATGGAGTCTGCTCCGTTTTTTTGCCGGAAGCGGCGGAAGATTCCGTATCCGCGCTTTCGGGAAACACTTTTAAAACCAAAGCTTCCATGTCAAAATTCATGTTTATGTTTACGGAACTTTTTGATTTTAAATAATCCGCTTTTCCGCCGAACTTTTTATCGTTAAACAGACCGGATAATCCTGTCAGCTTTATATTGTCCAAAGAATCAATTTTAATATTTGAATTTATCTTTTCAACGGCAAACACAGGCTCAAATTTAAAGCCCGCGTTCTCCGCGTTTATGTCGGCTTTTAATATTTCGGGAGTAATCCTAGCAACGGCTTTTATCCTGCCTTTGGGTTCATAAGCTTTTACCATTTTCGGCACAATAAGCTGTAGAGTATCAAGTATAAAATTAACTTCGGCATTTAAATCATACTTCAAATCTTTCGCCCAGTTTACACTCCCGTTAATTTTCAAGTCAGAACCCAAAACGCTTATTTGGGCATTTTTTAAAAGCGCAGCGCTTTTATCCAAATCCAAAATTATTTTTGAATTAAAATCCGCTTTGCTTATCGAAAACTCCGGAAGATCCGGCGCAAAATGCTTTAAAGCATTATTTGTAACAGAAGTCAGCGAAGCATCGATGTCCGCCTCAGGCGCTTTTAAATTTTTTATGGATGCTTTAGCGTTAATTCTCATATCTTCCATTTCAGCCTGGGCGGAAATAATATTAACCGAAGCTTTGCTTAAATCATTAACGCCAATATTTGCTTTAATATCCGCTTTTGTTACGACAAATTCCGGCAAGCCGCTTACGAAATAACTTAAAGTATTGTTGCTGAGAGATACAAGCGATACTTCGGCGGATATCTGCAGGTCATTAAAGTTAACTGCGGAAGCCTTGCCGCTGATCTTCATATCTTCCATTTCGGCATTAAAAGAACTTACATTAACAACAGCATTCCTGAAATCGCTCATTGTAAGTTTCGCGTCAAATTCCGCTTTGTTTACCGTAAAATTCGGAAGTTCGCTCTTAAATTGTTTTAATGTATTGTTGCTCAAAGAAAAAAGAACAGCCTCGGCGGTTACAGCAGGGTCGGAAAGATTTTTTACAAAAGCTTTCCCTTCGATTTTCGTATCTTCAAAACTTATTTTTAATGAAGTTATATTAAAATCAGCCTGCGGCATATCCATATTTTTAAGATTCGCCGTCATTACGGCTTCAACGGGAATTTTCACGTCAGTATTTTCATCTTTATATCCGAGGTTTAAAGACAAAGTGCATATAAAAGCTTTGCTGAAATTAAATCCTTCCATTACAGCCTTTATGTCATTTATTGAAAAAACAAACTTTGCAGGCAAATCAGCATAAAATATATTCGAGTTTTTGATAATGAGCTTATTAAGAATAATATTCGGAAGTTTTATTTCCTGAGATGTTTGAGAAGTTTTAGATACTTTCACGGCTTTATCATTCGCGGTTTCTTTTGGCGGAGGAGTTTCAAAACGTTGTATTATATCGTCAAAATTATATTTACTGTTTTCTTCTTTGACAATTTTAATTTCCAGCCCGTTTACAATAATTCTTTTCACTCTTATTTCTTTTCTCAGAAGAGGAAAAATTTCAACTTTTACGGAAAACCTTTTGATTTCGGCAAAAGTTCCTTTGTCAAAAGACGCGTTTTCGCTTATTGAAAAATTTTCTAAATTAACTCCTACAAAAGCAAAGGAAAGCTTTTCATATTTTACTTCTCTTCCCAAATATGTCTTCGCGGCATCATCTATATAACCCCTGATTTTTTCTTCGGTAAATATAGATTTGAGAACTACAAAGGCAACAATTGCGGCAACGAAAACAATACAAAGTAAAATTCCCGCAAATTTCATTATTTTTTTCATTTTAAATGTCTCCGCCGGCTTTTGTAATTCGCAATTATCGTTCGCTGTTGCCGTTATTGTCGTTGATTCGTAATTAGTAATTTGTAATTGCCGTTATGTAATATTGTATAATAATTTTATGGAAAAAAAGAGAAATTTTAACCAAAAAGTTTATGAAATAGTTATGAACATACCGCGGGGCTATGTTATGTACTACGGGCAAGTTTCAAAACTTGCCGGAAACCCGAGAGCGTCCCGCGCCGTAGGATACGCGCTGCACGCTAACCCCGACCCTGAAAACATTCCGTGTCACAGAGTGGTTTTTAAAGACGGTTCGCTTACTCCGGCTTTTGTATTCGGAGGCATCGACAGACAATATAAACTGCTAAAGAATGAAAAAATAAGTTTTAGCAAAGATAAAAAGGTTAACATGTCCAAACACTGCCGGCATCCAGATATAATAAAAATTTTTAAGAGAAAGAAGAAATGATTAAAATTAATTTTAGATGGTGCTAATAATTGGTTTTGACGGGAATATCAAGAAGATTGTGTAAAATTTCCTTTGGCAGCTTCAAAGACATAAATATCATTTGTTTTATTTCCCATCTAATACAGCCTTAACTTCGTTAATAAGCAGTTGCTTGTCAGGTATATAATAAACATATTTTGAAGCATAAACTTTATTACTTATACCGCCAAGAGCGTATTCGGCTTCAATGTCATTAACACCCTTGCATAAAATTATACCTATCGGCGCGTTATCGCCTGTTTCATTAACTTCTGTTTTGTAATAGTTTAGATATTGGTTCATTTGACCTGCATACTCAGCTTTCATATCTCCGATTTTCAAGTCTATTAAAACATATGCTTTCAAAATTTTATTATAAAATATCATATCAACATAGTAATTATTCTTGCCTATATTTATTCTTTGTTGAGAACCTACAAACATAAACCCGCGTCCTAATTCTAAAAGAAAATCTTCAAGATGCCTTATAAGCTTATATTCAAGTTCCTTTTCAAGCATCGGCTTGTTTTCTTTAATTCCAAGAAATTCAAAAACAAAAGGTGTTTTTAATACTGCTTCGGGTTGATTTAATTCAACGCCTTTCTTTGAAAGTTCTAAAACTTTCTGCTTGTTATTTTTACCGTTAGACAATAGAAGCCTTTCAAAAAGAGAAGTTTCTATTTGCCTTTGCAGTTCTCTGACAGACCAATTTGAGTTTATAGATTCTCTCTCATAGAAAGAGCGAGCATCATTATCTTTTATTGTCAAAAGTTCACAATAATGCGTCCAAGTCAATTGTCCAGTCAGTGATTGGACAATTGGATATGTCAAATAAAACAAACGCATATTTGCAAGACTTGAGCGGGAAAATCCTCTGCCCATTTGACGAGTAAGTTCCTTTGAAAGCTCTATTAAAAGTTTATCGCCGTAACGGGCTTTGATTTTCCCATCTTGTTCTTTCTCTACAATTATTTGTCCTATTTGCCAATAAGTTTTTAAGGCTTGCTTGTTAATATCGCTCAATATAACTTTTCTTGAGTTAGCCATTAATTCTTTGATTTTAATTATGGCGTCGGAAAGCAAGGTATTATTTCTATTGGCTGAAGGCGTTAATTTGACTTTTTTTATTGACATTGTTTTTCCTCTTTAAAAGTCCTAAGATTTCAATCTTAAGTATTTATTTCGGCAATATTCAAAGGCTTATAGCGTTCCTTATTAAAATTTATACAACTATTATAATACAGTCACTGAATATTGAAATCACCTTACATTAGCTTTTTAGCCTTTTCCAAATCTTTATGTTCAAAAGCGGAAGACATCTTTTCAATATCGCTTTCTTTAAGGCCAGCCTGCTTGGCAATTTTTTTCCACTTGGCTACAGCGTCTACAACATCTTTAATAATAGAATGAGCTTGCTTTTTTGAAAGTCTGAAATCTTCTATGACTGATAAAGCCAAATCTAAACTTGCTTCATTGTTATTAAAGTCTATAGCTGTTGATAAGATTCTTGGCTTTATTACGGCGGGCGTCGGGTTAATGTCATAAACAGGCGACAGCTTCCAGCCTTTCTGATGTTCATAAAGAAAGCCGTGATTGCGGAGATGGTCATCGGTATTTGAAATCAGCACGTTAAAAACGATGCGTTTCCAGAGTTCTGCCAAATCTTTATTGGGCTGCGAGCCGTGTTGGCTGATAACATAAGCTATTTCAAGATAACTGCGTGTCTCATTGTCTGTCGCGCCAAGCATACTCATAGAAGAAAGGAAAGGTATTCTGCTCTTATTTGTTCTGTCAAAACGCTTCTCTATGAGAACAGGTTTTTTAAGCACATTTTCAATTCGCCACTGCGGCGTTATGATACCTGCCGTTTTGGCAAGCGTCAGCGCAACCGCTTCCCATAAGACAATGTTTAAGCTGTCATCTTTACATGGAAACTTTGCAATGGCTAAAGAGCCGTCTTTATCCCGGACAGATGCTTTAGGTCTTGCGCCGCCCAAAGATGAGCCGGGCGCTAAAAGCAGTTTTAAGTCCGACGCGCTTTCTTTTGAACTTAAAAACTTTTCAGAAGCAGATAATAGTTTTGGAAGCTCTATAAGCGGCGGTACCGAGTTTTTATCAGAAGGTTTTAGAAAATGTCCGCCTATGTTTTCGGCAAACCTTAAAGCGCCTTGCCTTGTTTCATCATTAACGCCAAGCAGGTAATCTTTTTCCATTAAGGTTCTTGCGGTTTCTTTTTCACTTAATGCGCGTTTCGCTTCGGCGCGGCGCATAAGCAGCCTGCCCCAGCGGTCAGGCGCAGAATCGCCAATAGCGCCAAACAAAAGCTGTTTATCGTTTGTATGGTAAGAACCTTCCATAAGCTGTAAAGCCGGCTCCAAGGCAAACCGTTCAGGGTTATTTAACCAATCTTTATCATATTCAAAAGATGCGCTTTCCCTGCCTTTACGGTTATGAAACCATAACTTGCCGGCAAGAATATCTTTTCCTTCAAGAGATATATAAACAAAGATTTCGTTATGAAGCATTTTTCGTTCCTTTGAAACTTCGTTTCTTAGAACTTAATACTTTAGATTTGATAAGTTTAGACTGGTGCCCTTCTTTCTCAAGAGGTGCAGGTTTATTAAAGCGCCTGCTTAAATAGATGCGTTTAGGAAGGTTCTCTTCTTCAAGCATGCGGCCTACAGTGTCATAATTTGCATCTGCTAAATCGCGAAGCCTGTCTGTTAAACCCAAAGAGGATAAAACAGAGGCATAGGCTCCCATTGATACGGTAGGCACGCCTTTTTCTATTTTAGAAAGCGTTGCGGCTAGAATTCCCGCGCGCTCGGCAAGCAATGCCATAGGTATTCTACGGCGTTTGCGAGCATCGCTTATATCTTGCCCCAGCTTCCGAAGCGCATTGACGGCAGTCAGTTGTAATTTATTCATAATAATACCTATAAGTATATTTACACACAATAAAACAATTTATAGATAATATTATAATAAAAATACTACGAAGTCAAGCCTATCAAATACGGCAAGAAGCAAAAGATGGAAAGTTATACAATCCGTATAATACAATCACTTTCGAAATATAAGTTTAAAGCGGGCTGATAAATTTTATCAGCCCGCCTTGGTTTTTAATTTTTACTTAACTGCCGTTCCGCAGTTTATTCGCAATTGTCTCTATCGTTCGCCGTTGATTCGTAATTCGTCATTCGTAATTTGTAATTGCCTTTATTATGCCTCTCTGCCTCTTTGCACCATAACGACTATACGTAAACAGGAAAGCAAATTATCTAAATCTCACTTTAACAAAACATATTCTTTAACTTCTTTAATAAATTCTTTCGCTTCGAATAATAGTTCTTTTACCTTTTCGACATTCAGTTTATAAGAAACATCGTAATCGCTTTCTTGTCTCAATGAAAATGCCTTAGAATATATTTTGAACAATTTCTCGTCAAAAATTTTATCTTCATAGATAAACTTCTTGTTAAACCAAGCTAATAAAACCGAATGTTTTGAAGTCGCAAAATCATTCTTTTGCGCTAGAGATGAAACCATATAAAATATTGCATAATAAATTCTATTCATTGAATTTTCAAATCTCTTACTATCATATGCTGCCTGCGCATCTTCAATGGCCGTATTTGCTTTTTCTATCCACATATTTATCAAAATATCTTTATGCGGCATCATAAAACACCCCTCTATTTACAACTTCATTGTGAAACAGATAATTAAATTCTAATTGCTTACGGGTTCTTCTATGAACATCCAATACAACACCATAATCATACATTAATTTAGAAATAATACGATAATATTCATCAGACTCATTTTCATGATTATTTTTAAAAATCACAACTATATCTACATCGCTGTATTCATTAGCAGTACCTTTTGCCTGCGAACCAAAAACATATAATCCCTCAAAATCTTTAAAAGATTTTTGTAAAGCGTTTCTTAATTCTTTTGCAAGATTATCTATCTTTTTATTCATATATTTACCTCTGCAATTATTATAATACAATCCATTTCTAAATACAAGTTTAAAGCGGGCTGATAAAATCTATCAGCCCGCCTTGGTTTTTAATTGTTACTTAACTGTCGTTTCGCAGTTTATTCGTAATTGCCGTTATGCCGCCGCCGCTATTCTCTTTGCGGTTTCCAGTCTCATCACAGGGCTTAATATTTCCTTGCCTCTTCCTTCTCCTATCATAATCAGCAGCGCTGCTTCATCCTTTTTACCAAACAGTTCGAACTTCGATTTGCCGGTCTCAATGCCCATCTTTATTTCCGCTATATTTATCTCAAAGTCGTCCTTGCCCATCTTCATAATATTGTTATCTACTCTTACAGCTACTGCCATCGCTTCTGCCACAACATATCTGTTTACTGGCACTGTCGAAGACATTCTTTGCTGCAGCAGGCCTATCGCTTCCATCGTATTCGCATTCTTTATCATATCTTTCACTTTTGCATCTTCTGACGCTGCCATCAACATGTCTGCCACCACTCTTATCAATGCTATTTCTTGATCTCTTTCCACAGGTGTCAAGTCGCCTTGCTGCGCCAAGAATATCGCTTCTCCTATCTTGTTCATCGCTGCTTCTGCAACTTGCTGTTTATTATAGCTGCCTTTCAATCCCAGATACTCTTCCATCTCACCCGCGTCTTTGAACGCAGCTACAGCTATCAATACCATTGTCTTCAACTCTTCAGGACTTGCGTATGCTTCAACAACCTTTTCAATCAGCTTCTCTCCTGCTGCTTTCGCTTCTTCAGTACCGGCAAACTTACTTCTGATTACTTCAATCTGCATTGCCATTGAGCTTGACAATATCGCTTCCACTATTTTTCCGCTGTTTGCTTCGGTTGCTTTTTTCATAATTGTGTTGACTTTAGCAGTATTTTTATCAACCCATATCAGCCCTTCAAAGCCTATCTGCTTAAACTCATCCATTGATATTGTTTTCTTTCCTGCCGCATTATCTATTATTGTAATCGTTTTTTCTGCAGCATCTATACCCACTACGGCAACCGCATGACCTGTTTCTTTTTCTGTATTCAGATACGCTACAAAACCGGCCGAGCCTTCAGGTATTATTACATCTACAAGATTTTCAACCGGAAGAATAACATGAGAATTCAGCCCGACTTCATTCAGAATACCCATACGGAGCGCATTCTCGCCATCTATTCCTGCAGCCCTGAGCATATCCGCAGGCGAATTTATCTGCTCATCGTTTGCCGCGGCAATTGCAATCATTCCTGCAAGTATACGCGGATTGACTTTGCCAAGCGCATCTGCAGCTGCAAGCAAGCATTGTTCGCCGGTATTTATATTCAAGCCGTTTGCATCTATCGGATTTATTACACTTCTCACAGCTTCTCCGGTAATATTTGTTCCTTCAATCGCTGTAACTGCCGCCAACTTCGCCGCTTCCGCAGCTATCTGTACAGGTGTAGTTTCTGCTTTCTTTTCGGTAACTTGCGTATTTTCAGTTATGATGTTTTGTTCGGTAAAAATATTCAGTTCTTCTAATGTTATTTGTCTTACATCAGCTTGCGGATTAGTTTTAACATATTCTTTAAGTTTACCGTATGTCACTATATCGATAATCTCCGGATTTATCAACATCAGCGCCATAAACAAATTATCACGCTCGCTTCTTTCTCTCACGGTTTCTTCTATGTCAGACATTGTGATGATGCCAACATTTTTCATACTCTCTAACAGAGCGTCCATGTTTTCATTATTATTATTTAGCAACTGAGAGAATTTTTGATACGATTCCATTTTCTCAGCATTTTTATCAGCTATTAATTTCTGTATTCCTTTTACCATTTCATAATAATCAGTATCCGACTTTTCAGACATTATTTCTAGCGCCTTGACATAATCTCCCGCTCTCACCGCCGCGTCAAATTCTTTGAAGTTATAATTCTTGTCAAAATTTGCGCCATGTTCTCTTGACGACTGCATCACGGCAAAAAGCGTTTTGTAATTATCAACCATTTTATCGTCAACTACAGATGCATTCGTATTAGGCATATTTACACCGTAACGCATCAAGGCAATCATCGCGTCCGTATTAGGTTCTTCAACAAACATTCTTGCAAACAGACTGCTATCAACCAAACGCGTATTTGCCCTCTTAGCATTCCACTGATAGAAGCCGTATTGCAATCTTTCCAATCTGCTAAACTCGGCAGGCTGCTTTCCAGCAGTTAATTTATCAAGTTTCTGCTGGTTGTTTACCGGGCTTAACAACGGTATTGCAAGCGGAGCTTTTGTATAGATACCGCTGTAATCTTTCAATACTTCCTTTATACGTTTTTTTACAGCTTTGTTTTCTTTATCATTAGCAGATATTGTCACGTTATTTATTCTCTCTCTAATCAAATCTACAAAAGCAATCTGCCAATTAGAGCCGTGTTCAGCGATCAATCCAAAAATATTTTCTTTGGTAATATTAAGTTCAAGTTCTATTCTCTTTTTCTCTCCGATGTAACCTACATTTGCAAGAGAATACACTAAGTCAGTTGCAAGTTGTGAATACGCACCGATGAATTCATCAACAACGCTGGAATTAATATTAAACTGCGGTATTACTGAACCTGTTATTATAGGTTCACCATCTCTATATTTATTCATTAACGCACCAATATTATCCAAATCTGAAACCGCCATTACAGCAAGATCCGAATCTTTTCTATAAAGTTCCGAAACTCCTATGTTTATTATATCGCGTATCACTTTTTCTTTATCTTCGTCACTTAGATTTCCGTTATACAATTTATTTGCCAAATCGGTATCAACAGATGCTCCTAATGCAAAAACCGACCTCATCAGGCTACTCTTTACGGCTTGCATCTCGGCAACGCTATATTCACGCATGGGAGCAGCTTCAGGCAATACGGCATCTCTTGAAGTTTTCGAATCCTTTATGGACTCGACGGCAGGCTTGCTTACTATTGATTTAATATCTTTTTCAGCCTGTGCTATCAATTGTTCCTGTTTGCCTGTCATCCTAGCCATTTCAGGCATCATATAATCTTCCAAAGATTTCATTACTTCTACAAACTCACTCATATTGCGGGTTGAATCTAAGCCTCTTTCTTTATTAGCCTTCAACGTGTTATATTCTTTATTTGCAATTTTCATATCTTCAATATGATTCTTTACATAATTCTTTGCAACAGAATCACTGAGTTTTAGTTCTTTAAGAACTGTTAACGCTTCATTATAAGTTCTGTCAAAAACTTCTTTCATAATTTTTTGAGAATCTTTTACAGAACCGGAATCTTTCTTAATACGGAAATCAACCTCAGACATCTTATTGTTTAAGACATCATTGAGCGTTTTCATAACGCGCTCTTTATCAGCACCTGAAGTTTTGAGAGTAAGCTGTCTTAAAGGATTGATAACCATTCTATCTCTCATTGTATCACTGACAGAAAATTGTATTGAGCTGTTAATATCATACAAGTCCCTTATGTTTGAGACAAAAGCTATCGAATCTTCCGCGCTTAATCTTGCGGTCTTATATTGAGCTTCATATTCATTGTAATTACGGAATTTTACAATTTCGCCTGTTTCATTTGCAAGCCTAATGCCATGCTCCGGCAACCTTCCAAATTCCTTTTCCGTAAGTTTTTCTCTCATTTCAACTTTTAATCTTAATGCCGCCTGTTCATTATTCAAATAAGATTCGCCTGTCCATGATTTTCTGGCATAATCAACAAAAGCATCATTTTTAACGAAAGCCTCAAGCTGAGCGTTCATCTTTTCGTAATTATTAACAATATAACGATCCGTATCCCATCTTCCTTTGTCGCCGCCGGGCCTTCCTGTTCTCTTAATAGCCTGCGCAAGATCAGTATTACTCATTAAATGAGCATCAAAAATAATATTCGCGAATTTACCCTGATAATCAATGCCCGTCGCGCCCATTTCGTTGGCTATTATGATGCGTTTCTCAGAAGAATTTTTCGCAACATAGGAAATATCCATATCGTTACCGTCTTTATCTTTGCCTAAACGTTCTACTTCTATTTCTCCTTTTTCATTTACTTTCCATTGGCCTTGCCTGTCATTAAATTCATAAATCTTATATCCTGCCTTTGTAAGAGCATCATATTTTTCCATGATGGCTTCTCTTATAAGTCTATTACTGTCAGCAGTTTTAGCGAGCGTTAAAACATTGTCCATTGCTCTCTTGCCTGAAAGCACTTCATCAAATAACTTGGAATACTCAGAAGACTTTGTAATTGAAGTTGATCTGAAATCTGCCGTATTTACACTTTCACCTGTAATATCATGAACTTTTGGAGAACCTGCTCTATTACTAATCAACTGCTCCAAACCTGCAACAGTACCTGACATACCTACCATTCTTGTACCGATTCTATCGTAAATTGCAGCCAATGAAGTTTGCATAGACGTATTACTCGTCTGAGTAGATTTACTGGCAAAATCTGCAAGTTCTTTACCTGACAGATTTTTCTCAATAATACCTCTTTGCAATGCATAACCGAGCTGATAATAAATGTCGCTTATTACCATATTTTCCTGAACACCTTGCTCTCCTACAGGCTTTACTCTGCCATCTGCGCCGAATTTAAGGCCTCCTTTATCCGATACGCCAAACATTCCGCGCATTACACTGTCTATTTCTCTGTTCTTGTAGCCTAATGACTCCACAATCTTAGCAGCTGAATCCGTCATTAATATCTTTCTGTCTGCGGTTGTTTCACCGATAACTGATATAACGTTTTCTTTACTTCCCTCTAAAAGCACTTCAGCTTCTCTTATCGTATTATAACGCTTAACTGTTACTTCTTTTTCTCCTGCCGATGTCTCTATCTTTATAGTTGTTTCTGTTGCTTTGCCGTCAATAATTTCTCTATACACATTATCAAGCTTTAATTTTTTGACTATTTCTGCCGCTTTTAACACCACATCCATCTCCGGCGGTTTATTATCTCCGCCAATAACGGCAGCTGTTCTCTCCAAAGTCCAGCGGTGTATTTCATCAACAAACACTCTGTTAACACTGTTAAGAGCTTTGTTCAACTTCGCATCTCCGCTACTGATAGCCTGATTTCTCAAATGCCCTCTTGTAGTAGGATCCATAACTACTATTGAGTTATGGTCAGCATAAGCTTCCGCTAAACGATCAGTGCTGACTTTTATATCTTCTATGGAAACCATTTTCAAACCAACTTTATCGGCAAGTTTTCTTGCTTCCGATTTTGCGCCGGTGTAATTGTTAAGATCTCCATTTCCTACAAGTATCTCTATATTCGCATCCTTGCCCAATATTATTCTGCTTATAACGGCAAGCTCACCGGCTGAAACGGTTTTTCCGCCACCCATACCTAAAGCAACATTCTCTCCTCTTAACATAGCGCTTATCATTTCAGACTGAGAAGCACGAGGTTCAAAGCCGACTGCATCTTTAAGCATCTTATCTACAAAACGTCTGAGGATATATGCCCCTTCTTCGCCATTCTTAGACTCTTTTATCGAAGTTCTAAGCTCTTCAAGAACCGACAGTTTTTGTTCGCGGACAAATGCTTCGTTAACAGTCTTTCCTTCTTTAATTAAGCTGTCAGCATCTCTATCAATTCTATTTATCTTTTCTGCAAATTCATTTATTATCCTTTCAGCCTGAGAAAAATCTTTTTTAACTAGATCTATATTTTTATTTACCACTTCAAGTCTTTCATAAAATTTTTGCAAATTGTTGTCAAAACCAGCTTCTTTCAAAGCATTTTCAACAATGCTGTTTTTCATTTCATACGGAAGACCTGCGCTTTTTGCTTCTTTTTCCGCATTTATCTCCTTTCTAAATTCTGCTATAAGTTTGTCAAACGTACCTGCTACAGATTCCGCAAGTTTGTAAATTGCCAACATATCCGCTTGTGTCAACGCTACTTTACCTTCGCCATATGTTTTAGTAAGAGCTTCATATATTTGTTTGCCTACAACTGCTCCCCATTCTCTTTGGAATGAAAACTGGTCGGTAAACATTTGAGTATTATTTCTAAAATTTTCAATATCAACATTTATTTTTCGTATATTATCTTTTGTTACTTTACCGTCTTTATCTTTCGCTTTTTCCATCATAAAATCTCTTTCGGCTTTTAAGAGCTTTTCACGGAAAGATTTATTAATGTCAAATTCAATCATGTCAGCATTAGACAGTATATAATCTTCGATACTGATCACTTTGTTAAGTTTAATGTCAAATGTAAGGGCTTTTTTTACTGCTCCTTCCGACGACTTATCGGTAAATTTTATATTTTCTATTTTCGCTCCTAAAGCTTCCAAGCTTCTAAGCGATAGCCCTTCCGATATTTCTATTACTTTACCTTCAAAATCAATCCTTACTTTCTCTATCATCCCATTATTTATGGTTATGCCGTTTTCGGCCAGCTTAGCGCCTTTCAATAACTCTGGAGAAAACTCTTGTTTTGCAAACTCAGAAGCTTTTATCACACGTTCAAAAGCCTCTCCAGTTATTTCTCTTTGCGCTCTCATTGTTATTTCATTTCCTTCCTGGCGCATTACTTCATTTAAAGCTTCTTTGAGTTTTTCTAATTTGAACTCTTCAAAAACAATAACATCTTTTCCTTTGCCTTCTTTTAATTTATTAACATTTTCTTTTAATGCCTCGTATTGACTTATTATATCTTCCGCATATCTTTTAACTATTTCATAAGATTTTTCCCTCATCTCTGCCGTAACTTTATATTTTGTACCGTCAACTCTAACAGATTCTATTTTTTCTCCGCCTTTTAAGCCAAGGCTTAAAAAGTCCATACTGCTCATCAATTCACGTTCAATGCTTGCACGAATAAATTGTACTTTGGCATCCATATCAACTAGAGCAGTTTTTGAATCGATTTCTTTATTCACTTTATCAATTTCCATCTGAATTTTTGCATGTTCCTGCGTGTTCCATTTCGGAACATTATTTAACGCTTCGGTTAATTGGGCAAGGTCTTTATCTAAACTCCTAAGCGCAGATAAATTCCTTTCCGCATTATTTAACAAATCTCTTGAAGCCTTAACTTCACCGCTCATTCTTTCAAATTCAGCGCGATTAACTGAAACAATACCACTCTTGTCAAGCATTTCCGTTTTTTGAATATGCTCTGTGTTCACTTTATCAATTTCTGTCTGAATTTTTATACGTTCCTGTGTATTCCATTTCGGAACATTATTTAACGCTTCGGTTAATTGGGCAAGGTCTTTATCTAAACTCCTAAGCGCAGATAATGCATCTCTTTCGGCATTATTGGCATCTTTACTTAAAAATTCATCTCTTCTGCTTATTGTATTTTCTTTTTCCTGTGTTTGACTCCTTAAAATATCGAGCGCTTTATTATTAAGTTCTCTGTTTGCCGCTTCATTTTTAGGAGCCAATAATTCGTCTATTTGTTTTGCTATTTCAAACTTACCGGCAAAATCAGCTTCAGCATATCTGACACCCATAGCTCCCGCTAAAATTTCCTGATTGATCCTTATACCGTCAACTTCAACTCCATATTTGGCATAATATGCAAGTTCGGCATAAGATAATTCCGTACGAGCGGCAACTCTGTTATTGATTTCTGCTTTAGCCGCTTCTCTAAGCGCTTCTCTGCCTGCCATATCTATTACATACGAATTATTTTTTGCATCTTTCATAACAATACTGTTCACAGACGGATCTGCAAGTCTGCTTAATGTTTGACCGGACTCGGCTTCAACAAGCGCTCTGCTTGCTGAACGTTCCATATCCGGACTTCTTACTACCGGATTATTTTTGAAATATTCCTGAGCGCCGGCTTTATCCAGAGCTTTCATTCCTGATTTACTTGGAACTAATAGCATTGCTACAGCTCCGAGAGAATAAGCAAAGAATCCGCCCATTTCGCCATTGGTTAATTGATACTTCTTCTCCATTCCGAGACGATCGTCAAGCCATCCTCCTGCCGCAGTACCGATATATTCCGCAAGTTCAAACTGTTTAAGCGTAATCGCCGTATTTACGCCAGCTCCTAATCTTTGAACTAATCCTCCTACTCCCGGGATAGCTGCAACAAAGTTTCCGCTTTCAGCTATCTTTACAAACATATTTCCGATTCTTCCGCCAAAAGCATAAGCCGGCAGCGCCATACCGAAGAAAGGAGAAACAACTCCGCCCATACCGGCGCCGCTTGCTACTATTTCAGCCCATACTTCACGCGTATGTTTATCGGAAACATCGAAGGAAAATATGGCTGTATAATCTCCCCATGCTTTACCCCAGATTTCAGTAATATCAGAACCTTTGTAATGAGTATCAAAATAATCTGTATTAAATGTATCGTTTAGTTGTATTTTAACCGTATCAAAAGCAAAATGAAGCATAGGCATAGCTACAGCGTTAAAAGTTGCAAGATGAGCCGCTGAACCTAATGCAGTAAACATTGTCGCTGGGCTAGCTAAGCCTGCAAGAGTTCCTCCTATAACATCTTGAGACCAGAACCTAAAACTGCCTGTATTCCTTGTAACAATGCTTCCAAACAATCCAAAAGCAGCTCCTAAGGTATACGCAGCCATTAAATTATCCATATCCAAGCCGGTAAAAGGATTTTTACCTTGTGACAGATTTCCGGATATTGTCATCATTGCGCTCATAGAAGCCGCAGCCACACCAAACATTGCCGCTGTTTCGGCATGATAAGTAAATTTTTGCCGGAAAGTTGTTAACCCTTGATATTCTGTAACATATTTCTCCTTGATTTGCATTACTCTTTGTTGCTCTGCACTGGCGTATTTTGATTCAAGTTTTGCTATATCAGTTTTTTGTTGCGCTTTAAGTTGTTTTACTTGAGCTTGTGTTGCGCCTTTCGCTTCCAATTCTTTTACTTCAGCTCTTTGTTTATCTTTCAGTTCTTTTACTTCAGCTCTTTGTTTATCTTTCAGTTCTTTTACTTCAGCTTTTTGTTTATCTTTTAGTCCTTTTGCTTCAGCTTGTGCGTCAGTTTTTTGTTTAGCGTTAAGCTCTTTTGCTTCAGCAGCTCTTCTATTACCCATCATTGACTGGAAAGAGAAAGCTACAGCTATAAACAAGTTAAATGCCGCGCCCACATAATTTCCGTTTTCAAAAGCGTATTGAGACTGTCCCATTGCAATATGAATCATACTAGTGCTTAAAACTTTTGAGCCTAAGAAACTTGTAGCTCTCAATGTAATACCGGCTTGAGCCTTAAAACCAGCGCCTCTGAAGCCTTGGACAGTCTTCCCCCAAGCGCCAGTTGAACCGCGCCAAGCTACATTTAATAAAGCGCCTTCTATGCCGCTGCGAGCAAAACTGCTCCAGCTAAAATTATCCCAACCGCCATTATTTATATACTGATAGGTCGCATTTAAACCCATACCTACACCGGCTCCAACAGCAGCACGGTTAACAACACTAGCAGCCAATTTAGTAGCGTCCTTAATGCTTTCTTTAGTTACCTGCATTCCCATGGACTTAATAAATCCTTCTTTCCAAACAGTACCTGAAGCAAGCTTCATTACTCCTGCTTTGAGACCTCCGGCTATTTTAAAAGCACCACTTGCCAATCCGCCGCCAAAGAAAGAAATGCCTATGCCGACTAAATCCATGGCAAATGCGCCCCATTGTCCTTCATAAGCATGGTCAACAGCATCGCCTACTTTATTGTAAGCAAAATATGCGCTGTAACCCGCAATACCAATAACAAACGCAACTTTTAAAGCCGCTGACACACTAGTAAAAGCAGCAAGCCACGCAGAAGCAGCTAATCCGCATGTTAGAACAGTCGTAACAACTACTGCAACGGCAATAGCTGCGCCTACCGCTACTTTTATCATTCCTTTTTGCGTGTCTGTCGCTTCTATCGTCATCATTTTTGCAAAGTTTTTATACATCATTCCGTCGGACAACATCTCCGCGGCTATATTGCTTATGTAGACGCTCATTATATTGCTTGATTCTATTGATTTATATGCCGAAGTATTGCCCACGCCGCTGTTGGCAAAATATCCGCCGTTTTGGTCTAATACTTTGAAATGCCCGTTTCCATCTTTTCCATCGCTGATTCCTGCATTTACAGGCACGCCGTCAACAGTGTACGCTTTAGAAACCGACGAATAAGTTGTATAAGCCGTACCTCCCGCTGTTCCATATTGCACATATTCGGTGGTATTGCGTCCCGTTACTGTTTTGCCTTTATATTCGCCCGCAAAATAAGTTCTTGTAAAGTCATAACCCGTTTCTCTTCCCCATGCGTCTTGCGTAAAATTCTTATTAGTGTAAGAATAACTTTGCTGCGCATTAAGCATTCCGTCGTTCCAATATCCTTTAGCGTTCTTAATTCCATCAAAATTAACGCCCAACACGGATTCGGCGCTGGCAAAATCCCATCTCTTTGTAGTACCTGACACTTCTTTGTCAATTAATTTTCCATCGGAAGTATATTGTAGCTTCGTAAAAATATTGGTATTTGCAACGATATAGAATTGTCCGTTTTCATAATCCGCAACTTGACTAAATGATTCGGAACGACTTGTTCTCGTGTAATCTGCAACATTAATATCATATTCTCTGCTATAACCTTCTTCAATTTTGTTAAGCTTGCCTTTACTGTCACTGTCTTTGTCAAACTCGTAAGTCTTTGTCGTATATCTGTCGATATTTTCAATTTCTTTGTAACCTATGTAAATCCCATCCTCATATATTTTTTCTTTAATAAAATCCTTACGCCCGGTTGTCTCCGCAACTGTCCCGCCAATATAATCGTAAGAAACTTTTGTATATTGTGAATAAGCAGCCTGATCGCTTACTGTTCCGTCAGGAGCGGTATAGTTAAAACTTTCGGAATATATCTCTCTGCCTTCTCTTATTGTTATATTTCCGGTAGCAATAAACTCTTTTGTCTGAGCGGAGTTAATAGGCATACCGTATCCTATAACCTTAATTTCGTTATCGCTATAGGTATGTATAAGCTTATTATCTATATAATATTCATAACTGGCAGTATTGGTTAGTATTGTAGTTGTGGCAAGCGAGCCGAAACCTTTAATAGGAGAAAGTATGCTGTCCTTGTAAGTATCATTTATGGTTTTGTCAGTTTCCCTTACAACTGATTTTGTCGTACTGCCGTCAGGCATATTTACAACGGCTGTATATGTCCAGCCGTTTTCAGCTTTCTGGAGAAGCCTGCCGTTTGAATCTGTAACTATTGATTTTTCAAAAGTTCTTATTGTTGTGGAATTTCCGAATTTATCGGTATGTATAATTTCCTGCACTCCAAATTCCGTAGTAGTAGAAGAACCATTGAAGAAAAGACCGTTCAATTGCTGTGTTTTAGTGTTCTCGGAATATGTACTTTCGGAATTTAGATTTCTTACCGTCTTAGAAGAACCGTCGCTGTAATTCAGCGTGGTTATATCTTTGATGCTCGTCACGTTTTCACGGATAGGATAACCCTTTTCATCCTTTGTTATAACTGTTTGAGTATATCCTGAAACAACTGTTTCCGAAGTTGCATTAGCAACGCTTGTAATATTTCCGTTGATAAGAAGCGTAGATTCTTTTCTCACGCCATAATAATTCGTAACAACAGTTGAATAACGCTCATTATTCGTGTACTCTATGGTCTTTGTGGACTCTCTGGTCTTTCCTGTATATTCTCCGTTCACAATTTCTTTTTCTTCGACCTTCATAGAAATAGTATCGGTTCTTGTTTTTGAAGCATATACATTACCTTCTATAGAAGAACTAAAGTCAACCCCATCGCTTGAATATTGTGTATTATATGTCACTTCAAATCTAGACATCGTTTTGTCGCCGGTCATTATTCCGTCAGGACCGCCGATCATTTCCCCATCCAGTCCATATTTATAAGCATAAGAGACTTCCCGAACACCTTCAACCAGGCTGTAAGATTCTACTTTCCAACCGTCTTTTTTATCAGCTTGGGATGTTTTAAACGTAATGTCATTATAAAAACTGCTGCTTGATAAGACATATCTGTCATCCTTAGAAGATATATTAGTAATCTTGCCGCCGTCTAATATTGTCGCGCTTGTTTTTCTCCATTCCTGCTGAACTGTTCCGTCAGAATAAGTGATATCTAAAAGCTTATACTGAGTTACTTGATAATTTTGAGGAATATATTGAATAATGCTGCCTTTTTCGTCCCATTTTATATCCCTCATAGCAGCACTTCCTCTTCCGTCAAGCGAACCTGTTCCTATCTCTTTTTTCTCTAACAGATTATTATTCCTGTCATAAGATTCATAATATCCGCTAATATTTATAAAGTGTTTTATCGTACCCAAATCAATATTTCCTTCTTTATCCGGACTCCATTCATATGTATTTGCCTGAATAACTTGATTGGTTCTGTTGCCAAGCACGTCTAAAGTGCTAGACGTTTTTTCTATAAGATTTTTAGATGGGTCAATCATACTCATTGTTTCAACGGAAATTAAACCGGTAAAAGAATTATGAGATATGGAAATTTGTGTTTTCGGAGTAATAATATCACCCTTCTCTGAAAACAAAGAAAGCTTTATATCTCTATCGCCGATTTCCTGCAGTCTCAACACTTCTGTATCATTGTCGCCGTATGCACGGAAGTAATAAGCTTTATCCTTTTGCGTGCCATAAAAAAGTTTTCCGGTTTGAAGATCGACTAAAGTATACGAGTTGGTAAAAAGATCCCAATCATATTTCAGGGCAATCATATTATTTAAAGATGCTCCGCCAAAAGTGATGCCGTTTAGATCAAGGCCGCTTAAAACAGTAGCGCTTTTTGCGCCGGCATTAAACGCTAAATCATCCGCAAGAGAAGTGTAAAAAGTAGGCATGGCAGACGATATGCTTTGCCCGTTAGAATCTTTTATGTTGAATACGGCCTGAACAACGCCGTTTCTATCAACATAAGCTCTTCCGCCGGAATCAGCGTTAAAAGAACTTGCTATGCTTCCGTCATTATTGTATTTGTTTGAAGTATATCTTATGATATCCGCATTGCCGTTCTTTAAGGCATTCGCATAATAATCAATAACTTTTTGTGTACCGTATGTCGTCTGACCATTTCTTTGGTCAATACGTTCTATATTATCCGGTCTGACATTAACATTGCAGGAAATTACCGAATTTTCCATAACAAAGCCGGTCTTTGCATCAGCAACCGTTTGATACTGCGTTACGGTTTGTATCTTTCTGTCTTTATCTTTTTTAGCGCCATTATCCGTGATAAGAGTAATATAGGAATACCTGTTATCGCCTATAACTGAAGATTCGACTATCATATTATTGCTTTTGAAATGGGCATCTTTTCCCATACCGTAAGCAAATAATGAGTGATATGCGTCATATACAGAGTCTGAAGAGCCTCCGGATACCGTGCTAATAATAGGCTTACTGCCGTTTTGACCATTTACAGCGTCAGCAATACTTGAATACGTTGTTTGAGTAACATTAATAACAGTTGAAGGAATTATCCATCCTTCACGTTCATGCGCAAGTTCAAGTTTTGCAACCTGAGTAATTTCGCCGGCAGAATTATAAGAAAGATGATATTCTGTTAATTTAGCGCTATAATTGCCGTTATTAAATCCCTCCATCACTGTTACTTTGCCGTTTTCACCCCTTGATAATACAGAGAAGGTCGTACGGGCGTTAACAGTAGATATACTCTGACTTCCATAAGGGCCTGAATCTACAATCTTATACCACGTCCCCGGCTGTCCATTTGCACCAGGAACATAAAAATTTCCTGTTTCGCCGGGCTTCACTTCTTGCATTTTCATAGTGTCTATTACGCCTACAGCCGTATAGTCTTTTCCTTTATCATAATAATATCCTAATGTCTGGTTGTCCTTAACCAAGCCTTTAGTATCTTTTACAATTTGTGCAGCAATTTCTCTATTTTTAACCTCAGACGCTTTACGGTCAAGATTTGCCATTTCCTTACCGTCATTAGTATTGTAACGATACTCTCTGCCGTCAACTGTAACTACAATAACTTTTGTATTATTCTTAGCAACTTCGTTTATAAAGTTTACAGAAGGCTGCGATAATACATCTACACCTTTTAGGAATGTGTTTAAATCACTTACAGGAACAAATCCTGACTTATTCGGCATAAGTACATCTTGAATTTTAACATTACCTTTACCAAAAACTTTTTCAAGTTCGGCAATTCTGGCTGTAGCATATTCTCCTGTCCTTTGCAACTGCCTTTCTTTTTCGGCTTTAATTTCCTGATGTACAGCGACTGTAAATGCTTTCATTCCTTTGGCGGTAGTCACATCATAACGCATATCCTGAGCATTAAAAACAAACTTATCTGCCGCAGACGCAGGAATAGTAACTTGCCCGTTCTTTACTTGGTATGTCTTACCACCGATTATGGCGGTTCCGCTGTTATAATTTAATGTTTTTCCGTCAGCGTTAAGTTTAAAATTATATGTACCTTTTCCTTCTGCCGTTTCAGCAGTTAAAGTTACTGACCCTTTCCAGTATGAACTTGCTACTTTATCTGTAGGAACACCTATACGCTGTCCGTCAACAGTCACATAATCAATAGCAAACTTTTGAACAAAAAGAGTTCCTTTATCACATTTACCTGTTAACTTATTACCTTCCTTATCCACGCCGTTCCAACCGCTTCCGCCCTTGTCTATTGTTCTTGTCTTTTCTATACATCCTTTCTCGTTGTATTTTTCTGTTATCAATCCGCCTGCTGACTTCAAACTTCCGCTTGTGATTTCAGCTCTGCCGCCAACGGAAACCAATATGCGCTGTCCGTTTGCGTCTATACTAACTATACGCACTGTGCCGCTCTTAACTTTGCCATGCCCGATGACATCGCTTCCTTTGTAGAATTCGCTGCCTACAGAGTATAGGTTGTTTATTGTAATTATTCCGCTGAGAAAATTTTCGCTTGAAAAATTTACGCCTGAAACGGTTAATATTCCGTCAGCTTTTCCAGCGTGCACAGTTCCTTTAAACACTGTTTTTACTCCGCCGCCCTCTCCGCCTTCTCCTTTCGTATTTTCAACCTTGACGCCGATAAGCTTAAGATCTGCTTCAATTATATTGAAAGAGCTGTCGCTGATATCAACCTTGGCGCTGATCATTTGCACATTGTCTCCGTTGTGAACGAAAACGAAATCTTTTCTTCCGCTTAAATCTGCAACGAAATTACCTGCCTTATCAGTTGAAATTTTTAAGTCGCCTTTCTCAAAAATCTTCTCCACTCCGTCAACAG
Organism: Candidatus Endomicrobium neocapritermitis; assembly: GCA_009778325.1. GTDB lineage: Bacteria > Elusimicrobiota > Endomicrobiia > Endomicrobiales > Endomicrobiaceae > Endomicrobium_B > Endomicrobium_B neocapritermitis. Next base: position 6,163 of record WRJZ01000033.1, on the reverse strand, counting down.
TTATTTTCATACCAGCGGAGTTTGTAATATAATGATCTCCGTAACGGTCAAAATAATTTATCAATCCGTTTGCGAGAGTTATCTGCTGATCTTTTTTAAACTCGAGGTTTACTACATTAGAGGCAATGCCGCTTGCCCTCATCAGCTCATAATCTTTAGGAAGAGATCCGATAGTATTAAAATTATTCACGGCAAATAATCCAAGATTGCCTTTGTCGTCAAGCTTGAACAACACATCAATTCCTGTGGGCAAGGCAACCCCTCCAAACTGTACTTCGTTACCTTTGGAATCAAGTCCGACTTTCGCTTCAACTGCTTTACCTGTTCCGCCGTTGCTGCGCAAAGCATTTTCAATAATCTGCAGTCCGTTTGTCGGTATATTGCCGGATTGCGGACCCTTCAGCAGGTTTTCTATTGACGCGATGCCTCCGCTGCTATATCCAAGCGCTTCTAACATCTCTCCTGCCGCTTTTGCCGCCGCAACGCCGCCATCATTATATGAATAGGCGTTGGTTGAATCCCCTTGTATAAAATTGCCTTTTTTGTCAAATTCAGTGCCGGTTCTCCACTGTCCGTTAATCATCGTATGGTCTTTGTGGAGTGTTACGAGGCCGCCGGCCTCGGTCATAAGCTGTGACCCTGTCAGCGCTATTGCTTTATCTCCAAATATGACAGCCTTGCCGTCTCTGAGAGATATAGTACCGTCTGTAATTATTGTTCTTCCGTCTTCGCTTATTATTTTGGCTTTCGTATCACTAGCATCCCTCGTATCCGGCGCGGAGCCTTGTCCGCCGCCGCCTCCGCTTCCGGCCGACGTCATTACAAACGGCTGTTTATTCTTATCATTGCCTACTATTATTTTTCCGTTAATCGATATTCCTTCGGCGGTTAATCCAAACTTCGCGTCAATGTCGAATTCTCTACCATCTGCGTTTGTGTAATAACCTTTAACTTTATCGCTTCCGGAAACAACCTTCGGTACCCCTTCTGCATTTATCTCATATTTGAAATCAACTTTTGACGTAATTGTTACATCATTCCTTATTGTACCTGCATTAATGTGCACTTCGACCGTACTGGTTCCGTCATCATTGATTACCCACAATGTTTTATTGCTGCCGCTTAAGATGGAATCCAATTTTTCGCCGGCTTTTACTCTATCCAAAACGCCCGTCATCGAACCATAAGCCAAATCAGTGAAGAAGTCCTTTGCTATTATTTTCCCGTCTTTATCTTTAGTTTCAGAAATGAATTGTCCTTTTGTAACCCCGTCTTTAGCGATTATTTTATAACCGCCTTTACCGTCGTATTCAACGTTCGCGTTCAAAATCTGTTCCGTAATGCTTACGCCGTTTATTAACACAGACGACTTTAATATAGAAGAACTGAAGTCTTTAGCTACCCATTGCCCGTTTTGCATGGTTACATTTTCTTGTATTTTGGTACCGTCTTTAAGCTCATTGAGTCTTGTTCCGGCAGCATTGTCTGGAATATTTATTTTCCATTCGCCGGTTTTTTGATCCATAATCACTTCGACATTGGCCTTTATACTCGACTTTGTATCTCCCTTTTCGCTGTTAAATAATGCTTCCCCGTGCACTTTGCCGTCCGGCCCTTTTACCACAGATACCTGCAGCTTGCCTTCAATTATGCTGACGTTAACAGCAACGTTGCTTAACGTCGCTCCGTCAACAATGCGCGTTGCAACGACGCCGTTGCCTCCGTCCGCGTTCGCGTATTCAGGAGTATAATTGTCATTCATTATCTTATTTGCATTTGTGACAGTAGTCTGAATTTTATACCCGTTTCCGAAATCGATTAATTGAGGGGCAGTACTTTCAAGGCTGTCTAAGTTTATCTTGCCGTCTGCTCCTACTTTTGCCGATGAGAACGTTGTTCGTGTCACTTCCTTTCCGTCTGCTGTTTTTATCGTATCCGTGTGGACAACTTGTACGCCGCTTTCCTTGAAAATAGCTTGATTGATAATATTATCGTCTCCGCCAACAACATCGGCAAAGCGTTTACCATCAGCAAGAGTTCCGGTTGTAGTCCTTGTTGAACCGTTTCCAAGCGTCTCTTTCTTTGAAACCTCGTTTTTGGCGCTGTTATAATAATAAACAGAGGCGCTGAGATTTAAATCCTTTGCGCTGTAACTTGTTCCCAGCGCTTCATTAATCAGCGCGGCATATATGTCATTCTGAGATACATTAGAGGGCATGGTGTTGCCGCTAGGATAAGCACCCATATTGGCCGATGTACGGATAAGTTCGTTTGGATTTGTTGAATCGGAACTATCCCCTTTGCTGCCGGGTTTTCCTTCGGCGCTTGAGCTGCCTTTCTTATCTAAACTTATTATTTTTTGCCCCGATGAAAGGACGCCGTCCGGCGTGCTTACCATTGTAAAGACCTGTGTCGCTTTCAGTTTCAGCTCCCCGTCGACATCGACAAGGCTATAGTCAACCGCGTAATCGCCGTATACAGATTTACCGCCGGTTAAAACATCCGATATAACCTGACCGCCGGCTAAATTTCTGGTGAGTATTCCGTACGTTCCGTCAGCCAGCTGTTTAGAAACAGACGTTTTTTCTGTTGTTACCGTATATACTTTCGCAGATATACCGTAGCCTTGATCCCTTCCGGAGGTTGTCAGAAATATAACTTTATTGTCTCCGGATTTTATGTCGTAATAATCATCAACTGAGGACTTGGCTTCCGGCTTTGTTCCGCTTGTGTTAGCAGATATAGATCCGTCACGGTTTTTCGTATACACCGTGCCCGACTGCGCCTCAAAGGAGTGAAATGCCTGCTGGGAAAACACGGCTTTCATAAATCCTACTTCGCCTTGAGAGTAAGCCATGGATGTCATGTCCAACATCTGTAATTGACTGATCGGTTTGTCAAAATATCCTTTTGTTGTTTCCGCCCAATTGCCGTTCATGTTCAAAGAAGCAGAGAACAAACCATTTAACATTCCATTATTAGTAACTGAGGATATTAGCTTGTCGCCTTGCAATATTTGCATATTGTTTTCGTTTATAACAAGCTTTTTGTTTGGATCATATTGCGATGTATAGTTTCCGTTTTTGATATTCCCATTCTCATCTACTTTGACACCAAATTCTTTTGCCGGATCTATCGGCTTCTGCTGTTGGACCAAGAAATTCATCACCTTATTATAAGCGCTCTCAAATGCATTTATGAACTTATCCATCGCGCTTGGCGGCTTGGTCGGATCATTCGCATTCGTTAAGCTAGGAAACACTGCTCTAAGATAGTCCCCTAATCCTGCAAAACCTCGTGAGGCGGCGGTCAGCATTTGGCCCATTGTGGCTAGAATACCGGTACCGTCCGAGTTACCTAAACTCGACAGTGCGCTGCCAAGTAAACTAGGATCTACATAGCCTGAGAGACTCCAATCACTTGCGCTGACTATATTCCCGTTTGAATCCACTTTTGTCCCGCTGGACCAATCCACATGAATGGTAGCTCCGCCTTTTTCGTTACCGAAACCAACCGTAATTCCTTGGGTATTCGTAGTAGCAACAACATTTCCTTTTGAATCGTAGTATTCTCTTTTTCCGCTTCTGTACCCGAGTGTCATTGAATACGATCCCTGTCCTGCTTTCTCGAATCGGAAATTAGACGCTCCGCCCATGGTGCTCCAGCCTGAAAGCATACCGCCGTTGCGCATACTGTCAATCATAGCGTCAAGCATACTGCCGCCCTTTTTATAATCATCAGGATTTGATCTGCCGTTTGACGCGCCAGGTGAATAACCTCCTTGAATTCCTATTGTAAATCCGCTGGAAGTATCGCGGCATACCAGATTTCCGTTTTGATCTCTCCAATTGGTTTCAGTCTTGGTAAATCCTAAAGTTACGCTGCCAGAAACCCCGCTACTTGATGTTGCGCCAAAACCTATGCTGAACCCTGTAGTTTTTGTACGGCTCTTGCCGTCAAATTCCCATCTTCCGGTTTTCTCATTGTATGTTCCGGCTAATCCTTCTTTATAGCTATACCCTAAGGTTATACTGCCGCTGCTATTTCCAAATCTTAAACCTATACTATAACCGGTTTCATCTCTTACCGCGCTGTATGAATAACCGAGATGCAGACCCACGCCATTGTATCCTACTGTCAATCCGACTTTAATTTCCTGATATCTGAAATTATACTCAACTCCTATGGTGACGGCTCCGCCCAAGAAAGTTACGCCGGCGTTAACGCTCCAGCCGTCTCTGTATAATCCGTCGGGATCTCTTTCCCAATAACTTATTCCTGCCGTTACTCCAACCGTACCGAACCAGCTTATGCCTGCCTGCAGTTCAAATCTGACGCCGTAATAATCGTCTTTTTTGTACATCAACGTTAAGCCGCCTGCTCCTTTTGCATCCCCTATTTGAATTCCTGCCGCAAAAGTGTTTCCTGTTTTGTTGTTATATCCCCATGCAACGCCTACAAAGTCTTTGCCGCAAGCAATATGCGGCCCAACCATAACCTGAAATCCGCCGTCCTGAAAGCCTATGGACACCAGGCCGGGGATAATAGGTATCATAAAATCGCCGAAAATCTTCTGGAGAAACTGACCTACAACGCCTTTGAACATCCAGCCGAATACTTTATCCGCGATATTATATACGACTTTAACAATAGCTTTCATCGCGGATTTAACGATTTTTTTAACGGAGTTTACAACTGATTTAAACGCTTTGGTTATCCCGCTAACCAGCCCGCCAAAAGGACCGCCTTTTGCTCCCATGATATTCTTCATGCCGGTTGCGTCCAGCTTGTGCCCTATTTCGGATATTCTCTTAGCGTCAGTCAAAACTTTCATCTCGCCGTTAGCGTCCGTCACTTTGCTGTATCCCTGCGCCTTCTTTCCGTCTGCCGCTATCGCTTCCGCTCCGTTCATCAGCTTCTTGAACTCGTCAGCCGTAAACGTCATCGCCTGCCCGTTATTCTTATTCGGATCTATTACGTTTACTGTCCCGTCGCTATTTTTTATTACCGTTATATAATGATTGCCGTCAACCCATATTACCGCCTTGTCGCCTTCCTGCAAGCCCTGCACAAATCCGTTAACGTCAACCGAATATCCCGACGACTCTCTTCCGTATTGATTTTCTACTGCCTGTACCGCTGCCAAACTTGTATATACCTGTCCGTCTTTTATATTCGCTTCGCTGAAATTGCCCATCGCTATTTCCGCGCACAGCGCCTGCAATGCCAATACGCCTTGCGATACGGCTCCGCCCAGGGTATTAAACAGCGCTTCAGACGCGCAATTTAATATGTTTAAGCCTGTTTCAAAACCCTGCTTCAACAATGCTATTGCATTATTAAAGGTTGTGCCTTCCGCCAGCCCGTTCGCGCGGTCAAACTCAAGCGTTGCTTCTCTTGTATTATTAAACTTCTCTATAACCTCTTCTTCGGTCATTCCTGTTTGCTCGGCTATATTCCTTATAACTTCAGGGTCATGGCCGTTATATTTATCATCGGCTGCTTCATCAGCTTTTGCCGTTATTGTCTCTTTTATTGCTTCGGATTTTACATCGCTTTCGCCTTTTGCTCCGTCTCCTTCTCCGTCACTCTTAGATTCTTCTTTACCGCCTTCGCTTGCTGTCTGTTTACTTTCAGCTTTAGATATTGTCGCTTTCAACGATTTAACCGCTGCTCTCGCAAAGAATCCCTTCTTACCTTCCATCTTCACTACAATTGCTTTCAATTCCTTTATCGAACCGGCTTTGCGTATCTCTTTTCTTTCGGCATTGCTAAGCTTAAGTCCGGCTACCTTTCCTATTACCCTTGCAACAACACCGTTGCCTAAGCTGCTGCCGTCTTTCAATAATTCTCTTTTTGTCGTTTTAAGCAGTTGCTTGGTTTGCTCTTCAGCACTCTTTACCGTATCTACTGCTGTTTCTTGTTTTGTCTGTACGGCAGGCTGCGCTGCTTCCGGCTTTGTCTCTGCTGCAGTTGTCCGTGTCGTTGTTTCTTCTGTTTTAGTTGTGCTTGTTGTTTGCGTTGTCGCGGATGTTGTTGTGCTGCTTGAAGAGCTTGTTGTTAATCCTATCGCCTCTCTTACGCTCTTGCCGCTTTTTACTTCATCTACCGCTTTTCTTATATTTCCGTTTCCTTTCCATGTTGGCCTGAATATCTTGATTCC
>WRJZ01000032.1 GCA_009778325.1 Candidatus Endomicrobium neocapritermitis | reverse complement strand
AAAAGGGTCTCTCTAACCCCCCCCCCCCCTTTTTTTTTGTCATTGCGGACTTTATTTTCCTACAAAAATAATTATAAAATATCCGTATAAACACACATACATGAGGCATATCATGTTAACAGCTCACAATTCTCAAATCTTCTTACTTTTAACTAATGGTTTTAATCCTGACAGCAAATTTGATTTAAATTCTGAAACTCGTTACGTCCGGCTTGCGCCTCGCAATGCCGGCACACCCTAGGCAAACAAGGAGGATACAATGGGCAATTTTGTACCTGGCGCAGGAGTCGGTCCCATAAGCGTTATTTCACGGGGACCAAATAAGCTTGATGCGTTTGCAGTCGGCATGGATGGCGGCGTCTACACGGCAGCGTGGGAACCGGGAGATACGGCGTGGAGAGGCTGGTGGCGGATTGACGGATTGGAAGCTGCTCCGTGCGCGCCGGTTTGCGCGGTTTCGCGTTCTGCCGACAAGCTGGACATCTTCGTGGTCGGTCTGGACAGGCGCGTTTATGGTGCGGCATGGGAGAAAGGGAATACCAAGTGGTACGGGTGGTGGCCGATAGGCAGCCTCAAAACCGTGCTGCATGCTCCGGTGAGCGCAGTGTCGCGTTCTGCCGACAAGATGGATATTTTTGTGACCGGACTGGACGGGCGGGTATATACGGCAGCGTGGGAACCGGGATTTAAGGAGTGGCAAGGATGGCGGCAAATCGGCAATGTTCAAGCACCTCCGGGAGCGCCCGTAAGCGCTGTTTCCCGTGCGAAAGATAAGCTGGATATCTTCGTTGTCGGTCAAGACGGGCGAGTATATACGGCAGCGTGGGAACAGCCAAGAGATACGACGTGGAGAGGCTGGTGGCAGATTGGCACAATGACGACGTCTCCGCGTACGCCGGTTTGTGCCGTCTCGCGTTCTGCCGACCTTTTGGACATTTTTGTAGTCGGCCCGGATGGACGGGTGTATTCGGCAGCGTGGGGCCCGAAAGATACGGCGTGGAGAGGCTGGTGGCGGATAGGCAGCATCAGAACAAAATTGCGCGCATCAGTAAGCGCAGTATCCCGCTCTGCTGACAAGATGAATATTTTTGTGGCCGGCAAACCCACAGGACTGCTTGGACTGTTTAGCTCTGTCCGTGTATATACGGCAGAGTGGCAGCCCGGGTACGTAAACTGGCGGGATTGGCGGACAGTCGGGAATCTCACAACTGCGCTGGGTATGCCGATAGGCGCTGTTTCGCGCAGCGAAAACATGCTCGATGTTGTCGCGCCGGGAACCAACGGACGCGTGTATACGGCGGCATGGCAGCCGGGAGACACCCAGTGGCGGGGGTGGTGGGTTATCGGAAATCTTGTCACCGGCATGACCGATCCGCGTGTAAATGATTGGAATAGAGTCGGAGTTTCTTTCAAGCAAGAAAATAACAGCTACTCGGAGGAAGCCCAAGGCGTAACGACTGACGGCGAAATGTGGTTCCTTTCGTCCAGCGCCGGCGGCGATGACAATAACAAGAGAAAGATCAGCAAGTATGACCTCAAATCAAACCGGCTTGGCGAAATAAAACTTCCGGAAAATCTATGGAAGAAGAAAGCGCACATAGGCGCTCCGGGATATTTTGACGGGTGGCTATATGTGCCGATACAGAAATCTAAAAACGGGTGGGGCGTATGGAAGATAAAGCCGAACTTCTCCGAACATAAGTTCCTGCCGGGAGAAGAAGGGGATGATCGTTTCTCATGGTGCGATGTAAACCCCTTGAACGGACGCCTCTATACGAGCGAATACAGCGAAAAGGACAAAAAGCTGTTCGCTTACGATATTGAGACCTTGACTCGCCGGCCTGAGGACGACATACAGCTTGGCAGCACGCCGATCCATTTCGATGAGATTCAGGGCGGAGTATTTACCATCCGCGGCAGGCTCATTATCAGCAGATCAAAAGGATCTTCAAACGGCATTTTCTGCTTCTCGGCTGTCACAGGCCACTGTTTTGGAGGCAAGTACCTGGGCAAATTTGGTTCGGCATGGTCGGAACTGGAGGGCGTGACTGTTCGTTCGCTGCAATTAAATGGAACGCCTATTCATGTCCATGTCCTTGAGCTCGACAACGACAACTCGTTGCCGACATGTATCGGAGGAGGCGGCGGCGATGACTGCTACCTTCACAGTTATAGAGTTCCCGAGCCGGAGCGGCTATAGCGTCAGGGCAGAAAACGCAGGTTATCCGTCTCGTACAAATTATGATGCGTAGACGCGTGGATGCATAGATGCATGGCAACGGCAAAGATAAAACGGCCATAGCTGCTCTATGCATCCGCGCATCCATGCTTCCGGGCTTCTGATAAAGGAGAATGTTATGGGTAAAATTATCGACAAAGCAACGGCGGAAAAAGCAGGGCTTAATTTTCTCAAATCCGTAAAACCGCAGGAAAAAGAAACTGCCGCAAAAATTGTAACCGAAACCGCAGTTAAAACAGCCGAAAGAACGCTTGAACTCATACACCAGGCTTCGTCATTAACGACTTTCGCAGTCAGAAGCAAAACGCAGACAAGGGCGAAACTGCTTACGCTTAAAAAAGGCGAAGAACCGTGTTTCTATATTTTTAATTCAAATGATAACGGATTTGTAATAGTGTCGGCTGATGACGGAATCGTACCGATTCTCGGTTATTCGGCGGAAAGTAACTTAGACGAAACCAATATCCCGCCGAACATGGAATATTATCTTGAAGATCTCCGCTTAAGAATAATACAAATAAGAAAAAACGATGAAGAAGGAAATAAAGAAGAAGCTTTAGAATTGGAAAATTTGCAAATCGGCAAAGATGTTCCGGCGGGCATGAAAGATTATTTTGAAGCTTTCCGTTTAAGAATAATACAAATAAGAAAAAACAAAGAAAAAGAAAAAGAAGAAACGGCTTTGGAATGGGAAAATTTGAAAAACGATACAACGGATACGGGTAACAGTCCGGGTAAGCTTAATAACAGCAGCAGCTCCGGAGAGCCGTTGATAAAAACAAAATGGAGTCAGGGATCTTTGTATAACAAACTTTGCCCGCCCGTTGATAATGAAAGACGATGCCTTACGGGAAGCCTTGCTACGGCTATGGCTCAGATTATGTACTATCACGGACATCCGTACGTAGGCACGGGACAACATACCTCTACACAAGCCGAAAACGGAGGGATAAAACCTTCTGCTAATTTCGGCAATACTGCTTACAGGTGGGATTTGATGCCTCAGCAGCTTGATTATTCAAGTACAACCGCAGAAATTGATACGGTGGCGCAGCTTATGCGGCACTGCGGCATTTCCGTAAATACAAAATATTCCGCTTATCCCGGCGTAAGCACCGCTTCTTTCAGCGCGGCAAAAGACGCTTTAAAAAATTATTTTCAATACGACAATAATATTAATGAAGAAGGAGAAAACCGGTGGATTTTCGGAACAATTCAAGACGAAGACGGCAAGTGGAGAGATCTGATCAAGTCGGAAATTGATAAACAGCAGCCTGTGCTTTATTGCGGTTCTAACAATGCCGGCGTCGAACACGCTTTTATTTGCGACGGTTATAAGGATACCATGCTTTTCCATTTTAACTGGGGAGACGGCGTGTATGACAACGCGTATTTTTATCTGGCGGGTTCAATTAACGGATACGGAAACAATAACAGAATCATGTATAAAATTAAACCTATAGGCAACAGGCACTGTATAGCAGTATCTTGGAATTATCCATCAGAAGAGCTAAGCAGGAATCCCGTAATTTTTCCGTACGGCGAGGTTTCTGTCGTGCATGGTTACAACAGGACTTTTGTAATGTCAGACAATAATAATTATTTGTTTGAAAGCGTTTCCGTTGACGGCAAATACCAGCAGGCCATGCCTTACGGCAACAAAAAAAAGGTAACTTTGATAAATGTAACTTCCGATAAAAAACTCGTAGCCAAATTCAGATGCAAATACGGTTTTGAGTTAAACGGCATCACGTATTTTCCATTATCGCCCGAATACCTGGACGCCGAGGTAACTGTTCCGTACCCCGGCTCGGGTCCGTATTACGGGGATATGACTATTCCCTTTCTGATATTTAAATGGGATATAATGTATTATGTTGCAGGAATAGGAGAAACCGCGTTTGCCAGGCAAAAATCATTAAACAGCATTAATATTGATGCGGGCATAAAATATATCGCTAACGGCGCGTTTTCAGAGTGCACAAGTTTAAACCGGGTTAATGCCGCAAGGGATTATAATATTGATATTTACGGCAGCGCGTTTTATTTGTGTGAAAATTTAGAAACTTTTAACGGCTCCCACAAAATTATTTCCGTCGGACCCAAAGCGTTTTACGGGTGCGCGAAGTTAAAATCTATCGTGATTCACAATATGAAATCTATAGGCAGCTATGCTTTTTTCGGATGTAAAGGGTTAACAAACATTACTTTTCCTGCCGGTTTTAACGCTGCTGTCGGCGATAACGCTTTTGAAGGATGCAGCGGTATGAAAAGCATTTTGTCTTTTCGCGGGACGCCTCCTTCTTGCGGCGCAAATACTTTCAACGGCATTGCCGGCAGTATTCCGGTATATGTTCCCGAGAATTGCATACAGAATTATAGAAATGCCCAGGGATGGAATCATTTCAATAATTACCAGAGTATAACAACGGTCATAAACAATATAAAATATGTGATTTTAGACTCCGGCAGCGCGGCAGCAGCTCCTAACCCGAACGCCGGCTATACCGGAAAAGTTTCGATTCCTTCCTACTTTCGTTACGGAGATGTATCTTACGGCGATAACAGCCATATATACTATGTAAATCATATAAGAGAGAAAGCGTTCTTAAATTCCTCCGGTATTACGGAAGTTTCATTTAGCGTGGAAAGCGTAGGAGATTCAGCTTTTAAAGGATGTACCGGAATTACTAAAGTTTCATTTAGCGCGGGAAGCATAGGAGATTCCGCTTTTGAAGGATGTACCGGGATCACGCAGATAACATCAAATACATCCGTGCCGCCGGTATGCGGCAGAGATGTATTCAAGGGTCTTTACAGAACAGTCAACGGCGTACAATCGCTTAAACACATTACGCTTAAAGTAGGTATGCGTTATGTCGAAGCATATCAGGCCGCAGACGTATGGAAAGATTTTACTATAGTTGAACTTCCAATCGAACTGCCGAGACCGCCGGAGCTTCATATTTCATTGGAGCTTGCAATACGATGGCCGATTCCGATACTTTACAAATTGTACGATATATTCATCAGACCCGAACTTGTAAATATTTTGCAGGTTCGCGAAAAGACGGCTTTGTCCGCGCAGGACATCCACGCGTTGACGGAACATTTGAACAAAGCCGCGGAAATTCTTCCCGCGGGAGCGGATTATGACGCTGTCGCAAAAGCATTGCAGGATATACAAACAATAATAAGAACAGCTCAAATTGTTGATATGCCTGCCGTTAAAGTACAATATTATGTTTCAAAGCGCGCCGATAAAAACGGGGAGCATGAAATTCATGCGTTCTCATGCACGCGCAAGCCTACAAAGTCGGATATGATAGAAATAGGCGAATTTGACAGTTTAGAAAAAGCTATGAAAGCCGCAGGGAAACATTACAAAAAAGTTGACGGCTGCTACTACTGTTGCCGCGAAGCGCATACAATGTGAACTCTTTTTTGATTTAAAGCCAAAATTTGAGTATGATATAAGCAGGTCGCAGATGTTTTGCGGCCTGCTTACTATTTATAATTGAGGAAAATATGGAAAAAAAATACATTAATGTCGGGTTAATCGGTTACGGAACGGTCGGCAAAGGCGTTGTAAAAATTCTTGAAGAGAATAAAAAAATAGCTTTGCGTAAAGTAGGAAAACCCATAAAGGTTAAATCCATTTGCGATTTAAATCCTATTGACAGGCCGGAGCTTTATGTTAAAAATTTCAGAAGCATTATAAAAGATCCGGAAATAGATTTAATAGTTGAGCTAATCGGCGGATATGAGCCTGCCAGAACAATAATTTTAGAATCTTTAAAAGCCGGCAAAAACGTTGTTACCGCAAACAAAGCCGTGCTCGCAAAATACTGGGACCAGATTTTTACTGCAGCTCAGGAATGCCAAAAATCTATTTATTACGAAGCTTCGGTCGGCGGCGTTATTCCCGTTGTGCAGGGTTTAAGCGAAGGAATGGCTTCCGAAGAGATACTTGAAATAAAAGGGATATTAAACGGCACGACAAATTTTATTTTAAGCGAAATGACAAAAAAAGGCGTTGACTATGAAAAAGCTCTGGAAGGCGCGCAAAAAGCCGGTTTTGCCGAAGCTGACCCTTCTTTTGACGTTAAAGGAATAGACACTGCAAATAAACTTGCGATACTTGCCTCTCTGGCGTGGGGCGGCTGGATAAAAGTCAAAGATATAGCGGTTAAAGGCATTGCCGATTTGGATATTGACGACGTTTTGATATCAAAAGAGTTCGGCTATGACATAAAGCTTATAGGTTCGGCGCATAAAACAAAAAACGGCATAGATTTATCCGTGCAGCCGTGCCTTGTAAAACACGACCATGTTTTCGCGACCGTTGAAAATGAATACAATGCCGTTATGATTACCGGAAAAGATTCCGGCGACGTTTTATTTTACGGCAAAGGCGCGGGGCAGGGGCCGGCGGCAAGCGCTGTAGTTTCGGACATAATAAATCTTTCGGAATTTATAGTTACAAATACCGCAGGAATAGTGCCGGACGTTATTTATGACAAAAAAACAAAACTGAAAATTCTTCCTTCCGGAAAGAGCAAAGCTCCGTATTATCTGCGTTTCAGCGTTGTTGATAAGCCCGGCGTTTTATCGAAAATTTCCGGCATACTCGGGAAATTCAGAGTATCTATCGCAAGCGTTTCGCAGCCTGATATGGACGATGACGGTATAACGCAGATTATAGTTACAACGCACGAAACCAGCCGCGAAAATCTTGAAAAAGCTTTAAAGCAGATTGACGCGACAAGGTCTATTGTTAAAGCAAAAACCGTAAAGATTAAAATTGAAAAGGATGCGTAGGGGTATGGATTTATTGCTGCATAGTAATAGCAAATTTGTCATTAAAAAAATATACATGTCATGGTAAATCCGTTTATAAGTCCTAAAAAAGCAGCAAGAATTTAGTTTATATTTTTTGTATAATCATTTACCAGAGATCATATATTTTAAATATGTAAAATGGAGTTTCTCATGGCAATAAATAAAGGGACTCGAGACGGGTATATTATTGATTTTATATCCGGACAAGAAGTAAAAGCTACTCCAGAAGAAATTGAAGCTGTGCAAATTTTTTCAAAACAGTTGGCAGAAGATTATAATTATCCCAAAAAACACATACAGACAAGACCTCAGTTTAGAGTCAAAGCAAGACCATCTGACACAAAAAAAGAATATCCTGTTGATATTGCTATTTTCCAAGATGATAAAAAACAGGAAGATTCCGTTTACATAATAGTTGAATGCAAAAAGAAAAATAGGAAGGATGGAAGAACACAGCTTCAAGACTACTTGCGATTTTCAAAAGCGTCTTTTGGCGTTTGGTTTAATGGCGAAGAAAGATTATTTTTACGAAAAATAGAAAGTAATGGAAGGATCGATTTTGAGGAAATACCAAATATCCCGCAATATGGGCAGAGAATAGAAGATATCGGAAGATTTAAAAGAAAAGATCTTAAAACTACGCATAATTTGAAAGCTACTTTTAAAGCTATCCGAAATCACTTGGCGGCCAATACTGTCGGAGCCACAAGAGATGAAGTTTTAGCTCAACAATTAATAAATTTAATTTTTTGCAAAATATACGACGAAAAATTTACTAAACAAAACGACATTGTTTCTTTTAGAGCCGGCATTGGCGAGAAAGCCAAAATAATAAAAGAAAGGATACTGGAAATTTTTAGTAAAGTAAAAGTTTCATATAAAGAAGTTTTGGATAAAAACGACGATATTACTTTAGACGATAATTCTATTGTATATGTTGTCGGAGAATTGCAAAACTATTGCTTGATGGAAGCAGAAAGAGACGTAATCGCGGATGCTTTTGAGACGTTTATAGGACATGCTTTAAAAGGCGAACTGGGGCAATTCTTTACTCCGAGAAACGTCATAAAAATGATGGTCGATATATTAGATCCAAGCGATGAAGACTTAATAGTAGATCCGGCCTGCGGCAGCGGAGGATTTTTAATTGAAGCATTAAGATATGTTTGGCAAAAAATTGATGAAAAAGGCAAAGAGTACGGTTGGTCCCAAGGTGAAATAGAGAAAGAAAAACAAAAAATCGCCACTGAAAAATTTAGAGGTATCGACAAAGATTCTTTTTTATCGAAAGTCACAAAAGCATATATGACTTTAATAGGAGATGGTAAAAGCGGAGTAGTCTGTGATGATAGTTTAAATACCCGGCATAATTGGAAAGAACTGACAAATCAAAAAATAAAAATAGAATCTTTTGATATCTTGCTTACCAATCCTCCTTTCGGTTCAAAAATTCCAGTTAGAGGTGAAGATAAATTAAAACAATATGAACTTGGATATAAGTGGAAGCAAAACAAAAAAATAAATGCGTGGGAAAAAGATAAATTAAAAGATAAGGAAGCGCCTCAAATTCTCTTTATTGAAAGATGCCTTCAGTTATTAAAACCCGGCGGAAGAATGGCTATAGTTTTGCCTGATGGTATTTATGGAAATGAAACTTTAGAATACATAAGAAACTGGCTTATAAACAAAGTTAGAATTGTGGCTATTATAGATATTCCTCTGGAAACTTTTCTGCCGAATACCGGAACAAAAACATCTATTATGATAATTCAAAAACTTCTACAAAGTGAAATTCCAAAAGACTACCCGATTTTTATGGCTATTGCCGAATATTGCGGACATGATAGAAGAGGTAAAGAAATAGATGAAGACGATATAACAAATATTGCAAAATCATTTAAAGAATGGGCTATAAAAAACAAATTTACTTTTTAGGTAACATTTTATTATGGCTTTAAAAACAATAACAATAACAAAATCTGAAATCCTTAAATGCAAAGAAAAAAGATTTGACGTCAAATATTTTCTTACAGATTCTATTTTCAAAAAATTCGAGGCGAAGACCTCATTTACAATTACAACGATTGAGAAACTAAATGCTAAAATCGTAAGTGGGAGCTATATTGACAACTATATAACCAAAGAAAATGGATATCCATATCTCAGGGTAGGTAATATTAAGCCTTTTGCAATAAACGAAGAGGAAAAAAGTTTAGTATTTGTTTCAAAAAATATTCCTGAGAAAATTAAAGTAAAAGAAAATGATATTGTTATGGGGCGGACCCAGGCTACAGCCGCAAAATTAGCTGTTGCAAGTATTATCGATAAAAAAAATGCAAACTCTGTAATCAGCCAGCATGTCTCAAAAATTACCGTTGATGAAAATATCATTTCGCCGTATTATTTAGCCGGATATTTTAACTCAAAATTTTATCAGGCACAAACTTCATTAGCTACTCACGGAGACACAAGGGTAGAATTAACGCATTCTCAATTAAACAAAGTTCGTATTTTGAGACCTGAAAAAAATATTTTAAATAAGATTTCAATTAAAGTTAAGAAAATCATAGAATATAATAGACAAAGCATAAATAAAATAGAACAATCTCAAACGGTTTTTTATCAAAAACTTAATATTGATTTCTCAAAAATCCAAAAAGAAAAAACTTACTCTGTAAATCTTTCAGATTTTTTTCATACTGGCTTTTGGACTCCCATGTTTTCTAATCCGCTTTTTGTAAATAGTCTTAAAGCTATCAAAGATAACTTTGAAACCATCCAGCTTGGTAAAATAGCGACTATAAAAAAAGGAGACGAAGTTGGCAGTTCAAACTATATGATAGCGTTGGATAAAAAAGAAAAAGATATTCCGTTTATCAGAACTTCCGACTTGGTTAATTATGAAATAGACCAATTTCCTGATTATTATGTTCCGTTTTCTATTTATAAAGAACTACAACAAGATGTTAAATCTGGAGATATACTATATACTAAAGATGGAAAAATCGGTATGGCCGCAATGGTAACTGCAAATGATAAAACTATCATTTCATCGGGAATAGTAAGATTGAGATTAAAGCCGGAAGCAAAAAAATATAATTTAACAGCTGAATATATATTTACTGTTTTATCATTAAAAGAAACAGGATTATATCAGGCTATGAGAAGAACTGTAATTGGTTCTACAATTCCACATTTAAGAGAAGATAGACTTAAAGAGTTTGAAATACCAATATTAGATAAAAATAGCGTTGATAATATTACAAAATTAATAAAAGAAGCTTTTGAGTTAAAAAATGAAAAGAAAAAATTAATTAAAGAAGTTAAAGATGAAATCGATAGTTATTTTAATATTTAAAGAAGTTATGCCACAGAGACGTTGTTTATAGTTGTCTTAATATTTTTTTATTTATTCTTCAAACCATTTATCAAGCTGTTTTTGCGTAGGAAGGCCGCCCGCAAAAACAAGTTTTTCATCTATAACTACCGCGGGCGTAGTCATTACGCCGTATTCTAAAATTTTATTAATATCGCTTATTTTTTCAAGCTTAACGTTTAACTGCTTTTCCTTAATTTTATTTTCAACCAGATTATAAATTCTTTTGCAGTTGGAACAGTCGCCGGTTGCAAGAATTTTTATAATTTTCATTTTTTTATCCTTTTAGCCGTCATTGCGGGCTTGACCCGCAATCCGATTTAGAAAAAGTTACCGAAAACATACCCTGCAGCCGTAGAAAAAATTACAACTATGCATACATATGTGACGGTTTTTTTTGTTCCCATAACGCTTCGGATTAAAAGCATGTTCGGCAGCGATAACGCGGGACCGGACAACAGTAAAGCCAGTGCAGGTCCCTGCCCCATACCGTTATTCATAAAACCCTGAACTATAGGCACTTCTATTAAAGTACAAAAATACATAAACGAGCCTAAAAAAGAAGAAATAAAATTAGCAAGCAGCCCGTTGCCGCCTACAACCGAATTAATCCAATATGACGGTATTATTCCGTCTTTGCCTTCAAAACCAAGGAAAAAACCCGAAGCAAGTATTCCTATTGTAAGCAAAGGCATCTGTCTTTTGATATATTCGAATGTTGCAATCATCCAAACCGCATAATCGTCTTTTTTAAAATATTTTAACAAAACAAAAATAAGAGTCAAGGCCGCGGCAGCGCATATTGCTATAATCATAAAATTTTTATGATGCCATGATAAAAACACCAGCAGAGCTATCATTGACGTAAAAAACATAGCATTAACATAAGCCGGTTTTGCCGTATCGCCGCTTTCGCATGCTGCGGCAATATTTTGTATTCTTTTAACTTCTTCATGTCTGAATAAAAATGCCATGATTATTCCGACAACAAAACTAAATAATACTGCCGTTAAAGTTCTTACCAGCCCCATTTTTAGGCCAAGCACGCTGGTTGTCATTGTAATCGCAACCAAATTAATAGCCGGCCCGGCAAATAAAAATGTTACCGCAGGCCCAAGCCCCGCGCCCATTTTGTAAATACCGGCAAATAAAGGCATAACCGTGCATGAGCACACTGATAATAAAAAACCCGAAACAGATGCAAAACAATAAGCAACTATTTTATTAGCTTTGCCGCCCATATATTTTATAACTTCGGACGATTTTAAAAATACGGATAAGGCGCCCGCTATAAACATCGCGGGAAACAATCCGAGCAAAAAATGTTCCCTAAAATAATTATTAAGCATGCTGATGGAGTTAATAACGGCATTATTAAACCGCAAATTTCCGACAGGCAGAAAATATACAACCAAAAAAACGGTTATAAACAATAATAATTTTTTCCATTCTTCTTTAATAAACGACATAAACTATTTCCCCTTGTAACATATTGACAAATATCTATATGTTTTATTATACTAAACAAATAGACAAATATCAATATGTTTGGAGGATGCATGAGTAAAAAATATAAGGAATATGCCGTTATGCTCAAAGCGCTCGGCGATGAAACGCGTCTTAAAGTTATAGGAATGTTATCTAAAGGAGGCACTCTTTGCGCATGCGAGCTGCTTGACGAATTTCATATAACCCAGCCGACGCTCAGTTACCATATGCAAATGCTCGTTAAGTGCAAATTGGTAAATTCCCGCAAAGATGGCTCCTGGATGCATTACAGCATAAATGAAGAAGTAAAGAAAGATTTGATTAATTTTCTTTCTCAGATGATAAAATAAGAGAACGGCAGAAGTTCGGCAGCTCAGAAGCTCGGCGGCGGCAAAAACAAAGATAAAAACGACCAAAGCTTCTCCGGGCTTCTGAGCTGCCGAGCTGCTGAGCTGCTGAGCTTCTAAAAAAGGAGAGCTTTATGGTGAAAAATAAAGACAGTGAAGTTAAATTAAAAAATATTGTAAAAGAAACGTACGGCAAAATTGCCGCCGTCAATAAAAAAAGAGATAATTCCTGTTATAGTTCCGGCTGCGGGTGCGGCGGCATTGATAATTTTATGCTTGAAAGTTACAACGGCCTAAGCGGTTATAATTCCTAAGCTGATTTAGGGCTCGGCTGCGGCCTTCCGACAAATTTTGCAAAAATAAAAAAAGGCGATACCGTTGTTGACCTTGGCAGCGGCGCGGGAAACGATTGTTTTGTCGCCAGAGAGGAAGCCGGAGAAAACGGAAAAGTTATCGGTATAGATTTTACTCCGGAGATGATTAAAAGAGCAAGAAAGAATGTTAAAAAACTCGGTTTTAAAAATGTCGAGTTTATTCAGGGCGATATAGAAAAAATGCCTATCAGCTCAAATTCGGCCGATGTTGTTGTCAGCAATTGCGTATTAAATCTTGTCCCGAACAAAAAAGCTGTTTTCAAAGAAATATACAGAGTATTAAAACCCGGCGGACATTTCAGTATCTCGGACATCGTTTTAAAAAGGAATTTGCCTGAAAGAATAAAATCAGCGGCCGAAATGTACGCGGGCTGTATTTCCGGCGCAGTCAAAAAAGATATATATTTAAAACATATCAAAGAGGCAGGCTTTAAAAATATAACAATACAAAAAGAAAAATATGTAATGATTCCGGATGAAGAGTTAAAAAATCTTTTAAATGACAATGAAATTGCGGAGTATAAGAAAAGCCCGAACATAATAAGCATAACGGTGTATGCTGAAAAATAGAATATAAAAAACCCCTCTATGAAATAATAGCATAAAGGGGTTTTTCTATATCTTTAAGATATGTGCGTCAACTACACTGTTTTATCATTCAGGTTGACGTATAAATCAAAATACGATAAAATACTGAAATTAGAGTGTGTTTTTAGGATTGGATAATGGAAAAAATATTGGAAAACGCTATCAACGGAAATGAAATTTCAAAAGAAGAAGCTTTGCTTCTTTTCAATTTAGAGGCTGAAGATCTCTTTTACGCGGCAACAAAAATCCGTAAAAAGTATAAAGGCGATAAAGTAAAAATTTGTTCAATTATCAATGCGAAATCAGGTCAGTGCAGCGAAGACTGCAAGTTTTGCGCGCAGTCAGCTTTTAATAAAACCGAAGTTAAAGTTTACCCGCTTGTTTCCATAGATAATATTAAAGAATCCGCAAACAAAGCAATTGCAGCAGGCGCAGCCTGTTTCGGTATAGTTTCAAGCGGAAATTATTTAAATGAGGAAGAAGCAGACTCGCTTTGTGAAATGTTTAAAAACTATAAAAACGTTGAAAAATTAAGCGTTTCTATAGGCAGACTGTCTGAAGAAATTCTATTAAAACTTAAAAAAGTCGGCATAAAAAAAATTCATCATAATTTAGAAACTTCAGGGGAATTTTTCCCGAAAATTTGTTCTACCCACACTTTTGCCGAAAGAACAGAAACCATAAAAAGAGCAAAAGCTCTTGGGTTCAAAATTTGCGCGGGCGGATTGTTTGGAGTAGGAGAGTCTTTTCGTGACAGAGTTGAACTGGCGTTTGCTTTAAAAGAGCTTGATGTTGAAAGCGTACCAATGAATTTTTTTATACCGGTTAAAGGCACCGCATTAGAAGGGGCAGAGCCGCTAAGCGCCATTGAAATTTTAAAAACTATTTCAATTTTCAGGCTGATTTTGCAAAAACAGGACATAATAATCTGCGGCGGCAGGGAAATAAACTTGCGTGATTTACAGTCAATGATTTTTGCAGCCGGAGCAAACGGCATGATGAGCGGCGGTTATCTTACGACCGATGGAAGAAATATTGAAAAGGATATTCAAATGATAAAAGATTTGGGGCTGGAAACAGATCTGTGCCAATAGAGCAAAAACGCCAAAGGAAAAATTATGAATTGTCCAAACGTCAAAGAATGTTCTTGTCCTAAAAAATCTTGCGTTAATTACGGGAAATGCTGCGCTTGCGTTATTAAGCACAAAGAAACTGACAGTTTGCCATTTTGTTTATTTTTAGACAATGGCGGAGATAAGAGCCTGCAAAATTTTTATTTAAAATTAAAAGAAAGGTTTGGTGAAAAATGAAAACAGTGTTAATCACAGGAATATCACGCGGAATAGGCAAAGAGCTTGCTTTGCATTTTTCTAAAAACGGATGGAATGTTTGCGGCTGTTATAAAACAAATAAACCTGATTATGAAATTCCAAACTCAAAGTTTTTTCAAGCCGATATTTCAAATCCGGCAGAAGCAAAGTCGTTAATAGCAAGCTCACGAAGTGAGTTTGGGGAAATAGATTGCGTGATCAACAATGCTTCAATAGGCAAAAATAAAATAATTTTTAAAGAGCAGGCGGATAATTGGAACGATGTAATACAAACAAATCTTAACGGTACATTTTATGTCATTAAAGAAACTCTTGATATTATGTTAAAACAAAAAAGCGGTTCAATAATAAATATAGCTTCTATATCCGCATACAAATCTTACGCAGGTGCGGCAAGTTATTCCGCTTCAAAAGCTGCGGTTATCGCTTTAACCAAAACTGCCGCAAGAGAAGCGGGGCGTTTCGGCATAACCGTAAACGCTGTTTTGCCGGGATTTCATTTCACTTCGCTTGGCCAATCCGCCGGAGATAAATATATGGAAGCCATAAAACAGGAAAGCGTTTTAAACACTACTACGGATATGAAAGAACTTTTAGATTTTATGCTTTATTTAGCAAACACAAAAACAATTTCCGGACAAGTATTTAATATTGATTCTAGGATTGTTTAGTATTATTGTAAGTAAATTATATTTTATATATTAGTTGACTTTTCCTGATTTGTTAATTACAATTATTCAAAATTCTTGCTGTCAGGAGAAACAATGATTAAATCCGTAAAAAACGCAAAAAATTTAAAAAAAGAGTCAACTAAACTTTATTCCGACATAAAGTTGTTGATAGAGCAAAGCAGGCAAAATGTCGCTGCTGCCGTAAACGCGGCTATTTCAATTTTATATTGGAATATAGGCATTCGCATAAACAAAGAAATCCTTAAAGACTCAAGAGCGCAATACGGCAAGCGGACAATAATAGATTTGAGCAGGAAATTAGAAACGGAATACGGCGAATCTTTTTCGGAAAAAAATATCAGAAGAATGATACAATTTGCAAAAGTATTTCCTGATGAGCGAATTGTCGTATCGCTGATACGACAATTAAGTTGGACTCATATCATAGCGATACTTCCGATAGAAGAATCTCTTAAACGCGAGTTTTATATACAAATGGGGATACACGAAAAATGGAGCGTTAGAACTTTGCGCGAACGCATTCAATCTATGCTTTTCGAACGCACGGCTATAAGCAAAAAGCCGCAAGAAACCATAAAACAAGATTTAGCGCTTTTAAAAAATGAAAAGAAACTCTCTCCGGATTTAGTTTTTAGAGATCCGTATTTTCTCGGCTTTCTCGGCCTGTCGGATAAATATTCAGAAAAAGACGTTGAAACGGCGATACTTGCAGAACTTCAAAATTTTATAGTTGAATTCGGAAGCGACTTCGCTTTTCTTTCCCGCCAGAAAAGAATAACAATAGATAATGAGGATTATTATATAGATTTGCTATTTTATCACCGCAGATTAAAATCTCTTGTGGTTATAGAATTAAAAATAGGAAATTTTAAGGCGGAATATAAAGGGCAAATGGAATTATATCTGCGTTATCTTGAAAAGTATGAAGTCCGCGAAGGCGAGAACGCCCCGATAGGTTTAATTTTATGCACAGGCAAAAACAAAGAGCATATAGAACTGCTGCAATTAGACAAAAGCAATATAAAAGTCGCGCAATATCTGTTAAAACCGCTTGAACAAAAAATGCTTGTCAAAAAATTCCGCAAAGCCGTAGAAATAGCGCAGGCAAAGCTGGCGGGAAGAAGTTAAAAGTGAATTAAAAGGAAGTTTTTATGTCTGAAATTAAGTCAAAAAATATCGCGAAATTAAATCCTTTCAAAAACTTTATCAGCGGAATGGAATTCAATGCTTGTATTGGGGATAATTCGGGTACAATTCGTGAACACAGAGATACTTATATAGCAGAGGGTTTTAAAAAATCGGCTCATCTTATTTATGAAGGGATATTGTCAGATAAAATTTTTGTTGATGTAGCAGTGTACCCTATGTTTTATTGTTGCAGGCATTCAATAGAGTTATACTTAAAGGTAATCATTAAACAATTGCTATGGATATATAAAATGAAAAAAGAAGAAGACGCTTCATACACAAATATAAAGAAAAACTTAAGCTATCACAATATTAAAAAGTTAAAAAATGATTTTCTATCTTTACAAAAAGTTGATCCGGATTGTAAAAAGGTATTTGTTTCCGAACTGAAATACTTTGACTCTCTAATTAGAGATTACTATTTTGATGATATACCAACTGCTTTTAGATATACATATAAAAAGAATCAGCAAGATATCAATCTTCCAGATAAAAAATTAATGGATATTGGCATTTTTTATAAGAAATATGAAAAATTGATCAAACAATTAGAATATTACGATTATTTTTGCGATAAGCTTTGTGCAGATTATGCAACAAAAACATTTACCGAACAACTATCAAGAACACAATTAGAAAAAATTTCAAAACAGTTGCCGCCTGTAACTTCTAATAAATTCAAAATCGAAAAAGTAAAAATTTGTAAAAAATATAAACTATCAAGCAATCAATGTTCGGATGCTATAAACAAAATAAAAACTCATAGAGCTTTTTCATTAAATATCGGTATAGAAAATAAGTTTAAACATATTAGAAATAAAACAATACGAAAACTTGTTGAACTGATAAAAATATCCGAACAAATTCACATTCTGAAGCCTATGGCAATTATAAAAGGGGAGACAAAGTTTGATGATCCTAAAAAGAATACTCAAGAAAATCAAAAAATAAGAGAACAACTGGAAATGCAATTTCAAACAGAAGGTAATAAATTCATAATGTCTGCAAAAAAACAAGAACTTGCCATGCTCCTATCTTTTGTTGAAATATGGAAAACTGGAAATTATTGCGAAGTATTGGAAAAAATTTATAAAAGATGGCTAAACTATCCTGTTAGAGATAGCGTAGGATATGTATTGCAAAATGTTTGTTATAATTCCGCAGAAAAATTACTTAACGGCTTTAAAATATGCGGACAAAAGACATATATTAAAATCTTTGAAAAATATTATAGAAATAACAACAAATTATTCACCAGCTTGGTGAAGAATTAGAATTTGAAGTATTGTAAATGTTTTTATCAATTTTATAAACAAGATTATACAATTCGTCAGCGACCTGCTGACGAATTAAATTTGGAACTTGACAAATGAATGACATCGCAAAAATTAAATTTGCCGTAACAGGTATCGGTCTTGTAACGCCTCTCGGCACAGGCAAAGAAATAAACTGGCACAGGCTGCTTAACAGTGAAAGCGCTGTTCGTTATGAAATATCAAACGAAGCTTTTATCGCGCGTGTGAGCGGGTTTGATTTTGATGAAAAACTCCGGCAGCTTGGCATGGCTTTTATTGCGGCAAATGAAGCTTTGGCTGAAGCGAATATTAAAGATTCCGGCTACCGGCCTGACCGCATAGGCCTTGCGTGCGGCGAGAGTAAGCAGAATATTTTTATTAAAAACTTTTCTCTTGAAAACGAATTTCCGCAACAACTGCAAAAAGTTTTAAATATTCAAGGGGCAGTCCATTCCGTTTCAGCGGCATGCGCGACCGGCGCGTTAAACATAATTCAGGGCTGCCGCATGATTGAAGACGATATTTGCGACGCGGTAATTTGTGGTTCTTCCGAAACAACAATTCATCCTCTTTACATTTCAGCGTTTAAAAATATGGGAGTGCTTTCAAAGCAGGGCGTTCGTCCTTTTGATAAAGACCGCGACGGTTTTGCGGTCGGCGAAGGATCGGGTTTTATTGTTGTTGAAAATATAAAAAAAGCAGTGCTTCGCGGAGCAAAAATTTACTGTGAAATTTCCGGTTTTTCAAACGGCGTTTTCAGCGATAATGCGTTTTCGGTAAATTCGCCGTTTGGAATGGAACGCATAATAAAACAAGCCGTCAAAAACGAAATCCCCGATTATATACATATGCACGGAACCGGCACAAAAATAAACGATTTTTACGAAAGCGAAGCGGTTAAACGGCAATTACAAATTACGAATTACGAATTACGAATGAACGACAAAGAAAATATCAATTCCTCACTGCCTTTAGTGTCTTCTACAAAAGGCTCAACAGGGCATTTGCTCGGCGTTTCCGGAATTGCCGGCGCGGTATTTTCAATACTTGCAATGAAAGATAATATTGTTCCCCCGACAATTAATTTTAAAGAAACAGATATTCCTTTCGGCTTAAATTATGCGCCGAATAAACCGCAGAAAAAAACAGTGCTTTCCGCGCTTTCTTTGTCTTTCGGTTTTGGCGGACAGGGCGCGGCCTTGTATTTCAAAAAACCGTGGGGCAGCAGCATATATGCTTAAATTAAAAAATGTTACTCTTGCGGCTTTGGCCTTGTCATTGGGACGGGGGTTATGACAGGATTTATTTTTGATAAATCATGTCAGAAGCCCCGTCCCAATGACAACAGACAGAATAAAGTTGATGTTGAGGCAAATAAAAAATTAAGGCTGCAAAATGTAACCCTTGCCGCTTTAGCCTGTACTTATGTTTACGAAACCGTGCAGGCCATAAAATACAGCATGAAAAATATAGAGTTTGGCGATGCTGTTTTGGTAAGCCACAAAAAACCTTTTTATCTTCCGAAAAATATCCGCTATGAATATACGCCTCAAAACAAAAGCATGAATGATTTTAATTATAAAATGATTTATGAAATGCATAAATACATAAATACGGATTTCATGCTGCTGGCGCATTATGACGGTTTTGTGATTAATCCCGATATGTGGCGCAGCGAATTTTTGGATTATGATTATATCGGCGCTCCGTGGCCAAAAAATAATTCTTTGAAAGACGCGACCGGAAATATTTGCAGGGTTGGAAACAGCGTTTCAATACGTTCAAAACGATTAATGGAGCTGCCGTCAAAGCTGAATATTCCCTTTGTGCCGGCGTATAAAGAACTTTATAATGAAGATTTGTTTATCTGCGTAAAAAATAAACATATTTTTGAATCTGCAGGAATGAAATTTGCTCCGCTTGATGTTGCGAAATATTTTGCGCACGAAGCGTCTATAGACGAAATAAAAGGAATCCGCCCTTTTGCATTTCACGGCTATTTCGGAAATAATTTTAAAAACAAACGTTTCGGGAGACTTCGTCTAAAATATTATTTAACGTATCTTCCTTTATATATTATAAAACGTTTAAAAAAACGGATGAAGTCCGTAGGAGCAAAAAATGTTAGATGATGTATTGTCCGAAAAATTATCAGGTATTAAAGAGTCGGGACTATTGAGAAATCTTCGGCTTATTTCTTCAAGCCCTGCGGCAAACATCATAATTTACGGCAAAAAGTTTATGAACTTTTCGTCAAACAATTATCTTGATTTGGCAGGCAATAAAGAAGTAAACAAAGCAGCGTTAGAAGCCGCGCAAAAGTACGGTTTTGGCGGGACTTCTTCCCGTTTAGTAGGAGGACACCTTGCTGTGCATGAACAATTAGAAACGGAACTTGCCGCTTTTAAAAATAAACAAGCTTCGCTTGTCTTTGCAAGCGGATACCAAACAAATTTAGGGGTGCTGAGCGCTCTTGGCTGCATTGAAAATACATGCATTATTATGGATAAATTAAACCACGCTTCTTTATGGGACGGCACAAAGCTTTCAGGCGCGCGCATATTCGTATATGAGCACTGCGATATGGAATCTTTCGAGTCCGTATTAAAAAGAACTAAAAGTTATAAATTAAAACTTGCCGTCACCGAATCGGTATTTTCAATGGACGGGGACTTCGTCCCTTTACGGGATTTTACGAACCTTTGCATTAAATACGGAGCAACAAGCATTGTTGACGAAGCGCACTCAACCGGAGTATTCGGCAAAGAGGGCAGAGGGCTTGCGGATGAATGCGAGGTTTCGGATAAAGTCGATATAACAATCGGCACTTTATCAAAAGCTTTTGCCGTGCAGGGCGGTTTTGTGTGCGGGAGCCGGAAATTTATAGATTTTTTAATAAATAAAAGCAGGGCTTTCATTTATTCCACCGCCATATCCCCCGCAATAGCCGGAGCCGCTTTAAAATCTTTAGAAATAGTGAAAAAATCAGATGATAAAAGGGAGCATTTGCGTAAAAACTCCGAATATTTAAGAGAAAAACTGGATAAAGCAGGTTTGAATACATCAAATTCACAAACGCAAATTATTCCTGTAGTAACAGGAAGCAACGAATGCACGAGAGAACTGTCGCAAGCTTTATTAAAAAACGGCATATATGTTCCGGCTATACGCTTCCCGACAGTCCCCGAAGGCCAGGCAAGAATAAGAATCTCGCTAACTGCAGGGCACAATCTTTCAGATATCGAAAATATATCGAATCAGATAATAGAAAACAGAAAATAAAAAAACATGAAGCACAACCCCCGCTATTCAGCAGCGGCTGTACCCTATGTAAAAAAAGTATAAACGATTTATATTTTTATGCCAAAAAGGAGATGACGCAACCTGAGCTATCCAGCAAAGGCCGCGCCATCTGACATAAGTATACCGAAATTATTTTTTTAAGTCAAGAAATTCATAATCATCTGTAATAATTAACAATATTTTTGCTTTTTGAGATAACCGAAATTGTTTCTTTAATTGGAGAATGCATTTGTTTGGATGCATTTTGCTTCTTCTTAAATCAAATATGACATTACATGATTGTTTTAAAGCCTTTCTAAATAAATGTTCTATTGTATGTTTCCCATTGTTTTTAGGCGCTTTAATTTCCCAATAAATCCCGTCCATTTTTATGTCAGGCGTTTTTATATGCTGCTTGTCAACAGGAACTAAAAATTCAACGTTTTTGCCGAGAGCATTAAAAAACCAAGCAGTTTCCAATTCATGTCTTTCCGGAAAAGCGCCTTTTGGAACAAGAGTTTTGCCGTGCTTTATTTTTTTCATAATGTTATTGTACATAAAAAATCACAGTATTACAAATGTATTCCAATTAAAGAGAAGTTATATAAATATAAATTATATATACCATTTATTATTTTAGAAATTTGTAATACATATATTAGATTTTATATAATAACCCAAAGTTGGCTTTCAGTACAAACAATCAAGAACAATTATCAAAAGGAAAAATTTGTACAAATACCAAAACACTATAATAATTTGCTAAAATTTAAGGTACATCAAAAACAGGGGCATGTCATGAAAAAGCTTTTGATTTTCGCGGCAATTTTTATTTTTAATGTGCCGGTTTACGCGGAAAAATACACATATAAAGCAAGTGCGGTTAATGAGATTGATATAGTGATTTCAGTCGGAACGCTGAATATCGCGTCAGGTAAAACAAGAAATATTATGGTTGACATTACTCCGGATAAGCCGGAAAGTTTGTCCAGGCATATAGAAATTGGCAGTGACGGAAATTTAACAATGTACTTTGACGATGAAACTATTACGGAAAAAACCGTCGTAAACATTACTCTTCCTTCCCCAAAAAACAATATAGAAATAAACTCGGCTGACGCCGTCGTAAACATTTCGAATATTAAAGGTTCGCTGAATATAAGCGCCATGAACGGAAAAATCAGCGTTAAAAACTTTTTCGGAAATTTGGAAGTTAACACCGCCAACGCTAAAGTTAATGCCGAAGGCGGTTTTAAAACGCTTAATATACAAAGTTCGGACGCGGATATTTTAGTGTCATTGCGCAAAATCCCGTCTCTTTATGAATACAGCATTACCGGCGCCGGAAATATTACTTTCAAAATTCCTTCGGATTTCGCAAAAGCAAGATTGAAAATTAATAAAAATGAGTTTTACGGGACGCTGAATATACAATAACGGCAATTAACAATTAATAATGAACAATGAATAATTGTCGGAGTTTCGCTTTAGCGAAACCTGTTAATAAGTTTTCGCAAGGCGAAAACACAATAATTATTCATTATTAATTGTTAATTATTCATTGCCGTTACAAACCGGGGCAGAAATGAATAAAAATAAAATAGCTTTAGTCACGGGCGCAAGCAGGGGAATCGGAGCGGAAATAGCCAAAACTTTGGCAAAAGACGGTTTTGATATATGGCTTAATTACCGTTCCGATGACAACCAAGCCCAAAAAATTAAAAAAGAAATCGAAGATTTCGGAAGGCAATGCCTTCTTTTAAAGTTTGACGTTGCGGATTACATACAAACCGAAAAAACTTTGTCCGCGTTGCTGGAAGAGCAAGCTCCGTTTGTTGTCGTAAATAACGCGGGTTTCAGAAGAGACGCTTTATTGATATGGATGAAACAGGAAGAGTGGAAAGACGTAATTTCCGTTACGCTTGACGGTTTTTTTAACATAACAAAAACGGTTCTTCCTTTTATGTTAAGAAACAGAGAAGGCCGGATTATAAATATTACGTCGGCTGCCGCGCATTTCGGCGTGCCGGGACAAAGCAACTATTCTGCGGCTAAAGCAGGCCTTATCGGAGCGACAAAGTCGCTGGCCGTTGAAGTTGCCAAAAGAAACGTTTTGGTAAACGCGGTATCGCCCGGATTTATCGAAACAGAAATGCTTGAAGGGCTTCCGATGGAGCAGATTTTGAAAACAATTCCGCTGGGAAAGCTAGGAAAAGCGCAGGATATAGCGGACATGGTTTCTTATCTTGCTTCCGATAAAGCGGGATATATAACGGGAAAAGTATTTCAGGTTGACGGCGGAATCGGATAAAAAAAACAGA
This sequence comes from Candidatus Endomicrobium neocapritermitis, assembly GCA_009778325.1. GTDB lineage: Bacteria > Elusimicrobiota > Endomicrobiia > Endomicrobiales > Endomicrobiaceae > Endomicrobium_B > Endomicrobium_B neocapritermitis. The sequence goes on along the minus strand of WRJZ01000032.1, from coordinate 24,424 downwards.
GTATAGATAAGAGAGAAAAGAGAATAGATACGGCAAAAGGCAATGGCTTTTAACTATTCTCTATTATCTGTTCTCTCTTCTCTGTCGTTAAAAAGGGGATTTCAAAATGAACGAGCAATTGAAAGAAATAGGCCAGCGTTTATCGGCTTTGCGCAATATCGCGGAGATGACGCCAGAAGCATTCTGTGAAAAAACCGGAATTACCGTGAAGGAATTGGCCGCGTATGAAAAAGGCGAGCTGGACTTTTCATTTTCCTTCCTGTACACAGCCGCGCGTATTTTAGGCGTTGATGTGATTGATCTTATGAGCGGGGACAGTCCGAATTTATCGGACTGGAGTATTGTGCGCAAGGGAGAGGGCTACAGCATCGACCGCCGCGCGGCTTATAAGTATAATCATTTGGCGTTTACATTTCGCAATAAAAAGGCTGAGCCGTTTATGGTCACGGTAGAACCAAAAGCAGAAAAGCCTACTCTGCATTCCCATGACGGACAGGAATTCAACTGGCTTGTTTCGGGAAGGATGAAGTTTTATATTTCAAATGCGGAATATATCTTGGAACCGGGCGACAGCGTTTATTTTAACTCTTCAATCCCGCATGCTATGCAGGCGCTGGACAATACGCCGGTGCAGTTTTTGGCGGTTGTAATAGGGTGACAAAAGCAGGTAGTACTCCTCTCTTTTGTCATTGCGAGGAGGAAACTTTGTTTCCGACGCGGCAATCCAAAGCAAGTTTCAATATATTTTAATAAAAAAGGAATAAAAATTATGTCTCTATACGAAAAATACACAAACCGTAACCGCGACGATTTTGTTACCTTGGAAGATTTGCAAAAAAATTATAAGCTGAGCATTCCGGACAATTTTAATTTCGCTTTTGACTGTCTGGATGTGATTGCCGCTCAAACGCCTGACGCATTAGCGTTGTTATGGGTTTCTAATGAAGGCGCTGAAAAGCGCTTTACATATGAGGATATCCGCAGGCTTTCGGTTAAGGCTGCAAATTTTTTTATCGCGCAAGGTATTGAAAAAGGCGATATGGTTATGCTGACCATGTCGCGCGATTGGCGTTTTTGGCCTGTTCTTATGGGGCTTCACCGCATGGGAGCGGTTGCCGTGCCGGCTACTTATCTGCTGACCAAAAAAGATATTGAATACCGGATGAATGCGGCATCAATTAAAATGCTGCTGACCACTCCGCGTTTCGGCGTGACTAAGGCTATGGAAGAAGCATTGTCCGAATGTCCGACCGTAAAAAAGCTGGCGGTATTCGGCGGAAATATGCCTAATGAGCGCTGGATTAATTTTGACGCCGAATTGGAAGCTGCGCCCGAAACGCCTGTTGCCAGAAACAATATAAAAACCGATATGATGCTGATGGCTTTTTCGTCAGGCACTACGGGTTATCCGAAAATGGTTATGCATGATTATACTTATCCGCTGGGGCATGTAATAACCGGCTGTTTTTGGCACCGCTGCGAACCGGGCGGTTTGCATTTAACAATTTCCGATACCGGCTGGCTTAAAAGTCTTTGGGGTAAAATGTACAGCCAATGGCTTGCGGGCAGCGCTGTTTTTGCCTACGATTTTGATAAATTCTCGGCGCCCGACATACTTGAAAAGTTGGAGCGTTATAAAATTACAACATTTTGCGCCCCTCCGACAATGTATCGTTTTTTAATCAAAGAAGACTTGAAAAAATATAATTTCGCGCTGAAACATTGCACCACGGCGGGCGAAGCGCTTAACCCGGAAGTTTTCAGGGTTTGGCATGAAGGAACGGGCCTTAAAATTTTTGAAGGTTTCGGGCAGAGCGAATCTACTCTAAGCTGCTGGACAGGATATCCCTGGATGCAGCCGCGGCTTGGGTCAATGGGTCTTCCTTCGCCGAGTTACCGCATGATAATCGCCGATGAAAACGGAAAAGAAGTAAGCCCCGGCATAATCGGCGAAATCTGTATCCGCACCGATGAGGCCGGCGGCGGCAGGCCGTATGGAATGTTTTCGGGATATTACCGCGATGAAGAAATGACAAAAAGCGTTTGGCATGATGATTTGTATCATACGGGCGACACGGCGTATAAAGATGAAATGGGATTTTTATGGTATGTAGGACGCACCGACGATGTTATTAAATCATCCGGATACCGTATCGGACCGTTTGAAGTGGAAAGCGTTCTGATGGAACATCCGGCAGTTACCGAATGCGCCGTAACCGGCGTACCGGACCCGGAACGCGGCTTTGCCGTAAAAGCTACCATAGTGCTTTCTAAAGGTTATACCGGTTCGCCGGAACTGACCAAAGAGCTGCAGGACCATGTAAAAAAGATTACGGCGCCGTATAAATATCCGCGCATTGTCGAATACGTCGACGCGCTGCCAAAGACTATATCGGGAAAAATAAGGCGGGTGGAAATAAGGGATAAGGATAAGGAACAGCAGAACGGCAGAAGTTGAGAAGTTTGGAAGCTGGGAAGTTGTGCAAAGGCTAGGCAGAAGTTCGGCGGCTCAGCGGCTCAGCAGCTCGGCAACGGCAAAAAGTAAAGAAAAAGCGACCAGAGCTTCTCCGGGCTTCTGAGCTGCTAAGCTTCCAAGCTTCTATTTGCTTTTCTTGACAAATCGGAGTATTTGCGCTATTCATATTCTGCGGACTTGTCGCCGGCATACGTCAATTTCTCGAACGGCGGTCCGCTTTGCTTTACAAAATGGTAAAAAACAATGGTAACCAGAAATCTGTACAGAAAAAGAGTAGTCATAACCGGCGCGGGTTCAGTTTCCCCTTACGGAGCAGGGGTAAAACTTTTGACTGACAGCCTGCTTGACGGAAAAAGTTCGGTGCAATTTAATGCGGAGCTTGCCGAAAACCCCGACATATTAAGCCACGTTTCTTCTACTGTTCCCGAAATTGATTTTAATTACATCCCGCGTAATTTCAGACGCTCAATGTCAAAGATGTCATTGTATGCCGCGGCGGCCGTAAGAGAAGCCCTTGATAGTGCGGGTTTGAAAGAAGCGCCGCAAGGAACCGCTTTATTTTTAGGTTCAAGCATAAGCAGCATGGAAACATGGATAGATTTTGCCGATAAATATAACAAGAAAGAGCTGGACTCAGTCAAGACAACTGTAGTGTTTCAGGTTATAAATCATTCGCCTTTGGCAAATATCGCGCAGGCATACGATATAAAAGGGCCGGGATTAGGAAACTGTTTGGCGTGCGCGACAGGGCTTGCGAATGTAGGAATGGCATATCTCGCTATTATAGGCGGTTTTATAGATAAGGCATTGTGCGGCGGAACCGATGAATATCATCCTATCGTGACGGCATGTTTTTCCATAATGAATGCCGCAAGCAATAAATATAACGATAAACCTGCGCAGTCTTCTCGCCCGTTTGACGCTGACAGATGCGGCATAGTGTGTTCGGAAGGCTGCGGTATGCTTTTTGTCGAATCTTTGGAAAGCGCTTTGAAAAGGAATGCGAATATTTATGCCGAAATAGTCGGCTTTGGCACGAATACCGAAACAAAAAGCATTTCGCATCCTTCCGCGGAATGTATAACCGAATGCATGAATCTTGCTTTAAATAACGCCGCGCTTCATCCTGAAGACGTGGGTTTAATAAACGCGCACGCTACGAGCACTCTTGCCGGCGACGTGGAAGAAAGCAAAGCGATAGCTTCGGTTTTCGGCAACAATAAACCGGTCAACAGTTTAAAAGGACATATGGGACACACTATGGCGGCAAGCGGCAGCCTTGAGCTTATAGCGACGATAGAAATGATGAACAGAAATAATTTTGCCGCGACGCTGAATTTGGAAAATATTGACCCGGAATGCGCGGGCGTAAAGCATATGCAAAAAAATGAGGAGCTTAATATTAATACTTTCATGAAGAACAGTTTCGCTCTTGGCGGCACTAACTGTTCTTTGATTGTGAGGAGATATAATAAATAAGAAAGAAGCCCAGAAGTTCGGAAGCTCAGCAGCTCGGCAACAGCAAAAAAAACAAAGACAAAGCGACCAGAGCTTCTCTGAGCTGCTGAGCTTCCGAACTTCTGAGCTTCTAAAAGGAGATACGGCAAATGACAAGAGACAAAATTGTAAAAATCGTAAATGAAGTGCTTTCTAAAGAGTTCGAACTTGACCCTGCGGCGATGAAACCGGAAGCTAATTTTTTTAAAGATCTCGGATTAGACAGTCTGGATGCCGTAGATATGGTAATAGTTTTGGAGCAGGTTTTTAAAGTAAAACTCAGAGCCAATTATGAAGTCGGAAAGATAATGACGCTTAATGATCTTTATAATTACATTGAAGCCCGGATGAAATAAAAATGGCTGATTTTTTAAAAAAAATATACGGCGTATTTGTTACGCTGCAGGCTTCCACATGGCTGCTTATAACGGGCGTTGCCGCATATTTTTATTTTTTTGCGGCGGGCTATAAAGATAAAGAGAATCGGCTTAGAAGTTTTTTGTATTTTCAGGGGAAAGTTATTCAGGCGGCAATTACTTGCGCGTCGGGGTTTAATAAAAAAATCATAAAATATCCTATGCCGGACAAACCTTCAATACTCGTTTCCAATCATACTTCAATGTGCGACTCTTTTGTTTTTTGTTCGTTTAATATAAAAAATTTTGTATGCGTGTCAAAAGGATGGCCGTTTAATATACCTTTGTATGGGAAGTTCATAAAATACGCGGGCTATATAAATTCCAAAAACAAAACAGCCGCTGAAATAATAGAAATCGCAAAAGAAAAATTAAAGCAGGGTCTTCATGTGGTAATTTTTCCGGAAGGCACACGGCAGAAAAAAACCGGACGTTTCCGCTCCCTTGCTTTTGCCGCAGCGATAGCCGCAGACACTTATGTTGTTCCGTTTGCCGTAAAAGGGCTTGATAAAATGATTCCCGCCGGAAAATATACGCTGACGCCCGCTCCCGTTGAATATGTGCAAATGCCAGCGGTTAAGGCGTCCGATTTCAGCTTTGAAGTCGGCCATTTAAAAATGGCAAGATACGTAAAAGATATGATAGTGCGGGAAATTGAAAGAAAAAATATAATAGGTAAAGCATGAATCAGGAAAAAATTAATTTTAAAGATTATATGGCTCACGAGCCTCCTATGCTGTTTGTGGACAAGGTGCTTGAAAAAAGCGAAAAAAAAGCCAAAACTTCATTTACGGTAAATAAAGAGTGTATATTTTTGGATGAGAGCGGAGTTTTGGCAAGATCTGCTTTAATAGAAATAGCCGGGCAATCTTTTGCCGCTGCCGATATTTTAAAAAAAACGATGAAAGGCGGCAAAAAAGATTTAAAAGGTTTTCTTGTAAGCGTAAGAGATTTTAAGTTTATTCATGATGCCCGCGCCGGAGATGAGATAATATGCGATACTGAAGAAACAAATAATATTGCGCAACTGCGCATTGTCGAGGCAAAGCTTTCCGTCAACGGAATATGTATAGCTTGCGGAGAGCTTAGAGTATTTGACAAACCCTAGGGTATATATGTCTACACACCCTAAGTATAAGTTATGACAGCTGCGCCGCATAAAGTTTTGTTTATAATAGGATTTATGGCATTTATCGGAATTTTAGCGTCCGTTTTTGTAAGCATTTTTATACTGCCGGCTTTGATTAAAAATTCAAAGAAGGCGCTTTTGGTTTTGCTTTTATGCATTCTTCCTTTTGCGGGCTGCGTCGGCGGAATACGGTATAATGTCAAAGAGCCTCCTCCTATTGATAATGCCAATACCGCGGTATTTTTCGGCGCGTACAAAAAAAACTTCAATTTCAGGGTTATTTCAAGAACCGAGCCTGACGGGTACAGAATAGTAATAATGAATGATTTGGGCGTAAAACTTCAGGATATTAAAATCAGAAAGAACGAAGACACGGACGTTTATTTTTATGTTGATTATATGCCCAAGGAAGTTATTGAAGACTTTTCGGATTTTTTCAAAGAGTATTATTTCTCGCAAGAAAAACCGAATATAAAATACGAATCATTAGCAATATACTATTATAAAAATAAAGAAGCGGTAATATGGATAAAAAAGATATAGAGGAAGATAAGAGGGTAGGATGCGAAGAAGCTGAGAGGAGCTATGGTCGCTTCATCTTTAATATTGTCGTTGCCGTCATTGCGGCCGCCGAGCCGCAATCTGTTGTTGTAGATTGCGGGTTAAGCCCGCAATGACGACAACTGTCTTTGCTCAAACTTCAAAAGAGAGGTTACAATGACAGTTGCGCAGGCTATAAAATCATCTTTTATAAGTAATGAAAACAATACGTTTTCTTTTTTCATAGGAAAAGATTTTCCGGCTTTTAAAGGGCATTTTCCGGGCGCTCCGCTTTTGCCGGGAACGGTCCAGATAGAAATAGCTTTATTTTGCGTTGAGCGGATTTTGGGCAAAAAAGTTTCAATATCGGAAATTAAAAAAGCAAAATTTATTAAACCGCTGCTGCCGGACACGGAAATTACAGTTTCAATAAACGAAAACAACGGCAGTTATAGCGTTTCGATTAACGGTATAAATGAAGTTTATTCACAGATGAAAATAATAGTGAAAGAGGGAGAATAGAGAACAGAGAATAGAGAAGAGAGAATAGATACGGCAACGGCAAATACATTTGTTTTATCTATTATCTTTTCTCTCTTCTCTATTCTCTGCCTTTTATGATTCCAAAATCATATTTTAAACAAAATTCGGAAGATCCAAAGCCGCTCAAACATGTAATAAAAAGAAAAGTCCGTTTTGATGAACTCGATCCTTTAAACATTATGTGGCACGGCAATTATGCGAGTTTTTTTGAAGAAGGGCGCATAGCCATGGGCGACAAATACGGGTTCGGATATCGTACTTTTGCAGAGTATGGCGTTGTGATACCTTTAAAAAAGTTTCACGTTGATTACATACTGCCGCTCGAGTTTTCCGAAGAATATTCCATAGAGACGCTTCTGTACTGGAGCGAAGCGGCCAGACTTGATTTTGAATACCGCATATACGATTCCGACAATAAACTCGCTACGATGGGATACAGCGTTCATATTATGATAGATTTGAAAAAAGGAATACTTGTATCCAAACCTGATTTTTACGAAAAAATATGCAAAAAATGGAAAGAAGGGAGAATAAAGAATAGAGAATAGAGAACAGAGAATAGATACGGCAACGGCAACAAACAGTACAAATACATTTTTTTATCTATTCTCTGTTCTCTATTCTCTGCCTTTATGATGTTTAAAACATTTAAACCTTTAGTAGTCATTCCTCTTTACAATCACGCCGGTATGATTAAGCGCGTTGTCGAGGAATCTTTGCTGTATTGCAAAGATGTTATGGTTGTTGACGACGGCAGTACTGATTTTGGAATTCATAATATAGAAAAACTGCCTGTCAATATTATTCATTTTAATAAAAATAAAGGAAAGGGCGCGGCGATTATTGCCGCCGCGGAATGGGCAATAGAAAACAAGTTCACGCATATAATTACGATTGACGCAGACGGGCAGCATTTTCCGCATGATATACCAAGACTTGTTGAAGCGTCCGAAGCGAGCCCGAACTCTATAATAATAGGCAAACGCAAATTCGAAAACCCGGACATACCGGCCTCGTTAAAGTTCGGCAGAAAATTTTCCGGATTTTGGGCAAAAGTTCAGACCAGCAAAACAATTATGGATATACAGAGCGGTTACAGAGTTTATCCGCTTTCGATATTCGGCAAATTTAAAATTTACACAAGACGGTTTACTTTTGAAATAGAAATTATCATTAAGGCGCTTTGGGCGGGATTTAAAGTTGAAGAAGCTGAAGTTGATGTGCATTATCCGCATAAGGACGAAAGCGTTTCGCATTTTAAAGCTTTCAAAGATAACGCCAGGCTCAGTATTTTGAATACTTACCTTACAATCAGGGCAATGCTTCCTGTGCCGCATAGAAAATATATTGAAAATAAAAAGGGTAAGATAGTATCTTTAAATCCGTTTAAAGTTATTGTCGAACAGATGAAAGATGAAAAGAATCCGTTTCATCTCGCGGCGTCGGCTGCCTGGGGAAGTTTCTGGGGAACCATTGCTTTGCCCGGCATAAGGGCGATGATTTTATTGTTCGGCGTTGGATGGTTTAACTTAAACAGAGCGGTCGCTTTCAGCGCGGATAAACTTGCGATGCCTCCGTTTATTCCTTTTATATGTATTCAAGTCGGATATTTTATAAGGCACGGTAAATTTTTGACGGAAGTCAGCTGGCAGAAAGTCGGAGTGGAGTTTTTCCAAAGAGTGTGGGAATGGATTTTGGGTTCGATAGTAGTCGCCCCGGTTTTCGCTCTTCTTGTAGGGTGCGTAGTTTTTGTGATAGGACATATTTTGAGAAAAGGTTTTATCTATGGCTCAAAAATGGATAAGTAAAAAACCCTTGCGCGCCGTATATAACGGCGAGGCAGTGATGCGGGGAGGCAGAGAGGCAGAGTAACGGCAAATGATAAAAACAACAAACGGCAGTTACTCTGCCTCTCTGCATCTGTCGTTTAAAACTATTTTAATGAAGCTCAAAAATTTATAAAATCATTAGAGGATATCCTTATCAGTTTTTTAATTATTATGATATGTGGAAATAGAGCGGCAGAGTGAAGAGTTAAAAGTGAGAAGTGAAGATAATGAGTTTTCGCGAAGCGAAAACAGATAATAGGTTTCGGCTTCGCCGAAACACAACATTTTCACTCTCCACTCTTCAATCTTCACTCTGTCGTCAAAAAGGGGAAATACACCATGATGCCAACATCTTTAAATGACGTAAAAAAAGTTTTAAGCGAGAATCTCAATATGCAGGGGATAAATTTGAATTCTTTAAAAGAAAACACTCCCCTTTTTTCAGGACTCGGGCTGGACAGCCTTGACGCAATAGAGCTGGTTATAATTTTACGCAAGCACTATGATATTATTGTAGAAAACATGGATGAAGGAAAAAAAGTATTTCAGACTTTAGGCACATTGAGAGAACACATAGAAAAAACAAGGAAAAAATAACGGCGATGCAGGGATGCAAAGAGGCAGTGATGCGGAGTAACGACGAAGATGATTTTGTTTTTGCTGTTGCTCTGCATCCCTGCATCCCCGCGTATCTGCATCTATTAACAGGTTAAACTATGAAAACAATCATTTCGGGCTTCGGATGCGTTTGCTCGCTTGGGAGCAATACTGAAGAAATTACAAAAAATATTTTTGAAGGCTTAATAAAGCCGTCTTATATAAAAGACAGGTTTGAGAGCTCTTATATCCGCGATTATCCCGTTTTTCAGGTATCAGACGCTGTTTTGGCGCAGCGGGAAGAAAATGAGAGCTATAGTTTTCTGTTTTTAAGAAAAGCTTTGTCCGAAGCGATGGAAAAGGCAGGTCTTGAAAAAGCGGATTTTAAAAGTATGAAAGTCGGCGTATGCGTCGGAACTTCGGTTGACGCCTCATTTAACTGTTTTGATTTTTATAAAAATTGGAGAGGAAAAGCGGCACATTCGCTGGATCCGCTTGAGAAGTACATAAAATATTCCGTCTCGGATGAAGTGTTAAACTTTTTGGGAATCAAAGGTTTATCGCAAACCATAGTAACGGCTTGCGCTTCAGGCACCGACGCGATTGGAATAGGCGCGGAATGGATTGAAAACGGTTTTTGCGATATAGTGATTGCCGGCGGTACGGATGAATTAAATCTCATTACGTTTACCGGGTTCATAAAGCTTATGATAGCCGGAAAAGAACACTGCAAGCCCTTTGACAAAAACAGAAACGGCATAAATTTGGGCGAAGGCGCGGGCGTTTTTATTTTAGAATCGCAGAATTCAGTAAAGAAAAGAAACGGCGTAAAATTCGGAACTGTTTTGGGATACGGAAACGCGTGCGACGGATATCATGCAACGGCGCCGGAACCAGAAGGAAGAGGTTTAAGAAAAGCCATAGATTTTGCGATGAAACAAGCGGGAGTTTCCAAAGAAAATCTTGCGTTTATAAATGCTCATGCCACAGGCGCCGTTGATAATGATTTGGCGGAATCGAAAGCGCTTGGTTCAATGCTTGGCGGCGTTCCCATAAGCGCGACAAAAGGATATACCGGCCATGCGCTCGGAGCCGCGGGAGCGGTGGAAGCGCTGATTTCTTTAATATGCCTTAATGAGCTGAAAATTCCGAAAACCAATAACTTTGAAACCGTTGACGAAAATCTCGGCATAATTCCTGTTTCGGAAAATACGGATATAGAAAAAAATAAAGCCGCTTTATCCGATTCTCTGGCGTTCGGCGGATGCAACTCATGTATTATTTTGGGCGGAAAAGATTATGAATAAACTTTATTTAAAAAGCTCGGCTTTTGCCGAAAGCACAAACGGCATAGAAGAACTGTTTGACGTAAAACAGCTTAGCCGCATAGATAATTTTATAAAAATATCTTTGCTTTCAGCCGCAAAAACTTTATCTAAAGCGGATATAAAATTAGATGAAAAAAAAGAAGATATAGGGCTGATAATAGCCACAGGGCGCGGCTCCGTAAAACAGACATGTAATTTTATGGATTCAATAATAGATGACGGCGATATTTTGGCTTCGCCGCTTGCTTTTGCAGCTTCAATGCATAACTCTATAGAAACTTATATTTCAATACTTTTAAAGTTCAGAGGGCCTTGCCTCACAATAAGCCAGGGCGGAGGATCGTTTGAATCGGCAATAAATACGGCTAAGAGCTGGCTTCTGTCGAAAAGATGCAGATATGTTCTTTTAGGCGCCGCGGATGAAGTTCATCCGGTTATCCGTAAAGAGTACGTGCACAAAATATACGGCAAAGAGTGCGCGGCGTTTTTTCTGCTTACTTTTGAAGAAACCGATAAAGAATTTATTTTTGAAAGCGGTATGAAAGACGACTATAATCCTTCAATGCATGCTTTTGAACTTGCCAAACGGCATATGCCTTTTTTAAATAAAAAAGACATGGAAAGAATAATTCCGGATTTCATAAAAACTTCGCTGTCGGGAAAAAGAAAAGACGTTATGTTCGTTTTTGACAATCTCAGCGCTAAAGAAATGCTGAAAAAAATTGAAAAAAAAGAAAAAGAAGAGGTTTTTTCAAAATTAAAACTTTTTTGCGGAATAAATAATATCGATATCACGGAAAATAAAGAAATCGAAGAAATATGTTTTGACGCGTTCATGAGAAATAATCAGATAAACTTTTTTACATCCGGCAGCACGGATATTCCGAAAAACTGCATACATACCCATGAAATGATAAGAGAAGAAACTGAAGGGGTGTCTTTTTTATTTAATAATATAAAAAGAGTAGTCACTACGGTTCCGGCGCACCACTCTTACGGTTTTCTTTTCGGGGTGCAGCTTCCGAAGCTTTTAAATCTCAGCGTTGTTTCCAAAGCGCCGCTTCCCTTTTTAGAGTGGGATAAAATATTGCGGGACGGAGATCTGCTTGTAACTTTCCCTATGTTTTTAAAGTATTTTATTGATATGGATTTCAAATTTCCGAAAGGCGTAACGATTTTAACTTCAACTTCGCCTTGTCCGGATAATATTTTTGACGAGATGTACAAAAGGGGCGCTGAAAAAATTATAGAAATTTACGGCTCTTCCGAAACCGGAGCCATAGGTTTCAGGGAAAGTTCCGGCGCGCCTTTTTTTCTTCTGCCGTTTTGGAACTATATTGAACAAGGCAGCGTTATAAGCGAAGTGTACAGAAAAAAAACGGATTTACGTTCCGAGCTGCCGGATATTGTCAGATCAAAGAGCGAAAGAGTTTTTTCCGTTATTGAAAGAAAAGACCATGCCGTAAAGATAGCCGGAATTAATGTGTATCCGCTCAAAATCGAAAAAATACTTAAAAAACATAATGATGTAAAAGAAGCGGTGGTGCGTCTCGGAGACGAAAGACTGAAAGCTTTTATAGTTCTGAATGACGGCGTAAGCGTTAAAACCGCTAAAAAAAGCATATATGATTATATGCAGTCGGCCCTGACAGCGCACGAAATGCCGAAAAACATAACTTTCGGCGACAAACTCCCGTTAACCCCTTTCGGTAAAACAGCAGACTGGTGAAAAGACAATTACGAATTACGAATGACGAATTACGAATCAAAGACAAAACAAAAAAATAATTATCTTTGTCGTTCGCCGTTGATTCGTAATTCGTCATTCGTAATTTGTAATTGCCTTCCTATCTTTCCACAGCTATTTTTATTCTCTTTTTATTTCCGGCTCCGTCTTCCATATATACTATATATACTCCGCTGGCTGTTTTTTCGCCGGCATTATTGTTACCATCCCAAACTGCCGTTCCGCTTGCGTCTGCTTTCAATTCTCTCACTATTTGCCCCAGCATTGTGTATATTTTTATGCGCGTTTCCGGAGGAATATTTGAAAATTGCATTTTGGAATAATTCGGGCCTTTTGAGGGCTGTATCGGGTTCGGATAATATTTCATATCATCAAGAGAGACTTTATTTATGACCACAAGGTTGAAGCTATTCGATGTCATACCGTCGATTGTGATTGTCAGAGGATGCGCGCCAAGAGGCGTCTCCTCTGTTGTACCGATGGTGAGGGTTGTGCTGCCGCCCGTGGTGACTGTTGTGCCGAGCGTGATTCCGGCGACAGAGTTGATGTTGTTCAACTCGATGGCAGTGCCGTTGATGATTTCAGTCGTAGTAACGGGGAATGTGGCATAACCGGGCGTTCCGGCAGTCAGCCCACCCTTCTGCGCGCCTACCGAAACTGAACCGCTGCCGGTAAGCCATGCCCTCATCGCGCTGTGGATTTCGCTGCGGTCTGCAATTTGTCCCCAGCCGACTATATTTAAATAGCGATTGTTCTTGTAGCCAAGCATATAGTCTATAAGGTCTATAAACTCGGCGCCTACGACTTGTGTACTGGCAAAACCGCCGGCGACTTCAATGCCGGCCCAAGGGCGGCCTTGCAATGAGTCTATAAGGAGCCCGCATAACGACGGTTTCTCAAAGTTATAATTTAAAGTGCTAAGGGACCATCCGGGAAGGACGTCCTTGTATTTCTCACCGGGAATAATCGCCCCCATTCCGCCGTGCCAGCCTACTCCGTTTTCATAGTCCAGCCAGCCTGATGCCTCTTTTGTTAAAAAGCCGCTGTGGACAGTGTGGACAATTATCTTTTTCGGATCCATACCGTGATCCATCGCAATATCGATCATAAATATAAAGAAACTTCTGCAAATTGCGTCCAGCGTCTGTGTTGTTATGACGCCCTCATTCTGAAGGCCCAGGTCCTGCGCGGCGGCGTATCCAAGCGCCAGCATATTGCCCGTTTTCGGGGTATAGACAGGAGAAGGGTCGTTTGCCGGAGGCTTATCCAGATAATCATTGCCGTTCTCGAAGAATGCTGCCCCGACATAAGGTGCCAGTTCCCAGCCTAACACCAAGCCGCCAAGCAAGTACTTCCGGTCGGCCGGCAGCTTGTTGTACCATTCCATGATGACTGGCATGATAACGTTCAGCGCTTCGGCATGCGCCTCGCGAACCGCTTTTGAACCCATGTTTGGCTGAGGCTCCACCCTCGTCGGAGGCACCGCTCCCCAGATTCTCCAGCATATCTTAACGGCCGTGTCCATATTCCAGCCATAGCGTTCAACATTATGGATGTTTTCCGGATTATATCCGGGTTTGCTTTGGTCCCACCAGTTCCATAAATCAGGGCGCCTTTTCCACCAGTTCACCCCGTCCAGACGGATAATAATGGGAACATCATTATCCTCGGCAAGCTTTAACTTGTCCTTCAACGCGTTTATTTTGCTGCTAAGAGGCGAGCTATCGTCGCAGTCCATATAATTATACGTATAGCACACCGCAAGCCGCCGGTTGTTCCTGCCTCTTGTGCCTATCTTTTTTAAAAGGTCATCCATATGCGGCTGTCTGAACGTAATGTGATCTCCATTCTCCACAGCAAGGTATTTTATGACATTGTCGTCTGCGTGGGCTGTGGCTGCCAACAGGACAGCCATAAGAACCGCCGTCAAAACGCTTGACAGAAGCGTCAGCGGCTGCCGTTTGTTAAGCGCGTGAAATACTCTTTGTCTCAAATTCATCCTTTAACTCCTTGAAAAGCGAAGTTCCGGTCGTTTTGTCTTTAATGTAGGTTTTGAGAGAGGCCCAATACGGCACACTTATTTAAAGTATAAGTATAACACCACATTATTGGGCATGCAATGATTTTGAATAGATTTACGGTAAACAAGAAGTGTCTGCTGTTAGCAGCCTAGAGGGCTTAGATAGTCTCTTAAGGAGGATAGGAGGTTAAGATGATAAGAGGGTAGGTTACGGCAGCAACTAGTTTTACTTATCTTCATAACTTCCTATCCTCTTACCTTCTGCTATTCTTATCTTTGCCGTTGCCATTCGCAGTTTATTTGTAATTCGTCATTCGTAATTCGTAATTGCCGTTTCAGTGTCTTTTATTTTTGAGCCAGCGTCTTTTTGTATGAAGAAAAACACTATCGAACTTATAAAAGATATTACGCCTATTATTATATACGTTGAGTGAAAAGTAAATAAAATATTGCCGGCGTGAAAGTTTTTTGTTTCCTGGAGATCTCCTACGGCCGCAAGCAGAAGCGCGGCAACCGCGACGCCCATAGCCATTGAAACCTGCATAACTACCGACAGCAGCGCATTGCCTCCGCTTATCATATTGTCAGGCAGATCGATTAGCGTTAAAGCGTTTACCGCGGTGAACTGAAAAGAGTTTGCCGCTCCGAAAAGCGCGAACAAAACGAGTATTGCGATATAAGGAGTTGAGTTGTCGATCAGAGATATGGAAGCTACGAAAGCGCTCAGAAAAGCAGTATTTATGATCAGAAAGTTTCTATAACCGAATTTTGTAATTGCCGGCGTCACTACCGATTTCGCGAAAATCGCCGCAATGCCCATCGGGAGAAGAGTTGCCCCTGCTTTTGCCGGAGAATAACCTATCGCCGTCTGTAAAAACAAAGGAGCAAGAAACGGCATTGCGCCTCCCGCAAGCCTTGTGAAGAAGTTTCCGGTTATGCCTATCGCAAAACTTCTATTCTCAAACATTTTAAGATTAAAAAGCACGTTTTTCTTTTTTATTGAATATAAACAAAACGCCAGTATAAGTATTGCCGAAGTATAAAATATTATGATTCTTGATATGCCTAAGAAATTATTTCGCGCCGCGAAAGCAAAAAGCAGCAGAACAGCGCTGTCAAAAAGAACAAATCCCAGCCAGTCAAATTTAGCGGTTTCAAAAACTTTGATTTTCGGCATACAGTAAATCGCGGCTATAAAACACACAATACCTACAGGTATATTTATCAGAAATATCCAGTGCCATGAAGCGTACTGTACGAGAAACCCTCCGACCATAGGCCCTATCAGCGGGCCTATCAAAGCCGGAAGAACTATAAAACTTAAAATTTTTACATACTGGCTTCTCGGATATACTCTTAATACCGCAAGCCGCCCGACAGGTATCAGGAAAGCCCCTCCTATACCCTGCAATACTCTTGAAGCCGAAAGAGTAATAATTGAACCTGAAAGAGAACAAAGCAGCGAGCCGAACGTGAAAATAACTATAGCCGTCATAAATATTTTTTTTACGCCGAATTTATCGGCAAGCCATCCTGAAACCGGAAGAAAAACAGCTACCGACAGCATATAAGCAATGACAGTCGCCTGCATGCGGAGCGGATTTGCGCCGAAACTTTCGGCTATTGCAGGCAATGCGGTATTCAAAACAGAGCCGTCAAGCATCTGCATGAAAAAAGCCGTAGCAATAAGCCACGGAAGTAATTTAAATTGCAGGTCCTGAGAATGTTTGTTCATAATTGATGTTTTAGAAGCTGGGAAGTTGGGAAGCTGAGCAACGGCAAAGACTTTAACAATCACAGCTCCTCTCAGCTTCCCAGCTTCTGCCTTTTACATTCTGTTATATATACACTTCGGCATTACCTTCAAAATAAATCCGATAATAACCCAGCGTTTTGTAATATACGCCACCTGTTTTTTTGAAAGCAGAGCTTTGTATATTTGTTTTACGGCTTTTTCTACGGGCGCCACCCAAAACAAACCTTCGCCTTTTGCCATAGCGGTATCGACAAATCCGGGTCTGATATCGGTAACTATGATTGGTTTTTTTGATTTCACGGCTTTTTGTTTTAAAGATTCCAGATAATTTATCTGATATGCTTTTGTCGCGCCGTAAGAAGGACCTGTTCCGTCTCCTCTTAACCCTGCAACCGATGTAACAGCCGCAAAATGACCAAAACCCTGATTTTCAAAAAATCTGAAAACCCAGTCAGCTATGAAAGTGAACCCAGTCACATTTGTATCTATGGTTTCTTTTTCTATTTCAAAAATAAGTCTACCGTTAATATTGCCTGTTCCGGAGCTTAAAAAAAGAAGATCAAGCCCTCCGAGCTCCTTTACAAGCTCTTGAAGTTTCGCTTCGGTATCTTTTATATCCGTTATATCAAATTGTTTGGCAATAAAAGAGTCCGGCTTTTCATTTTTCAGTTCTTCAAGCAATTCTTTTCTTCTGCCGGTAATGCCGACAATATAGCCATTATCCGCCAGCTTTTTGGCAATGCCTTTTCCTATCCCGGAAGTTGCCCCGAGTACAATAGCTTTTTTCATAAGATCCTATTAAGATGCATAGACGCATAGATGCGCGGATGCGTAGTAACAGCTTTTTGTCGTTATGCCTTTGCCATGCGTCAATGCATCTACGCATCCATGCATCTTATTGCCGTTTTATTGATTTAACATATTTCGCAGTCTCTACCGCGTCTCTTGCATAAGCGTCTGCGCCGATTTCGTCGGCAAATTTTTTTGTTACCGCTGCGCCGCCAACTATTATTTTAGGCTGTACATGCGCCGTATTTTTTATTTTTATGACTTTTTCCATTTCCGGCATTGTTGTTGTCATTAAAGCGGAAAGCCCGATTGCTATTGGTTTAACTTCCTGCGCTTTGTCAACAATATCCTGCGCGTCAACGTCAATTCCCATATCTATAACTTCAAAACCGTAACTTTCAAGCACTGCGCATACAATATTTTTGCCGATATCGTGAACATCGCCTTTAACTGTCGCCATTATAACTTTTTCGGCTGACTGCGCTTCATTCTGTTTAAGCATTTTTTTAACGGCGGCGAATGCTGCCTGGGCAGCTTCTGCCGACATTATTATCTGCGGCAGAAAATATTCTTTTGCGGCAAATTTGTCTCCGACAAGGTTTAACGCTTCAAGCACATTGTCGTTAACGGTATTAAAAGGGTTTTTATCCGACTCTATTATTTGCGAAACTATCTTCGGTACGGATTCCTTGTTGCCGTTTAAAACTGCAAAATATAATTGCTTACCCAACGGCAGGAGGACTTCGTCCTCTTTTTTTAATACTGATTTTTTAAAAGAGGCGAACGCCTCCATATATTTCTTTGCGCCCGGGTCTTTATTGTCGAGCAAATCCTTAGCAAAGGTGTCGAAGACACCCCAGTCTTCATGAGGGTTGATTATCCCGAAATCAATGCCGGCTTCCAAAGCCATTTTCAAAAAAGTGGAGTTTATTGTCTGTCTTGAAGGCAGACCGAAAGAAACGTTGGAAACGCCTAGAAGAATTTTGCATTCCGGATACAATTTTTTTGATTCCTTGACGGCATTTAATGTTTCGTGAATCTGTTCCGGAGTCGCGCTTACGGAAAGCACAAGATAATCAAAAATTATATTTTCTCTTTTAACGCCATGCTTATCGGCAGCTTCAAGAATCTTGCCGGCTATTTTCAATCTTTCTTTAGCGGTTTTCGGTATTCCGTTTTCATCGGTTGTTAACGCAATTAATCCGCAGCCGTATCTTTTTGCAATAGGCATTATGGAGTCAAGCTTAGCTTGCTCGCCGTTAACCGAATTTATAAGAGGCCTGCCCGCGCAGTTTTTTACGCCCTCTTCCAAAGCTTTAGGATTGCTCGAATCTATGCTTAAGGGAATAGAAACGATTTCCTGTATTTGGTTTACCGCTTCGGTTAAAAGTTTTACTTCGTCAACGTTAGGCATACCCATATTAACGTCAAGCAGATTTGCGCCTGCCGCCGCCTGCGAGCGCGCTTCGTCTTTAACAAGCGCGAAAGAACCGTGAAGGAGCTCTTCCTGAAATTTTTTTCTTCCGGTGGGATTTATTCTTTCGCCTATAATTATCGGCCTTTTTATTTCATTTATATCAAAAGCTTTGTTTCTTGACGAGAGAAAAAATTTATTTTTAACATTTCGTTTTATCGGCGCTTTGCCTTTAAGTTCTTTTGAAAGAGCTTTTATGTATTCAGGATTAGTTCCGCAGCACCCGCCGAACATACTCACGCCGTAAGAATAAGCTTCAAGACTTGATTCAATAAATTCTTCAACAGTACCCGGAAAATGCGTTTCGCGATTTATTAATACCGGCATGCCTGCATTGGGTTTGAACGATATCGGAAGATTCGTATTTTCACAGAGAGTTTTTGCCATTTTTGCTAAATCTTTTGCGCCTACGGAACAATTAAGCCCGAGCGCGTCAACGCCGAGGTTTTCCGCCATTGTAAGAAAACTTAATATATCGCTTCCTGTAACAGTCATTCCGTCCTGCGAAAAAGTCATTTGGGCGATTACAGCGCCGTTAAAATTATCTTTTGCGGCTAAAATTGCTGCTTTAAGCTCTTTTATTTCAGTCATTGTTTCAATAATTATTATGTCGGCATTATGTTTTGCAAGCATTGATACCTGAAAAGCAAATGCTTCATAAGCTTTATCAAAAGAAAGCGTTCCCAAAGGCTCCACATATTCGCCGAGGGAAGAAATATCGCCGGCAACGATTATATCTTTTCCGCCCGCGGCTTTGCGTACAAGATTAACCCCTTCCCCTACTATGTCGGAAGCTTTATCAAAAAGATTGTGCTCTTTAAGCCTTATAGGATTTGCGCCGAAAGTGTTTGCAAGAATTATGTCCGAGCCGGCATTAATGTAAGAAGAATAAATTTCCGAAATCCTTTCCGGAAATTTAATATTGAGCTCTTCCGGTATTTCAACGTCGTCAAGATATTTTTTCTTCTGAAGCTGCGTTCCCGTCGCTCCGTCCATTATCAAAACACGATTTTGCAGCAAATCCAAAAAATCTTTTTTGTCCATTTTTATTTCTCTCTTTATACTTGTTCGTCATACCCGAGTGTCTCTATCGGGTATCCATGTTTGTTGTTAAAGAATCTAAGGAGTAAAGGAAATTTTAGTAAAAATGGATTCCCGATTAAAGCATTCGGGAATGACAAGTAAAGTTCTGTAAATTTATTACTTTTTACTTGTTATTTATTACTTGCCGTTCTAACTCCGATTATCGCCGACACAGACTTTTCAGGCTGCATTTGAAAAGAGGCAGTCAGGCTTATGCCAATTTGCTCTGCTCCTATCCATTTCAAAAAATCTTCCTGCGATTGGAGTTTCCAGTCTCCGTATCCCGGTGAAAATCTCTTTGAGACAATATTATTGTTATTTTCTTCAAACTCTTTAATCTGCGCATTTACCGTTTTTACGGCTTCTTCGGCCGCGACTGAACCTGACGCGTCTAAAATAATGGCTTTGAAAGTTTCTTTTTGCGCCATTAAATCATTCCGCTTTTTTTCAAGAGCCGCTCCGATTGTAACCGCGATTCCATATGACTTAAAACAGTTCGCAAAAAGCTTTGCAACCTGCAAACTTTCTATTTTATACCCGTTTGCAAAAGTTATAAAATTTTCAGATACAGTAATATTATCAAAAGCGATTACGGATTTCGGCGCAATAAGCTTTTGAGCGGTTTCAATATGCTCTTTTATCTGAATTTCAAGATTTTGAGCTGGGCGTTCGGATGTTTTAAGATAACCGAGTCTTTGCAATACCTCATCATAAGAAATTTTAATATTTGAAACATTTATATTCATGCATTTATTCTATCATATTTAATGATTATTTATAATTTACTATAATAATAAGACAAATTAGGCAGGAGGTTAAAAATTATGAGTTTTCTTTTTTTATGTATCATAGTGCTTGCTTTATTTATGTGGCATCTTGCGACAAGGGTATCTAATCTTGAAAAACGCATAAAAGATTTAAAAATTAAAGACGCGCATCCGGATAAACAGCCGGAATCCCAAAAGGCATTTGAGCCTGAAACAAATAAAGCCGCTGCCGAAGCTCATGTTATCGCAGCTAAGACGCAGACGCCGGTAATAAAAACAGCGATGCCTGAGCAGTCTAAACCTCAAACAGCTCCCGTTCAGAAGTCCCAGAAAAAAGCCGCGATAAACTGGGAAATTTTCACGGGCGTAAAACTTTTTGCGTGGGTTGGCGGATTTGCGGCTTTTCTGGGAATCGTATTTTTTACAAAGTATGCCATAGACAGCGGTTTTATAACTCCGCTGATGAGGGTGTGCGCCGGTTTTACAGCGGGTATTGCTTTGGTATGCGCCGGCCTTTTTATAAAAAACGAAAAAATTAAGACGACAAGCAATGTTTTTTGCGCCATAGGAATAGTTTTTGTTTATGTTTCGGCTTTTGCGGCGGGAAGCTTTTATGATATATTCAGTATTTTTGTAACATTTATAATAATGATAGCGGCGTCCGCCGGAGCATTCGCGATATCGGTTCATCAAAACGCGAAGTACATAGCTGTTTTAGCGGCAATCGGCGGATATCTTACGCCCATTCTTATTTCAACAGGAAGCGGCGCGATAGTTTCGCTTTCGGTCTATATGGCTGTTCTTACGGCTACGATAATGATGATTGCCGTGAAGAAAGAATGGGGTTTTTTAGTATGGCTTTCGGCAATAGGCGTTTATTTTATACTGCTTGCTCTTTCAATAAAAGGTTTTGTTTCTCTCAGAACTTACGATATGGCCGTAATATACTCGGGGTTTTGCGTATTATTTACCGCTTTTGCGGGATTTGTTTTGAAAAAATATAAATTTGAAGCTAAAAATTATGCGCTTGCGCCGTTTTTGTTTAATGTTTTTTCAATGTTTTTTGTTTTTGGCTTTTTCGGCAAAACTCAGTACTTGGCGCTTGCGCTTTTATCCTTAATAAACGCCTGCCTTCTTTTTATCACGGTGAACGGCAAATATTTCAAAAGCGGATATACTTTCACTTCCGGTTTTTCTTTTTTAATTTTATTTTTATGGACAAGTATACATATGAACCAGCGCGCTTTGTGGTTTGCTTTAGGCGCTTATTTTATATTTTTCCTTCTCAACGGCTTTTTGCCTTTGCTTGACGATAGCCGCAAAAAAATCCGGCCTTCGGTATGGCGCGGCATTTTTCCCGCGGCGCTGCTTTTTACGGCGGCAGTCTGCGTGGCAAAAGCTAATTTTGTTTATTTGGGCGTTTGGTCTCTGATTATTATTATTGCTCTTTTCGCTTTGGCGTATTCGGAAGTCACAAAAAATATATTTACGGGAATTTTAAGCGTTTTCGGCATATTTGTAACTATTTTGGTTTGGCTGGTTTCATCGCACGCCTCGACTTTTAACGAAATAAATTTTACGGCAATAATCTGCTTTTTCGCGTTCGGGGTGTTTTTGATGGCCGTTATACTGAAAAAGAAAGGAATTAAAGTTGCAGGGCTTCTAAATATTGAATTTCACCAAATGCCGAGCCAGCCTCTATATTCGTTATACAATATTTTATTTATATCGATTTTTTTTCTTTTATCGGTCGCCATGATAAAAGTGAAACCCGAACTTCCGAATGTTTTTATAGCTTCCGGACTGATAGTCTCATTTTTTGTAATATTGATGTCGCTTATAAATGAATCCAAAAAATTTACGGGCGTTTTGACCGCGGTTATTGCAATGTTTTTGATGCAGCTTTTATGGCAGACTTCTTATTTCACGCAGAGCGTTTACGTTTACGCAACGGCAAGCGCGTTGTATTTTTTTGTTTTCATATTCTTTTTCGTTTCCGTATTTCTGCTCAAAAAACATTTCATGCGTAAAAAAATGCCGTGGTTTGTAGCGGCCCTTGTCGGCGTTTTGCAGTGTTTTTTAATATATCTGGCTTCAAAAAATAATCCCGCAATTTCCCAATATTTGGGCGTGATTCCCGCGATTTTTGCCGTTATCTACGGCATAACGGCTTTATGCGTTATGAGATTGGAAGACGAATTCCGGAAAACCAGAGTGGCTATTTTTACGGCAGCCGCGCTGTTTTTTGTAACGCTGATTTTTCCGATGCAGTTCAAAACGCAGTGGCTGATAGTAGGGTGGGCGCTTGAAGCGGCGGCGCTTATAGCTTTGTTCAAACTTATTTCGTATAAACCTCTGAAATATTGGGGATTCTGGATTTTTGTTTTGGTATTTTTTAAGACTGTCGTGCCGGACGCTTATCTTTTTGAAGTTACGGCCGGAAGCATATTAAACTGGTATCTGTACTTGTATTCAATAGTAATAGTTTCAATGTTTGCCGGAGCTTCATTGTGGATGCCAAAAGATGAAAAACACGCGGGAATCAATAACAGAATAACTCTTTACACTCTTGCGACAATACTGCTGTTTGTGCTTTTAAACACGCAGATAGCGGCATTTTTTGCCGATGACGGACGCATTAGGTTCGATTTCAACAACAGTTTGGCGCAGGATATGTCATATACGCTTTGCTGGGGGCTTTTTGCTATAGGAATGTTTGTTTTAGGTATTATAAAAAAAGTCAAAGCAGTAAGAATTTCAGGGCTTATTCTTTTATCCGCAGCAACGTTTAAACTGTTCCTTCACGATTTATGGAATCTCGGCCAGCTTTACAGAATAGGCTCTCTGTTCGGCCTTGCGGTTATGCTTATTTTGGTATCTTTTTTATATCAAAAATACGTGATGAAAAAAGAGTGAAAAGCAGAAGCTGAGAGAGCTGGGAAGCTGGGAAGTTGAGAGGAGCTATGGTTGTTTTGTCTTTGATGCCGCCATTGTCTTTGCTCAGCTTCCCAACTTCCCAGCTTCTCAGCTTCTAAAATGGAAAACAAATGATAAAAAAACTTGCATTTTCATTTTTGTTTGCGGTTTTTTATTCGGGATTTGCGTTTTCTGACGGTGTTCGGCCTTATGCCGGGTTTAAAGGCGCGGTTTCTGTTGTTCAGTCCGGCTTTGATTTGGGGGAGTACCGCTGGGTGCCAAACCCTTTTGACAACGGATACTCCCGTATCCGTTATGATGAAAGCACGGGCTTTATTTTTTCAGGAGCAGCGGCACTCGGAGTCAAATTTAACAGCATGAGATTTGAAGCGGAATATACTTACAGAGCGCCTGCCGAACAGCAATACGATTATTTTCCGGATGTCAGGCAGGAATCCGGAACTGTGCTGCTAAACTTTTTATACGATTTCGCGTCTTCCCAGAAATTTCATTTTTATGCCGGCGGCGGCCTTGGCGCAACATTTGTAAAAAATGACGTAAAGTATGAAGGCGTTAAAAAGAAAACGAGTTTTGCTTTAGGGGTTGATTTAGGCGTTTCCTTTGAAGTCGCGCGGCGGTTAAATCTGGATACGGGTTTAAAGCTCACATATCTCGGTAATATGTATTTAAAAAATACTGATTATTTTATGACCGCGGCAGATTTATATCTAGGATTAAGATATACGATTTAGAGACACAATTACG
The DNA here is from genome assembly GCA_009778325.1 of Candidatus Endomicrobium neocapritermitis. Classification (GTDB taxonomy): domain Bacteria; phylum Elusimicrobiota; class Endomicrobiia; order Endomicrobiales; family Endomicrobiaceae; genus Endomicrobium_B; species Endomicrobium_B neocapritermitis. The sequence continues at coordinate 752 of WRJZ01000032.1, read as the reverse complement.
GATGACGAAAAATTTAAAGTATAGTTAACATTGCGCTAAAAATTCTATTGGCAATCTCTTCCATACCTGCATCGTTCGGATGCATGGCAACACCGGCATGTTCGTATTCGTCAAGAGCTTTATATTGCGGTAAATTTAAAGGATGTAACTCAACAAGCGGGACATGTAATGCAGCGGCAGCTTGCTGTGCTCCGGGAACTGTTACGCCTCCCCAGAATGACGTACAGAGCAAAACTTGCACACCGGGACGCGCAGTACGGATTGCCGTAATAAGCTGTTCCAGCGCATTTTGATACCCGATTGCCGTTATTGCACCGGGAACATTTTCGCCTAATTGCAGGCTTACAACATCAGGGTCAAACCTTTTCACTTCATTTATAATATATGAAAACAGTGATGAATAGTCATAAGGCGGCTCATGTGTACAGTCTCTTTCAAAAGGCGCAATATTGAAAAGGTTATACTCATACGGTCCGAACATATCATTTATGTTTTTCTGAAGTATATGCGCATAGTCTTTTTCCGGTGAAGACGCCGCCATTCCGTGATTGTTTAACCAGCCTATTGAAGGGCTTGGACCACTCTGCAGAATTGAATTCCCGCAAAGCATTATTTTACGCCCCTTTATAGGTTTATTAATGGCAAAAGTTATGGAAGAAGACATCACGCCCTCATAAGACGCCGATATGCTTCCGTCTCCCATTTTTGACGTATCGGCGGTAAATACCGTTGAAGATGCGGGATTTACGTCA
>WRJZ01000031.1 GCA_009778325.1 Candidatus Endomicrobium neocapritermitis | reverse complement strand
TGGATTAAAGTATTTTATATAGTCCAGTCCACTTTTAATTTTTAAATCTTTTTAAATTCAGTCCAGTTTTAATTTTTAAATGACATGCCTCATTGTTTTATTTAAAAAAGCATTAAATTTTGATATAATTTCCTATTATTTCAAAAAAAGGTGCATGATATGGAAATGGAAAAAGTTTATAACCCTAAAGACGTTGAACAAAAATGGTATAAGTATTGGATAGAAAATAAGACGTTTGCCGTCAAGCCCGATTCAATCAGAAAACCGTTCACCATAGTCATACCGCCTCCGAATGTCACAGGTTCGCTTCATATGGGGCACGCGCTCAATAATACTCTTCAGGACATTATCATAAGATTTAAAAAACTGCAGGGTTTTAATACATGCTGGGTTCCGGGAACGGACCACGGAGGAATTGCCACGCAGAATGTGGTTGAAAAACTTTTAAAAAAAGAAGGAAAAACCAAATACGACTTAGGCAGGGAAAAATTTCTTGAAACTATGTGGCAGTGGAGAGTTGAAACCGGCGATATTATTTTAGACCAGCTTAAAAAACTCGGCTGCGGTTTGGACTGGGACAGAACGGCTTTTACTATGGATGAAGAGCGTTCAAAAGCCGTTAAAAAAGCTTTTATAAAACTTTATGGAAAAGGCCTTATATACAGAGGCAAAAGACTTGTTAACTGGTGCACAAGATGCGGTACGGCTTTATCCGATATTGAAGTTGAACACGAAAATGAAAAGAGCAGTTTGTGGCATATAAAATATCCGCTTAAAAATTCCGATGAATATATTGTTGTTGCCACTACCAGGCCGGAAACAATGCTTGGCGATACAGCGGTTGCCGTAAACCCTAACGATGAAAGATACACAAAGCTTGTAGGAAAAACAATAATCCTTCCTTTGGTTAACAGAGAAATAAAAATTGTCGCGGATTATATTGTGGATCAGACGTTCGGAACCGGCGCGGTAAAAGTTACTCCGGCGCATGATGCGACAGATTATGAAATTGCAAAAAGAAATGACCTTGAAATAATAGAGATTATCGATACTAAGGGAAAAATGATGAATGTTCCCGGAAAATACGAAGGCATGAATGTTGCCGACGCGAGAAAAGCGGTTGTTGAAGACCTGCTTTCGCAGGATTTGCTAATAAATACCGAAGAATATTCGCATTCTGTAGGAAGATGTTACAGATGCGGGACTACAATCGAACCGTTAATGTCCGAACAGTGGTTTTTAAATGTCGGAGAAATGTCTAAAAGGGCTGTTGACGCCGCAAATAAAGAAGAAACGAAATTTTATCCGCCGTCGTGGAAAAAGCCTTATGTTCTGTGGCTTGAAAACCTCAGAGACTGGTGTATAAGCCGCCAAATTTGGTGGGGGCACAGAATTCCGGTTTACTACTGCGTTGATGAAAACGGTCAGAAAAAAACCGATTGCAAACCAGTTGCCGCTTTTGAAACTCCCAAAGAATGTAATTCTTGCAAAGGAACAAAGTTTTCGCAGGATGAAGATGTTCTTGACACGTGGTTTTCTTCGGCATTATGGCCGATGAGCGTTTTCAACTGGGGTTCAAATGAAAATAATGAAGATTTAAAATATTTTTATCCGACTTCCGTTTTAGCTACGGGTCACGAAATTCTTTATTTATGGGTAGCAAGAATGGTTCAGTTCGGTTTGGAATTTATGAATGAAATTCCGTATAACGATATTTTTATTCACGGAATAGTCAGGGATAAAAGCGGCAAAAAAATGTCAAAATCATTAGGCAATGTAATCGACCCGCTCGGGACAATGGATAAGTTCGGCACAGACGCGTTAAGATTTTCGCTTGCGCAGGCTGCCGCTCCCGGAAGAGACATGCAGATTTCCGATGAGTCATTTTTGGCAGCCAGAAATTTTGCCAATAAAATCTGGAACGCGTCGCGGTTTATCATAATGAATCTTGAAGGGATAGGCGGGCTTGGCGAAGTTAAACCTTCCGAACTTGCGGATGAGTGGATAATCGCGGAGTTCGCAAATACGGCAAAAAAAGTAAAATCTTCTTACGAATCGTATGATATAGACACAGCGGCAAGAGAGCTCTATGATTTTTTCTGGACAAAGTACTGCGACTGGTACATAGAGCTGTCAAAAATCCGTATCATGTCCGAAGACAAAGAAGTTAAAAAGCAGGTTCTTTCCATACTGGTGTATATATTGAAAGGAACGCTTCAGCTTTTGTCTCCGATAATGCCGTTTATAACTGCGGAAATTTGGGAATTTGTTAACGGCAATTACGAATTACGAATTACGAATTACGAATCAACGGCAACGGATGTACGGCAAATAATTGCAGAATCTTCTTTCTTGCCTGTCATTGCGAGGAGTGATACAGACACGGCAATACAGGAAATGTCAGTTGTTCAGGAAATAATAACACGAATCAGAACAATACGCAGCGAAATGAATATTTCTCCTGCGGTGCAGATTGAGGCAATATTTAATGTTCTTGACGGCTCAAAGAAAGCAAATGTTCAAAATAATGCAAGTTATATAAAACAGCTTGCCAAGATAAGCTCGATAAAGTTCGGCGAAAATATTGCCCGGCCGAAAAATTCTGCTTTGGCCGTTGCAAGCGGTTTTGAAATATTTTTGCCTTTGGAAGGACTTATTGATATTGAAAAAGAAAAAGCGAGGCTTTCAAAAGAAATCGTTCTTGCCCAACAGGAAATTGAAAGGACAAATTCCAAACTTCAAAATGATAATTTCGTAAAAAGAGCGCCTGAAATCGAAATAGAAAAAATAAAAGCGCGCTTATCGGAAGCAACAACAAAAATCGAAAAAATAAACGAAAGCCTTAAATTTTTGGGATAGAAGTTAAGAAAAATAAAAATATAGACGGGGTAACGATGAAAAAAGTTTTTGCTGTTTTATGTGTTATGTTTGCGGCTGTTTGCTGCGTATCTTTTGCTTATGCAATCTCTGTTGATAATTTTGATGATTTTAACGCGGAACTTTTGGTTTCGTCTCCTTCATATTCTATTAGTTTGTCATCGGATATAATCGTTTCTGGAACAATAAATGTTCAGGGAGCTGACATTCTTGAAATTTTAGGAGAAGGTTTTACAATCGACGGGAATGAATTTGGTTCCGTATTTAGCGTAAGCGATAGCAAGGAGTTATCTTTTTCGACTATGACTTTGACGAACTTCCAAAATTTTACGGCTAGCTCCGACACTCATTCTTTTGGCGGCGTGCTGAATAATGACGGTATTTTTAATGTGGAGTATTCGACTTTTTCTGGTAATTCAGCGGTAAATGAAAGTTTAGAGACGGATGCGAAAGCTTACGGAGGAGCAATTTATAATAGCAGCAGCGGGACAGTAAACATATTGAATTCGTCGTTTTTAAATAATTCCGTTTCCGCCAGTTCCGGAACAGCAAGGGGCGGCGCGATATACAATGAAGGAGTTTTAGATATAACGGCTGACGGCGGTAATGTTGAGTTTACCGGAAATAGAGCTACCGGCGCGTCTAATGCCATACATAATGCCGGTGAAGTTAATTTTAGAGTGAATAATGATGATAATATGATAATCATAAACGATGCCATAACCGGAGACGGAGGCACAATAAATATAATTAATGCTTCCACAAACAGCATTATTGCAATCAACAACTCTTTGACCGGAAATACTATAAATCTTCAGAGCGGAACTCTGCGTCTTGGTATTTTTGACGGGATAAAAGACCCTGAAAATGAAGGTACTTATCTTACGGCTCAGTCGAGAGGTTCAATAGGAACAAGCGCTTTAAGAAATGATTTTTTTATGTATGACGGTTCTTGTTTAGATATGAGAAACACCAGGTCTGATGACATTGTTTATGTTACGACTTTTTCCGTTGTAAGCGGCACGGCGGCATTAAAAATTGATGTTGATTTAGATAAGCTGCGTTCTGACACAATTAACATAAACGGCGAAGTTCCGGGTAACGGAAAACTTGTTTTTTACGGAATGAGAATATTATCTGATTTTACTGCCGGCGTATCCGGCGATATCAGAATATTTACCGGCTCGGTGTCTACGGATGTCGCGAAATATATTGAAGACGTTAATTTTTTTACATACGGAAGCAATACAGTATACCAAGTAACAAAGGGAAGCGACGATTATTCGCTTAACTTTCTTTTGCTCAGATATTCTACGGACACTTTTCAGGACGCAGTAGATGTGGGTACCGGAACAAGAAATTATGTTTTGGAAAATGATTATTATTTGCCGTCGAGTTTTAATCCAGTTCTTTCAACCGGAACGCTTCTTCTTGACGGATACGGGGCTGACGGCAAGCCCGTAACAATAAACGGAAATCAAGTTTCAAACATATTCCGTCTTGAAAATACGGATACTTATCTTGAAGCGAAAAATCTTATCATAACAAACGCGAAAGCCGAAGAGGGCGGAGCTGTTTATAATGCTGGGTCTGCAGCTTTTACCAATGTGACATTTGAAAAAAATATTGCCGAATCTACATCTGCGATAGCACAAGGCGGAGCGGTTTATAATTTAGGGATATCTACTTTTAGTAATGTGACGTTTAATGAAAATATTGTTAAATCTACATCTACGGCGGCGCAAGGCGGGGCTATTTACAATGAAAGCGTGCTGAAATTGTATGATTCATCGTTTATAGGCAATGTCGCCGAAGGAACAGGTACGGCCGGAGGCGCAATATACAGCAGCAGCGGAATTGTAAACATAATTGCCAATGGGGCAAATGTCGAGTTTAAAGATAACAAAGCCGGCGGCATATCGAACGCGATACACGCTTCTTCGGGAGCTAAGATAAATTTAAATGCCGTTTTAGGAAAAACCATATTTTTTTATGACGCGATAACTTCCGACGGCAACGATAATATAATCAATATAAACGCTTCAAGCGACGATGATTCAACGGTCGGTGCGCTTTCGGCAAAAAGCCTAACGCCAAGAACCGGAGGAATAATTTACTTGGACGCCGATATGTCCCAGTTTGGAAATTTGAACTCTTCATCGGGAAATACCGTAAATCTTTACGGCGGTACGCTGCAATTGGGAAAGAATGTGACATTTTTCGAAGATGTAACTTTCAATATGTATGCGGGAAGCAGGATAGATATGACAAACGGCCAAACGGGCGACAATATTGCGGTGACGGATTTTAATCTTCCAGATACGGGAAACGCTTATTTGAGCATTGACGTGGATCTCAATAAAGGAGAGATAGACACTCTTATAGGCACGGCGCTTAACAATAACAGCGGAAGGTTGGTAATAGACGGGTTTAAAGTATTGAATGATATGCGCAATATAGGTAATAGGATAGTCGTACAGATAGCAGATGACGGTAACCTTCAGAATGCTTTAATGCTGGCAAGCCCCAAAGAAGAAATTCTCGGACCCGTATTTACTTACTTTGTCTCTTATAACGGCGGAAATTTGGAGTTCGAATATGCTTTTGATTTTAATCCGTCAATTTTCATTGCTCCGATAACATTACAGACCGGCGGATATTTGGGGCAGCTTAACTCTTACGAACAGGCTTTTGCCATGATTGATGAAGCAGTCAGCTATGAAGGCGCGCAAGGATTATGGCTGAGACCTTATGCTTATAATGAAGATGTTAAACTTAACAAAAACCTTACCGTTTCAAATGAAGCTTACGGAGCGTATATGGGGTATAATTCGGCGCCTTCCGACATAGGGAGAGATTTCAGCGGCGTGTTTTCGATATACGGAGCTTATAACGCGTCATACCAGACTTATAAAAATGATACTGAAATAACCCAGGGCGGAGGATTGCTCGGCGCGACTGCCGTTTTGTTTAAAGAACGTTTTTTTACCGCTATTACGGCAAATATGGGACTTATAAATGAGCACGGAAAAGGAAAATACGGAGAAGATCATTTTATGATGTACACCAGAGGTATCGCCGTAAAAACCGGATATAATATACATCTTGACGGCAGGGAAAAATATGCGCTGCAGCCTTCTTTGGATTTGTCATATTCTATGGTAGACATAGCTCCTTACAAAAATACTGCCGGCGTTGAAGTAAACGTCGGAAGGTTTGCTCCGTTTCATGTTGAACCCGGTTTGAAATTATCGGCTGACTTGAAAAAAGGCATGACTTCGTTTGTGAACGTGAATATGACATGGACTTTGATGGGCGACACTGATTGCACCGCGAACGGCATAGAACTTCCGGTTATGTCTATAGATCCGTACATGCAGTACGGCGTCGGATTGAGGAAAGCTTTTTCGGAAGCAATTTCTGCAGGAGCCGAACTTTACGGCAGATCTCTCGGAAGAACGGGCGTTGGCGGACAGATGAGCGTGCGCTGGAGTTTCTAAAATAATATACGGGAACAATTTATGAGAAAAATTAAAATAGTTAAAAATTACCTTAAGCATGCCGAAGGCTCATGTATGTTTTCCATGGGCGAAACAAAAGTGTTGTGCGTAGCGTCGGTTGAAGAAAAAGTTCCGCCTTATGTGGAACAGAAAGGAGACACGCACGGCTGGGTGACTGCCGAATATGCCATGCTGCCGAGGTCGTGCAATCAAAGGTCTTCAAGAAAAAGATTGTCGGAAGGCGGAAGAGCGCAGGAAATTTCGCGTCTTATAGGAAGGGCTCTGAGGGCTTCGGTTGATTTATCAAAACTCGGTAAAAGAACGATTACAATTGACTGTGATGTTATAAGGGCTGACGGCGGAACAAGAACAGCTTCAATTAACGGCGGTTTCATAGCGCTGGCGCTTGCTTTGAAAAATTTAAAAGAGAAAAAACTTTTAAAAAGTATTCCTATAAGGGACTTTGTCGGAGCCGTGAGCGTCGGTATTTATGACAACGGCAAAAAGATTTTGGATTTGTCTGCTAAAGAAGATAATAATGCCGATTTGGACATGAATATTGTCATGACTGCTTCCGGAAAGTTTATAGAAGTTCAGGGCACTGCCGAAGGCGAACCTTTTTCAAGAAAAGAAATGGACGAGCTGCTGGATATGGCGTATAAAGGAATTAAACGGATAACTTCCGCGCAGGAAAAATCGCTTGGAGCGCTGAAATGATAGACGAAATCATAATTGCTACCGGAAACAGGCATAAAGTTGCCGAAATAAACGATATATTGGCAGATTTGAATATTAAAGTTATTCCTATGACTGATTTTCCGCAGCACCCTAAAACCGTTGAAGACGGCAAGACATTACAGGAAAACGCGGCAAAAAAAGCTAAAGAAGCCGCCGCTTTTTTTAAAAAGTGGGCTCTTGCGGATGATACCGGCTTGGAAGTTGACTACCTGAACGGCGATCCGGGCGTTTATTCGGCGAGATATGCGGGCGACGGATGCACTTACGATGACAATAATAGAAAGCTCCTTACGGCTTTGAAGGATGCTCCGAAAGATAAAAGAGGCGCGCAGTTCAGATGCGTTATCGCGGTTTCAAGTCCGGAAGGGGAAACGACATTTGCAGAAGGGAAAATATTTGGTATAATAACCGAACATTTAGCGGGAGATAAAGGGTTCGGTTACGACCCTGTTTTTTTTGTCCCTGAACAGAATAAAACTTTTGCCGAGCTTAATGCTGATGTAAAAAACAAAATAAGCCACAGAGCCCAGGCTTTGCAAAAGATGAAAGAAATAATAAAAGCAATTAATAAATAACAATTAACAGTTAACAATTATTGTATTTTTGCTTCGCAAAAATCTATTAATTAGGTTTCGCTTTCGCGAAACTCCGGCATTATTCATTATTATTTGTTAATTATTAATTGCCGTTAATCGGGGAGTAGCGTAATTGGCTATCGCGCCTGCTTTGGGAGCAGGAGGCTGCAGGTTCAAGTCCTGTCTCCCCGATTTTTATAGATAAACCCTGAAAATGTATATTTTTCAGGGTTTTCTCATTTTATCGTCGGAGATTGCGCTTTGTTTCTTTTTGTTGCTTTTTGTTTTTTTTGGGTCTTTTTGGGTTAGTGAGACTAAAATGAGACTAAAAATTTAGATCATCCACGCTGTTTTTTAGGTGCTCTTTTGAAAGATGGGCGTATATCATTGTGGTATCTATTTTGCTGTGTCCTAATAGTTGGCTTACGGTGTAAAGACTTTTGCCGCCTATTACCAAATGGCTGGCGAAAGTGTGGCGCAGCGTGTGAAATGTTACGTCTTCTATGTTTGCTTTTTTGAACAGTTTGCGATATGCGACCAAGAGAGTGTTCATTGATTGGTCGTGACTTATTATGTAATCTGTTTCTTTGGCGGTTTCGGGGCGTAATTTTAAGAGATATTCTTTCAAACTAGCATTCATTGGTATCGAACGGAATTCGTAGTCTTTGGGCGTCCAATTATGTTTAGGGGCTACGCTTATAAGGTTTTTGATAAAATCCACATCTTGCCATTGCAGATTATAAACTTCACCTATTCTGAAGCCTGTGTAGAGCGCTATTGTTATCATATCTTTATATTTGCCGCTTGCTACGTTAAGCAAGGTTTCTATTTCTTCTTTGCTTAAATATCGCGGCGCTCTTTTTGCTTGCTTTATCGGTTTTACGTATTTGGCGGGGCTTTCTTTAAGATATTTCCATTTTACTGCTATGTTAAACATCGCTTTGATTGTTTCTAATTCGCGATTAACCGATATGGATTGTATCTCTCTTGTTCTTTGAGTTTTATAAGTTTCTATGTCTTGGGCTGTTATATCTTTTAGGTTTTGTTTCTTGATAAGGTTTAAGATATTATTTTTTGTATAGACGTCTTTGTTGTATGTGGATGGGCGTTTATTTGTTTGGGCATAGCTTAGGTATTCGTTCAGAAATGCCGCAAGAGAGATATTTGAAACTTTGTTTTTGTCGCTGCTGTGTTGGTTATGCAGAAACTCTACTTGTAAGCGCTCAGCTTCCTTTTTGCTAATAAAAGCCTCTCCTATGGTTTTACGTTTCTGAATTCCGTTTTCGCGGTAGCGGAATGTCCAATAGTCGCCTTGTTTTTCTAATTTTGAGGGCATTGTTTTTCTCCGTTATTTTATTTTATCCGTCACGGCGGTCTGAGTTCCATTTATCAATTTGCGACTGATAGAAGATATATTTTCTGCCTTTCCTGCGGTGTGGAATTACATTGCGCTGTCCTACATGCTTGCAATGACAATGCCTGCTTACCCACCAGACACTTGCGCCCAGATACGCCGCGACCTCAGACATCGTCAACTCTTTGTCGTTCAACGATTCATTTTCGTTTGACTTTGCTTCATTCCTGTATTTAGCGACAGCCTTTTCCGCAGCTTTTTCAGCAATCTGTTCAGTTGTTGCTTTCAGGTCGGCGATAATTGCCTGTAGGTCGGTGGCGGAAATTACTATACACTCGGACTTCTTTCCATTGTTATCCGCGCATACGAGTTCTGCTTCACCGGTAATTGTTTGGGTTGCTTTAAGTTCAAGAGATGATAATTTGCTGACTTTATTTTCCAATGCTTTCTCTCATTCCTTGTTTTGTTCTTTTGGGACCGGCAGAATATTCATTGTCGGAAAATAGCTCACGTTGGGCAGTATTAGGCATACTTATTCTTTTGAGACAGGCGAAATAGTCGTTACCGGGAAACAATTCACCCTGCGCCATTACTGCCCGTTTTACATTTACGTTTGCTGCTGTTTCGGTTTTTGGAGTATCAATTTTTTGTTTTGATTTATCGTCTAAATAAGCGGTTAGGATGTCCGGGGTCAATGCTTTGTAATCTTTGACTTCTTTTTGAAAAATAGGCAGTATGAGACGTCTATCCTCATTGGGTATTAAGAGTGGCGGGGCATATGTTTTCATAAAGTTTTTGGAAAATAGTTTGCCTGCTTCTATCTTGGCTTCTTCATAGCTTTTGCCCTGTTGTTGCAGATTAAGGAATATCGCCGCCTTTGCTCTTGCATTATCGGTTTTATATAAAGATTTGATTTCCTCGTTCATATTTGACTCAAGCAGCATATTTGGGAGATTCTTTTCTAATGTCTCAAGTGCGTAATCAAGCTCTCTATGTAATGGGAGATACCATACTTCTTGAAATGTAATTTCATTTTTATTACAGTAAAACCTTTCTAACATTTTTTTCATAGCGTATTCGGTTCTGTGTTGTTCTTCAATTCGGAAAATACTATTTATGCTTAAGCCGCTATTAATCAAATCGTTTGCAAGTTTTCTCTCTCTTGGAAGGGAATACTTGCTGTTTAACATCTCCTCAAGTTTGTTATAACCGAGGGTTCTCGAGCCGTTGGAATAAAATTTTACGCCGTTGTAACAATCTTCAGGTTTCAATAGCCTGCGGTACGCCATAGTGCTTGTGCGCATGAGTGCAATAACTTCGCGGCAAAACGAATCTTCAGGTGAAAAGAAATTCTTCCCAATGTCAATTTTTTTGACAATTGCTGTTTTTATATCCCTTGTATTTGTATCAATACCCATACTTTTTAACATCGCAAGAAGCGCTCTTACTACCATGTCAAAACTCGTTGAATAATTTTCGTATAAATTTTCTCCTGATACTGACATTAGTTTCATAACAGAAAACTCTATGTATAACACAGGATGTCGAATAAAAGGACTTATCGATATACACAACTTCGGTCTGTATATACCGTCTTTTATCGGCAAAAACCAAGAACGCATACGCCTTCTGCCGTTATAATGAGGCGTATGAAAAAAACTTTCTAAATAACCCGGGTAATAATTCTTGAACAGCTCATAGTTAAGAATTTTAAATCCGCCCCTAATTAGCAGTCTTATGGTATCAATAAGCATTTCTAACCGCTCCTTTGACTTCCGTCGTAGGAGATGGACATAGAAAAAAAGCCGCATTATCTTTTGCAAGATAAACGGTTTCGTTTGCACAAGGATTCAATATCTCGCCGATATTTGTCGGCAGACCTTGGCTATTCCTATTGATGATTGCGTTAATGCTTTCTCGCATAACGCAATAGTAATATATCGTTATGGAGAATGGTGTGGAGAACGGTGGAGATTATGGAGAAATTTTAGATTGTTATTTCTTCAATGTAATACTCATGTATTTTTTTGTAACATGGGTCTCAAATGGTTCCGCAGGCAGAAACTTTTTTTCAATTTCCTTGACTACACTCCTAATGCAGTCCAAGGTATAATGATCCTTTGTTACATTAGAATACCGTAACGCGCTTCTAACCTCATCTATAGGAATTGCTTTGCCAAGATTCTCCTTAATGAGGCATATAAGTTTAAATTCTTTAGAGGTAGTGCTGAATTTTGCTTTATGCTTTCCGCAGCGTACTATTCCCGATTTCTCATCAATGACAATATCATTATCATTAAGCGGGTTCTGAGATTTATATCTTTCATAAATTTCTTTAGGGGGAATTGAAAATTTGACTTTAAAAATCATTTTTTCATAGTCGTATTCATTGTCTGGTATTATATCTACCAGTTTAACGAGCGGCTGTTTTTTTATATATAAAGAAAATAACGTGGCGCACTCTTCCAATTTAGGCGTTTGTTGAGGAAAAGATATAATCATAGGGTTTCCGCAATCTTCATACTGCTCTTGCCATTTTTTAGTACATTCATAAATGTTTTTTCTGTAGAGAAAGTAATCAGCTATTTTTAGTTTATCTTTTTCAAATAGCCGTATATAATCATTTAAGCGTTTTTTCAAACCGTCTTTATCTGTAATCTCTGCAACATAATCTTTTGGTTCAAAATATCCGTCACCGGGTTGGTTGATATGTTTTTCATAAGGGGTTTTAGAAATCCATTTGTAAAAGCCGGCGGGATACTTAAAGTATTCTACCGTATTACCTTTCACCCAAGAAAAAAACAACAAAATCGCTAAATAAAGTTCAGGGATATGCTCAGCCTTATCAACCGCCATGTGGCACTCTCCAATAAAATAATTTATTGGACATATTTTAACTTTATTCGATGTTTGATGCAATTGCGGCAGACGAAACAAAAGGACTGTCTGATGCCTTAATTCGATGAGGTCAAAAAAAAGTTTTGGATTTTTAGAATTTACTTTTGAGGGGGACTGGGATATAGAAAAACAGGGTACCCTGTCCCCGTGTAGTAATACTGTCAAAAATGTTTTAGATTTTAAGAATTTACTTTTGAGGTGCGTTATAGAAGACAGGGAAAATTACTGATTATCTCTCTTGCTTCATCTTACTTATTTTTTATCATTTATATCAACGATAAAAACATTGCTATTAGGCATTATTTTCTTTAAATTCTTATCTTGTCTAAATTCTATATGAAAATTTTCAGGTATGTTTTGTGGCAAGTCAATAAAATATCCGACATCATAGCGATATAAACCGTTTTTCCTTGTAAATAAACCAAGCTTTATCAAATCAAACCAACGGGCTTTTTCATCAGGTTTTGATTTTTTCTTTGCTTCAATAATGATTTTATTTTTTGTTGTTCCGCGAATATGAGCGATTATGTCGGGATAGACTTTCTTGATATATCTTTTATCAGGCTGACTACTGTTAAAACACAAGAAATTTAAAGCACCGCTTTCGTCTTTAAATTGATTTTTTTCAGCTTCTTCAAGCTCTTGTCTCAGACTGAATAAAACCTCTTTTATATCTTCTTGATTGTGTTCTTTATCTGCTTCTTGTTTTACGTAATTGATATTTTTTTGTGTCAGAATATTTTTTATCCCGTTGATTATTTCATTGAAATCAAGGATTTTTATAGTATTCAAATTTTTATTATATTCGCAATCAACATTCCATTGTGGTAAAAAATATTGTAAATATTCTGCAAGCTTGTGGGTATCGGTTCTTTCGTGTAAATCGTTTTCAAGCAAATATCGGTCGTTTTTAACAAAAAACTCAATGGTCTTTCTGATAACATTGGAATAACTGTTTCTAAAACAATGAATAGTCTGTCCGCATTTTAAACAGCGACAAATTTTGCGATAACGGTTGAGCCGATAACAATCTCCCCGCAATTCACAAGGACAAAGTTCTGCGCAATCATGACAATAATGCAAACAATGACTTATCATTTTTCGTTCCGTTATAAATTTTTCATACTTCTGGACAATGTCACTTTTTTATATTTTTTTTCGTGGTTTTAATCTTGTTGGAGCAATATACTTTCTTTTCAGACCTACTTTAGTTTTTGTAGTTCTGGAATGTCCTGCTCGTATTGCTTTTTTCATAATGACCTCCATTTTTTATTTAAAGCTCTGCTAAATTTTCAAACCCTCAAACAAGCCTTCCGCCATCTATATTCCGTACCAGATGATTTAAAACTTAAACTTTACCTGCAAGTTTCCGGTTGTACCATTCCTTACGCCCGAAAGAACATTTACGCCTAAATCAATCGTCAATCTTTCAATAACTTTAACACTCGCACCCAATCCTACTGCAAACGTTCCGCCATTCAAACTCGGAGCCTCTATTTCAAATCCATCTATCTTTGAGTTAACATCGCCGCTCAACTCGTAAGCGTAAGATAATGACGCGTAAGGTGTGAGCCAATTACTTACTTCATACTCCGCCGCCACTTCTGCCGTTACGATGTTAGACAAAACAGAATCAAACTCATATTTCTCATTTGTAGGCAAAACAACATCATTCCCGCCTATACTTGTAAAGCTGTACTTTGCAGAAGTATCAACGCTTAACTTATCGCCTACATTAAACACGCGCCCGCCGGCTAAACTGAAACCATAATACATCGTGCTGTAATCAAAGTCTGCGTTCAATCCGGAGATTTTATTTTTATACTCGTTGGTAAGTTGTCCGGCTCTAACAAAACCCTCAACATAATAATCACTGATTTCTTTCTTGGCTATGATGCCGCCGCCGACCGCGCTTGCATCTCCACTGCCGGATACGTTATCGTATTCAGTATCATAACTTCCACTTGCGTATTCAATAAAAGCGCCGAGTGTCGTAGAATTAAATTTTTTGCCTATACCCGCTACAAGTCCAAACACGTTGGCCTTGACGGAAGAACCTGTTTCATACTCAGTGTTACCGCCAAACATTTTGAAGAAAACGCCTTCGGATACATCTATGCTATCTGCGCTCTGCAATGCCATAACTGCCCCTGCCGCTACGCCTTCAGACAAAATTTTAGTCTGCGGATTTAGGTACCTATCTTCTGAGTAGATATAGGTGGCATATAAATTGTTTGCGTCAAAACTCAGATCAAAAATATCGTAAAGTTTAGCTACGCCTTCCAGCCCTTTGACTTTCGTATTAATACCGTCAGCAACAAGAGCGGAAGCTGAGTTAATCAGCGTAAATGTATCGCCGACATTCAAGTCCGACGATCTTTCTACACCTATCGTGCTATTGCTTATGTTTACTGAATCAGCAACATTCAACATCGTTTCGCCGGCGGTCATGGTTTCAGGCAGATAGAAGTTAAGATTTTCAAAATTATAAATGCCTTTAACGCTCATGCCGGAGTTTTTTACATTCAACGTATTTCCAGTCCATGAATCTTTCGTAGAGGAAAGATCATAGCCAATACCATTCCATTCGCCAACAAAACCGCCATACAGAACAGCGTTATTAAGATTTGACGTGCCGCTTATAGTTATCGTGTTATAGTTGGATGCCGCAGAATCTTTATAATTAGCCCATCCACCATAAACAGTGCTGTTTATCGTGCTGCTTGTAATGCTTATGCTGTTATTGTTTGCTACAGTAGTATTACCATAAGTAGTAAAAGTATATCCGCCATAAACTTCATCATTGAGTGTCATATTTGTTATGGACACGCTATTCCCATTTGCCTCCGCAGAATCGCCCCAAGAAGTGCTTGCATATCCGCCATAGATTTGGTTGCTAAATGTCGTGCTGGTGATATTCACAACATTGCCGTTCGCCGATACCGAACCCCTGGAACTAGTAGCATATCCGCCGTAAATATTTCCATAGCTACCCCAGCCCGGGGTGTTCATATATTTTCCAACAATTCCATTAGTAATTTTTACCTCGTTGTTGTTCGCACTTGCATCACCATTCGTTGCCACTGTATGTCCGCCATAAACCGTGTGAAAGGCCTCTGAGTCTTCAATGGTTACGCTATTATTATTTGCAATAGCTTTTATATAGTTACCGCCAAGAATATATGCATTTCCGCCATAAACAAGCCCGGTTATTAAACTATTTGAGGTGATGTGAACTCTGTTACTATTTGCGGTGACCACGCCAGACGCACTAAGATCATAATATTCTTTAGTAACATATCCGCCATTAACCGTGCCTCCGCCTCCAAAACCGGTAGTAAGGTTGCTGATATTTACTGTATTACCATTGGGATCAAGTAAATCAAATCCTGCGCTAGGCGCCCAATGCCCGTTGTTTAAAGCGTCGCCATTTCCAAAAAAATTTACATGATAAATTGTAGAATCGCTGATGTTTATCGTCTGCCCTGCGAACGCCGCGTTGATACAAAACATTACTGTTGTTAATACTAATATTATTTTTTTCATTTTAATCTCCCGTCATTCCTTTTAAATCGTGCAAATAAAAGCGGCGATATACCTTGAGCCATTATCAGTAACTCGGGTAATCGCCGCCGCTTGCACCCCGAAGGGTGCAAGCAAACACAAGCGATTATCTGATGGACTGATAATGTGCCATACGGACTTTTGTCCGCCCAGCTCTGCATAGGCTCTCCCTACGCTTCCAACAAATAATCTATATAACCTTCAATTTTTATTAAGCCGGTATTATCGGCTTACATGCCAACTGTTCTCCTAAGTTGATATTCTGATGATATTATACAAAATATGACTATCTTGTAAAACCAGCACCCGACTTCCGAGGAGATGATAACAAATAGTTTATTTATGAAATAGACTACAGTATAAAGGGGCAATGGTCAGGATAACGAAACGGGCTACTGATAATGGTCATAGTAGTTGTTTTCGTATGAGTTGGGTCGGTCAGGCAGGAAGTTAATAACAATCTCCAAAAGCGCTATTGCCAACGCAGCAATGGTCTTTACCGTCCGGGGATTTATGCTGATTTTTCTTCCGGCTTTACTTATGAGTGTCTTCTTCAATGCGTCCTCCTTTATTTGCCTTTTGTCTTTATGGTTGCTGCTACTTCCGCAAGTATGGTAAGGATTGTAGCGGTAATACGAATTGCGAGTTTAACGGCTGGTGTTATTTCCATAGTTTAGACCTCTTTTTATGGTATCGGCGTAGCGGTTAAGCTGGCTGCGCATAATATTTTTTTAATATCTCATGCGCAACACAAAGAGCGGTATAACTTTTAAACCTTTGCCAGCAAGGAAAAGGTCGCGTGTAGAACTTGAAGTATGAGCGCTTCAAATCACTTCTTATGGCTTCAGAAGGAGGCGCAGGGAACACTATTTTCACGTGCGTTGAGGTCTGCACGATTTTAGCGGTGTTTGCGCCTGTGGGTGTCTGTTCATCTTTTACGGGAGCGGTTTTTTGGACTTGTTTCTTGTAAGTTCTTGCGTTGCGTCTGTAAAACTTTTGGGGCGTAGGTACTGCTGTGTTGAGTCGTTCCATTGATTAGTCTCCTTGTTGTTGCGGCGGCGGTCAATCGTTGCTCGT
Source organism: Candidatus Endomicrobium neocapritermitis (assembly GCA_009778325.1). Classification (GTDB taxonomy): domain Bacteria; phylum Elusimicrobiota; class Endomicrobiia; order Endomicrobiales; family Endomicrobiaceae; genus Endomicrobium_B; species Endomicrobium_B neocapritermitis. The sequence goes on along the minus strand of WRJZ01000031.1, from coordinate 28,883 downwards.
TGGAGCAAGACCGTCGTAGCCGAAATTGAATTTGTCTGCGTCAAGTAATACACGATAATACGCTAATTATCGACGACAAAAGATAGCAGGCTTGTGTCATAGGCAGGGATACAATGTGTGCTGTTTTCAGTGTTTTAGTGCATAATGCATAGCATTAGCACGACTACAGAAATCTGTGCTAAGACCGACATAAGTAAGAAAATAAGATGCGCTTTCGAAAGCGGTGCGAACTCTTCTTTACTGAATTGCCGCTCGGTTTGTGTCTCTTTCTTTTGCATAGTGAACCTCCTATATTAGAGTGTAGCGGTTGGCGAGTTTCAGGCTGTCAGGTATTTGCAATGCTCTGTAAAAATCGTAAAGCACGGCAAACGCCATATCCATACCGCCGCCATAAACACGAAGCCCCCAAATCTTCGTGTCTATCTTGTATCCGGCAAATATATTGATTATGCCGTTAATGCAATCAACCTCTCGCTTGTCGTTAATGAAGCAAAAGTTAATCACACGGCTGCAACCGCTTGGAGCGACCTTTTTGACTGTGGCTATAACTCGGGCAGGATTGTCGGCTATCGCCCGTTTTAACTCGTTGACTTTTTCTATCTGCCATTTGGCAAGCTGTATAGTAGTGTTTTTCATTGGGTTATCCTTTCAGAACAACTTGAAATATAGACCCGTCATTCGCTCGCAGGTCTCTATCAGGTTTTCGCAAAAGATGTCTTTTTCTTTCGTGATGGGGTTGTCAGGATTTGATGCATAACTAATGTCGTATAAGTCAGAGGCGTTTAGTCGTATCCGCAAATACTTTGCGCCTAACTTCAATGTCAGGCTGTCTTTGTCAAATATGGCTTTTGCTCCTGTCATTACCAAAGCCCTGCCGCCGCCAAGTTGCCTTAAAATCTCGCTTGCTACCGGAAAATCTTTTGTCCAATCCATTTTTGAATTTTGCATGTTTTCTCACCTCATGTTCTTTTGTTTGGGCATAAAAAAAGCACCTCTGTTTTGGAGAGATGTGCGTTAATGTTTAATTTATCTGCCACTTCAAGTGCTTGACCCTCAAACTGAGAAATAAATATTTTTATTTAGTTCTGGTGTAATACTAATATAAGGTGGATCGGGGTTAGTCTGGAACAATTTTAAGATACTGCTATGTGGCTTTGCCGGAGAAAGAGGCAGGCTGGGCTATTCTTCCGTCGATGAGCTTATTACATAATAATACGAAAATAACTCTTTCTTACACTTTTAATACTGAAAAAATATACAAAAACCACACTTTTGATATGGTAAATCAGGCTAAGTTTTGCATTTTTGATACCTTAATGTTATAATTAGTGCAAAAATCCACAGGGGGAGTCAATATGGCTATATATGCCAGAAAAGGAATCACTGGGACACGTGGAATAGTAGGCACTCGCGGTATTGTCGGCACAAGAGGAATCGGCGAGAGTGGCGGCAAAGTTGTACCTGTCAAAAATACTATTATGAAAAGACAAGCTATGCAAAACCTTATTAAGTGGAAAAATAGCGTTGGACATAAACCTCTTATAATACAGGGCGCACGCCAAGTCGGCAAGACTTGGGTTATGAAAGAGTTTGCCCGCACACAATATGATAATGTAGCTTACATTTGGTTTGAAAAAAATGAACGTATGGCTGCGTTGTTTTCCGGCGATATGGATACTAAGCGGTTACTATTGGGGTTAGAAGCCGAAATCCGCGAGAAAATAACGCCCGGCAAAACCTTGATTATCTTTGACGAGATCCAAGCCTGCCCAAACGCTTTAACCTCGCTAAAATACTTTAATGAAAATGCCCCCGAATACGATATAATCGCTGCCGGCAGTTTGCTGGGAGTATTTTTACATGAGGGCACATCTTTTCCCGTCGGCAAAGTAGAGTTTATGAATCTTTGCCCTATGAACTTTTGCGAGTTCCTTGCAGCTATGGGTGAAGAACAGCTTTGCGAATTGCTTGCCAAACAAGATTGGGAGATGATAAAAGTATTTAAGGATAAGTTTATATATTGCCTGCGTTTGTATTTTTATGTTGGCGGAATGCCGGAAGCAGTTAAGAAGTTTGTAGAAAGTAAAGACTTTGAAGCTGTGCGTAAAACTCAGCAGGATATTTTAACCGCGTATAAACAAGACTTTTCTAACCATGTCCCTAAAGCACATATACAAAAGGTTGTACAGATTTGGGAGTCTGTTCCTTACCAGCTTGCAAAAGAAAACAAGAAGTTCATGTATTCCGAAGTTCAGTTGGGCGCGCGCGCCAGCGCGTATGAAACAGCGTTGGAATGGTTGATTCGCGGCGGATTGATACACCGCGTTTCCCGCGTATCAAAACCCGCAATCCCACTTAAAGGATATGCAAATGCTTCGGATGCGTTCAAATTATTTATGGTTGATGTCGGCTTGCTGTCGGCAATGTCAAGGCTTGATGTCCGCGCGATTCTTGAAGGCGATGCCTTGTTTACGGAATTTAAGGGCGCATTGACCGAACAATTCGTATGCCAAGAACTGCGCGCTATGCCCGACGATTTTGATATAGCGTATTGGGCAAACGAAGCTCCAAACCGCGCGGAAATAGATTTTATACTGCAGGTTGGCACGCAAATTATCCCGCTGGAAGTAAAGTCGTCCATAAATCTGAAATCAAAAAGCCTTACCATATATCGTGAAAAGTTTCAGCCAAAGATTGAAGTAAGGACTTCGCTCGCGGATTATAAAAAGACGGAGAATCTTTTTGACGTCCCGCTCTATGCGCTCGGCGACTTAAAGGAAATTATTGATAAGTTAAACTGAGAATAGATAACTTGATTTTCATACTACTTTGAGTTGCAATAGGCGTATCAAAATCAAGGGTTGCTTATGCCTTACGATAAGGACAGAGTTAACGACAGGTAAAAATGAAGAAGCTCTTGCGTATTAATGTGCTATAATAGGTTACTCGTGATACGCATGGGAAAATTGCGGGAAGACTAAAATGAGACTAAAACAAGACTAAATGAGAGTGAATTTTTCCTGTCTCCCCGATTTGTTTTATATATGAATTGGTGCTATTTTGGTGCTATTATGCCGAAATGGCACTTTTTTTTGTTCAGTAATTTAGGATTTCTACGCTGTTTTTAAGATGTTCTTTTGAAAGTATATAAATTACTTTAATTTACCTAGAGCTTCCAAAGCTCCAATTGCGTTTCCCTGCATAGCAATATTAACCTCATCTTTCTTTTCGTATTCATCATTACCTAAATATAGCGGGATTTGAAAAGTTATTTTATTTAGCACTTTATTTTCTGAAGATATTTTACGGTCTTCTGAAATACCAGCATTAAATATTTGTATTATTTGCAATCCAATACCTGCTTTTTTATCATTTGCTGCAGCTTCAGAAACGCCTACCGATAACTCAAACTTAATTGGTATTAAAGACGAATTAATAGTTTTTCCTTTGAGAGATTCTTTAATTTCTTCTAATGTTGTTTTTACAAAATCTTTTAGACTGATTTCATGCGGCATAGAAAACTCCTTTATCTAATTTAAGTGTAATTTGGCTCCAATAAAATTTTGGAGCAAAAAGTCATTAAAAACAATGAAGGCTCTTTTTATGGAGAATAGCTTAATAACTGGAAATGCGCTAACTTTGTTTCAGTTATTTTTATCAGCTGTTAAAATAACGACTGAATTATGTCTTGAATATTGTCCAAGCCGGGGATATTCGGGAGTTTTGTTACATTTTTAGGGATAAATATATCGGCGTTTATGGCCGGATTAAATTGTATTGAAGTTATTTTTATTGTTGATTCAATAGTCTGCTTTTCTCCTGTTTTTTGCTTGATAATAATATTCATCAGGAAAGGAGCGGTATATTTATCAACTTTTCTATAATCCGACAGCTCGGTGATTATCAGCATGTCTTCGCCGGAAACAACGCTTTTAACCAAATGGGATGTTTTCTTTTCTACGTACATCCTTCTTTGCATGCCGTTGCTTTCGTCTTCAATAACATAACACTCTGCGCCGTTTACGATTTCAGTCTTATCTCTTAATACCGCTAAAGGCGTGAAAGGTTCTATGTTTTTTATGCTTGAGCTGATTTCGTCTATCAGAGAGATTCCTAAAGAGAAGAAATTCTCTCCGGCATCGTAACTTACAAAAGTATCCGCAGGAGTAAAAATAGTTACTATGTTCATTGTTTGTCCGCTTGCGTTTTTTGTTTTCGTTTCTTCGCGGAATTTTCCGCCGGCAAAATAGGTTCTGCTTTTTACCGTCGTTCCGTCAGGAAGCTGGGTTGAAGAAATATCTTTATCTATTATTATGCTTTGATATTTTCCTATGTAACTTTTTTCGATAATTTTCGCATAAATTGAAGCGGGCGTATGATTCCCGGCCGCCGCTGCAAAAGAAACAGCCGCAAACATTATGAAAAATGGCAATAATAATTTTTTCATTTTAACTCCTTTATAAGAAGCTTAGAGAGCTTGGACAGTCTGTTAAGGAGGATAAGATGTTAAGACGATAAGAGGGTAAGTTACGGCAACAGCTTGTTTCACTTATCTTCTTTCCTTCCTATCTTCTGCCGTTTTGCCGCACTTCTAAGCTCTCCAACTTCCAAACTTCATTCTTTTTATAATATTACATAATTCTGAGAGCTTTGAAAATGCGGCTTTGCGCGTAAAATAAAAAAAGGGCAGAGTTTTTAACTCTGCCCTTTTTTGGTATTTCGAGATTATTCGTAGATTATGTCGTCAAGAAACATAACAAATCCGTTAGGATTGTCGTCTTTTGACGCAGCCCAGCAGAATCCGCCGATGATGTGTGAAAGATCTTTATCTTTCAAGTCTATTGTGTATTTCTGCCATTCTTTTGTAAGTTCGACTGGTCCGACTGAGGCTGAATCCGAATCAGGGAATTCTCCCGTGATTCCGCCCATTTTGAATTCGGCAATTTTTTCGCCGCCAACCGCTCCGCGCGCCCAGAAAGTAAGTTTCGTTGCGCCGGTTAAATCATAACCGCCTTTCTTTTCGCCCCAGTTATTTGCCGGCTGCTGCCAGTAAATTCCCGCCCAGCCCGCGCCCTGCGACATTTTTGCGCTGTAGGTAATTTTAATGCATGTATTTCCGCTTCTTGGCATTTCGGTGCTTGCCTGGTTAATCTTAAGATCGCCGTAATCTCCCATCCATCCGGAAGGAGCAAAATGATTCTCCTTTGAATTGTTTTCAACAAAAACCGCAAAAGGCCTGAATGTTGAAGCAGGCGCTGCTGTTGTTTTTGCTCTTTGGGCAAAAACTGCTGTTGCTGACGACAGTACTAATACGGCTACTGCAAGACTTAAAAGCTTTTTCATTTCTTTTCTCCTTTTTTAATTAGATGCTTTCCGGCATCTGTATAATAAGATTCCATAAGTTTCCAAAAAGTTACACATTTGCATGTGAAAAAAATGTAAAACGCTTACTCTTCTTCCTCTTCCTCTTCATCAAAGCGTTTTACTTCATGTTCTTTTAAAAGAGCTGCATATATTTTTTTCTGATCGTCGTCTAAAATATTTCTTATATTCTCTCTCATTATATGCAGCTGTATTTTTATTTTCGGGTTGATTGGTTTCATTATATTATCTATAGCGGCTTTATTGTCTGCCAGAATATTGAACATTAAAGCTCTTTGGGTATCGCTCAATCCGAGCTCTCTTGTAAGAGGTTTAAGTCTTTCAAAATCATGCTGAAACCGGTATTCGCTCTTATTATGCAGTATGCTTTTTGCGATGAATCCGCATCCAAAACCAATTATGAAAATCAGCAGACATGCTCCGATTGCTTTAGCTTTTAACGAAACCGCCATTTTTATCTCCTAACCTAACAAAGCCTGCATTATTTTTGCGTCTGAAATTCCATTCTGCTTGGCAAAAATATTGCCTTTTAAAATGTAGTTGCTCATAGCGTCAACATTGTCCGTCTTTGAATTTGGAACGGCTGAAGGAGTAAAGAAGCTCAAAGCTGCTATAATTCCAAAAATAAAAACCGCGGCAATAAGCGATGTTTTTGCGGCGGCTATAAATAATTCAAGCGGATTTGAAGTAAAAACGCCGTTTTGAATTTTTTCCATAACTTTGTTTTCGAGGTTTGCGGGCGCGTTTTGCCTGCTTAATCCGGACACAAGCTGTTTTATATTTTGAAAGCCGGCATACTCTTTTGAACAGCCGGCGCAATCAGATAAATGCAGTTCAAAAAGTTTTCTGTCCTGCTCTGTCAAAGCATTATCTATATATGCGTTAAATATAATTTTAAATTTTTTGCAGTTCATATGCGCTGCCTCATATATTTTTTAATTTATCTTTTAATTTTGTTCTTGCCCTGAAAAGCCATACTTTAACTTTGTTTTGCGATATTTTCATTATTTCCGAAATTTCTTCATAAGATATATCTTCAATGTCTCTCAGGGTTACTATCATTCTGTATTTGTCGGGAAGTTCTAAAATCGCTTTTCTTATTTTTAACTGCATTGCTTTTAATAAAGCCGTATCTTCAACATTGACGCTTTTGTCTTCTATCGTATCTTTAAGAGAAGCGTTTTCGCCGCCGCAGATTTGCACGTCCAAAGATAAAATATTGTTTTTTCTTTTCTTTAATCCGTTATAACATTCATTTACGGCTATTCTGTAGAGCCATGTTGAAAAAGCGGCTTTTTCCTCAAAAGATTTAAGATTAAAATACGCTTTTGTAAAAATATTTTGAGATATATCATCGCTTTCAGAATGATTTGCCGTAAATGAAAAGGCTATATTATAAACTCTGTCTTTGTATTTTGACATCAGAGCTTCAAATGCCTCTAATCTGCCTTCTTTGGCTAACTTTATAAGTTGTAAGTCATCCAACATTGTAAACTCTCGTAGTTGTAGTTATTAGACTAATTTTTTATGAAAATGTTACACTCGGAAGCTTAGAAGCTCGGCAGCTCAGAAGCCCGGAGAAGCTCTAGTCGCTTTGTCTTTATTGTCTTGCCGTTGCCGAGCTGCTGAGCTGCCGAACTTCCGAGCTTCCAATATAATACATAATTATTGAAGCGGCAATTGCGGCGTTTAGAGATTCCGCTTTTCCAAAAATGTCAATTTTTATTAATTTATCAGCTGTTTTTTGAATTTCAGAGCTCAAACCTTTTGATTCGTTTCCTATTATAATCGCGCTTTTTTTAGGAAAAGACGTATCTTTAAGATATGTTTTCGCATCAAGAGAAGCCGCAAAAATCTTAATTTTTTCTTTTTTCATCAGCCCGAGAATGTCATTTGTTTCAATTTCAGGTATGACAGGTATATGAAAAATCGAGCCCATTGTAGAGCGTATGCATTTGTCCGAATATATATCGGCGCTTCCTTGTGAAATAAAAACCGCTTGCGCCCCGAACGCGTCCGCGGAGCGTATAATTGTTCCCAAATTTCCGGGATCCCGGATGTTTTCAAGCACGACAAAAAAACCGCTTTCTTTTAAAATTTTCTCGGTATCGTAATGTTTTTTTTCTACGACGGCAACTATTCCCTGCGGCGTTTCAGTGGAGGAAAGTTTATCGAAAAGCGAATCCGAAAGAATGAAAGTTTTTTTATTATCCGGATAAAAATTCTTTTCAGCAAAACTTTCGGATACAAAAATGCGCCTTATATTCCAGCCGCCGCTTATTTCTTCCGTCTGCTTTTGGCCTTCGGCAAGCAATAAACCGCTTTTTTGCCTGTATTTTTTATCTTTCAAAAGCATGGCTTCTTTAAAATATTTATTTTGCGAACTTTCTATTATCATAATTATATTTTTATCACTTATTGAGTAAAAAGGCAAATGAAAAACAATTACGAATTACGAATGACGAATTACGAATCAAAGACTAAAAAGCCTTTTGCCGTTTATTCGTAATTCGCCATTCGTAATTCGTAATTGCCGTTAGAAAAATAGACAAAAATCTCTTTAAAATATATAATGTGCGGACATATTCGGAATATCGTAAATAAAAATAAGAAGAGAAAACGGAGGATAAATGAAAAAAATTTTGGCGTCAGTTTTGTGCCTTGCGTTTGCCGTATCGTCGTCTTTCGCGCTGACGGTAATTCCTAAAATAGGAGTTGATATACCAAGTACCATGAACTACGCCGAAGGTCCTGATGATGAAACCAAACTCGGTTTTATGATAGGAGCGGAAGCCAGAGAAAAAATAAGCAATTATTTCAGCTGGGGCGCGGGCTTTGAATATGTTTTGCCCAGGGGATTGGTTGACGTTCCCGGCGACAATAATTTTTCATTTCTTCCGCTTTATGTATCTTTGATGTTTTATCCGTTTGGCGCGTGGGAAAAAGCCAGACCTTATATTAAAGTAAATGCCGGATACAGCGTGATTGCGGCAACACAAGCCAAAGGAGATATGAAAGGCAGTCTTTACTGGAGCGCCGGAGGCGGAGCGGAGTATAAAAACTTTGTAGGCGAGGTAATGGCGTCCGCATACGACGGGGAGTATGACGGAATGGGACTTACATATCAAAAGATAGGCTTTGTTTTAGGATATAAATTTAATATAGACTTATCAAAAAAATCAGAAGAGTGATAAAACGAAGTTGGGAAGTTGAGAGGCTGGGAAGCTGAGCAATGGTAAGAACTTTAACGACCATAGCTCCTCTCAGCTTCCCAACTTCTCAGCTCTCTAAGCTTCTAAAAGAGGAGTAAAACGGTAATCATGAGCATATTTGAACTTACAAAAACACAACAGTGGCAAAAACTTAAAGCGCACCGCGAACAGAACCGCAATCTGAATATGAGGGACTTATTTAAAGAGCAGGACAGGTTCGATAAATTTTCAGTCAAAGACGACAATCTCGGGCTGATATTTGATTATTCAAAAAATATAATCAATCATGATACTTTTAAATTTTTGATAGCGCTTGCCGAAGCCGCTAAAGTCAGCGAATACGCCGGGAAGATGTTTTCCGGCGAAAAAATAAACTGGACTGAGAAAAGAGCCGTTCTTCACACCGCTTTAAGAAACAGGAGCAATAATCCCGTTTATGTTGACGGGAAAAACGTGATGCCTGAAATAAACGCGGTTCTTGAAAAAATGAAGATTTTCAGCGAAGACGTACGCAAAGGAAGATGGCTGGGCGCAACGGGCAAAAGGATTACTGACATTGTAAATATAGGCATAGGCGGCTCCGACCTCGGGCCGAAAATGGTCTGCGAAGCGCTTAAATTTCTCGGAGATAAACTAAACGTGCATTTTGTCTCAAATATTGACGGCGCGGATATTTTCGAAACCGTGAAAAAATTAAATCCGGAAACAACTCTTTTCATTGTCGCTTCAAAAACTTTTACTACGCTTGAAACAATAACAAACGCTCTCAGCGCGAGAGAGTGGCTTGCCGCAAAACTGGGCGTTCAAGCCGTAGCCAGCCATTTTGTCGCTTTGTCCACAAACGCGAAAAAAGTCAAAGAGTTCGGCATAGATGAAAAAAATATGTTTGAATTCTGGGACTTTGTCGGCGGAAGATATTCTTTGTGGTCGGCCATAGGCCTTCCGATAGCATGCTTTATAGGTTTTGACAAGTTCACGGAACTGCTTGAAGGCGCGTATTATATGGACAGGCATTTTCTCGATACGCCTTATGAAAAAAATATTCCGGTTATTATGGCGATGCTTGGGCTGTGGTATAACAATTTTTTTGGAGCCGCAAGCCATGCCGTGCTTCCTTACAGTCAGTATCTGCACAGGTTTACCGCGTATTTGCAGCAGGGCGATATGGAAAGCAACGGCAAAACCATAAATTTTGAAGGCGGCAGAGTTGATTATGAGACAGGACCGATAATTTGGGGAGAACCGGGAACAAACGGGCAGCATTCTTTTTACCAGCTTATACATCAGGGAACAAAATTTATTCCCTGTGATTTTATAGGATTTATCAATCCGCCGGAAAGAGTCGGCGATCATCACGAAAAACTCATGGCAAATTATTTTGCGCAGACCGAAGCTCTGGCTTTTGGTTTAACGAGAGAAGAAGTTGTTGCAAACCTTACAAAAAGCGGCGCTTCAAAAGAAGATATAGATATGCTTACTCCGCACAAAGTATTTGAGGGCAACAGGCCTACAAACAGCATTCTTATAAACGAGCTTTCTCCGAAAACTCTCGGAGCGCTGATCGCGATGTATGAACATAAAATATTTGTCCAGGGCATTGTCTGGAGAGTTAACAGTTTTGACCAGTGGGGCGTGGAACTCGGAAAAGTTTTGGCAAACGCAATCCTTCCGGAACTCGAAGGCAAAACCTACAATAAGCATGATGATTCGACAAAAAATCTGATTAAAATATTTATGGGAAAAAAGAAATCTTCCCGATAGGTAATAGTTGTTGCAAAAAACTTAAAATATAGCAAAATATTCCCGAGCGGTAAGATATTGACATTAATATGCAAAAAATGTTTAAATATTACCGCTCGGGAATATTATTTATTGGGGTTTTATAAAAAAACTACATTTGGGGATCAAATGATTATAAAAGATACAAAAACTTTAGGAAAGTTTATAAGAGAGACAAGAAAATCTCAAAATTTAACTCAGGCTATGTTAGCAGGGGCAAGCGGAGTTGGTGTGCGTTTCCTTATTGAACTTGAAAACGGTAAAGAAACGGCATCTTTAGGTAAAACTATAAGGATTCTCAATATGCTTGGCGTAAATATTGACTTAGGAAAAGCATGAAAGGCAGAAGCTCGGAAGCTCAGCAGTTCGGTAACAGCAAAAAACAAAGACAAAACGACCAGAGCTTCTCCGGGCTTCTAAACTTCCGAGCTGCCGAGCTTCTAAAAAAGGATATATATGAATAAAGATAAAATACTTTCTGTCCGTCTGTGCGGAGAAGAAGCAGGTTTTTTAGAGCAGGACGAAAACGGGAGATTAAAATTTTCTTATTCGGATAACGCAAATTTTCAAATATCAAAAAGCCTTCCTATTGAGAAGAAAGTATTTAACGAAAAAGAATGCAGGCCGTATTTTAACGGATTGCTTCCCGAAAGCGAAAAAACAAGAAAACGGATCGGTCAAATATTCGGCATAAGCCGCAACAATGATTTTTCGATGTTAAAAGCTATAGGACGCGATTGCGCCGGAGCAGTTTCTCTAACTTCAATAGACGAGCCTTTAGAAAAATCAACCTTTATAAAGCTTGAAGGGCATTGTCAAACCGAAGAGTCTTTTTTCGAACATTTAAAAGAACTTCCGGAAAAACCTTTTTTCGCGGATGAAACAAACGACATAAGACTTTCCTTGGCCGGCGCTCAGAATAAATCATGCATAAGCATTATCGACGGTAAAATATGTCTGCCTAAAAACCATACGCCCACTACTCATATAGTAAAACCCATGTCTGAAAATTTTGACGACATTGTGTTGAATGAATACTTGTGTATGAAACTTGCAAAAGCAGTTGGCGTTGCGGCTCCCGAAGTTTCAATAGAGCAGGCAAAAGATATCAGCTATTTATTAATCGAGAGGTATGACAGGGAAATAAAAAACGGCGCGGTGAAAAGAATTCATCAGGAGGATTTTTGCCAGGCTTTAGGAATTTTAAGCATTAATAAATATCAGGCGGAAGGCGGTCCGTCTATAAAAGACTGTTTTGAATTGCTAAATCAAACGTCAACTCCGGCAAAAAATAGAAATATAGTAATGAAAACTATAATGTTTAATTTTTTAATCGGCAATAACGATGCGCACGCGAAAAATTTTTCTTTATTGTATAACGATAATAATATTGACATATCTCCGGCTTATGATTTAGTTTCAACGGAGGTATATCCTAAATTAAGTAAAAAAATGGCCATGAAGATAGACGCCTTCTATGAAAAACAACGAATTAGTTTGGATAGCTGGAAATCATTATGTGAAAAGATAGGTTATTCTTTAAGCCTTTTAAAAGCCGAGTTTATGGAGTTTGCTGATTTGCTTCCAAAATTATTGACCGAAGAAATAGAAAAAATCAATATAAAAGAAAATGATAAATCTCTTATTGCGAAGTTGTCAAAAGTAATAGACAATAATTGTTTCATTGTCCATAATACATTCAAATAATTTCACAATTTTTTCACATTAGAGTCATTTATATTTTTATTTTCTAATGTATAATTTTGGTTATGAAAATAAAGAAGATTGTGTCAATTATTATGGCTTCTTTTATAATTTTTCCTTGTTTGGCAAGAAGCGTGAGTATAAAAGAGGTTACGTCTTTATGCGTAAATAGCGGCATATCAGGCTATTACGCGTCGGTTTCTAAAGCCGCTTTTGACATGGTCAATGTTGTGCTGCAGGATTTTTTGGATATTGCAAAAACCTCTCCCAAAAAAGAAGTTCCGCCAAAACACGAAAATGAAAATAATTTGAACGGCAAAGCGATAATATCCGACAGCGGCATTCAGAAAACTTTTAAAACTAATCTTTTGCCGGGAATTCCTTTGACTTTTGATATACAAAAAGATATTCATGTGTCAAAAGTTACGGGAGACGGCAATTTTATTTCTTTGGGCTGGATGATTCTTTTTATAAGCATGCTCATTTTATCTATAAGAAAAAAAGATAATTGCGAAGCGTCATTGAATTACTTAATAAATACACACCCTGTCTTATCATAGACAGGGTGTTTTCTTTTGCAAAATATAATTCCGATAGGGGGAAAAGAAGATGTCAAAGATTATTAAGATGCTAAATTACAAAAAAATTGTTTCGGTAGTTACGCTGGCTTGTTTTATTTTTTCTATTTTTGCTACAAGCGGCTTTACTTCCGCGGTTTTCGCTCAAAGCGCGGCTCCAGTACTTCAAACGGTTAATACTTCTCCGGCTTTAAATCCTTCAAATTTTGTAATTCCTTTTAATATGGGAAGGGTTACGGATTCCGTAAATTTTAACAGCGATAAAGTTATTGTTCAAATTCAGGATTTGCATGCCCACGAGGAAACCCAGAGAAATATAGCAAATATTCTCTCCTTTTTAGATTCAAAATATAAAGTAACCAAAATATATGTTGAAGGCGCGGCCGGCGATGTCGATACTTCGTGGCTGGCAAATATTTCAGATGAAGGTTTAAAAAGTGCGATAGTGAATTCTCTTCTTTCAAAAGGCATTTTGACGGGTTCGGAATTGTTTTCCGTTAATTCGGGAAAAACAAACATACTTAAAGGAATCGAAGACAGAGAAACTTATCTTGAAAATTTCCACAGGCTTATAACAATAGATTCGCAAAAGGACGAAATAAAATCACTGTTTCCGGAAATCAGGATGATTCTTTCGTATTTGACAAGCCAGCATTACGGCAAAGAAAGCAAAAGGATTGACTCTGTTGTAAATAAATATAAAAGCGGCCAGCTTTCTTTTGAGAGATATTTCTCTTTCCTGATTAAAAAGGCACAGAGGCAAAACGTGTATTTTGGTTTTTATCCTTCGATAACTTTATTGTCCGATATCATGAACGTTCAGAACAAACTCAATAAAAACAGAATTAACTCACAGATAGCAAGTTTTATAGAAGAGCTTAAATCAGAACTTCCTTATTCGCAATATAAAGAGTTAATAGATTACCATTCAAAACCGGAAACCGAAGGAGTATTCTATTTTAAACTTGCGGAAATTTATAATAAAGGAAATTACGGCGGAAAGTATTCAGAGCTTGCCAAATTTTTGCAATTTATAAGTCTTAATCAGGCGATAAATCCGATTAATCTTGTAAATGAAGAAAGAGCGCTGCTTTGGGAAGTAAGAAACAATGCGGCAACAACCAATAAAGAAAAGGAACTTCTTTATTTGAACAGCTTTATAGACTTAATGGAAGGTTTCCTCGAAAATAAAATTACCGCTCCGGAATATCAGTATTTCGAGAGGGAGTTGCCTAATTTTAAAGCTTTGTGGACAAAATATACAAGAATGTCCGAACTTCCCGGGCTGGAACAGTATTACTCTTTGTTTGAAAGTTTTTATAAAGTTAATTTCGAAAGAGACAAAATTTTTATAAACAATGTAAAAGGCTCGCTTCCTAAAACCAACGATCCGAATATGACGTTTTCAAAAGATATGATTATGACCGATATTGCCAAACTTCTTGCGAACGCCAAAGAAGTGGAAGTAGTCGTAACGGGAGGGTTCCATACTCAAGGCGTGTCAAGAGTTTTGCAAAACGCCCGCCAGAGTTATGTGGTAATAACCCCGAATGTAACGCAGGACGCGGCCCTTGCCGATAAATTATTCGCCGAAGACGTCGTAAGGATTTCCAAATATATTCAGAAAAATACTTTTCAGAAAGTGTTGCCTTCAGAGGCTTTTGAGTTCTCTGACAAGAGTTTAGGAGCGGCATTAAGCGTTTATTTCCCAAAAGGTATTTTGGATGTGATTAGCGAAACGGCAAAAGAGCATGGCGTTGATATTTCTAAAGTATCCCGCGAAGAATTGGCGTCTGCAATGCTTAAAGTTATTAATTCGCAATTTCTTTATGTAAAAGAAAAGATACAACTTACATTGCCGGGTTTTAAAATTGCAAATATAGAGGTTTTGGAAACCGGTAATTATAGGGTAGATGCAGAATATGAAAAAGAATCCAAAACATTTACAGTAACAAATGACGGCGTTTTTGATATTCAGCCATATAATGTAGAAAAAGTTGAATCATATAGTGAGAACGGAAGTATTGTAAATGTATTGATTGGCGCCCCGACTTCGATTTTTACAATAATAATCGCAAGTTTTTTTATAACTATTCCGACTCAGGTATTGATACTTACCATTTTTACATTATCTGTTGTGCATACTGTAATAACACTATTATTCAAACAACAAATAGATAATGCGGATAAGATTAAGGATGCTTTAGATGAGGCAAATGATCTAGAAAAGCATGATGCTAACACTCCAGCTCAAAAAGATGCAGCAGAAGCATTTATAAAGTATCTTAAAAAAACATATCCGGAGCTTAGCGGTGTAGAAATAGTTAACATTCCGCGCATGAAGAATATTGCCGAATTTCTGAAAGACGGTGTAAAAAGAATAGAAATAAACGCTTTGGCATTAATGATTTTGCATAAATCAAATCCAAATTTAATAGAAAATATTCTGATAAAACATGAGTTAACGCATATTAAAGGCAGCATTTTCGGCAAAGGAGAATTTGCGGCTACTTTAAGAAGTACTTTTAGTAGATCCAATATAGCAGATAAATTTTTGAGGTCAACCGGAATCGGAAAGCCGAATGTCCCTGAGATATTGTTGAATTTGGCAAAGGCTCTTGATAATTATAATGCCCTTAAGCCAATAGATTATACGAATATTCACAAACGGGGTCTGGCTATAATAGACCTTGTGAACTTTATACATGTTGTAAATTCATATGCTAAAGTAGAAGAAGCGTTTTCAAGCGAATATATAAGAAATCATATACGACACATTTTGAGAGGTTTGGAGAATGACAATGCAAGAGAAATTCTTAATACCAATGACTCAAAACTGCGTTCACGCTTATATTTACGCCCGGATCTGCAAGCTGCTCCTTTGAGTGAAATCAGTAAGCTGATATACAGATGGGCAGAAATAGAAAGAGTACTAAAGACAAAAAAAGGAAGTATAGGAAAGAACATCCAAGAACAAACTCAGGAACAAACGGTAAGAAGATATAATAACCTTTTGAAATCCTATGGCGTTGATCTAAAGATTTCGGAAGAAGCAGAATTCAATAGAATAAATGACGGTTTGATTGCTTCCGGAATGCCGAATACAACGGTAGATACTACGAAGAAAGCTTCTGCCGTGCAAGCATATGCAGTAGTAGGGGTAGTTGTTTCGGCAATAGCTATTATAATATCTTTTTTCACAGGCGCTCAGGAAGCTTTAATGGCAAGCTTACTCATATTTGGAACTCTAGATATAAGAAATTTTGATTCCAAAGAAAAAGAAGTAGGTGTAACCTTTAAAGCAGAACAATATGATGCATTAAAAATAATAAAAAATGATTTAGATCAATATAGAGTGAAAAATAAAGCAGATATAGATAAGGCAAAGAATGACATCGTTTATTCTTTAAATAGAATAGAAGAGTTTACGCGGTTGGCAGCTGCTTTGCTTGAAGAAGCAAAAAAACAGGATGACAGCGATAAATATAAGACGTTATTTCAAATAATGGAAACAATCCAGACAATAGTGTCAATTCCAAGTCTTTATATTGAAGTTCAGAATACTCAAATTACCGAAAATCAAAAAGAACTTAAAGATAAAATAAAAAATTTATGGATAGAAATCGGAAATATTCAGGAACAGACCAGACTTAAAGTGATAGAAGACGTTATAAAGGCTATGGATCCGTCGGAAATAGCTAAAACAATGCAAACCGGTCATGTAATTATAGATGAAAACGGAATAGGAAAAATAGAGACTATTACCGAAGAAAATTGGAGCCCTTACAGCGCGGAAATCTGGGCGCCTTATCTCACAAAAGAGAATTTGAGTAAATTGATAACAGACATGCCTGTTCGGTATGAGAACGGGAATATTCTTGTTCCCTCTGATGTTGATCGGAAAGTCTTGGATATAATCAAAGTAATAGAATCCCAAATGAATGACGAAGAAAGGTCAAATCCTAATAAAAAACTGAATAAAGTTATAAGCATAGAGGGCGATGCCCGTAAAAAGTTGGCAATCGTTACTAAGTTGATGAAAGAAGCAGGTTATAAAGAACAAGAAATAACGCGTGATAATATAGCGTTTTTTATGGAAAATTTTCTTGCTGCCACTTTATTTTTAAAAAGGCAGGCAAACTGGGAAATAAAGAAAACTGCTTATTCCGCGAATATTAATAAGTTGGAAGACTTAAAAAAATATCTAGGTTTAGACTCTATGGCAATTGAAGAGTTTGCTTCAAGATTTATAAGTTTAAATATGCCGTTAGATTCTGTTACTCCTAAAATATTGGAAGCAGCTTCAAAGAGCTTAAAAGATTATGCGGTTGGCGGGAAAAAACTTATTGAACAAGGTCTTGTCCGTGCGGTAAGAATGGCCGGAGGAAATGCTTCAAGGTGGAAAGATGCGCTGGAAGCTTTTATCGAGGCTAAGTTGATATCTGACGAAGATCTTAATGATTTACCAAGAGCTTTGGCTGCTATATGGGCGGGTATAGCAACCGGACCTGACATACAAATAAACAGTATGGCAAATATGGAAAATCCGTCAACTGCTTATGTTGTAAGCCCTTATACGTTTGACGTGATGTTTACTCATTTCTTTAATACTGTTTCAGGCAATCCCAATATTAATGAGATAGGGTTTGACGCCATATTGCAAAACAGTGCCAGCGCAATGAGGATAAAAGAAGAAGGCGGTTTTGAATATGTAGAAGGAAAAGTTTTAGGACACGGTAATGTAAGAGACTGGCCTATGGCGGTTTTAAGAGGCATATTGAACGGCAATATTTTTGACGTTTTAACATCTGCGGACGCGCCTTTGGCATTGTTATCTGCCCCGCAGTTTGAGGAGATTCTCGGGAGAATGTCTTCCGATTCTTTGGCTCACGTAGGAGTCGCTAACTGGAGAAATATAGGACAAGGCGGCGGCGGATTTGGTGATGTAAACGGTATCCCGAACATAATGGATACGCAGATATCAAAGAATGAAAATAAAGACGGTTTTGCGCCGGACAGAGATATTAATATGTTTTCTACTTTTATAAACGTAATGAATAATGCGGCGCTTTTATATGCTTTGAGCGGTTCTATTATTGTAGACGGACAGCCTCTTATAACATGGAATGAAGTGGAGGCAATATCAAAAGGAGATGATAAATCTTTATCGAAGTTGAAAGGCAGAATAGAACTCCTTACTACTGAACAAAAATTACAGCTTTCGAATAATTTTATAGCATTATTACCTTCGGAATATGTTAAAAAAACTGATAAAGGCAAAGATGTAATACAATGGGAACTAATAAGCGGAATGCTGCACGGAGCTTTACCTGCAGCAATAAATAAAAGGAAAGAGCAAGAAGGGCGTACGGATAAGGATAAACCTTTGAGTTTAGCTTATGTTGACCGCTCCATGAATGATGCCGAAATTATAGGAGGCTCTCCATTATTTGCAGAGGTAAAAACGCCGATAGATTTGGAAGCATATAAGAATCCTGTCAGAAGCTTTTTGCAACTGCTTCAGACTCAAGGGCTTATTTATTTTTCAGGATTGGTAGGGGTTGTGACAGGAAACATCATACAAAAGTCCGTTACCGGCATGATGCATAAGATAGGTGTACGTCAGGAGTCGCCTTCCGAGCGGCTGATTGAAATGGTAGAACAACAGCAGACCGGGGCGCAAGTGCTGGCGGGCATTGCCGACGTTCAGATTAGACAGTACGAACTAAGAGTGGCCAAAGTCGATTTGGCGGAACTGATGGCCGATACGGATATGGACTTGGAGGAACGGCAAGATGCGTTAGTCGCGTTGTCTGAGAAACTCAATTACAATATTAAGATAGCGGCCGATCAGCAGGAAGTGTTCAACTGGCTTATGGTGTCCAAATCGCTGTACGCTCAGGAAGTGGCGGAGCTTTTGTTGGAGAGCCACAAGGGATCGTGGACGGGGTCAAAGCTGGTGGAGGCGGAGTTCGCCAACATGCAGACTTTCGCGCAGGGCAAAATCGATCGCGGTGAGATGCCGGCATCAAAACTGGGCGACGTAGCCAAGGCCAAAGCATTTGCGCTGGAATGGCTCAACGAACCCAAAATTCCAATATACGTTAAACAGGGAATTGTGCGTGCCATGCTTGAAGGCAGGCACGACGATTTGATGTATGCCTTTGCAGCGGGTTGGCGCGAGTTCGGAACGGCCGGGATCCGCAATCAGGCAACCAATAGCTCATTCGACGGAGTGCAGTTGCTGGAACTGGAACAGTTCGCACAGGACCCGTATGCTCCTATCCTGATGGGGCCAAACACAATTAATGCGATTACACTGCTGCAGCAGACGGCGACAGTCAAAGCCATGGTAGCGGCGCTGCAGGATTATGTAAGAGCTAATCCGGACGCGACGAAAGTAAAACTCTCGGATTTGCTGCCGCTGAGCCAACTCTACAAGCAGGCTGCGAAGAAACCGGCGATTCCGGATGTTACAATCCAACTAACGAATAAATTTAAAGAAGATATAAGAGCCGGCAAGGTGACATTTGCTTACGACAGCCGGCTCAACGGCGCGATTTACGCACATATGTTGACAGCAGACCTTCTGTCAGCCGGCGTGAAAGTGGATATGTTCGATAAAGTGGCGGGTATGCCGTCACTGGTGTACGCAGCCAGCCGATTGGGATCAATGTTTGGGTTTCTGATTTCGGCCAGCCACAGCGAGCCCAACTACAATGGGTTTAAGTTCGTAATCGGATACTTGATGTCGCAGGTGGATCCGTCTTTCCAACAGACGATTATGGCGTTTCGTAACCTCGTGGAATATCAGCACATAAATCTTGACTTGGCACAGCCAGCAGCGGACATCAATGCACAGATTCGGAACTCAGCAGGAAATCTGATGTGGCTGGGCGACGAGCATGCTCCTGCCGGTTTTGACAATCTTGGTTCGGTCGCGAGGCAGAACTTTTATAAGGAATACTATGAGCATTTATCAAAGCGTTCTCCGATTGCGCTTCTAGAGAACTTGCCTAAAGAGCAGCAGGATAAGATCGCGGGCATGCGTAATAATATGAAGATACTGTACTCGGCGTTCAACGGAGCGGGCGCGGCGGACGCCGGCGATTTCGCCGGATTCCTGGGCCGTATGGGCTACAAGTCAGTAGACCTGGTCAAGCGCCAGACCGAGCGTGTGGACGGACGGTTCAAGGCATTCATCAAAGGGTGGAAGCTCGGTATGCCGGATCCTGGCAGCGTGGACGCGTGCGTGGTGAGCATGCTCGATTATCTCTTGCAGGAAGCCGGGCAGGATCTCAAGAAATTCGATAAGGCATTGCGTAAGTTGGACGAGCAGGAAGTGTTCATTGCGACGGATCCGGATATTGACAGAGCCTCGATGGGCTTTGTGGCTGCGGTGAAAACTTCGGACAGCCAGGCCGGCAATACTAAGCAGCGGCTGAAGGACTCTTTGGCTGCCTACCTGACATCGATAGGACATCCGGAAGCGAAGATAGCACAGAAGCTGGCGGCTGTGGACCGTCTGCTGCAGGACAAGCAGATGATTACAGCCAATGACGCATGGATGATGCTGGCCTACAACAAGCTCGAGAACCTGAAGAAGCAGGACAATCTGAGTAAAGATAAGCTGTACGTAATAATTAAATCCCATGTGACAACCTCGGGACTGGAAGACATAGCCAACTACTACCGGAACCAGGGTTACCACGTGTCGAGCGTGGACACATATGTAGGGTTCACACTTTTGGCGGAACGGGCGGACAAATTGATGCAATTCTCGCGTGCGGCGTGGGCTGCACGGAGGCTGCTGGAGCTGGGCGACGCACGGGCTCCATGGGCGGCGCAAGTGTTGCCGTTGTTTGAGGAAGCATACACGCCGGTGAAAGGGCAGATTCCGGAGATCGACGAAGTGATGAATATGGCGCGCAAAGCGAATGTTGACCGCACGGCATTGCTAAACCAACTGTCGCTTGTGTCCAACCTGGACATCATCTGCGGCGTGGAGGAATCTAACGGATACGGCGAGTTCGGAGAAACCAGCCAGGAACAACTCTCTAATGAAAGGGTGCTGGAACTTCTGAATGAATCGAAGAATGACCTGCGGACAGCATTTATTAGGCTTGGCGAAGAGAGCGTGAAAGTCATTAATGAGCACGTACGTGAAAAGGACGGCTCGCTGGCAGCGTACAAATTCTTGGAACAGGCCGTGTTGCTGAAGCTCTATAACCAGACGCTTTACGACAACTACCTGGAAATGTGGAAAGCCGCCGGACGGGTGACATTGACGCAGAACGACTACATCCGTTACCGCGGTGCAGCAGGCGTGGCAATGAAAGTTGAGACGATTCAAGCCATTGAGAAGACGCTGGCGTATATCGCAATGCGTGCGCACGACCTGGGAAATGAAGTGACATTCTTCGGCGGAAAGTACAAGCTACAGAAAGGCGCCGAAGACGTGGTGATTTACCGCGACTGGAAATATGACAACAACTATCTCGGTTTCCCGGAAGAAGGCATCCGCTTTAATGTGGAACGGGAATACAAGGGGATGAAATATCAGATCGTAACGACGTTCCGGCCTTCTGGCACAGGAACAGAGAACCGTGATTACAACTGGGCTTTGGGTATTCTGCCGCAGGACAGCGCGGGCATGAGCGACACGGACATGGAGAAGTACTTGGAAGGAGCTAAAGTGGTGCTTGCTGAAGCAGCGGCAGACTTCTACGGCGATGAGCAGGCGAAGCCGGGCGAGCGCCAGGGATTGTTGATGAGGATGGCGGTACCATCTGAAGAAGACAAAAAAAAGGCACAAGAACAAAAAGAGGGAATCTTTAAGATAATCTTTGAAGATGTTTTGGACGACGGCAAAAATTTGATGAAACTAAGTCAGGCTGAACAACAGCTCGCGACGCTGGCGGAACAGTACGCTCTTGCCGCACGCGCGCTCAAAGGAAAGATTGGGGCGGAAGAGAAGAAGGCGTACGATGATAAACTGAAGAAGACACAAGAAGATAACCGGAATGCGTGGGCGGAGTATCTGACCAGTACGGACGCGAAGGCGTATCCGGCTGAAAGCACGGTTGGGTTCTATGTGGACGGTAAGGAAGTGGCGCGGGTGCCGCGCGCGATGGCGGCGGCTTGGGCAGCTTCGTTGTCGGGTTATCTGGCAACACTGGTACCGCAGAACGCGAAAGTTGTAGCGTGTGAGATACTGGACGTAGCGTTGATGGTGGGCAAGGCGACCGGCAAGCAGGCAGTCGAGGCCCCGATATGGATAACTGAGGTACAAGCCGGACCAGA
Organism: Candidatus Endomicrobium neocapritermitis; assembly: GCA_009778325.1. GTDB lineage: Bacteria > Elusimicrobiota > Endomicrobiia > Endomicrobiales > Endomicrobiaceae > Endomicrobium_B > Endomicrobium_B neocapritermitis. The sequence continues at coordinate 6,925 of WRJZ01000031.1, read as the reverse complement.
ATCAACGGAGAGTTCGAGTATAATTGCCGCAGCCACTAAGCAGCTTGTGAATTTTGATGATATTATCAATGCTATTGGCAAAGCTATTGCAAAACTTTTGCGCATAAATTTAAATACAACAACAATCTCTGCATACTATCCTGCTATTATCGGATATGCCGATATTTTGGCGTATAGGGAATACCCTGCAGACAGTGATGCTGTTTATAAAAATATGATTGAGAAATCTAAGCTTGGCAAAAGGGTAATCGGTGTAATGCCTTATGGAGAAAATGCAGCAAATGATATTGCAAAATATTTTCCTGACAAATCTACATCTAAGAGTCTCGATATTATACCAACAGGTATAATGGGTAAAACAGGATTAATACATATTTATAAATATTCCATTACAACTGATGCCGGAGTTGTAATAGATTTGTATTTTTACAATGCCGATGGCGCTGAAGCCGAATTTGAAGCGCTCAAATATACTCTCAAATATTTGAAGAATGATGAGAATGTGCTTGCCGGTATAGTAGAGGTTGATTTTAATTCCAAAAAGGCTGACAATATTACCTATGGCGAATTAATTGCTGAATTTTCCGAAGCGGTGGTTATTGCCAGAACTGTAAATGATACTGACAAAGATTTAGCCAAAAAAGCGTTGTTCCCGTTTGTGACCGGCGACTTAGACGAAATGGATAAGTTAGCCAAGTTTGAGGAAAAATTAAGAGGCATAAGAGACGGTGATGATATGCGAAACGGACGAAATGGCAGCACCACTGTTAATGTTTCCCAACTTTCTCAAAAAGGTATTTTTGTTGCCCCGGAATATAAAAACATTGCTAACTTTATCGTTGAAATCGATGTTGAGGCTTATAAAGCCAACGAAAAAGAATTAAGGAAATTTATAGTTGCGGGACATGCGAAAAACAAAAATGTAATTATAAGACTTAAGGCTGATAATTTAGATCAGGCCAGGAAATCATTTTCTGTCGTAAGAGATGAATTAAAAAATTTAAAGGCTAATTTGGATGATTTGGATGACAGTGATTTAAAAAGATTAGGTATTTCCCGCGACGTTTATACAAAGGCAATAGTTAATGGAAGAGGTATTGACGGCGTAATTTTTGATTTTAGATCTTTGGAGAAAAGTGACATTGAAAAGGTTGCAACAGAAGCTACGGGGATAGATGGTATTGTAAAAGGCGAGCATAATATAGATGCCGTTCTGGCTGTTGAAACAGAGCATTACAATAATGGCTTCAGTATTCGCGGGATAAGAAATTTGAATGATTTGCTTGCCGCAGAAATAGGTCAGAGAGATGAAACTTTAAACGATAACACTTTCGAACCTGATGCAGTTGCGAAGCAAATAATAACAGCTCTGGAATCCGGTAAAGAAATGATTATCATAAGATCTGAAGTTATTGAGACTTTGAAGAAAAACGGTATATATTTTGATTTTGATGCATTTTTAATGGGCATCATTACTAAATGGATTTCGTTTGTAAAAAGCACTCCTGAAGATAGATATAGATCTGGCAGGAAAGCAGGTTTGTTCGAGAAAAATATCTTAGAAGGCAAAATTAATCCTGTCGGTGAAAATGAAATTAAGCTATATGAGATTTTAAATGAAATGGAAAAGATAAATTTTAAAGATTTTGAGTTATCAAAATTTGCAACTGTTGTTGATATACTGAACACACCTAAAACAAGAAGTTTGTTGAATGATATTAACAATAGCAATGTTGATGTCGAACGTATATTTAACGAGGCAAAAGGTTATTTACGCGGAGCGCTTGAAAGGATGCAAGCGAATGCGGATGAGCGGGCGCAAGGCAAAAAATCGTTTGCAGTTAAGACAGATGCGGACATTTATAGGTCTATGTTGGTTGAACGCAGAATGAGAGATTTGAGGGTAAGAGGATTTATTGTTTTTAAAGGTGATGTAAAAGAATATGCGGGCGAAAATGTGGAAAGTATTACAACTGCCATAAAATGCATTAAGAAGGACAAAGCTATGACAAGCGAAGATCAAAGGAATATTATAAATTTACTTACTTTTGCGGTAGAAAGCCCTAAAACCGACGAATATAATAAGTCCATAGCGCTTGAGTACTTACTGGAATTCCTTGGAACGTATGGAACGGAAACAGGAAAACTGGATAAAGTTTATAAGGTCATGACAAAAGAAGATATTAACGCTATTTTGAAATCGGCCTAAAAATAATCCGTACTTTCAAAAAAATCCCGGCAGACCGGAAGTATTCGGCTTGCCGGGATTTTCTTTTAAATATATTGAAAAATCAATAAATTTGTGTTATAAATAAATTCTATTATGGATAAAATAAAAATACCTGAAAAGTTTATCGCAATTATAGATAAAATTTCGCGGACATCCGAAGAAAATAATTTTGAAACTTACGCTGTCGGAGGGTTTGTGCGCGATCTTTTTTTGGACAGGCAGCCTAAAGATTTGGATATTATGGTTGAGGACAAAAAAAACAGAGATAATGCAGCAGCCGGAATAAAATTTTCTGAAATTCTTGCCTCAAAATATTCGCTGAAAAATCCTGTTGTATTTGAGAAGTTCGGGACTTCAAAGCTTTTCATAGAAGGCGAGGAAGTTGAGTTTATCATGCCGAGAAAAGAGTATTATGACGAAAACTCAAGAAATCCGGATACGGAAATAGGTTCTTTGCAGCAGGACGCGTTAAGAAGAGATTTTACCGTTAACGCGCTTTTTCTGCGTTTAAGCGACATGGAAGTTTTGGATTTGACAAAGAAAGGCCTGGCTGATATTAAAGATAAAATCATAAGAGTGACGGATCCTCCTAACGCGGATATAATTTTTAATCAGGACCCTTTAAGAATTTTGAGGGCTGTCCGGCAAAAACTTCAGCTTGGTTTTGATATTGAGCCTGTTACTTTTGAAGCCATGAAAAAAGCTTCCTGCAGAATCCGTATTGTCGCGCCTGAAAGAATCAGGGAGGAAATTAATAAAATTCTTACGGAAAACGCTCCTTCGGGCGCCTTTAAAATGATGGACGATATAAATTTGCTTGAAGAAATTTTGCCGGAAATTTCAAGGCTGAAAAATTTAAAACAGCCTTCAAAATATCATGATGACGACGTGTTTACGCATACTTTAAAAGTTGCAGACAGGACAAATACGGATTTGATTTTAAGAATGTCGGCTTTGCTTCATGATACCGGAAAATTTGCCGCGTTTAAACAAGAAGGCGAAAAAATAACTTTTTACGGACATGAAAATAACAGCGCGTTAATCGCCGGCGAAATTCTTAAAAGACTGCGTTACCCGAAAGAATTCAGCAGAAAAGTTATAAATATAATTAAGAATCATATGCATCCTAAAAACTACAGCTCCGTATGGAAAGACAGCGCTATCAGACGTTTTGCCGCTTCGTGCGCAGAAGAGACGGATTATGTTATGGAACTTGCAAAGGCTGATTTCGGCAAAGATAAACCGGATGAAAAAGTTTTCGAATTAATAAACAGAATCGATTTTTTGAGAAACACAAGCATGCTCTATCCGAAAGAAGAACTTATAAGCGGCAGCGAGCTTATGGCGTATTTCGGGCTGACGCAGGGAGAGTGGATAAAAAAAGCCAAAGAAACGGTTCGCGAAGCTCAAATGGATAATCCTGAAATGACAAAAGACGCGGCTTTTATGCTTGTGAAAGAAATGTTAAATAATTCCGGCAAGTAAATATTATTTGGTATAATTTATAAAAGGCGGAAGATGAGAAGTTTGGAAGCTTGGAAGTTTGGCAAAGACAAGGGCAGTGTAAAAGACAAAACAAACAGAGCTCCTCCCAGCTTCTAAACTGCCAAGCTCTCCAAACTTCTAATATCCGAGGTAAAAAATGCAAGAAGAACAAAAGCGGCAAAATCTTCAGCAACAGCAGCAAACCCCTCAGCAGCCGGTTTCCGGAAATAGCGGCGAGCCGCCAGAGGATAATAAGGATAACGTAGATAACGTTTACGATATTGAAGGTTTGCTTGCAGGCGGAGCAGCCGGTCTTGTCGTGGGAATTTTGATTAAGTTTGAAACGATTTTTGCCATACAGATAGGCATGTTTGTAGGACTTCTTATCGGCACAAGATTTAAAAAAAATAAAAATAAATAAATATAAAGGAATATCATGGCAATTAATTATCTAAAACATGTAAAAACTTTTATAGACAGATTTATTGAGCATGCCGAATTGAACCCCGAAGAAATAAAAATAACTTACCCTAAAACAAAAAGAGAAGAGTACGATAAGCTCATAGAGATGTATGCGGATAACGTAAAACAAAATCCGTCTGACGCGTCCGCGTATTACAATCTCGGGCAAATATACCATAAAAAAGGCGTATACAAAGATGCCATAAAAAATTTTACGGCTTCAATAGATCTGGATCCGGGCTTTTCGTTTTCATACATTTCCAGGGGCGATTCGTATTCCGCTTTAGGCGAGTATGATAATGCCGTCGCTGATTTTAATAAAGCCATAGAGCTTAATCCTAAAAATTCTACGGCTTACAGCGGGCTTGGAAACGTATACAGACGCTTGGGAAATTACCATGAGTCAATTAATTCTTTCAACAAGTCGCTTGAAATAAGCGGCAGCAATGCGGCTGCTTATTACGGAAGAGCAATGGCATACAGGGATATGGATGAATTTGACAGCGCCATATCCGATTTTTCTAAAGCTTTAGAATTGAATCCGGGCGATGACTATTCGTACAATAACAGAGGTATTGCTTACAGGCGCATGGAAGATTTGGAAAAAGCCGTAAGCGATTTTAATAAAGCCCTTGAAGCGGAACCCGCCGGCAGCTTCTCGTTTAACCAGCGCGGCATAACTTACAGAAAAATGCTCGATGAAGATTTGGCTGAAAAAGATTTTAAATCCGCTGCTTTAATATCTCCGGATGACGCTTTTACGCATTACAATCTTGCGAATTTATACAGATATCAGGGATTTCCCGATAAGGCGCTCAAAGAAACGGAGAAAGCCGTTGAATCCGACTATACGTTCGCGCCGGCTTATATGGCAAGGGCGTATATTTATTGCGAGCAGGGCAGTTTTCATAAAGCGCTTGAGGATATAGAACAGGCGATAGCGTTTATGCCGGAACTTTATTTTCTTTATTGCTTTAAAGGCTACATAAAGCATAATTTGTCCGATTTTAAGGCCGCTGTCAAAAGTTATAACAAATCGCTTGAAATAAGAAAAGATATCGCCGAACTTTATTACGCGCGCGCGGCTGCCGCTTTGGCTGATAAGAGTTATGCCGTCGCGGAAGCTGATTTTACGAAAGCCATTGAAATGAATTTTACAAATCCTGAGGCGTATGCGGGGCGCGGGCAGTCATTTTTTATTATGCGAAATAATGCCGCGGCAATAAAAGATTTAACCCAAGCCGTATCAAAAAACCCGTCCTTATCGGAAGCGTATTACACGAGAGGAAACGCTTATTTTGAGTCTGAAGATTACAAAAATGCCCGCGAAGATTTTCTTGTCTGCGTAAGCCGCAATTACAGGATTGCGGAGTCTTATTATTTTGCCGCGCTGTCAGGCTTTGAGCTTGAACAGCATGACGACGCGATCGATGATTTTACAAAGGCCAAAGAAGCCGGATATTCGGCTTCGGAAATATATAAAAAACGCGCTAAAGCTTATATGAAAATCAATGACCAGAAAAAAGCGTTTGACGATTTAAACAAAGCGGTAAAAGAAAACCCTAATGACGCGCCTATTCATAAAATGCTGGCTGAAAATATGCTCAAGCTTGGCAGGCATCAGGAAGCTTTGGAGCATATAAACAGAGCAATGGAGATTTCAAAAAGCGATGAACAGGCTTATTATATAAGGGCGCTTATAAAGTTTAAAACCGATGATTTCAAGTCGGCGGCAGATGACGCCGGATACGCTTTTGATCTTATGCCTGATTTTACCGAAGCGATTCTTCTTAAAGCCGACGCTAATATGAGTTTGGGAAATTACGCGCAGGCTGAAAAAGATCTTGCCGAGGCTCTTGATATAGCCCCGGGTAACATAAATGCGTATATGAAGAGATCGCTGCTGTTTATTAAAACCGAAAAGTATGAAAAAGCTCTTCCTGATATTGAAGAAACTTTATTGCTGGATGAAAAAAACGCTTACGCTTATTTGTATAAGGCAATAGTGTACAGAAATATGGGAAGGCCGTCCGAATCTTTAAAAAACTATGATACTGCCCTGAAAATATTTGTAGGCGCGGGAAATATAATATCAGATCTGTCTATTTTTGATTATTCCGACTATCACGGCGGTCAGGATTCAAAGATTGCTGAGCTTCACAGAGACATTGAAAGTATAAATAATAAACTTAATAAAGTTTATGAAAAAACCGTGAAGAGCGAAGCGGCTGAAGAAAAAGCCGATGCCGAAATAAAATCCGAGAAAGCTGAGCCGGCTGAACATAAAATTCAGGAAGAAACCAAAATACATGAAAACCGCCAGCTCGAACCTGAAGACGAAGAATCAAAAAAGATTTTGAATTCATTGAAGGCAAAACTGAATGATATTGATAATGCCATAAAGAAGCAGGACAGCGCCGCGATTACGGCTATTTATCACAAGCTGAAAACAACATATGAAGAACCTAAGCCTCAACAAAATGATCAAAAGACTTCAATAGACGCAGCCGAAGAATTGAGAAAAGCCGAGCAGGCTAAAATTGAAGCCGAAGAAAGGCTTCGTAAAGCTAAAGAACAAGCCGAGGAGCAGGCACAAGCAAAGCTTGAACAGGAAAGGCTTGTCCGTGAAGAAGCGGAATGCAAAGCAAAAGAAGAACAGGAAAGGCTTGCCCGTGAAGAATCTGAGCGTAAAGCAAAAGAAGAGCAGGAAAGGCTTGCCCGTGAAGAAGCCGAACGCAAAGCAAAAGA